>NZ_JBTKYW010000001.1:0-714023 GCF_054459035.1 Synechococcus sp. LTW-G | reverse complement strand
GGCGTGAGTGGGATAGGAATCTATGGTGCTGGTTCTCTCGAAGCGTTGTATATCGGTGGTGATCTAACGGTTGGTCAAATTTCTGCGATGACCTCTGGTGACGCATCCATCGAGGCTATGAACAGTCAGGTTTCGTCTTATGGATGGATTCAAAATCCTGGCATTCTTTAATGCCCCTCTGAAACTCCATGATTTCAGGCAATCCGTCTCCTACCTTTTACGATAAGATACATGGACAATTTATCCACTTACTTGGCAGGTATTCAGAAATGTTCAAGTTGATAATTATCTAATAGCCAACAATCGACGGGAAGACCGTCATCGCTGGCAGCTTCAACTGTTTGCCGTCTGCCGCCGATCAAAACGACGAGGTGCTGCTGGTGATCCGCTCCCCGCAGGTCGCTGCCCACTTCATCCGTGAGATGGATCGTCTCTGGTGCACCGCTGATCTGGGCATCACCGAACGACTGCGGCGCAAACTCGAACGCAACCGCCAGCCCTTCGGGCCTACTTCCGTTTTGAGCGGTGCTCGCAACTTAGCGGCGTTTTTTTGACCTGCTGCCGCAGCTTGATCAGGAGCACTGCTGGTAGAGCCAACTGCCCTGAAAACGCCCTAACGCCTAGGGCGAAATCGGCTTCACGGCCCCATATCTGAGCTGCTGGAGGCTCTGCTTAGGCAAAAACGCCCTAAGAATCGCCCTAGAGGTCCGCTTCGGCAGGTTGAGACGCTCAGTCTGGGTACTAAAAAACCCGGTCATAGACCGGGCTTTTAGAAAGTGGAGCCAAGGAGACTCGAACTCCTGACCCCCTGCATGCCATGCAGGTGCTCTACCAGCTGAGCTATGGCCCCTTTTGATACCGATGAGCTCACCTGACGCTGGTCGTCAGGGATGGCCCGGAGGCCGTGCTTTCGATAGGAAGAGCTTACACCGCAGAGGGTCTAAACCTGGCGCCAGACAGCGACGAGCTTCCCTTGGATCGCCACCTGATCGGCATCGATCAGGATCGGTTCGTAGGCGGGATTAGAGGCCTCTAGGCGCACCTGGCGTCCATCGCGGTGGAAGTGCTTGAGGGTTGTGCCGCTGCCGGGCACGAGGGCGCTGACGATCGTGCCTTCTCGCAGGCGGCTCGGTTCGCTGACGGGTTCCATCAGGACCACGTCACCGTCGGCGATGTGGGCGTCCACCATCGAGTCCCCGTTGACGGTCAGGGCGAAGAGCCCGCGGGTGGCCAGCACCGGCTCGAGCTCTAGACGTTCCTCGACGTCGTCAAAGGTTTCGACCAGGCCGCCGGCGGCCACGGCCCCGAGCACTGGAATGCCGCCGCCGAGGGCGTCGCCCAGTAGCTGCAGGGTTCGGGCCTGGCCCTCTTTCCAGGTGATCCATCCCTTCTGTTGCAGGTGGCGCAGGCGACTCTGAATGGGAGCCGGCGAGCGCAGCCCCATGGCCTCCATCATCTGGCGGATGGAGGGGCTATGGCGATGTTCGCCGATGTACTGGGAGAGCCAGTCGTAGAGCTCTTGCTGGGCAGTGGTCAGGGGCTCAGGCGATCCAGCGGGCACCGGCAATGCATTTGTTCGTCAATACATTTGTACCGCTGGGTCTTGGCTTTGGCAACCGGCTGTTACGAGAGCAGGGCTGCCAGCAGGGCCTGCTGCGCGTGCAGGCGGTTCTCTGCTTGATCGAAGATCCGGCTGCTGCTGCCCTCCATCGCCCCGGCGCTGATCTCCAGGCCTCGGTAGGCCGGCAGGCAGTGCAGGACGATGGCCTTGGGGTCGGCCTCGGCTACGAGCTCCTCATTGAGGCACCAGCCGTTAAAGGCCTGTTCCCGTTCTCCCTTCTCCTCTTCCTGGCCCATGGAGGCCCAGACGTCGGTGTAGAGGGCATGGGCACCGCGCACGGCGGCCACAGGTTCTTGAATGACCTCGATGCTGCAGCGACCGCCTGCCAGAGCCCGGGACTGCTCGAGGACCGCAGCGCTTGGCTCATAGCCCTCGGGGCAGCCCACGCGGATGTTCACCCCCAGCAGGCCGCCACAGAGCATCAGGGAGTGGGCGACGTTGTTGCCGTCCCCCACGTAGGAGAGGGTCAGCCCCTCGATAGAACCGAAGGCCTCCTGCAGGGTCAGGAAATCGGCCAGGGCCTGGCAGGGGTGCTCCAGGTCGGTTAGGGCATTGATCACCGGAACCGAGGCCCAGTGCGCATACTCCGCCAGCTCCTCCTGGGCAAAAGTGCGGATCGAGAGGGCGTCGACGTAGCGGCTCAGCACCCGGGCGGTGTCGGCCACGGGTTCACCGCGCCCCACCTGGGAGACCTGGGGGTTGAGGTCGATGGTCTGGCCGCCCAGGCGGGCCATGGCCACCGTGAAGCTCACCCGGGTGCGGGTGGAGGCCTTGCTGAAGATCAGGCCCAGCACCTTCCCGCCCAGATCGACGCGGGTGCGGCCGGCCTTGAGGTCCGCGGCCAGGTCAAGCAGGGCTCTCGTTTGTTCCGCGCTGACGTCAGCTGACGAGAGGAAGTCGCGTCCGCTGAGTTCGGAGAGGGAGGAATAGCCGCTCAGTGCAGCCATGGGCCCGTCTTCAAAGAACCCTTATCCGAGATGACGGGCCCCCGCGTCAACCCCTTGGAGCTCAAGCGATGGCTTGAGCGTCCTCGGGCATGACGCTGCTGGCGAGCAGATCCTTGAGGTCATCGCCTTCGATCACCTCTTTTTCGAGGATCTGCTGGGAGATCCTCTCCATCAGCTCACGGTTGTGGCGAAGGATCGAAAGCGCCCGGTCATGGGCGCGGTCCACCAGGGTGCGCACCTCCTTGTCGATTGCCTGGGCCGTGGCGTCACTGACGACGCGGCGAGGGTTGTTGGCGCCGCCGAGGAAGCGGCTGCCGCCCTGCTTGTCGTAGGCCAGGGGGCCAAGGATGTCGCTCATCCCATAGGTGCCGACCATCTGCTCTGCGATGTCGGTGGCCCGCTGCAGGTCGTTGGCCGCACCGGTCGTGACCTCACCAAAGACGATCTCTTCGGCGCTGCGGCCGCCGAGGAGGGTGGCGATCTGACCCTCGAGGTCTTCCTTGGAGTTCAGGAAGCGCTCTTCGGTGGGCAGCTGCAGGGTGTAGCCCAGGGCCGCCATGCCGCGGGGAACGATCGAGATCTTGGCGACCTTGCTGCCGCCGGGCATCAGGTGGCCGACGATGGCGTGGCCGACCTCGTGATACGCCACGATCTTTTTCTCGTCGGGCTGGAGGACGCGGCTCTTCTTCTCAAGGCCAGCTACCACGCGCTCGATCGCCTCGTTGAGGTCACCTTGTTCAACGGAGGTCCGCATGGCGCGGGCGGCCAGCAGGGCGCCTTCGTTCACCAGGTTGGCCAGGTCCGCACCGGCAAAGCCGCTGGTGGCCTGGGCGATCTTGTCCAGATCAACCCCTGGGGCGAGCTTCACCTTGCGGGCATAGATGTCGAGGATGGTCTTGCGGCCCGAGAGGTCCGGGCGATCCACCAGCACCTGCCGGTCGAAGCGGCCTGGGCGCAGCAGGGCGGCGTCCAGGGTCTCGGGTTGATTGGTGGCGGCCAGGACGATGACGGGCTTGTCCTTGGCGGCGAAGCCATCCATCTCGGTGAGCAGCTGGTTGAGGGTCTGCTCGCGCTCGTCGTTGCCTCCGACGACGCCCATCGAGCCTGCGCGGCTCTTGCCGATGGCGTCGAGTTCGTCGATAAAGATGATGCAGGGCGCTTTTTTCTTCGCCTCTTCAAAGAGGTCCCGCACGCGGGCGGCGCCGGCACCAACGAAGAGTTCGACGAACTCCGAGCCGCTGATGATGAAGAAGGGAACGCCCGCTTCACCGGCGACGGCCTTGGACAGCAGGGTCTTACCGGTGCCCGGGGGGCCCACCAGCAGGACGCCCTTGGGGATGCGCGCGCCGATCGCCGTGTAGCGCTCCGACGACTTCAGGAAGTCGACGATCTCGGTCAGCTCTTGCTTGGCCTCATCGACACCCGCCACATCGGCAAAGGTGACTCTGGATTCTTCATCCGGGACGTAGACCTTGGCTTTGCTCTTGGTGAAGCTCAGGGCACCCTGGGCGCCGCCCATGGAGCGGCGGGCGAAGAACTGCAGCACCAAGATGAAGATCAGGGGCGGCACGATCCAGCTCAGGGCCGTGGTGATGAAGCTGGGCTTCTGGGGCGGAGCGGCGGCGAACTCAACACCGTGCTCCTCCAGCCGCTTCGGCAGATCCATGTCGAAGATCGGCGTGGTGGCGAGCACCGAGGGGGCGTCCTCCTCCGGAGGGGCCTTGAGCTCGTAGCGGATCTGTTCTTGGGTGATGTAGGCACGGCGGACGTTGCCGTCGTCCACCTGACTGACGAAGAGGGAGTACGGAACCCGAGGCACCTGCTGCATGCCCTGGTTGGGCAGGAAGCTGCTCACCAGCAGCAGCACGCCAAAGCCAATCAGCAGCAGATTGACGATGCCGAAGCGCCGGTTCGGGGGCGTGTCGTCCTTGCGGATAGGCATGCGACGGGTGCGCGTTTGCCCCAAACTAGGGTTGCTGCAATGCCCCAGTGGGGGGTGAGAACCGAACGGGGGCCGGTCAGACCATGTGCGGTCGTTACTCCCTGACCTCCCGTCTGGACCAGCTGCTGCCCAGGCTGGGAGGGGGCTTGCCGGACGGTTTGCTGGCGCACTACGCGGCGCGGCCCTTGATTCGCCCGGGGGAGCCGGTGTTGGCCCTACGCCAGGAGCACGGTCAGATCAGTCCGGCCTTAATGCTCTGGGGGCTGCTGCCGGAGTGGAGCAAGGACCCCTTGAACGGGCCCCGGCCCTTCAATGCTCGATCAGAGACCGTGGCGGAGAAGGCCAGCTTTCGCGGCGCCTGGCGCCATCGGCGCTGCCTGCTGCCGGCCGATGGGTTTTACGAGAAGGGGCATCGGCTGGCCCCAAGTGATGGCGGGATCTTTTGGTTGGCGGGTCTCTGGGATCGCTGGATCGGACCGGATGGCAGTGAGGTGGAGACCTGCTGCGTGCTGACCACCACGCCCAATGCCTTGGTGGCTCCGCTGCATGACCGGATGCCGGTGATCGTTCCTGAGGGGTTGGAGGAGGCCTGGATGGAGCCCCTGGATGGGCCGGGCCTGCGGGCCCTGGAGCCCTTGATGCAGGGCTGGTCGCCGGAGGGTTGGGCGGCTGAGGGGCCGGTCAAACCCAAAGCCAAAGCCAGCTCGGACCAGTTGCCCCTGTTTGGTTGATCGCCAGACTGGGCCATGGCCCGCAAGAACCAACGCCAGCTCGGCTATCGCCTGCTGCTGGCGAACTGTCTGACGGTGATCGCTTGCTTGATGCTTCCGCTGGGCATGCGGCAGCTGTCGGCCTTGGGTTATCTGTCTTTGCCGTGGGTGCTGAGCTTCGGCTTGGGGGCACCCCTGGAGTCAGGCCGATGGTCGCTGCAACGCTCCCGGGTCTATCGCCTGCTGGCGCTGCTGACCTTTGCGTCCTCGATGGGTTGGTACTTCACCGGTGCCAATGCCAACCAGGCGGGCTTCCCGCTGCTGTTTGTCTGGACGCTGCTGGTGGCATGGAGCTGTGAGCGCCTGATTCGCAACCTCGCGCAGGAGCGACTGATTAGCCGGGATGTGTTGATGGGGGCCTTGGCGGGCTACCTGCTGGTGGGTCTGGCGGCGGGGCTGCTGTTTGCCGTACTGGAGTCGCTTGCTCCAGGGAGCTTCTTGAACTCCGTGGCCAAGGATGTCTCCCTGCTGCATGGTTCAGCGGGGCAGGCGGCCCGGATTTTCTCTTTGGATTTTGTTGAGCTCAACTACTACGCCTTCATCACCCTGACCACAACGGGGTATGGCGACATCAGTCCGGTGACGCCCCAAAGCCAGATGTTGAGCGTGATGGTGGCGGTCTCCGGGACGATTTACTTGGCCCTGGTGATGGGTCTGCTGATCAGCCGCTTCACTGTTCAGGACGTCGAGGAAGAGATCGCCGAAGAGCAAAGGAACGACTAGTGCTGCATTTCCAATAGCCAGTCGTTGCCGAGGCGCCGGAGCCGTTGCTGCGGCCATAGCTCCGCCTGGTTGACATCGACCAGCCCCAGCTCGCCAAGGGGGGTGCGAGCGGCCAGGCCGCCCAGCAGTTTCGGGGCGATCACGCCTGCCAGTTGCTGCACGCAACCCTCGCGGAGCGCTGCGGCGGCCAGTTCCGCTCCGCATTCCCAGAGGACCTGATTGCAGCCCCGCTGGGCCAGGAGCTCCAGGGCTGCCCGGGGCTGGCACTCCGCCAGGGCCAGGTGCTCCACCCCGAGTCGATCGAGCTGCTGCTGTTGCTCGGCTGGGGCCTCACTGCCGTGGAGGACCAGGGTCTGGGCCAGGCTTTGATCCCAGAGCTGGGCGTCCTGCGGGAGATCCAGGCTGCGGCTGAGGACCACCCTCAGCGGCTCCGGGCTGCGCTGGTCGCGGCTGGTCAGCAGGGGGTTGTCGGCTCGGACGGTGCCGCCCCCGACGAGAACCGCGTCGCATTGGGCCCGTAGCTGATGCACCCAGGCGCGGGCCGGGGGGCCGGAGATCCACTGGCTCGCGCCATTGGGCAGGGCGGTGCGCCCGTCGAGGCTCATGGCCCACTTGAGGATTCCCCAGGGGCGCCCGGTTTGCACCCGCTGGATGAAGCTGCGGTTGAGGGCCTGGGCTTCGGCTTCGCAGACCCCGCTGATGACCTCGATGCCGGCGGCCTGCAGCTGGGCGATGCCGCCGCCAGCCACGCGGGGATCGGGATCGCGCATGGCCACGATGACCCGGCGGACCCCAGCGGCGATGAGGGCTTCACTGCAGGGGGGCGTGCGGCCGTGGTGGCAGCAGGGCTCCAGGCTGACGACGGCGGTGCCGCCTTGGGCGCGCTCGCCGGCCTGGCGCAGGGCATGGACTTCGGCGTGGGGCGTGCCGGCTTGGCGGTGGAAGCCCTCACCCACCAGTGCCCCCTGGCGATCGAGGACGACGCAACCCACTAGAGGGTTGGGGCTGGTGCGTCCGGCGCCGAGGGCGGCCAGCTGCAGGGCCCGCTGCATCCAGGGCCGCCAGGCGCTGCTGCTCATCCGGCGTCGCGCCAGCTCGGCAGGCTGCGCCATTCACCGACCACAAAGGGAGGAACGGGCAGCTCCACAAACACTCCTGGCAGCTCCAGGCGTAGGGGGCGGTTCTGGTGCAGCTCGGCCAGCAGTGGATTGAGGTCAAATTCGGCCGCGGCATCCCGGCCATCGGCGGCCAGCTTGGGGTTGGCGGTGGTGATGTCCTCGAGCTCCCAACTGCCCCGGCCGGAGTGCACGATCAAGGAGGTGGGGTGATCCAGGCGGACGCGGCCGGGGTAGCCGACGATCCGCAGGGTCACGGGGCCGCCCGGGGGACCGGTGCGGTAGGCCACGGCCTGCCAGCTCTGGTAGTCCAGATCCCGCAGGCTCTCGAGGCTGCGCACGATCTCTGTGCCGTTCTCATCGGGGTGCAGGTGCACCTGGGCGTTGGCGGGTTGGCCCAATCCCAAGGCGATTACCCCGCCGATCAGCAGGGAGAGGGCAACACGAAGTAGTGCCATAACACCATTGCTCTGAGGCCAGCGTATGGAACCGAGTTGTGGTTCCGCTTAGCCCCGCTCCGCCCCCGGGATCCGCTGCCAGTCGGTGTGGGTGGCCCAGACCCCCCAGATGGCCATGGCCCGCAGGTAGTGGCAGGCGCGGAAGGTGTTGACGGCCGTGATCGCCTCGGGGGTGCGGAACTGCAGGCCGCCGGAATACACCTGATTGACCACCGCGGAGGTGATCGCCAGGGCGGTCTCGGTCTCGCCCATCAGCCGGAAGTAACTGGCGATGCCGAAGTTGATCCCGGTCCAGACCTCCAGCGGGTGGGTGCCCTTGGGATCCAGGGGGGTGCCATCGCGGCGTAGGCCATTGGCAACGCCCAGGCTGCCGCCCTCGAACTTCTCGAAGCAGGAGTCCTTGACGGCATTGAGGGTGCTGCGGCTGTTGGCCTCGCTCACCACCGGCTCCAGGCCCAGCAGGCGGGCATAGAAATCGCCGCAGAGCTGATCGGCCATCACCACCGGCGTGCCGCTCTCGGCATCGATGTCGTAGTACTCCCCGTTCCAGAGGAGCCTGTCGAAGTTCCCCCGCGCCTGCGCCAGCCAACCACTGAATTCCTGTTGCTCCGCCGAGGTGTCCAGGCCGGTGCTCAGTTGCAGCTGCTGGGCGATTGCCAGGGCGGCCTCGAGCGCGGCAATCCAGAGGGCGCCGCAGTAGGCACTGACGCCCTTGAGCGGCCAGTCATCAAAGGTCTGATCCGGAGCGCCGCCGTTGTCGGGTAGGCCGTCGTTGTTGATGTCGAAGGTCTTGAGATAACGCAGGGCTTCCACCGCGGCCGGCCAGCAGTCCGCTAGGAAGCGCAGGTCCTCGCCGTTGGGGGCGAGCTTGAAGGTGCGCCAGACCTGCAGCACGTAGTCGCTGGCGAGGTCCTTCCAGAGGTTGCAGTCCTGGTAGGCCGTGTAGTTCGTGGCATCCCAGGGCTTTTCGTTCGGCGCCCCCAGGTCATGGGGTGTAGCGCCTTTGACCTTGCGGGCGGCTTCCACGCGCCCCTTGCCCTGGGTGAAATACCAGCCGATCGGCCGTGGCGTGGCATCGGCCGCGGGGATGGCCCGGGCAAAGCTGCGCAGCACCGCCTTGTCGAGCTCCGGCCAGAGCTGCAGCAGTGCCAGGGAGCCATAGAGCCGCACGTCCAGGCTCTCGTACCAGGCGTAGTCCAGGCACTCCAGCACCCCGAATCGGCCGACGGGGTCTTCGCGGCTGGCGGCACTCCAGAGGCTGCCGCCGCTGCAGAGGTCGTAGAGCTCGTTGAAGAGCGCCATCCGCAGCGGCTCGGGCAGATCACTGCGCTCCAGCACCGGCTGCTGCCAGGCCTCGATCTGTTGGCGCCAGCTGCGCCAGTCCCGCAGACCTTCGGCGGCGATGGCGGCGGCGTTCTTGCCGCTGGCGCCAAAGAAGTCGGTGTAGCGCCGCAGGGCACTGGTGCCGGTGGCGAAGGCCGTGACCGGCAGGTCCCAGCTGATCACCACCGGGATCTCGATGCTCTGGCCGGGCTCCAGGCGGCAGCGCACCGCCAGGGCCGCACTGACGGGCTCGGCTGCTCCACTGCGGCGGTTGTTGTTGCTCTCGGGGATCGAGCCATCGCGGCTGAAGCTGCCCCAGAGCTCCGAGCCGTCGCCCTGGGGATTCCAGCGGCTGCAGCGTTGGATGCTCACGCCGGCTTGCTCCTGCGTCGCGATGCACCACTGCCCTTCCCCTTCGGCGACCGGAGAGGAGACATCACCCCCTAGGACGACTCCCTTGAGCGAGCCGTCGTCGATCCAATCGTTGCGATGGCCCTCGCTCTTGCCGATGGCCGGGGCGTAGTTGTGCTCGGGGCTGCCGTCATCGCGGAAGTGCACCTCTGCCGATGAATCGGTGTTGGTGAACCAGCCGCAGGTGTTGCGCCAGCTCAGCATCAGCGAGAGGTCCAGGGCCTGGCGCGTGGGGTTGCGCAGGGTCCAGACGAACGTCGCCAGCGGGTAGCTGGTCTGCTGATAGTTGCCGGGGAGGATCGGGCTGAAGGCCTCGCAGCTGACCTCGGCCTCGAAGACCCCTTGGTAGTGGCTCCAGCTCAGCGGATAGCGCGCGGCGTAGGTGCCGGTTTGGCGTTGCTCACTGCTGGCGGGATACCAGCTCCAGCTGGAGAGGGGGTCTGCGGCTTCGGGGCGTGAGTCATCCCGGTTGGGCTTCACCGCCAGGGCGTGGGCCCGTTGCTCTGTCCCGTTGCTTTCAAAGAGCGAGAACTGGCAGTCGGGCAACACGCCGAACCAGTGCTCGCCGCCATCGAGGTGCCAGAGGTTGAAGGAGCCGTCAGGGGCTCGGCCGATGCAGCCGGCGCCAAAGCCGCCGAGGGGCATCCCATGGTTCGGGCCGTCGTCCAGGTTGCTGGCGTAGCGAACGGTGTAGGGCGACGCCCAGCCCTGACCGAAGGCTCGGCTCCAGCTGGCGGCCTGGGGCTGCCAGGTGGAGGGGCGTGAGGCGCGACTGAGGCCGGTGCGGCGCAGCAGGGACTTCAGGGCGGAGAGGCCGAGGCGCGCCATGGGGCAGCTAATAGTGCCGCCAGCTTGTCAGAGTTGAGAGGGGTTGGCCCGTTCGTTGGCCTCCTGTTCCACCAGGGCATCCAGGGTGGCGGCGGAGCGCACCAAGGCCTGGTAACGCTGCACCACCCGGCGGTTGCGCTCTAGCCATCCCGCGGGGTTGCCTTGGGCCACGGCCAGGCTGCCGCTGTTGTCGTCATCCAGCAGGTCCAGGTCGCCCTGTTGCGCGATCAGGGCGACGACCAAGTCATGCAGGCGTTGACGGCGATCGGAGGGGTTCATCGCTCAGCAGCAGAATGCACCCATGATTGAGGTGATTGGCACCGACGCGGGCGCTCCGGCATCGCTGCCCCTCGACAAGCAGCAGTTGTTGCGCCAGGCCCCCTTGGTGGCCGCGCCCCTGCGTCTGCACGACGCCCTGACGGCCTGGGACGGCTGGAGTGGTGCGCGGCTGATTGCCAGTGACCAGCCCAGCGCACTACTCGATCAGCTTCAGGGGCAGGGGCAGGCCGTGGTGTTGGCCAGTGGAGACCCCCTCTGGTTTGGCATCGGCCGGCTGCTGATTCAGGGCCTTGGTGCCGAGCGCTTGCGGTTTCATCCGGCTCCCTGCTCCCTGCAGCTGGCCTTCTCGCGCCTGGCGCGCCCCTGGCAGAACGCCACTTGGATCAGCCTGCACGGCCGTGATCCCGGCGCCTTGGCTGCGCGCCTGCAGCAGCGGCCAGAGGCCCTGGCGGTCCTGACCGACCCCAGCCGCGGTGGGGTCAAAGAAGTCCGTGAGCTGCTGCGCGCCTCGGGTCTGGAGCAGGCCTATGGCCTCTGGCTCTGTGAGCGGCTTGGGCATCCGGGAGAGCGGGTCCAGCGGCTGGCCCCCTCGGCTGCGCTGCCCGCTGATCTCGACCCGCTGCACCTGGTGGTGTTGCTGGCGGAGGTCCCGGCCCCTACGCCGCCGGAATCCCTGCCCCTGCTGGGCATTTCCGATGGGGCCTACCTGCAGCACCCCGATCGGCCGGGTCTGATGACCAAGCGGGAGGTGCGCGTTCAGCTCTTGGCCGAGTTGGAGCTGCCGGCCGCTGGCGTTCTTTGGGATCTCGGCGCTGGAGTCGGCTCGATTGGTCTGGAGGCCTTGCGGCTGCGGCCGGGTCTGCAGCTTTGGGCGCTGGAGCAGCGCGGCGGTTCGGCGGAGTTGATCCGCGCCAATGCCCAGCGACTGGGGGTGGTTCCCGCGGGTGTGATCGAAGGCCGGGCGCCCGATGCTCTCTCGGAGTTGCCGGACCCTGACCGCGTCTTGATCGGCGGCGGCGGCTGCGATCGGTCGGCGCTGCTGCGGGCCGTTCTGGATCGGCTGAAGCCCGCTGGCATCGTCGTGATCCCCCTGGCCACCGTTGAAGCCTTGGCGGAGCTGCGCCCCGTTCTCGAGGGTGCTGGCCTCACGGTGAGCATCAGTCAGCACCAGTCCTGGCGCGGTGCGGCCCTGGCCGATGGCACGCGGCTGGCGCCCCTTAATCCGGTGTTGATCCTGCGGGGACAGAAGAAATCGGGGTGATCACCACGGGCATCCCCACCCGCAGGCCCAGGCGTTTGGCTTCTCCTGCCCCGAGTTCCACGACCCCATCCCCTGGCTCCACGGGGCCATAGCTGCGGCAGGGCAGGTGCGGGCAGGGAGTCGTCTCGGCCTCAATGGCGATCACCCGGTTGCCGTTGAGAAAGACCATGTCGAGGGAGGCCGGGGTCTTGTGCATCCAAAAGCGCAGGGGTTGCGGCTTGGGGAAGGGGAACCACATGCCCCGCAGCGGAGCCAAGGGCGGGCGGCCCTGAAGCCCTCGCCGCTGTTGCTCTTGGCTGCGGGCCACCTCGAGGGCAATGCAGGGCTGCTTCTCCTGAAGGCACCACTGGGCCTCGATCGGTAGTTGCTGGGGCGGCAGAGCGGGAGTTGGCATCGCCCTAGCCCAGTTGGGGAGGGCCGTCGCTGAGGCAGTAGCCCCGGCCGCGCACGGTGTGGATCAGGCGCTTGCCGCCGCCGGTCTCGAGTTTTTGCCGCAGGTAGCGCACGTAGACCTCGATCACGTTGCTGGCGGCGCCCTGCTGATCCCGCCAGACCGTTGCCAGGATCCGCTCGCGGCTGACCACCTCGCGGGCATGCCGCATCAGCAGCTCCAGCAGGGCGTACTCCCGCGCGGTTAGGGCGATGGTTTGGCCATTGCGGCGTACCTCATGGCGGCTGGGGACGATCGAGAGGTCCCCCAGTTGCAGCAGATCCCGCGGCGGCCGTTGCTTGTCCTGCAATTTCAGATGCACCCGCAGCCGGGTCAGCAGGTCACTGGCGCCCGCGGAGGACAGCCAGAAGTCATCGCCCCCCTCGATCAGCACCTGGGAGCGGGCGGGAACACTGTCCTCGACGATGTCCAGCAGCATCGGAAGCGCCCCGAGGTGGGCGCGCAACTCCTGGATGCGCGCTCCCCACTCGGCCGAGAGCACCACCAGCTCACACCCGCCCTGGCTGGCTTGTTGCAAGCCGCTTTTGCCGATCAGTGGGATGTACCCCGAGGCGCTCAGACGATCGGCGAGGGCCTCGGACGTTTCCCCCAGCAGCAGGACACAGATGTCGCCCATCAAGCGCCGGGCTTGGCCACGTGCGGCAGGCCCCAGCCGAGCTTGTTGCGCAGCACCTGGAAAAACTCGTGGTCCGCCAGGCGCACAAACCGCACTGGGTGCTCACTGCGGCGGATCAGCACCCGATCCTCCGGCCAGACGTAGCAACCGGCGCTGCCGTCCACCACCATCATCAGCCGCTCCGGGGTGGCGGGGAAGACCGTCACCGGCTCCTGATCGCTGAAGACCAGGGCCCGTGAGGCCAGGGAGTGGGGCGCAATCGGAGTGAGTTGCAGCACAGGGCAGTCAGGGCTGATCACCGGTCCGCCGGCGCTCAGCGCATAGGCGGTGGAGCCCGTCGGGGTGGAGAGGATCACGCCATCGGCGGCGATGTCTACCGGGGCATGGCGTCCCACGGCGATCTCGAAATGGCACATCGAGGTGATCGGCTCGCGGTGCAGGGCCATCTCGTTGAGGCAGAGCAGTTCCCAGCGGCGCTGGTCCCCGCGCATCACGGTCACCACCAAGGTGGTGCGTTCCTCCACCGTCCATTGACCGGCGATCACCTGCTCGAGGGCCTCCTCGAGCTTGGGCAGATAGGTCTCTGCCAGGAAGCCCAGGTGGCCGGTGTTGATCGTCAGGATCGGAACGTCGATCGGTGCCGTCATTCGGGTGGCCGAGAGCACCGTGCCATCGCCCCCCAGCACCATGGCCATGTCCATCCCGGCTTCGAAGTGGGGCGGGACGCAGGCAACGTGGCCCTTGCTGCGCAGGTGTTGCTCAGGATTGGCGAAACCCACCATTCCGGCGGCACTGCTGGCGCGCAGGACGTCGTAGCCCGCCTGAAGCAGGCGGGCCTCAATCGTGTCGGCGGTGGACAGGGCCAGGTCCTTGCCGTCGTTAATGATCAGTCCGACGCAGGGCAAGGAGCAGCTCAGGTGGTCCCCCAGAGTTTATGGGGATCAGAACTGTTCGAGGAACCGCAGATCGCTCGTAAACAAGCGGCGGATGTCATCAATGCCGTGGCGCACCATGCAGAAGCGTTCCACCCCCAGGCCGGCAGCGAAGCCGCTGTAGCGCTCGGGGTCGATGCCCATGCCCTGGAGCACGGCGGGGTCGACCATGCCGCATCCCATCACCTCGAGCCAGCGGCCGCGCCACTGCACATCCACCTCGGCTGAGGGTTCGGTGAAGGGGAAGTAGCTGGCGCGGAAGCGCACCGGCAGATCGCCGAAGAACTGCTGCAGAAAGGACGTCACCGTGCCGCGCAGATGGCTGAAGTCCAGTCCCTCATCGATGGCCAGTACCTCCACCTGGTGGAAGACCGGCGAGTGGGTGGCATCCACGGCATCGCGGCGATAGACGCGCCCCGGGGCAATGATGCGGATCGGTGGGGCGTTGTTCTCCAGGTGGCGGATCTGCACCGGAGAGGTGTGGGTGCGCAGCAGCTGGTGATCGCCCAAATAAAAGGTGTCTTGCATGTCCCGGGCCGGGTGGTGCTCGGGGATGTTCAGGGCGGTGAAGTTGTAGAAGTCGCTCTCGATCTCAGGTCCTTCTTCCACCTGGTAGCCGAGGCCCGAGAAGATATCGACGATTTCTTCGATCGTGCTGATCAGGGGGTGGCGGTGTCCCACCGGCGTGAAGCTCGCCGGCATGGTCACGTCCAGGGTCTCGCTTGCGATGCGCTCGGCCATCGCGGCGCTCTTCACCGCCTGCAGGCGATCGCTCAGCAGGCTCTGCACCTGCTCCTTGAGCGCGTTGGCCCGCTGACCGACCACCGGCCGCTCATCGCCGGGCAGCTTGCCCATCGCTCCGAGCACCCCGGAGAGCCGACCCTTCTTGCCCAGCAGGCCCACCCGAAGCTCCTCGAGGGCTGCGGCATCCGCGGCGGCGGCGATCTCTTGGGCAGCCTGGGCCTCCAGCTGATCGAGTTGATCGGTGAGCTGCTGCAGGCTGACGGTGGCGCTCAAGGATCGACTTCAACGAGCGCCGACTTTAGGTAGACGCCTGTTTCAGGCCCCTTAGCCTCAGGCCAGGCGTGAGGGCACTGTGCGGATCCTGATCAGTAATGACGATGGCGTCTTCGCTGATGGCATCCGTGCCCTGGCGGCTGAGGCCCTGCGGCGCGGTCATCAGGTCACGGTGGTCTGCCCCGATCAGGAGCGCTCCGCTACGGGCCATGGCCTGACCCTGCAAACCCCCCTGCGGGCCGAGCGGGCCGACGAGCTCTTTGCGGAGGGTGTCACCGCCTGGGCCTGCAGCGGCACCCCCAGCGATTGCGTCAAGTTGGGCCTCTTTGCCCTGCTTGAGGAGTGGCCTGACATGGTCCTCTCGGGCATCAACCACGGCCCCAACCTGGGCACCGACACCCTGTATTCCGGCACGGTCAGTGCGGCGATGGAGGGAACCATCGAAGGCCTGCCCGCCCTGGCGGTGAGCTGCGCCGATTACAAGTGGCGCGACTTTGGGGCGTCGGCGCGCATTGCTCTGGATGTGGCCGAGCAGAGCCGCCGCGAGGACTGGGACAAGGGCATGCTCCTCAACCTGAATGTCCCGGCCCTGCCGCTGGAGTCCATCGGGCAACTGCGCTGGTGCAGAAAGGCCGTTCGCCGCTACACCGACCAATTCGTCAAGCGCGCTGACCCCCGCGGCCGCACCTACTTCTGGTTGGCCGGTGAGGTCGCCAATGACCTCGAGGCCGAAGTCGCCGGTCCCAAGGAGTGGCCCATCGATGTGGCCCATGTGGCCGCAGGCGGTGTCTCGCTGACCCCACTGCAGCCGGAGTTGTTCTGGCGCGGAGACCTCTCAGCCCTTAAGCCGCCTCACTTCGAGCGGTAGATCCGCTGCAGGAACCAGAGCGAGAAGATCAGACCGATGGTGTGGGCGAAGAGCACCTGGGTGTTGCTCAGCACCGAGAGCATCTCGATGGAGGTGATCGGGTAGCCCACCAGGCTGCGGGCGCTGGTGCCCCCCACCGGAGAGCCAAAGAACCCGGGGGCCTGCAGCGAGGCCTGGACAAACAGGCTGCCGGCCAGGGACTGATAGCCCACGGAGGCAAAGACCAGCCCCAGCACATCCGCCAGCAGGCCACGTTTGATCAGCTTTCCGGCTTCGCTGCGGCTGGGCTTCGCGCCGCTGCCTAAAGCCCGCCCGAGCCGCACGATCAACCAGCCTTGCCAGAGGCTGTAGAGCAACACAAAGAAGGACAGGGTCGTCAGGGAGAGGCCCGGTCCTAGACCTAGGGCCCGCTCGGAATTGCGGGCCAGGCTGCCGCCGATGTTGTTGAAGAGCAGCACCCCCACGACCACGATCCCCAGGGCGGTTTGCGTCCAGAAGCGGATCCAGGCCATCCGCCTCAGCCCTAGGGAGAGCAGCTGAAAGTCGAGGCGATCGGCCATGGGACGTGGGGGGATGCCCAAACCTGCCATGGGAGAATGCCTCTGGCGAGGCCTCGAGCGCTTTTGGTTGTGATTGCAGCGCTCGAGCCAGGGCAGGCGAAGGGGCCGACGGCGGTGGCCCTCGGCAGCTTTGACGGTCTGCACCCGGGGCATCGCAGCGTGATCGCGGCCGTCACCGAACGCGCCGCCCAACGGCATCTGGTGCCGACGGTGGTGAGCTTCTGGCCGCACCCCCGGGAGGTGCTCTTCGCCGAGGCGCGCCTGCGGCTGGATTTGCCCAGCGAGAAATTGGCCCTGCTGGAGCCCCTGGGGATCGAGCAGTTGGTGCTCGTGCCCTTCACCCGCGAGCTGGCGGCTCTCTCCCCCGAGGCTTTCGTGCAGCAGGTGCTGCACGAGCAGCTCCAGGCCGGCCTGGTGGTGGTGGGCGCCAACTTCCGCTTTGGCGCAGGCCGCAGCGGCACGACCACAACCCTTCAGCAGCTCGGCGCTGAACGGGGCATCGAGGTTCAGATCCAACCCCTGCTGGCCGAGGGGGAGGAGCAATTCAGCAGCAGTCGCATCCGACGTGCCCTGGCGGCAGGAGATCTGCTGGAGGCCACCCGGCTGCTGGGCCGTCCTTATCGCTTTGGCGGAACCGTGGTCAGCGGCCGCGGTTTAGGACGTCAGCTGGGTTGGCCCACGGCCAACCTGCAGGTGGATGGCCGCAAGTTTTTGCCCCTCGAGGGGGTCTATGCCGCTTGGGCCTGGCTCGGTGAGGAACGGCTGGCGGCTGTGATGAATCTGGGCCCGCAGCCCACGGTGGATCCCACGGCCCCTTCGGCCGTTGAGGTTCATCTGCTCGGCCGAACGCTCGATCTCAACGGCAGGGAGCTGTTGGTGGAGCCGGTGCAGCTGCTGCGCAGCCAACAGCGCTTCGAGAACCTCGAGGCCCTGGTGCAGCAGATCCAGCGCGATGCCGAGAGCGCCGCGGCGCTGTTGGAGTCAGCTGCCGGGGTAGGCGTTGGTTAGGCCCCAGCCGATGAAGGCGGCGATCGCCCCCAGCAGCAGAATCCCTGAGATCAGCACCACCATTGGGCTGTCGGATTCGCCCTGGGCCATCGCCATTCCTTTTGGTTTGCGCCACAAACCTAAGCAGAGAGTCCTGCCCGTGCAGACGCCATGACCACACCTGAACAGCCGGCTGCGGTGTTGCGGTTGCTGGACGCCAACCTGGACCGCGCCCGTGAAGGGCTGCGGGTGATCGAGGACTGGTGTCGCTTTGGACTGGATCGGGCGGATCTGGTGGCCCGCAGCAAGGACATGCGCCAACGCCTGGGCCGCTTGCATGACGAGCGCTACAAGCGGGCCCGCGACGCGGCGGGTGATGTGGCGACGGGCATGGCGCATCCCGCCCAGCGGGAGCGGGAGCAACCCCAGGCAGTGGTCGCGGCGAACTGCGGTCGGGTGCAGGAAGCCCTGCGGGTCCTGGAGGAATTCGGCCGTGGCGTGGATGATCGCCTGGCTGAGGAGGCCGCGGCGGTTCGCTATGCCCTCTATGACCTGGAGGTGGATGTGATGCGAGCCAGTGCCGGCGGGCAGGAGCGGCGGGAGCGGCTGCGGGCGGCGCGGCTCTACCTGGTGACCAGTCCCTCGCCTCGGCTGGAGGCCGTGGTGGAGGCGGCCCTGGAGGGCGGCGTTCGCCTGGTCCAGTACCGCGCCAAGGACGGAAGCCTGGGTCCCGATGGCCAACCGATCACCGATGCTGTGCGCCTGCAGCAGGCCCAGGCGCTGCGGCAGCTCTGCAGTCGCCATGGGGCCCTGTTCCTGGTGAACGACCGCATCGACATCGCCCTGGCGGTGGATGCCGATGGAGTGCATCTGGGCCAGGGGGATCTGCCGCCGGCCCTGGCGCGGCAGCTGCTGGGGCCGGAGAAGTTGATTGGCCGCAGCACCCATGCCCTGGCGCAGCTGCAGCAGGCCATGCGCGATGGCTGTGATTACGTCGGCGTTGGACCAGTGAACGCCACGCCGACCAAGCCTGGCCGTCAACCGGTGGGATTGGATTACGTCCGCCAGGCCGCTGCGGAGAGCGCCATTCCCTTCTTTGCGATCGGCGGCATTGAGAAGGAGAACCTCCCCTCGGTGCTGGCCACCGGTGCCACCCAGGTGGCCGTCGTGCGGGCGATCACCGAGGCGGCCGATCCTGCCCAGGCCGCCCGCGAGCTGTTGGAGGTCCTGGGGGAATGATTGAGATTCGGGTCAACGGCGAAACCACCAGCTGCCCGGAGGGCTTGAACCTGGTGCAGATGCTGGAACACCTCGGCTACCGCCCCCAACTGGTGGTGGTGGAGTTCAACGGCGAGATCCTGCCTCGCGCCCGCTGGGCTGAGCAGCCGGTTCGGGAAGCCGATGGTCTGGAGGTGGTCACCATCGTCGGCGGGGGTTCTTAGATTCCATCGAGCTAGAGCTCTGCCGTGGCCGCTTCACGTCCCTCCTCGCTCGTGAGACGGCTGCTCAGCGGCTTGATGGTTCCAGCCCTGGTGCTCACACTCCTGCTGGGGATGCCTCAGGCCAGCCAGGCAGCCAGTGGCGGTCGCATCGGCGGCGGCAGCTTCCGTTCCGCCCCCATGCCACGGAGTTATAGCGGAGGCGGTTATCGCGGCGGCGGCTACCAGCGCGGCTATGGCGGCGGCTTCGGCTTCCCCTTCGTGGTGCCCTTCTTCTTTGGTGGCGGCGGCCTGTTTGGCTTCCTGATCCTGATGGCCGTGGTGGGTCTTCTGGTGAACGCAGTGCGCGGCGGCGGTGGCGGCGGCTCCCTGCCGGCGGGCATGCAGGGCGGTGCCATCGACCGCGCGCCAAGCGATGGCCCGGTTTCGATCGCCCAACTGCAGGTGGGTCTGTTGGCTTCGGCGCGGGAGCTGCAGCAGGACCTGAGACAGCTCGCCGGCAGTGCCGACACCAGCACCAGCAGCGGCCTTCAGCGGGTCCTGCAGGACAGCACCTTGGCCTTGCTGCGCCAGCCGGATCTCTGGGTCTATGCCAACGCTGAGGTGGGGCAGGTTCCCTTCCAGGCTGCGGAATCCACCTTCAATCGCCTGTCGATGACCGAGCGCAGCAAGCTGCGCAGCGAGGTCACCAGCAACGTCTCGGGAACGGTGAGCGCCAATAGCGGTGGCCCGGCCGGCGATGCCGATGCCGTCAGCGATTACATCGCCGTCACCCTGCTGGTGGCCAGCCGCAGCCGCCTGACCCTCAAGCCGGTGAATGGCTCCGAGGACTTGCGCGAGACCCTGCGCATCCTGGGTTCGGTTCCGTCCAGTCAACTGCTGGCTTTGGAAGTGATTTGGCAGCCGGAAGGGGCGGGTGATGTGCTGAGTGCTGATGAGTTGATTACGGCCTATCCGCAGCTGAAGCACCTCTGATTGGGCTCTTTGGATTTCCTCAAGAATTGAGGAACTAAAGAATCTCTTCGGCTCTTGATCGCCAAAACCCGTTGTTAAGCAATGGGTTCAATTTGTAGGGTCTGAAGACTTCAGTTTCAGACCGTGTCCACCCCGCGCCACACCGCCGAGACCTCCGCCATGAAGTGGCAGGCCAACGGTGAATTGGCCGGCGTGGATCTGCAGGCCCTGCTCAGCCGCCTGAACAAGGTGGAGAGCGAAGAGCGGGCCCGCGAGCTGGAGTGGCTGAGCCGCCACGAGGCGGTCTGAGGGTTAGCGCGGCGTTGCGCCGGGGCCAATCCTGAAGGCCAGCCGCAGATTCGGCCTGGGCTAGTTGCACCCCCTCGGGGTGCTCAGCACACTGCGGTGCACCGGCGTTGCGTGAATGGCTCGGCGATCGATGCAGTGGGTGAACACCCCCGTGTTGATGGAGGCCTTGGATCGCTACGAACAGGGGCGACTGCCCCGCTCGATGCGTCTCTGGGTGGAGGCGGTGCTGGAGATCGAGCGCCCGCTCAGTGCTCCGCTGCGGCCCCACTGCTGAGCAGGATCCGCAGGGCGGCCATGGCCGCGCCATAGCCGTTGTCGATGTTCACCACGCTCAGGCCCGGAGCGCAGCTGGCCAGCATTCCGTGCAGGGCCGCCTGGCCGCCGGCACTGACGCCGTAGCCAACGCTGACCGGCACTCCGATCACCGGTTGGGGCAGTAGGCCCGCCAAGACTGTGGGTAGGGCGCCTTCCATGCCGGCGCAGGCGATCAACACCCGCGCTTGGCGCAGCCGCTCGAGTTGATCCAGCAGCCGGTGCAGGCCCGCCACGCCCACATCCAGCACCATTGCGCAGCTGATGCCATGCCATCGCAGGGCGAGCTGCGCCTCGGCGGCGACGGGGAGATCGCTGGTGCCGCCGCTGAGGACCAGGACCTCGCCGAGCGCCGGCCGGGCCGCCGCCGCAGCGCCAAGGCTGAGGCAGCGGGCATCGCTGTGGAACTGCAGCTGCGGGTCATGGGCGAGCAGTGCGGCGACGGCCTGGGCTTTGGCGGGATCGACCCGGGTGGCTAGGGCCAGCTCGCCGCTGTCCTGTTGCCGCTGCAGGATCGCGGCAATCTGTTCGGCTGTTTTGTGCTCTCCCCAGATCGCCTCGGCCATGCCCAGGCGTTGGCGGCGTTGCAGATCCAGGCGGGCCTGCTCGCTCATGCCGCGGGGATCAGTTCCCCTTCAAAGACCAAGGGAAAGGGATTGCCCTGGCCTTGGCCCGTGGCTTCGCGAGCGAGTTGCTCAAAGCGCTCCTGCACCGCCTCCACCTCCGTCTCGGGGATGGCCTTCCACTGCTCCCGGCTGGCCCAACGGATCAGCAGGGTGCCTTCTTCCCGCTCGCTGTCCCAGAGCAGGTCACGGCCGAGGTACCCGTCCTGCTGCTTGAGCCAGGGCTCCCAGCTGCCCTGCTCGGCCTGCAGCCAGGCGGCGCGGCCGTCGGCCGGCACCTTGATGCGCAGGTGCTCCACGACGACGACCTCCAGCTGACCGCCCGGCTTCGCGTTGGTGGCGATCGCCACGTCGGGATGGCCGGCCAGCAGCATCGCCAGGCAGAGCACAAGTGCCGCGACCCTAGCGAGCAGCCTCATGACTGTTGCAGCAGCGCCACGGCCTGGCAGGAGATCCCCTCCTCGCGGCCCTCGGCACCGAGCTTTTCATTGGTGGTGGCTTTGACGCCCACCTGATCCGGCTCCAGTCCCATGCGGCTGGCGATGGCGCTGCGCATGGCCTCGATGTGGGGCTTGAGCTTGGGGCGCTCGGCGATCACGACCGAATCCACGTTGACCACTCGCCAACCCCGCTCGGTCACCAGGGCCACGACCTGCTCCAGCAGCACCAGGCTGTCGGCTCCTTTCCACTTGGGGTCGTCGGGGGGGAAGTACTTGCCGATGTCCCCCAGGGAGAGGGCGCCCAGCAGGGCGTCCATGATCGCGTGCACCAGCACGTCGGCGTCGCTGTGGCCATCGAGCCCCAATCCGCCTGGATGTTCCAGCTGCTGCCCGCCCAGGATCAGCGGCCGACCGGGCACCAGGCGGTGGATGTCGTAGCCGTTGCCGATCCGCAGTCGCATGGGTGACGGTTGCTCCTGGGTTTGGAACCTAGGTGCCCGTCGCATCCTCCGGCAGCACCTGCAGGTTGGTGCCGTCGCGCCCCATCACCAGGACCTGGCTGCCTGGCTGGAGTGCTTGACGGGGTACGAGGTTCTCCGCTGCCCAGCTCTGGCCGTGCCAGAGGACCCGTCCCTGGTCACTGCCGGCCTCGAAGCCGCTGATGACCTCCGCGTACTGGGAGGCCTCGCTCTGGCGAATGGCCCGTTCCCGCTTGCGCGCTGACCAGCGCTGCAGCACGAGCAGGAGTGCCACCGAGCCCCCCGCAAACAGCAGCAGCTGCAGTCCCAGGTTCAGGGGCAGCCAGGCGCTGAGCAGGGAGACCAGCAGGGCCGCCAGGGCCGCGGCGAGCAGGCCATCGAACTCCACCCCAAGCCACTCCAGGGCCAGGAGGACCAGGCCCAGCAGAAACCAGAGCAGCGCGGTCACGGGGTTGCGATCAGGCAGCTGCTGCCTAGCTTGAAGCCAACGGATCAAATGGGCCAATGGAAGCGCTGTTTGGCTTGCCGGCCCTGGTGGTGATGGCCTTCCTGGGGCTGAACAGCATCAAGGTCACCAGCGGCGGCCAGTCCCGCCTGGTCGAGCGACTGGGCAAGTACGACCGGCAGCTGCAGCCGGGGCTCTCCCTGGTGCTTCCGGTGGTGGAACGGGTGGTCAGCCATGAGTCGCTGAAGGAGCGGGTGCTGGATATCCCGCCGCAGCAGTGCATCACCCGCGACAACGTCGCCATCGAGGTGGATGCGGTGGTCTATTGGCAACTGCTGGAGCACGAGCGTGCCTACTACTCGGTCGACAACCTGCAGGCGGCGATGGTGAATCTGGTGCTGACCCAGATCCGCGCCGAGATGGGCAAGCTCGATCTCGATCAGACCTTCACCACCCGCCAGGAGGTGAATGAGGCGCTGCTGCAGGAGTTGGATTCCGCCACCGACCCCTGGGGCGTGAAAGTCACGCGGGTGGAGCTTCGGGACATTCAGCCCTCCCGCGGGGTGCAGCAGGCGATGGAGCAGCAGATGACGGCCGAGCGGGAGAAGCGCGCCGCGATCCTGCGCTCAGAAGGCGAGAAGGAGTCCCAGCTCAATGCAGCCCGGGGCCGGGCCGAAGCCCTGGTGCTCGATGCCAGGGCCAAGCAGGAAGCCCTGCTGCTGGAGGCGGAGGCCCAGGCCAAACAGCAGGGACTCTTGGCCCAGGCCCGCGCCGATGCCGCCACCCGCCTAGCCAAGGCGATGCAGGCCGATCCCGAGGCGGCCGAGGCGATGCGCCTGCTGCTCGCGGGTGACTGGATGACCATGGGCGAATCGATGGCCCAGGCCCCCGGGGGCAGCGTGCTGATGGTCGACCCGCAAAGCCCGGCGGCTCTGCTCGGTGCCCTCAAGGGGCTGCAGAAGACCGAGGCCTAACGGCTCACTGCTGTTGCTGCTGCTCTTGCCAGCGGGCGTAGAGATCGGGCCGGCGCTCTTCGGTTCGCTGCTGTTGTTGATCGGCGCGCCAGCGGGCGATGGCGCCGTGGTCGCCGCTGCGCAGCACGTCCGGGACGGTCATGCCGCGGAAGTCGGCCGGGCGGGTGTAGTGGGGGTGCTCCAGCAGCAGGGCGCTGTGGCTTTCCTCCTCCAGGCAGGCCTCGGTGCCGACGGTGCCCGGCAGCAGACGCACGACGCCATTGATGATCGTCATCGCCGGCAGTTCACCTCCGGTCAGCACGAAGTCGCCGATCGAGACCTCCTCATCGGCCAGGGAGCGAATGCGTTCGTCGAATCCTTCGTAGTGGCCGCAGAGGAAGACCAGCTGGTCGTAGTCCGTAGCCCAACGGCGCAGATCCTGCTGGCGTAGGGGCTGCCCCT
This sequence comes from Synechococcus sp. LTW-G, assembly GCF_054459035.1. Classification (NCBI taxonomy): domain Bacteria; kingdom Bacillati; phylum Cyanobacteriota; class Cyanophyceae; order Synechococcales; family Synechococcaceae; genus Synechococcus; species Synechococcus sp. LTW-G. The sequence goes on along the minus strand of NZ_JBTKYW010000001.1, from coordinate 690,498 downwards.
GGGGTGACATCAACAGGGTGCGCCGGCGTGGCTGGGTTGGGATCGATTCGTAGGCGGCAAAGACCGGCTCGGGTTTGAGCACCATGCCGGCACCGCCGCCATAGGGCTCGTCGTCCACCTTGCGGTAGCGGTCGGTGGCGAAATCCCGGGGGTTGTGAACGTGCAGCTCAGCACGGCCGGCGGCGAAGGCGCGGCCGATGACCCCAAGACCCTGCAGCGGCGCGAAGGCCTCCGGGGTCAGGCTGACCACATCGAGACGCATCGCTCAGGCGGCGGGCCGGCTCACCCGGCGAATCTCAGAGCTGAAGCTGGCGCGGCCGGGGGTGCCATCGGCCGGTTGCTCGATGGTGGAGCGCAGTCGAAGGTTGGGCTTGTTGAACCAGATCCGCTCGCGGATCTCGTTGCCATCGCGCTCGATCACCAGCTCCAGGCTGCTGTCGGGCCAGAGGGTCCAGCGGCCCTGCTGATCTCCGGCGTGGAACTGCCCATCGGCCTGAAACTGCAGCTGCTTGGGCGCCTGCTCCTTGGGCCCGACGCTCAGCCCGCCGGGGTTCCCCTCGAGGTAGCGGACCACCAGTTCGCCGCGTTCGCTGCTGTGCCACTCGTCGCCCTCACCGGCGTCGCTGTCATCGCCCAGCACGAAACGGGACCGAAGGCTCATCCACTCGCCGTCGCAGAAGCGCAGGAAGGCTTCGATCGAGTCGGGGGGGAAGGAGGCGTTGTCGCTCATGGCGGCGATTCTCTCAGCTGTCGCCGCGGTAGCCCAATTCCGCCAGCCGTGAGGAGTTGCGGCGCCAGTTTGGAACGACCTTGACGAAGAGCTCCAGGTAGACCGGACCGGCGATCAGTTTCTGCATCTGCTGCCGGGCGCCCGTGCCGATTTGGCGCAGCATGCTGCCGCCTTTGCCGATCAGGATGCCCTTCTGGCTGTTGCGCTCGACCAAGACGGTGGCCAGCACAGCGGTGCGTTCCTTGTCATCCACGACCCGCTCGATCTGAACGGCGACGGAGTGGGGGATCTCCTCGCGGGTGTGCTGCAGAACCTGCTCACGGATCAACTCCGCCAGCAGCAGCTGCTCCGGCTGGTCGCTGACCGCATCCGGTGGATAAAGGTGAGGTCCTTCAGGAAGCTCCGCGGCGAGGGCACTAACCAGGGCCTCGGTCCCCTCGCCGTTGAGGGCGCTGACGGGGTGCAGGGGCCAACCGGGCACCAGCTCGCGGTAGCTGGCCTCCAGCTCGGCGGCCTGGGCCGGGTCCACCAGGTCGGATTTATTCAGCGCCACCTGGACCGGCACCTTGATGCGCTCCAGTAGTTCCACGATGAAGCCGTCGCCTCGGCCGGCGGCCTGGCTGCCATCCACCAGCAGCAGGACCTGATCGACTTCACCGATGGCACCGCGGGCGGTCTGTACCAGCCGCTCCCCCAGCAGGTGGTGTGGCTTGTGGATTCCAGGGGTGTCCACCAGGACCAGCTGGGCTGTGGGGGTGGTGAGGATCGCCCGCAGCCTGTTGCGTGTGGTCTGGGCGACGGGGGAGGTGATCGCCACCTTCTCCCCCACCAGCTGATTCATCAGGGTGGATTTGCCCACGTTGGGCCGTCCCACCAGGGCGACAAAGCCCGAGCGAAATCCTTCGGGGCTCTGCCCCAGGCTGAAGCCCCCCGCCATGGCCTCGGCCGGCAGATCGCTCAGATCTGGCAATGGCGGCAGCTGGTCGTGTGACTCCATAGCCTCACCTTGGCAGTTCAACCTCCCCCATGACCGAAGCCGCCCCGCTGGAGCCCACGTTTCAACAGGCGATGGAGATCACAGCCCAATGGCTGGGGCTCTGGGAAAACGGTGAACTCAGCGATGAGGTGATCGGCGATCGGGTCTCTGAGCTGGTGGCCAGCCGGGATGGCGCCCGGGGGTTCTTTGTGGTCTCCCTGGCGGGGGATTGCCCGCTGATGGATCGTCTGCCGGATCCGGTGGTCTTGGCCCTGCGCCAGGCCGGCGATGGCGTGGTGGATCTCAGCGCCCGCAACCTGGCGATGAGCACGGCCATGGCGCTGCATCACGGGCGCAATGCCGATGAGGCGCAGCAGGCGGGATCGGAGCGGGTGCAGGCGCGCTGCACCGAACTGCTGCGCTTGCTGGAGCCTGAGGCCGTGAAGGCCCGCCTGGAAGTTCTGCTGGAGGCGACCGAGGGCCGCGGTGAGGACGTGGCCTTCCTCAAACGCTGGGGGTATGACGCGGCTCAGACCGCGGCGATTGCTGAGGCGGTGCTGGCCGTGGCGGAGGGCTGAGGCGCCCCCTCGGCGCATCAAAAAAGCGCCCCGTTTGGGGCGCTTGGATGAACCAGGGAACGGGATCAGTCGCGGCGACCGCCACCGTTGAGGGCGATCACCAGACGCAGGATGAAGATGAAGAGGTTGATGTAGGTCAGGTACATGCTCAGCGCACCGGCCAGGTACTGGTCGTCGCTGTAGGTGCGGGGCATCGTGTAGAAGTCCACGAAGGCGGCGCCCACGAAGATCACGGTGCCGAAACCGGCGATCAGCAGCTCCATCCCGCCCATGCCAAAGCCGGGCACAAAGATGCCGCCAACGATCTGGACGACCATGGCGATCACCAGGCCGAGGATGCCCAGGCCGACGACGCCGCTGAGGGCCTGACCGACGCTGTCGCTCATGCGGCGGCCCATGACCGAGGCGGCCACGAAGGTGACGCCGGTGGCCAGAGCCGCGGTGCCGATGGCTCCGATGCCGGCGGTGCCGATGGCCAGGGCGACGATGCCGCTCAGGGTGAAGCCGGTGATCAGGCTGTAGGCCGCCATCAGCGGCAGCGCGGTGCTGTTGTTCGCCTTCAGGGCCACGTTCTGGGCCACGAAGAAGAGGATGAAGTTGCCAATCAGGGCCACCCAGAACAGGGGCATGAAGCTGGCGGGGTTGCTGGCCAACAGAGCCAGGCCGCCCATCACGCCACCGGCGGTGAGCACCATGCCGCCACCCACGTAGGGCAGCGCCTTATTGACCACGTTGGGCCCCACGAGGGCGCTCGATTGCGCCTCGCGGATGGCCTCCTGGAAATTGCTGCTGGCCGGCATGGCACAGAGGATGACTGGCTTCATCCTGCCAGCGATCTCCAGCTTGTGTGCCCTTTGGGGGTGTGGATCCCCCGACTAACGCCGGGCCTTGGCCGCATCCCGGGCGGCGTAGGCGGTGACCAGGCGCTGCACCAGCGGATGGCGGACCACATCGGCGGCGCTGAGCCGGCAGACAGCAATGCCCTCGACCCCCTCCAGGACTTGAGCGGCTTCGATCAGGCCGCTCAACTGCCCCTGGGGCAGGTCGATCTGGGTGGGGTCTCCGGTGACGACCATCTTTGAGCCCTCCCCCAGGCGGGTCAGCACCATGCGCATCTGGGCGGGGGTGGTGTTCTGCGCCTCGTCGAGGATCACGAAGGCTTCCGCCAGGGTGCGGCCCCGCATGTAGGCCAGCGGCGCCACCTCAATGACGTTCTTCTCGATCAGCGCCGCGGTGCGCTCCTGTCCCAGCAGGCTGTGCAGGGCGTCATAGAGGGGCCGCAGATAGGGGTCCACCTTCTGCTGCAGATCCCCAGGCAGAAAGCCCAGTCGCTCGCCGGCCTCTACGGCCGGGCGGGTCAAGATCAGCCGCTCCACCTTGCGCTCCTGGAGGGCTCGGACCGCCTGAACGGCCGCCAGGAAGGTCTTGCCGGTGCCGGCGGGACCGAGGGCGAAGGTGAGGTCGTGGCGTTCGATCGCCTCGACGTAGGTCTTTTGTTTGAGGGTCCGGGGACGCAGCAGCTTCCCGCTCTGGCTGCGGGCCAGCACCTGTTTCCCCAGCTGCTGGTGCTCCTCTCCGCGGCCCGTATCCAGGGCGGAGAGGGCGGTTTGCACATCCACCTGGGTGATGCCTTGGCCTTCCTGCCAAAGGGGCCGCAGCAGTTCGACCAGGCCGGCGGCCCGCTCCAGCTGGGTCGGCCTGCCGCGCAGTTGCAGCGAAAGACCCCGCAGCACCAACGAAGCACCAGTCAGGGCTTCGAGGCGATGCAGGGTCGATTCAGCTTCACCGGCCAGGGCCATGGCGGCGTCCTGGTCGGGAAGGTCGATGGTGAAGGCCGTGAGGCTTTCAGCCCCGGGCATGGGGGAGGGCCTCAGGCTTCAGTTGCTTCTTCAGCGGGAGCCTCTTCGGCGGCAGCGGCGGCTTCTGCAGCAGCAGCGGCCTCAGCAGCCTTGGCTTCGGCAGCTTCCTTAGCGGCCTGCTTGGCAGCAGCCTCGCGGATGGCGGCTTGCTTCTTCTGGCCGACGACCACGGAGGGACGCACTTTCTTCTCGATCAGACCGCCGCGCTCGAGCAGGGTCTGCACGACCTCGGTGGGCTGGGCGCCTTGGGCGAGACGGGCGCGGATGGCCTCGGTGTCGAGACGGGTCTCCTTGGTGCGGGGGTTGTAGAAGCCCAGCTCCTCAAGGGGACGACCGTCGCGGCGTGAGGTGCTGTTGCAGGCCACCAGGCGGAAGCTCGCTTCCCGCTTCTTACCGAACCGCTTCAGGCGGAGCTTGATCATTGTGGCCTTGCCTTGCTGACTGGATAAACGCGCGTTGATTCCCCAGGGAATCGGGCGCAAACGACAACAATACTCTCTGGGGTGACCACCTAGAGCTCGCCGAAGCCTTTGCGCTTCTTGGCGGGTTTGGGGGCCTTGGGCATCCCGCCGCCACCGCGGCCACCCATTCCCCCCATGCCGGGCATTCCGCCCATTCCAGGCATCCCGGGCATTCCGCCCATGCCGGGCATTCCAGGCATCCCCGGCATGCCGGGCATTCCGCCACCGCGGGTCATCTGCTGCATGAAGCCCCGCATCTGCTGGAAGTTCTGCAGCACCTTGTCCACATCCGCGGGGGTGTGGCCACTGCCGCTGGCGATCCGGCGCCGGCGGGAGGGATTGGCGGCCAGCAGGTCGGGGTCGCAGCGCTCGGCCTCGGTCATGGAGCCAACCATCGCTTCGATCTTCTTGAGCTGCTCTTCGCCCTGCTTGAGCATCCCGTCGTCGATCTTGTTCATCCCCGGAATCATTTTCATGAGACCGCCCAGGGAGCCCATGCGCTTGATCAAGCGCATCTGCTTGATGAAGTCCGAGAAATCGAAGGTGGCTTCCTGGAGCTTCTGCTGCATCTTGGCCACGTCGGCCAGCTCGACCTCCTTCTGGGCCTTCTCCACCAGGGTGAGGACATCGCCCATGCCGAGGATGCGGCTGGCCATCCGCTCGGGGTGGAAGGGCTGAAGCGCCTCCACCTTTTCGCCGGTACCGATGAATTTGATCGGTGCGCCGCTGACCTTGCGGATCGAGAGGGCCGCCCCGCCGCGGGAATCGCCGTCGAGCTTGGTCAGCACCGCACCGGTGATGCCCACCTGATCGTGGAAGGCCCGGGTGAGTTCGGCGGCCTCCTGGCCGATCATCGAATCCACCACCAGCAGCACCTCATCGGGCTGGACGGCTTCGCGGATCCGGACCATCTCCTCCATCATCGAGGTGTCGATCTGGAGGCGGCCGGCGGTGTCCACCAGGACGGTGTCAAAGCCTTCGGCCTTGGCCTTCTCGATGCCGGCGGCGGCGATGGCTTCCGGTTTGGCGTCGGTGCCGAGGCTGAAGACCTCAACGCCGATCTGGCCGCCCAGGGTTTTGAGCTGCTCGATGGCCGCGGGCCGGTAGACGTCGGCCCCCACCAGCAGCGCCCTGCGTCCTTTCTCTTTGAGGTGCAGGCCGAGCTTGGCGGTGGCGGTGGTTTTACCGGCGCCCTGCAGGCCCGCCATCAGCACCACCGCCGGGGCGCCCTCTTTGCCGGCAGGGGCCAGGGGTGCGTTCTCGCCTCCCATGGTCTCCACGAGTTGCTCGTGAACGACCTGAATGAATTTCTGGTCGGGGCTAATGCCCCGCACCACCTCTTCCCCTAGGGCCTTCTTGCGGACCTCTTCGACGAAGTCCTTGACCACCGGAAGGCTGACGTCGGCCTCCAGCAGGGCCCTGCGCACGTCCTTGAGAGCACCGTCGATGTTGCCCTCGTTGATGGCCCCCTGACCGCGCAGGTTCTTGACGGCATCTTCAAACCGTTGGGAGAGCTCGTCGAACATGGGGGCGCCTGTGATCGAGTGATCGTAAAAAGCGACCGTCTCGGCAGCGGGTCGGGCGCGTCAGTTCTTGGCGGTGGGCTTGTAGGCCACGAGCTGCCAGCTGCCGTTCCTGCGGCCAAAGATGTAGGTGTTGCGCAGGGTCATCTCAGGAGTCCTGCTGAGGACCTGACCGGTGCTGCTCTTGCGTTCATCGCTGTAGGTCAGGACCACCTGGGCAGCGATGCGGACGGGGGAGCGGTCGCTGACCTTGAAGCCGGTGATGGTGGTCTTGACGGTTTCAGTGGCCCCGCGCTGGCGGTTGGCCTGGCTTTGGCGCTGCAGACGCTGGATTTGATCGCTGCTGGCTAGATCAGCCAGGGATTCGCTGGGGGCTCCACCGGCGAGCACTGCGGCTTTTTCCGTCAACCAGGCCTCCAGTAGGCCCTGTAGTTGACCGGCACTGGGGTCGGGCGCCTTGAGCGGGAAGGGGGCTTCGAGCGGGGCTGGTGCTGGGGTTTCGGGTTGAACCAGGGGGCTGCTGGCGGCCGTTTCCACCTCGCTGACCCGCGGTTTCAGGGCCATCCAGCCGCCGAAGCCAAGGACGAGGGCAGCGACGGCCGCACCAACCGGCAACCCCCAGCTAGGGAGTGCCTGCAGCCGTTCGTTCAGGCCGCCGAGTTGGGGCCATTGGAGATCGGGGAACCTCCAGTGGGGGCCATCCCAGAGCTCGTCATCGTCGTCCTCGCTCTCCTGCTCCAGTGACTCAAAGCTGCTGGGGCTATCGGAGCTGCCTGAAAGGTCGAGGCTCGGCCAATCGCCAAAGGGGCTGCTGGTCTCGGCGGCGGTTGGTGCCTCGAGGCCGGTCTTGGCACTGAACTGGCGGCCGCGGATGCGGTCCTGTTGATCGATGTAGGCCTGGACATCCCGGTCAGCGAACCAGGCATCGAGGTTGGCGTCGACGTCGATGTCCCGGAATCCCTCGAGCACCTCGCGGGTGAGCCAGTCACGGCAGTAGGCGCAGAGGCGGGCCAGGGGGTCGTCCCCCTGTTCCAGGGCCCACTGCTTCAGGGCGGCATCCGCCCCGAGATCAAAGAGGCGCTCCGCTTCGTCTACCTGACCGAGCAGCAGTTGCTGGCAGGAGAGGAAGACCTCAATGCCCGGCTGGCCGCTGTTCTTCAGGCGCTCGTAGGCCTCGAGAATCCGCTCGGGCTTGCGCTGGGAGAAGCCCGAGGCCGTGAGGGCAAAACTGGCGAGAAAGTCAGCGGTGGCTGAGCCGGCATCGCCCCAGCGGCTGAACAGTTCCACCTGCTCCTGAGCTGTCAGGAACTGACGGATCTGCTTGAAGAACGGCTGGAACTCGCTTTGGGGGAAGGTCAGATCGGCGTGGCCCTCGAGACCGCCCCGTTGCTGCACCAGCTGCTCCAGCAGGGCAATCCCCTGTTGGCGCGAGCCGCTGGCGGAGAGATCGCGGCTGATCAGATCCAGCACCCGGTAGGGGAGGAGTTCCTTGAGGTCCTGCTCGAGCTTTCGGCGCTGTTCGGCCTGTTGGCCCATGCGTTGCAGCAGCTGCAGACCCTGCTGCAGGGTCAGGGCGGCCGCCTCATAGCGGCGTTGGTCGCGGTAATCCCGAGCAGTGCCCTGGCAGGCCAAGCCAGCCAACAGGGTCAGGTCGGCTTCGCGGCTGCTGCCCAGGGCGGGTGCTTGGGGTGGCTGAAGGCCGCGGGCGGCGCTGTCGAAGGCCTCCTGGGCTTGGCCGGCCTCCATTAAGAGGAGAAGACCGCCGACCTCACGGGAGGGCGGAATCTCCAGGGCGGCGATGGAGCCGTTGGCGTTGTCCGCAATGGCCGTCAGTTCCCGCTCATAGGCCTGGCGGCGGGTTTCGTCGCTCAGCAGGTCGGCGCTGGCTTCCAGCAGCTCGGCCCGAGCCTGGAGAGTGTCTTGGGTGAAGCCTTGGTCTGGCGCGCGATCAAGACGCTGCTGCAGGGTTCGCAGCACGCTCTGCCGGTCGGAGCTGGCATTCACGCCGAGTAGGCGGAAGTGGTCGATCGGCAGTTCCAAATTGAGCTCGGATTGGCGGGCGCTAATCGGACGTGACTGTAGGCAGAGTCTTCGGTTTTGGCCGTCCTTCGTGCACCTTTTGGAGATGGACCCCGTACAGTCAGGCCAGCATCAGAGTCCCCGGAGAGCAGGACCTCAGCCATGACACAGGCCGATCTTGGACAGGGCGTCGCCACCAGTGGTGCTCCCTCCTGCTCCGCCGATGTCAATCAGGTCGGCCTGCATGCCGAGCGGCTGATGAATCTCTATCCCTCGACGCCGGCGACGGTGACCCGGGATGAGGGGTTGATGCTCTACCGCGACATGACTCTCGGTCGGCGCTTCGAAGACAAGTGCGCCGAGATGTACTACCGCGGCAAGATGTTCGGCTTCGTTCACCTCTACAACGGCCAGGAAGCCGTGAGCACGGGGGTGATCAAGGCGATGAAGATGCAGCATGACTGGTTCTGCAGCACCTATCGCGATCACGTGCATGCCCTGAGCTGCGGCGTGCCGGCCCGCGAGGTGATGAGCGAGTTGTTCGGCAAGGAGACCGGCTGCAGCAAGGGCCGCGGCGGCTCGATGCACCTGTTCTCCAAGGAGCACCACCTGCTGGGTGGCTATGCCTTCATTGGTGAGGGCATTCCTGTGGCCCTCGGGGCCGCCTTCACCAGCCGCTACAAGCGCGATGCCCTGGGCGATTCCAGCAGCGATGCGGTGACCGCGGCCTTCTTTGGCGATGGCACCTGCAACATCGGCCAGTTCTACGAGTGCTTGAACATGGCGGCGCTCTGGAAGCTGCCGATCCTGTTTGTCGTCGAGAACAACAAGTGGGCCATTGGTATGGACCACAACCGCGCCACCAGTGATCCCGAAATCTGGCGCAAGGCCGCAGCCTTCGGCATGGCCGGTGAAGAGGTGGACGGCATGGATGTCCTGGCCGTTCGCGGTGCTGCCCAGCGTGCGATTGAACGGGCCCGGGCTGGCGAGGGCCCCACGGTGCTGGAGTGCCTGACCTACCGCTTCCGCGGCCACTCTCTGGCGGACCCCGACGAGCTGCGGGCCGAGGCCGAGAAGGAGTTCTGGGCCCAGCGTGACCCGATCAAGCGCTTGGCGGCACACCTGATCGAGCACAACCTGGCGACTGCCGAGGAGCTCAAGGGGATCGAGAAGGAGATCGACGCCGAGGTGGCCGATTGCGTGGAGTTCGCCCTGTCTGCCCCTGAACCCAAGCCCGAGGAACTGACCCGCTACATCTGGGCGGAAGACTGAGGGGCAGCCCTAGAGCCCGTGCAAGCGGGCTTGCTCGCTGGCGGCGCGAAAGACCAGGCCGTGGCGTAGCACCAGCGGTGTGAGCGCGTCGTAGCCGCCGCCGATCACCGTCGCGACTGGGATGTTGCGGCGCAGGCAGCTGTCCAGCACGAGGCGGTCGCGGTTGAGTAGGCCCTGATCCGTGAGGTTCAGCCGACCGAGTCGGTCCTCCCGGTGGGGATCGACGCCGGCGTTGTAGAGCACCAGATCCGGTTGCTCTTGATCCAGGAGGGTTGGGATGAGATCGCCGATTGACTCCAGATAGGCGTCATCCCCCAGACCATCGTCGAGGGCGAGGTCGACGTCGCTCTGTTGTTTGCGCAGGGGGAAGTTGCTGCCGCAGTGGACCGAGAGGGTGAAGACCCGCGGTTCATCGCGGAAGATCGACGCGGTGGCATCCCCTTGATGCACATCCAGATCGATGATCATCAGGCGCTGGAGCTGGCCTTCTGCCAGCAGGACCTGGGCGGCGACGGCGAAGTCGTTAAAGATGCAAAAGCCGCTGCCGTGGTCGGGGTAGGCGTGGTGGGTTCCCCCGGCGAGGTGGCAGGCGACGCCGTGTTGGAGGGCCAGGCGGGCGGTCAGGAGCGACCCTCCCACCGCCAGCCAGGTGCGCTGCACCAAGGGGGTTGTGGCTGGCAGGCCGATCCGGCGCTGCTCCGCGGGCAGTAGTTCCCCGCGGGCGAAGGCCTGGTGGTAGCGGCGGCTGTGGATCAGCTCCAGTGAGCGCCGTGGCACCGGAAGGGGGGTATGGATTTGCTCCTCCCTCGCCAGGCCCTGCTCCTCGAGCAGGGCACGCAGGAGCTTGAACTTCGCCATCGGGAAGCGATGGCTACTGGGCAGAGGGGCCGAGTAGGCCGGGTGGTAGACGAGCGGCAGGCGCACCGGGGGTGATCAGTCCTCGTCGCCGTCGAACTCTTCGTCGAAGAGGGACTCCCGCAGCAGGCGATCCACCAGCAGCCCCATGTCATCGAGCTGCAGTTGCTGCATCAAGAGCTCGAGCTCCTTGATCACCGGCTCCGAGAGCCGCAGGGTGATCGGAAGGCTGTCCTCTCCGCCGAGCATTGCGGGTAAGCGTTGGTGCGCGAAGTCTGGCGGAAACCGGGCTACAAAGGAGTGCAATCAAGGGATCTCGATGGCTCCGGTTTGGCTGGTGATCTTGTTTTGGTCCGGATCCGTCCACGGCGGCACGGCGATGCAATCCCTGCCGATGAAGACCTTCGCGGATTGTCAGAAGTCCCGCGACATGCTGATGGCCCAGCTCAAGACCAGCCCCGTGAGCAAGAGCAAGGCCCTCAATAGCTTCTGTATTTCCGGCTCGGAGCTGCCGGCAGCGCCAGCCCCGGCAGCGACGGAGTCCTAGATGGCGGTGGGCAGTCGCCGGGTGAGGTGACGCAGCTTGCGTAGGGCCTTGAGCTCGACCTGACGCACCCGCTCGCGGGAGACCTCGAGCATGCGGCCGATTTCAGCGAGGGTGTGGCGCTCCTCTCCTTCCAGGCCAAAGCGCAGCTCAAGCACCTGACGCTCCTGGTCGGTGAGGTGGCTGAGCCAGCGTCCCAGTTGCTCTTGATGGATGCCGCGCTCGACCTGGTCGAGGGGCTCGCTATTGCTCTGATCGGCAATGAGATCGCCGAGGAAGCTGCGCCCTTCTTCTCCGTTCACCGGGGCATCCAGGCTGGAGGTGGTGAGGGCCTGTCGCAGCAGGGAATCCAGCTCATCGAGGGGCATGTCCATCTCTTCCGCAATTTCCTTGCGGCTGGGCATGGCACCGAGCTTGTGGGCCAGCTCAAGGCTGACCTTGCGGATGGCGGTGAGGCGCTCGGAGAGGTGCACCGGCAGGCGGATGGTGCGCGACTGACAGGCGATCGCCCGGGTCATGCTCTGGCGAATCCACCAGAAGGCGTAGGTCGAGAACTTGTAGCCGCGGGTGGGGTCGAATTTCTCCACGGCGCGCTCGAGGCCCAGGGAGCCCTCCTGGATCAGATCGAGCAGTTCCAGGCCCTTGCCTTGGTATTTCTTGGCGACGCTGACCACCAGGCGCAGGTTGGCTTTCATCATGCGCTCTTTGGAGCGCTTGCCCACACGCATGATCTTCTTTTCATGCGTTGTATAGGCCTCGCCTTTGTCTTCTTCGGCAAGCCGCATCATTGCTTGCACTTGATTGCCGAGTTCGATTTCTTCCGCGGGCGTCAGCAGGGGCACCCGACCAATGGTTGAGAGGTACCAACTAATCGGATCGCTGCTGCGGCGCCGACTGCTGCTGGTGTTGGAGCTGGTGGCGGCTGCCATGGAGGCTCCTGTTGAAAGGTGGGAAGAATCTCCTATGGCTTTTTTTGAAAGTGCTGGGATTTCAGTAACGCTTCAGCTTTGAGATACGAAAGATCACAACACTTTTGAGACTCAGGTGCACAACTGGCCGCTGCAGATTCTGTTAACAATCCCTGACGTCGTTTTTCTCTCCATCGCGGCCAACATTTCGGCAATCTGATGCGGTGTAGCAGCGCCGATGCCGTGCAGCGTGCTGACTTGCAGCCCGGCGCTGGCGTGGGCCAGGGCTGCCAGGGCGAGCAAGGAACCACTGCAGCCTGCGCCGCTGGCCTGCGCGAGGGCACCCAGTCCTCCGGCGTAGCCCGCCAGTACATCGCCCAGGCCTGCGCGGGCGGCATGGCTGCTGGCGCTCCTGAGCTGCCAGCGCTCTCCGCTGGGATCCGCAATGACGCTGCGGGCCCTCTTGAGCAGCACGGAGCAGCCGCTCTGCTGGGCCGCCGCCGCGCAGGCCTCCAGTGGCGGTAGGCCGGCGAGATCGGGGAAGAGGCGATGAAATTCGCCGGGATGGGGGGTGAGCCAGCTGGGGCCCGAGCGGCCCCGCAGCCAGGGAAGGGCGGCGCGCTGGGCGAGGCGGTTGAGGCCATCGGCATCGAGGACCAGTAGGCCAGGGAAGGCCTGCAGCGTCTCCCAGATCGCTGCATCGTCTGCCGTGTTGCCGATGCCCGGACCGAGGACCAGGGCATCGAGCCGCTCCAGGGCTGAGGGGGCGAGCGCGCTGAGATCCAGGGACCCATCGCCGCGGCTGGGCAGCCGGGCGGAGAGCACCGCATGGGGGAGCTGGCTCCAGAGCTGATCGGCGACGGCCACGGGGACGGCGGCCCGCAGGCTGCCAAGGCCACTGGCGCTGGCCCCCAGCAGAGCGAGCAGGGCGGCACCGCGGTAGGCGTCGCTGCCGGCGACGACCAGGAGGCGCCCCCGCTGGTATTTCGAGGCCGCGGCAGCGGGCGTGGGCCAGGGGGCGCCATCGAGGTCGCTGGGGCTCAGGCCCCGGGGCTGCAGCGCGGGCAGTTGCTCCAGCAGGCCCGCGGGAAGCCCCAGGTCGATGCGCTCGAGTGCTCCGGTCCAGGCCAGGGCGCTGTCTTGGATTAGCCCCTGTTTGATCAGGCCGATGCTCAGGGTCAGCCCGGCGGTGGCGGCGGTCTGACCCAGGGGCAGGCCGCGATCGGCGCAGAGGCCTGTGGGGCCGTCGATGGCGATTAGCCGCTGGGGTTGGTGCCGTTGGCGCTGGGCCAGCAGGGACTCCAGGGCCTCTCCCGGGGGCCGGCTTTGGCCGATGCCAAAGAGCGCATCGATCCAGAGGGCCGGATCACTGGGGTCGGGCGGGCTGCCCAGCTGGGGAATCCCCAGCCAGAGGGCCTGGCGCAGGTGGTTCTCGGTGAGGGGCTTGCGCCGTTCAAAGGGAGACCAGAGCCGTACGGGGATGCCGGCGAGCTGCAGCTCCCGGGCGATGACCAGGCCATCGCCGCCGTTGTGGCCGGGGCCGACCAGCACCAGCGCCCCTCGCGCTTGAAGCTCTGGCCAGAGATCCGGGTCCTGCAGCCGCCGGCTGATGGCCAGGGCGGCCTTCTCCATCAGCGCCTCCACCGGCAGGCCGTTCTCGAAGAGCACCTGCTCGAGTCCGGCCATCTGCTGGCCGCTGACCAGCAGGTGCTCGGCGTCGCGTGGGGGCCAACAGGACGAGGCCAAAACAGCACTGACGGCGTCAGTTCCATGATGGAGAGAACAGCCACCGTTGGCATTGGCGCGCTTCTCCGCTGTTCCCGTTGCATCTGAGGCCTCCGTGGCGGCAACGGAGGCAGGGGCGCTGGCGATTGAGCGGCTGCGCCAGTGGCCGGGGGAGCACCGGGTGGCCGTGGGGCTGTCCGGCGGGGTGGACAGCTCTCTAACGGCGGCCTTGCTGGTGGAGGCCGGCTGGGAGGTGGAGGGGCTGACCCTCTGGTTGATGAGCGGGAAGGGCGCCTGCTGTGCCGAGGGTCTCGTGGATGCCGCTGGGGTCTGCGAGCAGCTGGAGGTGCCCCACCACGTGGTGGATTTCCGCGAGCACTTCAAGGAGCAGATCGTTGATTTCCTGGTGCAGGGCTATGAGGCGGGTGTGACCCCGCTGCCCTGCTCGCGCTGCAATCGGGAGGTGAAGTTCGGGCCGATGTTGCGCTGGGCCAAGGAGGAGCGGAACATCGATCGGATCGCCACGGGGCACTACGCCCGGGTGCGCCACGGCGATCAGAGCGAGAACGGTCGCCATCAGCTGCTGCGCGGCTTGGACGAGCGCAAAGACCAGAGTTATTTCCTCTATGACTTGCCCCAGGAGGCCCTGGGTCGGTTGGTGTTTCCCCTGGGCGAGCTGACCAAGCCCGACACCCGCCTGGAGGCGGATCGTCATGGGCTGCGCACGGCCCAGAAGCCCGAGAGCCAGGACCTCTGCCTGGCGGACCACCACGGTTCGATGAAGGCGTTCTTGGATGCCTACCTGCCGCCACGCCCGGGGCAGATCGTGCTGGCCGATGGCCAGGTGGTGGGCGAGCACGACGGCATCGAGCACTTCACGATTGGCCAGCGCAAGGGTCTGGGCGTGGCCTGGAGTGAGCCGCTGCATGTGGTCCGCCTGGATGGCGCGATGAACCAGGTGGTGGTGGCCCCCCGCCGGGATGCGGCCCGCGGCGAGGCTGTGGTGGGCGCGGTCAACTGGGTCTCCATCGCGCCACCCACTGAGCCGCTCGATGTGGAGGTGCAGGTGCGCTACCGCAGTGGACCCCAGCAGGCCCGATTGATTCCCCTGCCGGAGACCGATTCCGACCGCGCGGCCGACCGACCGCACCGCTGCCGCCTGGAGTTCGCCGAGGAGCAGTTCTCCATTACCCCCGGCCAGGCGGCGGTGTTCTACGCCGGCGAGATGGTGCTGGGGGGTGGCTTAATTCAGCGCGATCACCAGTAGGGATCACTCGCCAGCTCCACGCTCAGCTCACCGCTTTTACTGGCGGGAACGGTGGCGATGCAGGCCCGGATGGTCTTGCCGTTGACATCGATTTCGCAGGCGCCGCAACTGCCGCCGAGGCAGCCCGTGGGGATTGAGAAACCGGCCTCGCGCGCAGCCTGCAGCCAATCCTTCCCCGCATTGCAGCGGGTCTGCTGTCCATTGGGCCACTGGATCAGGACGTCCTTCATGGCTTAAGCAGGGGCTCCAGGTTGACGTGTTGCTCGAAGGCATCGGCGAGGCGATCGAGTAGTGCCTCCCGCTGACGGCTGTGGTGAGGTTGGCGTTCACTAAGCAATGGCAACCCCTTACGTGCCCTGAGCTGGTTGAGCCAGCGCCGGCGCCAGGGGCCGCTCTCGAAGACACCATGGAGATAGGTGCCCGCCGTACTGCCCGCGACCCAGCCGAGGGAGGGATCCTCCGCCAGGGCTTGGCAGGGCTCCAGGGCTGAGGTCGCCCCCCGGTGCAGTTCAAAGCCCTCCAGTAGCGCAGGCTCTGATCCTTGGGGCCATCGCGCCGGACTGCTGCATTGCCTCAGCGCCTTGACCTCTCCAAAGACCGTGCGCAGCGGCAGGAGCCCTAGGCCGCCGTGGCTCGAGCCGGCCCCCCCTTCGAGGCCCTGGGGATCGAGGAGTTCACGCCCCAGCAGTTGCATGCCGCCGCAGATGCCCAGCACGGCTCCCCCCTGGGAGGCATAGGTCGAGAGTTGCTCCCCCAGGCCACTGACCCGTAGTGCCGCCAGATCCCGCAGGGTTTGTTTGCTGCCGGGCACCACCACGGCATCAGGGCGCCCCAGCTCCTGGCCCGGAGCGATCCAGTTGAGCTGCACCGTGGGCTCGGCCTCGAGGGGATCGAGATCGGAGAAGTTGCTCAGGGAGGGCAGCTTGAGCACAGCGATTTCCAGCTCGGCCCCGCGTTTGCGCCCGCGGCGCTCCAGCAGATCGAGGGAGTCCTCCGGTGGGAAGAGTTCATCCAGCCAGGGCATGACGCCGAGTACGGGGATGCCGGTGTTGGCCTCGAGCCAGCGGCGGCCCTCATCAAAGAGTTCGCGGCGCCCGCGGAAGCGGTTGATCAGTAGACCCCGAATCAGCGGACGCTCGACCGGCCGCAGTAGCGCCAGGGTTCCGACCAACTGGGCAAAGACTCCGCCCCGTTCGATGTCGGCCACCAGCAGGCAGTTGGCCCGCAGGTACTGGGCCAGGCGCAGGTTGGTCAGGTCCCGTGGTTGCAGGTTGACCTCGACCGGACTGCCGGCCCCCTCCAGCACCAGTCGCCCGCCGGGGTGGCTCGCCTTGAGGTCGCTGAGACCCTGGCGAATGGCGGCCCAGCCGGGGCGAAACCAATCGCGGTAGTAGTGCTCGGCGCGGCAGCTGCCGACCGACTGACCCAGGTGGATGACCTCACTGGTGCTGTCCCCCTGGGGCTTGAGCAGCACGGGGTTCATGGCACAGGCGGGATCCAGTCCCGCCGCCCAGGACTGCAGGGCCTGGGAGTAGGCCATCTCGCCGCCGGCTTGGTCCACCCAGGCGTTGTTGCTCATGTTCTGCCCCTTGAAGGGCAGGGGCGTCTCCCCCCGGCGCCGCAGCACCCGGCAGAGGGCGGCCGTCATCAGGGACTTGCCGGCACCGCTGCTGGTGCCCAGCACCATCAAGGGGGTGGGGTTGTTCAAAGCCTCGGCCAGTGTTGCTTGATCCAGTGGCGCAGGCGGGAGGGGAGGCTGGCGCTGGGGATCTCCCCGGGCCAGTCCGAGAGCACGACCCGTCCGAGGGGCGTCAGGCGGACCCGTTCGGTTAGGCCCTGGCCATCGACCTCGCGGCGCAGCACCCCGAGTTGGATCAGCCAGATCAGTAGGTCTTCGCAGTGGTTGACTGAGAGACGTCGGCAGCTGAGAGCAGTCCAGTCGGAGCGAGCCGCGAGCTGCGTGCTGCTGAGTGCCTCCCGTTCGAGTTCCTCATAGAAGCGGCGCCGAAAGGGAAGGCAGCGCACGGCCCGCTTGGCCCGGATCAGCGCCCGTTGCTCCTGCTGGCTAAGGCGGGGCTGCATCAACGGGAGCGCTGGGGTCCATTCATTGTGGTCATCGGCTGGCTCCTACCGCCCGAGACCCTTGCCAGAGTGGGCCGAGCTCAAGGACCGGCCGTGCTGCTGTTGGCCTCTGCCTCCCCCGCCCGCCGGCGCTTGCTGGAGCAGGCGGCGATTCCCCATCGGGTGCAGGTCAGCGGGGTGGATGAGGAGGCCATCAGCCACCCCGATCCGGTGCAGTTGGTGCAGCTCCTGGCCCGGGCGAAGGCGGGGGCGGTGCTGCAGAGCGGGCTCGATCGGGAGGTCTCGGCGGTGCTGGGCTGTGATTCGGTCCTGGCGTTTGACGGGGAGGTCTTTGGCAAACCCGCGGATCCCCAGGAGGCCATCAGCCGCTGGCGGCGGATGCGCGGCGCCTGGGGGGAGCTGCACACCGGCCATGCCCTGCTGGATCCTGCGGGGGGCAAGCGGGTGGCCGCGGTGACCACTCGGGTGCTCTTTGCTGATCTGAGCGACGCCGAGATCGAGGCCTATGTGGCGACGGGTGAACCGCTGCAGTGCGCCGGTGGCTTTGCCCTGGAGGGCCGCGGCGGCTGCCTGGTGGAGCGCCTGGATGGCTGCTTCTCCAACGTCATTGGCCTGAGTCTTCCCTTGCTGCGGCAGTGGTTGAGCGCGGCCTGAAGCCTTGCCGAAATCCACTGTTGCCATTTTTCTTTGGCCGTAGCTATTGCGAAGACAAGGCCCTCCTCACACACCTGGCCATGAAGACCTTCGCGCTTGCAGCAGCCTGCAGCCTCCTGGTTGGTAGCGGATTGACGCTGAACGCCAACGCCATGGAGCCGATCCAGCTCTCAACAGCTCTGCCGACTGCCGACCACGGACTGATGGCCGAGCAGGCCTACATGGAGGATGCCTCGGCCCGCCACAGCGTCGAGGTGGCAGACGATGCGCTGTTGCCCCTGGAGTTCAGGAAGCCCTCAGGACCGCAGGGCTACAACGTGCTGAACCTGAGCTTCTGAGGCCGAACGTGATCCAAGCCTGTCGGAGTGCTCCACAGGCTTCCACCAATCTTTTGCTTTCGAGCAATGGCTTGTCGTTATGGCTTGAAGACGTCTTTGATGCTGCTCGCATGGGCATCGACTGCGTTCAGCGGCTTACCTGCCAGGGCTGCCCAATCGACTTGTGCAGAAGCCAAGACAACTGTCGAGATGTCTCTCTGCATTGCCAAGGTTCTGGAGCAGAAAGATCGTGAACTTGCGGTCGCGATCCAGCAGGTCGCGACCGATGCCTCCAATGCTGTTGGCGGTCAGTTCTCGCGAATCTGGAAAGACAGCCTGAACGATCTCTACAAAACCAGCGCTGATCCCGAAGATCAGCTGGCTGCTTTTCAACAGGCTCGCCGCAATGCCTGTGTTTATTTGAACTCCCTGTCGATTCAGGGAACGGGTTTTGGCATCTTCGTGAGCAACTGTGAGATTCGAATGACCGATGCGTTGATGCAGTCTCTTGGGCAGTGATGGGCTGTCAACACCCATAAAAAAAACCCTCGCCGAAGGGCGAGGGCTGAGGGACGATCGCTGAAAGGAATCAGTCGAGGTCAGGCATGGCCAGGGTGGGCTCGGCCTGACGGTCGATGCCCTTCTCGAAGCCAGCAGCAGCAGCGCGGGCGCGGCCGGCGTGCCAGAGGTGACCCACCAGGAAGAAGAAGGCGAGAACGAACTGAGTCGCAGCCAACCACTGACGGAGGTTCACGAAGTTCACCGAGTTGGGCTCGGTGATGATGCCGCCCACAGAGTTCAGAGACGCGTTGGGGGCGTGGGTCATGTACTCAGCCGCGCGGCGCACTTGCCAGGGCTGAATGTCGTTCTGGAGCTTGTCGAGGCTCAGGCCGTTGGGGCCACGCAGGGGCTCCAGCCAAGGACCACGGAAGTCCCAGAAGCGCATGGTCTCACCACCGAAGATGATCTCGCCGGTGGGGGAGCGCATCAGGTACTTACCCAGACCGGTGGGACCCATGGCGGAGCCGATGTTGGCGCCGAGGCGTTGGTCACGCACCAGGAAGGTGAAGCTCTGGGCCTGGGAGGCTTCGGCGTTGGTCGGGCCGTAGAACTCCGAGGGGTAGGCGGTGTTGTTGAACCAGATGTAGGCCGAGGCGATGAAGCTCATGAAGCTCAGGGCGCCAAGGCTGTAGCTCAGGTAGGCCTCACCGTTCCAGATGAAGGCGCGACGCACCCAGCCGAAGGGCTTGGTGACCACGTGCCAGATGCCACCGAAGATCAGGGTCAGACCCAGCCAGATGTGGCCACCGATGATGTCCTCCATGGAGTTCACACCGATGATCCAGCCCTCACCGCCAAAGGGAGCGCGGAAGAGGTAGCCGAAGATCACACCGGGATCCAGGGTGGGGTTGGTGATCAGGCGAACGTCGCCACCACCAGGGGCCCAGGTGTCGTAGACGCCGCCGAAGAACATGGCCTTGAAGACCAGCAGCAGAGCGCCGACGCCCAGAAGGATCAGGTGATAACCAATGATGTTGGTCATCTGGTTCTTATCCCGCCAGTCCTGGGAGAAGAACGCGGAGTAGTTCTCCAGGATTTCGGGACCACGCAGGGCGTGGTACAGGCCGCCGAGGCCGAGCACGGCGGAGCTGATCAGGTGCAGAACACCAACGACGAAGAAGGGATAGACATCCACAACTTCACCGCCAGGCCCAACGCCGTAGCCAAGGGTGGCGACGTGGGGGAACAGGATCAGGCCCTGCTCGTACATGGGCTTGTCGAAGGTGAAGTGGCTCACCTCGAACAGCATCATGGCGCCGGCCCAGAAGACCATCAGGCCTGCGTGGGCGACGTGGGCGCCGAGAAGGCGACCAGAGAGGTTGATCAGACGGGCATTACCCGACCACCAGGCATAGCCGGTGGAGTCGAGGTCCTTCCCGCCGATCCCGGAGAGAGAAGGATTAGAGAGCGTTACCACGGGGCAGAACCTCTTCAGGGAAGACGAAGTTTTCGTGCGGTTGGTCCGCGGGGGCCATCCAGGCGCGCAGGCCTTCGTTCAGAAGAATGTTCTTCGTGTAGAAGGTCTCGAACTCGGGGTCCTCAGCAGCGCGGATTTCCTGCGACACGAAGTCGTAGGCACGCAGGTTGAGGGCCAGGCCAATGATGCCGATGGAGCTGGTCCAGAGGCCCATGACGGGCACGAACAGCATGAAGAAGTGCAGCCAGCGCTTGTTGGAGAACGCGATCCCGAAGATCTGGCTCCAGAAGCGGTTGGCGGTGACCATCGAATAGGTCTCTTCTTCCTGGGTGGGCTCAAACGCCTTGAAGGTGTTGGCCTGCTCGCTGTCCTCAAACAGCGTGTTCTCCACCGTGGCGCCGTGGATGGCGCACAGCAGAGCGCCGCCGAGGATGCCGGCCACGCCCATCATGTGGAAGGGGTTCAGGGTCCAGTTGTGGAAGCCCTGGAGGAACAGCAGGAAGCGGAAGATCGCTGCCACGCCGAAGCTCGGAGCGAAGAACCAGCTGCTCTGGCCGAGGGGGTACATCAGGAAAACACTGACGAACACCGCAATCGGGCCGGAGAAGGCGATGGCGTTGTACGGACGGATGCCGACCAGACGGGCAATCTCGAACTGACGCAGCATGAAGCCGATCAGGGAGAAGGCGCCGTGCAGGGCCACGAAGGTCCACAGGCCGCCGAGCTGGCACCAGCGCACGAAATCGCCCTGGGCTTCTGGGCCCCAGAGCAGAAGGAGAGAGTGGCCCATGGCATCAGCCGGGCTGCTCACCGCAGCGGTGAGGAAGTTGCAGCCCTCCAGATAGGAGCTGGCAATGCCGTGGGTGTACCAGGAGGTGACAAAGGTGGTGCCGGTCAGCCAGCCACCCAGTGCCAGATAGGCAGTGGGGAACAGGAGCAGACCCGACCACCCGACAAAAACGAAGCGGTCGCGCTTGAGCCAGTCATCGAGGACGTCGAACCATCCCCGCTGCGGCGCGCGCCCTACAGCGATCGTCATGGGTGGGAAAACCGCGAGCTGTGGGTTACCGGGCGATGGTAACAACGTTCATTGGCGCTGCGAGACGGGTTTTGACGGCCTGACACGCCACGTCACCATTGCGTTTTTAAGTACTAATGCCTAGTCCTCCCCAGAGGGGCGCGCGGGGGAGCGAAGATGGCAGGCCCTCGGATCCTGCCCTGCATGGCATCGGCCTCCGCCGCCAAGGCTGCACCCTCCTCTGATCTGCTTGAGCAGGCGGTGGTGGGCTCCCGCCGTCTCTCCAATGTGTTGGTGGCCGCTGTGGTCAGCACGGGGGGACTGGGTTTTCTCCTGACCAGCGCCTCGAGCTACCTGGGCAAGGATCTGCTGCCGATCGGCCACCCGGCTGCCCTCTCCTGGGTTCCCCAGGGACTGGTCATGGGCCTCTACGGCATCGCCGCAGCCCTGCTCTCCACCTATCTCTGGGTCGTGATTGCCATCGATGTGGGCGCCGGCAGTAACAGCTTCAATAAGAAGAGTGGTCAGCTGACGGTCACCCGCCGCGGCTTCCGCGAGTTGATCAGTGTCAGCACTCCCCTCAAGGAGATCCAGGCGGTCAAGGTGGACGTGCGCGACGGCCTCAATCCCCGCCGTCGTCTGGCCCTGCGCGTTCAGGGTCGCCGCGATCTGCCCCTGACCACCGTCGGTGAGCCGATGCCGCTGGCGGAGTTGGAGCGCGGCGGGGCTGAGCTGGCCCGCTTCCTTGGGGTTCCCCTGGAGGGCGTCTGAGCGATGGTGCGCTCCCTTCTTCTGGCCCTCTTGCTGGTCCTTAGTCCCTTTGGACTGGTGGCCTGCGCCGCCCCCTCGCCGACGGCGAGCTACGGCTGCGGAACAGCGGGAGTCCCCTGCCTGCAGGGCAAGGCCCTGGTGGAGCTCAAAACCAGCAAGGGTGTTGTTCAGCTGAGCCTGGACGGGGCGGAGGCTCCCCTGACCGCTGGCAACTTTGTCGATCTGGTCCGCCGCGGCGCCTACAACGGCACCGTCTTCCACCGGGTGGTCAAAGAGCCGATTCCCTTTGTCGTCCAGGGCGGCGACCCCCAGAGCTCCAAGCCCGAAACCCCGGTCTCGGCCCTGGGAACCGGCAGCTTCATCGACCCCTCGAGCGGTCAGCCGCGCTTCATCCCGCTGGAACTGCTGTTTGAGGGTGAATCCGGCCCCCGCTACGGGGAGATTGTGACCAGTCCAACCCAGCAGCAGCGTCTGAAGCTGCCCCATGAGCGGGGCTCCCTGGCGATGGCGCGCTCCAGTGATCCCAACTCAGCCAGCGCGCAGTTCTACATCGCCCTGCGGGCCCTGCCTGAGCTTGATGGTCGCTATGCCGTCTTTGGCCGGGTGACCAAGGGGATGGATGTTGTCGATCAGATCAACCAGGGCGACAAGTTGATCAGCGCCAGCGTCCTAGAGGGCGGAACGCTGGTGCGCGACGCCAATTAGGCGGGAACCCGCTTGTCCAGGCTGGTGACCTTCAGGTAGGCCGTATTCACTCCGGAGGCGCGCTCCAGAGCGATGCGGCCCGTCCGGGCAATCTCCAGGATTCCGTAGCTCTCGAGCACGTTCTCGATGGCCACGAGCTTCCCGGGGTCCCCCACGACTTCGATGACCAGAGCGCTGTCGGCCACGTCGACAACCTTGGCGCGGAACACCTGCACCAGATCGAGGATGGCGGCGCGGTTTTCCGGCGGTGCCGAGACCTTGATCAGCATCAGTTCCCGCTCCACCGAAGGGATCGGGGTGAGGTCGGTGACCGCCAGCACGTTCACCAGCTTGTCCAGCTGTTTGGTGAGCTGCTCGAGGGTTTGGGCGTCACCGTCCACGACCATCGTCAGACGGGAGTGGCCGCGCTTCTCGGCCGGGCCGACGGCCAGGCTTTCGATGTTGAAGCCGCGACGGGCGAACAGACCAGCGATGCGGCTGAGGGCACCGGATTCGTCTTCCACCAGCACCGAGAGGGTGTGCTTCATGCCCAGGGCTGTTCGCGTGGCTGACCTCTCCCCAAGTTACGTGCCAGCCAGGTGGTCACCACCCTGTTGAACAGTTCGGGGTGTTCGTCGTGGGGACAGTGCCCCAGCTCCTGAAGCAGCTGGAGCTGGAGATCGCTCTTGTGGGGCTGCAGTTGCCGGCTGATCTGGGCTGGGACCAGGCGGTCCTGGCTGCCCCAGAGCACCAGCAGTGGTTGCTGCATCCGTTGCAGCAGTGGGGCGGCGGTGGCTTCGCGGGGGCGCAGGGCCATGCCGATGCTCATCGCCCGCAGGGCCTGGGCCGCCTGGGGACGCAGGGCCGGCCGGGCGATCAGCCGCCGCAGTTCGCCGTCCACGGCCCCCTGGTCCTGATAGGCGCTGCGCAGCCCGAGATCCAACAGCGGTGTTCGGGCGATCAGGGGGACCAGCAGCTCCAGCGGCAGGATCCGGCAGAGGACGATCACCAGCCGGCGCTTCCAGGCCCGGCGCCAGCGGGGCCGCCGCCGCCGCAGGGGCATCAGCAGCGTGGGATCGGGCAGCGGGGCCGCCACGACTCCCTGCACCCAGGTGGGAAAAAAGACGGCGCAGGTCACGGCCACCAGGCTCCCCAGGGAGTTGCCCACCAGGACCGCCGGTCCCTGGACGACCTGCTCCAGAAAGCCCTGGAGTTGTCGCGCCCAGAGCCTGTTGTCCAGGGGGCGATGGCGACGGTGCCGCGGCTGACTGGAGTCGCCAAAGCCCACGAGGTCGATGGCATAGACGCACCAGCCGGCCTGTGCGAAGGCGGCGGCGTTGTGGCGCCAGTGGCCACTGGCGGCACCAAAGCCATGGATCAAGACCAGCGCAGGTGCGCTCCGCTCGCCGACGACGCGCCAATGGCAGGCGTGGCCTTGCCAGTGCCAGGTCCCGTGCTCACCCCAGTGCACCCCCGCAGAGGCAGGCTGGAGATTCAATCGCGGTGGCGCAGTCACAGTGGCCGACACGGCTAGCCCAGCTCACTATTGCGAAGGGGCCGCGCAACTGTTGCTGGGGCCGGGCTTTTTTCGGCCGCAATCCCGTTCCTCCCGGGATGCGGGAGTCCTGCTGAGCCGGTGGCTGACCCGGGAGAGGCCCGGGCGGGTGCTCGATGCCATGGCCGGCTGCGGCATTCGCGCCCTGCGTTATGGCCTGGAGGGGCGGGCCCAGGAGGTCTGGGCGAACGATGCCGACGGGGATCGCCTGCCCCTGCTGCAGGAGAACCTCCAGCCCCTGGGGGACCGTCTGCTGGAGATCAGTGCCCGCACGGCCCAGCACCTGCTGGCCGATTGCCTGATGCAGCAGCGGCGTTTCGATCTGCTCGACCTGGACGCCTTTGGCTGTCCCACAGCCCTGGTTCCCTTGGCGCTAGAGGCCCTGGAGTTCGGCGGGGTCCTGTACCTGGCCAGCACCGACGGTCGTTCTCCGACAGGCCATGACCGCTCCGCGGCGATCCGCTCCCTGGGGGCTGCAGCGCGGGCCCATCCCTCCAGCTGGGAGCTGGCCCTCCGCCTTCAGTTGGCGGTGGTGGCCAAGGCCGCCTGGGCCCTCGGCCGGGGCATCCGGCCCCTGTTCTCCTTTAGTGAGGGCCGCACCTTCCGGACGGCCGTTCAGTTGTTGCGCCGCCCCCAGCCCCGGGAGGAGGAGCAGTTGGGGCTCTGGGCCTACTGCCATCGCTGCGCGGAGCAGTCCCAACAAAGCCTGCTGCGGCTGCGCCGATGGCCGCCCTGCGCCTGCGGTGATGACTCGGCCGCTCCCCTGGCAATTTCGGGGCCCCTCTGGCTGGGCCCCCTGCAGGACCCGCTGGTTCTGCAGGAGCTGCTTGAGGAGTCCCGGGCCCTGCCCCAGCAGAGCCTGGCTCCGGCAAGCCGTCGTCTGCTGGAGGGGCTGCGTGCCGACGACGGTTTGCCGGTGTCGTGTTGGCCGCTGGATGTGTTGGCAAAACGTCTGGGGGGCGGCCCGCCCCGCTTGGATGCCTTGATCGACGGCCTGCGCTCGGAGGGCTATGAGGCCAAGCGCTCCGGGGTGATGTCTGCTCAGTTCCGCTGCAATGCGCCCTTCAGACGCGTGGTGGAGTTGGCTTCTGCGCTAAATAGGTAGCCGTTACGGCTTGGGTTCATGGCCTCGGAAATCTTCGGCACCGCAGCGCTGTTCTGGGTTCTGATTCCCCTGGGTCTGGTGGGCGGCGCCCTGCTGCTGAAGCTCCAAGGCGACAACTGATCCCTGATCGCGGGCCGGTTCGGCTCGCCTTTAGGCTCGGGCGTCTTTCGAGTCAGCCCGATGCAGGTCCTGGTGATCGGTGGAACCGGAACCCTGGGTCGCCAGATCGCGCGTCAGGCCCTGGATGCCGGCCATCAGGTCCGCTGCATGGTGCGTTCGCCGCGCAAGGCGGCCTTCCTGCAGGAGTGGGGCTGTGAACTGACCCGCGGCGACCTGCTGGAGCCCGACAGCCTCGATTACGCCCTGGAGGGGCAAGAGGCTGTCATTGATGCCGCGACGGCGCGGGCCACGGATGCGGGCAGCGTCTACGACACCGATTGGACCGGGAAGCTCAATCTCCTGAACGCCTGTGAGCGCGCCGGGGTGAAGCGTTTTGTCTTCCTCTCCCTCCTGGGGGCCGAGAAGCATCGCGATGTCCCGTTGATGGACATCAAGCACTGCACCGAGCAGGCCCTGATCGATTCCGACTTCGACTACACGATCCTGCGCGCTGTGGCCTTCATGCAGGGCCTGATCAGTCAGATCGCGATTCCGGTTCTGGAAAGCCAGACCGTCTGGGTGAGCGGCACGCCGACCCCGATTGCCTACATGAACACCCAGGACCTGGCCCGCTTTGCGGTGGCCGCCCTGGCTCGCCCGGAGACCAGTCGCAAGGCCTTCCCGGTGGTGGGAAATCGGGCCTGGAGCACAGGTGAGATCACCCAGATGTGTGAGAAGTACACCGGCAAGAGTGCCCGCGTGATTCGCGTGCAGCCCTTCCTGCTGCGGTTGATGCAGGGCTTCAGCTCCTTCTTTGAGCCCGCCGTGAACGTGGCGGAACGCCTGGCCTTCGACAAGGTGATGGGCGGTGGCGAGCCCCTCTCGGCTCCGATGGAGGAGAGCTATGCCGCCTTCGGCCTGGACCCCGCGGAGACCACCGAGATGGAGGCCTACCTGAAGGAGTACTACGACACGATCCTCAAGCGCCTGCGCGACATGGAGGCCGATCTGGATAAGGACGCCAAGAAGAAGCTCCCCTTCTGACCCCTGGCGCAGCAAGTGGTGCGCTTGTACTATTGATTCAGTGTTGAGGCAGCTCGGTGGCCATTGCTCAGATCAAGAACCTGCAGCGTCGTCTCGGTTTGCTTGAGCAAGAGGCCGTCGAAGAGGTCAGCCGCGCCTGCGGCAGCGATCTCTGGCAGACCGTCGGTTTTGACGTAGTCGACAGCATGGAGGATGCCGATCGCCGTGCCCGCGCTAACTACTACTACGGGCAGCTCCAGGTGGTGCGTGAGCTGAAGGACGCCCTGGGCTAGGCGGTGAGGGAGCGGATCGGGATACCGCAGGAATAGAGGTGTCCCGGAACCAAGGCGACTAGAGCGAGTTCATGGTCTTGATGGCAGGCCTTGCTCTTGGTCACAAAGGCAGCCGCGTCATTCGCTCCCCAGACAAGCTCGCCTTTGGCCTCTTCCCGGTACTCCTCCCAAAGCTCAGCGAATTCCTCGCCATCGGCTCCGTTGAGCAGGGCCTCAATCGCTGGCTCGGGTCCGATCTCTTCATGCAGCACGAAGAGCTGTTGGATTAAGGGGTGATCCACGGTGCGGGAGATGCGCAGCACCGATCCGATCGTTCCAATCGCCGTCGCGTAGACCCGGGTGGGTGGTTTGCGGGCATCGATCACGGCCACAGGCAGCTCAAGGGACCAGCTCGCCTGCGCTTCTGCCTGGCGGGCGATGTCCGCTAGCTCCTCGCGCACGCTCTCCACCAGAGCCTGGATGCCGCTGTCCTTTGCCATGGCAGCAGTGTGTCGCATGGCCTTCGCTAGAAATGGACCACTTTCGCTGAGCTCCTTTGCGCCGCCTGATCGCTGTCGTCGCATCACCTCTGCTTTGGCTGACACCTGCCTTCGCACAGGAGCACCACCACCACCACCACCACGGCATGCCTGCTGCTGAGGGTGCAGCCATGCCCAGCTCAGCGCATGCCCATGCTCATGATTTAGGTCCAGCTGGCGAGACCTACGACCTGCGCTGGCTCGATGCCATGGTCCAGCACCACACCGGAGCTCTGCGCATGAGCGAGGAACTCTTTGATGTTGGGCAGCCCGGTTTGGGCGCCTTGGCGAATGACATCTGGTACGAGCAGGCGCGTGAGATCAAGGCCATGCGCCAATGGCGTAAGCGCTGGTATCGCGAGGCACCGACGTATCCGGTGGCTTGGCGCGAGGGGGCCAATCCCGACGATGTTGCTCAGTTGCCGCGAATGACAGCAGAGCAAATCCAAGGGATGCAGATGATGGGCAGCAAGCCCACAGAGCAGAACCGAGTTGTTTGGTTCCTCGAGGGAATGCTGATGCACCACGGCGGGGCTCTGCAGATGGCCCATGACGCCCTGAGGAAATCAAAAACAACGGCGATTCAGCGGTTGTCTCAGCGGATCATTTTGAGCCAGAGACACGAGATCAACCGATTGCGGCAGATGCTTCGACATCAAGGCTTGAACAAGCCTGAGTACCGTCAGTTCGACCGGTTGTTCACGCTCAAGCCCCAGGGCTGATGGTTCTCCATCGATGCTTGGCTATCGCCGTCTCCCTGCTGATCGCTCCAGCTGTGGTCTGGGCCCACAACAAAGGGCTGTACGCCACGAAGCAAGCCGCATTGGAGCAGGCGTCCAAGCTGGGTTGCCAAGGTGCGCATCAGAACAACGGGGCTTGGATGCCTTGCCTGGATGAGGCAGATCTGCACCGTGCCCAGAGAAGGCAATGAAGGCGCGAAAGATTCATCGGCTGCTGGTCCCCATTGCGGCCTTCCCTCTGTTACTTACGGCCTTGTCTGGTTCGGTCTATAGCGGATTGCTAGAGCAGGGAATCGATGCGTTCTGGCTGCTCAAGATCCATTCAGGGCGCTTTGGCCCGCTTAATCTCCAGCCCTGTTACTCCGTGGTCCTTGGGTTGCTCACGGTGGTCTTAATTCTGTCGGGTGTTTCTTTGCTGCTGCCCCAGCGGAAAGCCAACCGATGAACGCATGGGTTTCCCCTCCGCTTAGCGCCCCCAGTCATCGAGGATCTCCATCCTGGCGAAGCCCAGGGGTGCAGCAGCAGGGTTGGGGCCCGCTGGCAGGGCCTCGACTGCAAAGAGATAGAGGTCGTTGAGGGAGGGGTTGTTGGGTGGCCGCAGGACCACGGTCAGCGTCGAACCCGCGGGCGGTGGCTCGGGAAACTCCACTCGCATGATCCGTTTTTGTTCATGGAACTTGGCGCGGACCGGAATCGCTGTCCCCTCTTGGCGCGGGCGCCCGAAGAACGCCGTGGTTTGTGTGGGGTCAATCCAGAAGGTCTGATCGCTGCCTGAGGTTTGGGTGATCACCAGTCCACCGAGATCTGCCCCGGCGTTCTGCGCCAGTGAGACGGTGAAAAAATATTCAGGCCCCCCCTGGTCGACGAGCCAGTCGTAGTTGGTGAACTCCACCCTCCAGGGGGGCTGGGTGAAATAGCTCTGACCGTTGAGTTCAAGGGATCGGCCAGGCGTCGTAGCTCCCAGGCTCAATGCCCCGAGCAGGAACCAGCGCAGGACCCGTGCCATCCGTTGCTTAGGCCGCGAGATCCTTTTGCTGTTGCAGGCGCAGGCGGTGGGCCACCAGCTTTTCCTGTTGCCGCAGTGCTTCGAGTTGCTCGCTGGAGACCCGAGGGTTGTGCACCTGCCAGTCCCGGTCGGCGGCCGCCTGGTCTGCAGTTGAAGAACCGTGCTGTTCCATGTCTCACCGCTTGCGCCTGGTCCACTCCAGCACTAACAGGCCAGTCCTTGGGCGGGTCTTCATGTTTGCGTAAGGCCCGGTATTTCTGCTCTGGACACCACTCTTTCCCTCGTCGTAGGAAAAGAACCACAGCCAGAGGAGGGGACGATGGCTGATCAACGGCACCCAGAATCCGGAAGCTGCGAACGCCGGACCTGCCTGAAGTGGCAGCCCAGCGGCGAGCTCTCACAGCATGACTTCGCCAGCCTGATGGACCTGTTGCTCGTGGCCGATCAGGAACTCCACGCGGACGATCACTGCGACCTCAAGAGCGCCTGAGGGGGCTGTCAGCTCAGGACCGCAGCCCGTTCTTGCTCTTGAGCGCGGGCTAGGTCTTCGCTGAGGACCAGCAGGGCCATGCCCATGAGGGCGAGGGCAGTACCGCAATCCTGATGGCTGCTGCGCTCGATCAGCCGGGCCGTTTGCAGATGTTGGGCCCAGCTCAGCTGCATCGGATTGCATCTGCAAGACCATCACTCTCAACTGCGCGGACGAGGCGGTGTGGCTTTGCTTACAACCTGAAACACTGACAATCGCGCTGACTCGTAGCTGCTGTTACGTCTTGCTTGGTTCAGCCCGATACGTTTCCATCAGTCATCGACTGAAGGCGCAATGTCCAACGCGATCGAACTCACGGTTGGTCAGCAGTTTGAGATTGAGCGTTTCAATCGCGCTCTGGATGCCACAACGGATCCGGACCAATTGCGCGATCTAGCCAAGCAATTGATGCAGGCTTGGCAGACCCAAAAGGCAGCCACCAAGTGGGCAATCGAGCACCAGCAGGGCCTCTCCTGCTAGGAGAGCCAATCCAGGGGTAGGGAGAAGGTGAGGACCCCGTGGGTATTGCTGGTTGGTCCTGGAGTGATCGCAACGCAGGCCAGTTCGCGGTCTTTCCAGGCCTCCCGTGATTTGGCCACAAAAGCTGCAGAATCGCCGACGGACCAAACCGCATGGCCCTTTTCTTCGCGCTCTTCGCGATAACGCTCATAGACCTCGGTGAAGGCCTCCGCCTCGGAACTATCGAGGAATTCCGTTAGGGCTCGCTCTGGGTCACTCTCCCTGGCTCGCTTGAGAAAGGACTGCAATAAGGGGTGATCGAGGGCACTACTGGCCACCAGCACTGAATTGATCGTGCCGACGTGGGTGGTGACCACCTGCGGAGCGCTGTTTCGGGCATCGATCACAGCGCAGATTGTGGAGAGGGACCATTCCCGTTCCGCCTTGACCAAATTGGCTGGCGCGCGCAGCAGTTGGCGCACATCGCCCACGAGGTTTTTGACGAACTGCTCGGAATCCCCCATCGCCCGATCTCCCCCTTTGGCAGACCGTAGCGATTGCGGAGCCTGGATGAAGCGATTAGGACTACCGGGCGCGGCCTCGATTCAGGCGAATGCTGGTTTTAAAAATCACCAACGCCTCCAAGGTCGTTGCGGCCAAAACCAACCGCTTGTTTGAGGCGCTGACCCCCGACCGCCTGGACCAGAAATTGGTGGAGGAGCAGGTGATGAAGGGCCTGATCGAGCAGCTCAGGGCCGAGGGCATTGAGGCCGAGGTCGCCCTCGTGGATGGACTGGATTTCGGTACCAAAGGGGTCTTGGTGACTGAGCGCCTACGCACCAAGCACCGGGAACGCATCTAGCGCCGTTGGCGCCACTGCCAGAAGGTGCGGATCAGCTTGCGGTGGGGTGGGGTGACATCCACCATCGGCCGTGGGGCCGCTTGGCGGTACAGGTTCTCGAAAAACGGCTCCAGCGGAGTCCCCTGGAAGGGATTGCGTTGTTGCGCGGCGACCGTCTGCTCGGCCTCCTTGCGCAGGCGCCGGAGGGTCGGGATCAGCATCAGGCTGACCACCAGCGCCATCAGCAGCAGATAGGGCAACAGGCTGGCCAGCCAGATCGTGGCCACCACGGCGGCGCAACCCTGCAGCAGGACCGTGATCCAGCGGGGGCGTTGGCGGCCAGGTAGCTGTTTCACCAAATCAGTCCGTGAGCACTGCGTGGAAGTTGCAGACCTTGCTCAGGCTGTCCTGGGCGCAAAAATCAATGCTGTTTTTGGAGCGCTGCAGCCGCAGCTGAGAGGAGAGAACGGCAGTGCTGACCAGCAGGACCCAGAAGCTGAGCACCGTTGCTGTTCGAAGCAGATCCCCAGCGCTCCTCAATGCTTAGCTGCTCCCGGCATGGCCTTTGTGCGCCAGCACAACGGCAACTTCACGGATCAACTCTCGCACTCCATAGAGAGCCAGAGCGCTCACAATGCCTGCAACCAGTAGGGGCACGGCGTAGTCCATGGGGAAGCGCGCGCGTTTCCCCTGTCTTATCTCCGGAATTTGGCTTTGGCGACGCCACCCTTTCCCCAGCCTCCAGCGCGGCCCGACTTTCCGCCCCCCGCGCGGCCGCCCCGGCCTGATTGCAGCAGGGATTGAAGCCGTCGATCTTCGTCGTCATTGACCGATCGCCACTGGCCCGGCGCCAGTCCGTCCAGGCTGAGAGGTGGGCCTCCATCCATCAGGTCCATCGCCACCCGCAGCAGCCGCAGGGTGGGCAGTCCGACGGCCGCGGTCATCCGCCGCACCTGCCGGTTACGCCCCTCCCGCAGCTCCAGCTGCAGCCAGCTGGTGGGGATGCTCTGGCGCACGCGAATGGGTGGATCACGCTCGGGCCAACCCGGGTCCTGCAGGGCCTGCGCTTGGGCGGGCAGGGTGCGTTGGCCCTGAATCACCAGCCCTGAGCGCAGTGCGTTGAGGGCATCCTCGCTGGGAATGCCCTCGACTTGGCTCCAGTAGCGGCGCCAGTGGCCCCAGGAGGGATCGGTCAACCTCTGCTGCAGTCTTCCGTTGCTGGTCAGCAGCAACAGGCCTTCGCTATCGGCATCCAGCCGCCCCGCTGCATAGACACCGGGAACCTCGATGTAATCGGCCAGGCAACCCCAGCGACTGCCCTCTTCGGGGGTGAACTGACTGAGAACGCCGTAGGGCTTGTGGAACAGGAGGGTGGTCAGGGTTCAGGAGGCCTGGCGAGCCTTCCAGAGATTCACAACCCCGATCGAGATCATCAGCAGACCCAGATCCATCGAAACGGGGGGGAGAACCATGCCGGCTGCCAAAACAATCGTGAGACGCGACCCTAGCGACAACTAAGCTGTGGAGAGCACTTGGGTTGGCCACTAGCAGCAGCGCATGATTGAGACCTCCGGCGTCATCGAGAAGGAACAGGGCAACGGGTTCTACCTGGTCACCCTCGAGCAGCCCGCTGGCCACCAATGCCTCTGCCGCGCCGCCGGCAAGCTGACCAAGTTCCGCATCAAATTGCTGGCGGGCGACAAGGTGCTGGTGGAGATCAGCCCCTACGACCTGAGCCGCGGTCGCATCACCTACCGCGAGCGCAACGCCAACGCCGGCCCCCGTCCAGGTGGAAACCGTCCTGGCGGTCCCCGTCGCCGTTGATCACTCTTCAACCCCTGGCCAGAGCGGCCAGGGGTTTTTTGTGGCCCGTACCGCCTAGAGCAGGCTTTCGATCGCCGCCTTGAACTCGCTGCGCTGCTTGACCCCGCGGAACTGTTGCTTGAGTTCCTTGTTCAGGAAGACCTGAACGGTGGGTGTGCCGCTGACACCGGCCTGCTGCGCAATCTCCTGTTCGGCCTCGATGTCGATTTCGATGCCCTGGGCCTGTCCTCCCAGTTCGTCGAGCACGCGCTTGAGCTGCGGTTTGAGCACGTGGCAGGGGCCGCAGGTGGGTGAGGTGTAGACGACCACCAGCGGTTTGGTGCTGTCGTGATACAGCTTCCTCAAGGCAAAACTTCCCTTCTGCCACAGGGCATCGCTGCTGAAGTTGGCCTCATCGCTGACGGCCGTGCGCTTGGTTTCGCCCACCTCGGCTGGATCGACGGGCTCATGGCTGACGGTGACCGCCAGGTCCTTCTCCGTTAGCCAGCGTTCGGCGGCGAGGGCGGCCTGGCAGCCGCTACCGGCGGCCGTGATCCCCTGGCGCCACTCCGCATCGGCCACGTCTCCGGCGGCATAGACCCCCTCAAGGCTGGTCTCGGGGCGCCCCGGCTGGGTGATCAGGTAGCCCTTGCCATCGGTGCTGAGCTGCTCCCGCACCAGGCGGGTGTTGGGGGTGTGGCCGATGGCATAGAACATGCCCCGCACGGGGAGCTCTTCGCTCTGGCCGGTCGCGGGATCCTTGAGCTGGATCGCCTCGAGCCACTCGCCACCGCTGCAGTCCGCCACCTGACGGTTCCAGTGCACCTGCACCTTGGGGTTGGCCAGCACCCGGTCTGCCATGGCCTTGCTGGCGCGGAGCTTGTCGCTGCGCACGATCAGGTGGACACGGCTGGCGTATTTGGTCAGGTAGACCGCTTCTTCGCAGGCGGAGTCGCCTCCGCCGACGACCGCCAGCTCCACATCCCGGAACTGCGGGGTCGCACCATCACAGATGGCGCAGGCGCTGATGCCGGCGTTCCAAAAGCGCTGCTCGCTGGGGAGGCCCAGGCGATTGGCGCTGGCACCCGTGGCCAGGATCACAGCGTGGGCCTGGATGGTCTGCCCGTCCGCCTGGATCCGGAAGGGGCGCTGTGAGAGGTCGATGGCCTCGGCGTCGGCCTCGATTAAGCGGGTGCCCCAGCGGACGGCCTGGGCCTTGACCCTGTCCATCAGCTCGGGGCCGAGGATTCCATCGGGGAAGCCGGGGAAGTTCTCGACGTGGGTGGTGGTCATCAGCTGACCGCCAGGGATTCCGCCGTCCTGAAAACCCGTGATCACCACAGGGCTGAGGTTGGCCCGGGCGGCGTAGATCGCTGCGGTGTAGCCGGCGGGGCCGGAGCCCACGATGACGAGGTTTTCAACCGATCCGGGCGCGCCAGCGGCCATGGCCTAAAGCGGAATGACTTCGCTTTAGTTTAGGGATCTCCCTGGCGGCGATTGGGGAGGGGTGGGACGGTTGTCCGTATCCCCTTCGCCAGAGCAAATAAACGGGAAGGCCTAAAGATTCTCTTTAGATTTCAAGTAAGCCGTCGGATTCGTTGCTGGTTTCGTTCTCTGAGCCCTTCTCGAAGCTGGGCACCATCAAGACCTGGTCCAGGATCAGTTCGGGCTGGTCGTCGGCGCAGAGGATCCATTCCCGGAACTCCTCTGTCAGGGCGTAGCTGTCTTCATAAAGCTCGCGATCATCCAGGTAAGCGATGCGAGTGACGGCCCAGTTGCTTGCGACCGAGATGCGCCGTTGGGTTGAACCGTGCATGGTTCTCCGTGCGGTTGAGACCAGGTTGGCGGCTGGCGTGCCGCTTTCCGGGCTTGATTCGCACAAATTCGCATTCAGTGCTGAATATTCGATGTAGTCATTGCTGCATTAAAAAGTCAGGAAGGCGTGGTCCTCGCACCCGAATCACCCCTCCGGCACCATCCTCGACGGCCTGCAGCGGCAAACTGGCGCCTCGGTTTTGTCCACTTGCTTCTTCCGGAGCGTCGCTGCTTTTCGGCCTCAGGACGTAGGGCTCGCTCAGGGACCAGGTCCGGGCGTACTGCATCAGCAGCGGATCGGCTGGGGCAAAGACGTAGGAGGGGTGCCGCGGCACGCTCTCGGCGCTGGCCCGCTCTCCATTCATGCGAACGGCTCGGGTGATGGCCTGCACGAAGCGAGTGCGGGTGACGACGGTGGTGAGGTAGGCCACCACCCGCAGCCTCGGTGCATCGAAGCCCTCGGCGCACATGTCGATGCTCACCAGCCAGTCGGAATCGCCCGCCTTGAAGCGCTCCATGCGTTCTGCGGCTTCGGGGTCTTGGGAGTGCACCAGTTGAACCCGGTCCCCTTCCTCCTCCAGCAGTCCGCAAATCCGGCGGGCATGGGCAATGTCACGGGCCACCACCAGGCCGCCCGCCTCTGGGTGCTCGCGCCGAACGGATTCCAGCCGTTTGCGGGCATTGAGCAGCAGCCGCAGGGCGATGCTGCTGCTGTCCCCCAGGCGAATGGCGCGCCGCAGGTTCCGCGCCCGCCAGCTCTCGCGCTCTTCCTGGGAGAGGGGCGAGCGCTCGGTGTCTGACAGTTCCCCCTGCCGGCCGTGATCCACCCAGCCGTCCTGGAAGCGGAATTCCAGGGGGCGCACGTCACCGGCCTGGATCAATTCCCTGGGCTCGACACTGAGGTCAGGAGCGATCTGCTCGACCCACTCCTGGCCGTCATGGACCTGGATCCGCCGGGCGGCACAGAAGCCGAGGTTGTCGGCTCGAAACGGCGTGCCGGTGAGCCCCAGGCGCAACTGGGCGCTTTGGCTGAGCCGGCTAAAGGCATGGCCCCAGGCCGTGGCCTCCGGTTCCTCCGGGTCGACCCCGAGGTGGTGCACCTCATCGGCGATGGCCAGCCAGGGACCCCAGCCCCACTGCTTGAGCTGCTGCTCCAGGGACTCCAGGTTGCGGCCCGCCGCCTGATAGGTGAGCAATAGGCCCTGGCTGTCCGCCAGGTCGCTGCCGCAGAGCCCCGGTTGCCAGTCCTGGATCTTCAGATTGAGCCGCTCGGCAGAGGCAATCCACTGGGCGGCGATGGAGCTGCGGTGGCAGAAGACCAGAAAGCGCTCCAGCCGGCCTTCTCGAAGCAACCGTTCAAAGCTCAGCAGGGCCCCCAGGGTTTTGCCGGCCCCGGGCCCGGCGTTGATCAGAACATCGCTGCCCCGGTTGGTTTCCAGCCGGCGCCGCAGCAGTTGGATCAGCTGGGTCTGCCACTGCCGCGGTTGCAGGTTGCTGAGCGGCCGCTGCTCAACAGCCTTGGCGGCAGCCGGAGCGCGCCGGGGAACGCGCAGGTCGAAGGACAGCGATGGCATGCCGCCATTGTGTGGCGATTCGGCCAAAAAAGTTGGGCACTTCTACCTATTCGCATTGGCGCTGGAGGCACTAACTTCCGGCCATCACCCGCTCCCGGGCTTTGCCCCTGTTGCCCATGGATGAGCGTTTTCTGTTTGCACTCACCCCAGACGAGCTTCGGCAGCGCTTTGAGGAGGCGCTGTCTCTGGAATGCGATCTGGACCCAATGATCCTGCGGGCGCGCCAGTTGCGCCGACAGGGCTCCAGTCCCCAGGCCCGCTGCTTAGAACAGGAGCTTCTGCCCCTGTTCTGAGTCCATGCGAGTCGCGGTCACCGGCGCTTCCGGCAAAACCGGCTGGAGAGTGGTCGCCGAGGCCCTGGCCCGCGGTTTCGAGGTTCGGGCGATCGTCCGACCTGGCTCAGTCCTCCCACCTGGGTTGGAGGGAGCCGAGGTGCATCGCCTCCAGCTGAACGACAGCGCGGCCCTGCAACAGGCCCTGCTCGGCTGCGATGCCCTGGTCATCGCCACCGGGGCTCGACCCAGCATTGATTTGTTGGGCCCCCTGAAAGTCGATGCCCTTGGCGTGCGCCAGCAGCTGGAGGCTTGCCGCTCCGTTGGCCTCAAGCGCCTGGTGCTGGTGAGTTCCCTCTGTGCGGGCCGTTGGCTGCACCCGCTGAACCTCTTTGGGCTGATCCTGGTCTGGAAACGCCTCGGCGAGCAGTGGCTCGAACAAAGCGGGCTAGAGGTCACGATCGTTCGCCCCGGCGGCCTCAAGGAAGCCGAGGAGGACATCGCCGCACAGGAGCTGCGCTTCTCCGGTGCTGATCAACAGGAGGACGGCAGCCTTCCGCGCCGCCTGGTGGCACGGGTTTGCCTGGATGCCTTGGAGGTCCCAGCCAGCGCGGGACGCATCATTGAGATCACCAGTACTGTTCCGGACGTTCCGGCCCCTGAACCCCCTGCGCTTGCCAGCTGGTTGGCTTGAGAACGCTTACGGCCGTATGCGAATCTGCCTCCACCCAGGGTCGAGACATTGATTCGTGTTTTAGTGCCAAGGGAGTGCCGTCCTGGTGAAACCAGGGTCGCGGCCACTCCCGAAACCGTGCGCCGTTTGGCGGCACGCGGCTGCACCTTTGTCGTCGAGCGGGGCGCTGGTCAGGCCAGCGGTTACGACGACGCGGCCTATGAAGAGGCCGGTGCTGCGCTGACGGACCCCAGTGCTGAGCAGTGGTCCCAAGCGGACGTCGTTCTGACGGTCCAGGGTTCGGATCTGGCCCAGAAGCATTCCCCGAAAGCCGGAGCCCTGCTTCTGGGTTTGCTGGAGCCCCACGGCAACGACGCCCTCAAGCAGCGTTTCCAGTCCGCTCAGGTGAGCGCACTCGCCCTTGAGCTGCTGCCTCGGATCAGCCGGGCCCAGAGCATGGACGTGCTCTCCTCCCAGGCCAACATCGCTGGTTACAAGGCCGTTCTGCTTGCTTCGGCGGCCCTGGATCGCTACGTACCGATGCTGATGACGGCCGCGGGCACGATTCAGCCGGCCCGAGCCCTGATCTTGGGCGCCGGCGTGGCGGGCCTTCAGGCCCTGGCGACCGCCCGTCGCCTGGGCTCCGTGGCCTACGTCAGCGACGTTCGCCCCGCCGCCAAGGAGCAGGTGGAGTCCCTCGGTGGCCGCTTTATTGATCCCCCTGAGTTGGATCAGAAGCCTGGCGAAGCCGGTGGTTACGCCAAGCAGGCCACAGAAGCCTTCCTCGCTGAGCAGCGCCGTCAACTCACCGAACAGTTGGCCCTGGCCGACATGGTCATCTGCACGGCCCAGGTGCCGGGCAAGAAGGCGCCCCGTCTGATCGATGACGCGATGCTGCAGCACATGCGTCCCGGCAGCGTCGTGGTTGACCTGGCGGTCGCCCAAGGCGGCAACTGCGAAGGCACCGTGCCCGGCCAGACCGTCATCCGCCACGGCGTTCAGCTGATCGGCGGCGATGGCCTGCCCTGCAGCGTCGCCAACCACGCCAGTGCCCTCTATGCACGCAACATCGCTGCGCTGCTTGAGCTGTTGCTCAACACCACCGCCGAGGGTGCCTCCTCGGTGAATCTCGATCTGGACGACGAGATCGTCTCGGGCTGCCTGTTCAGCCACAACGCCCCTGAATCTGCCGGAGGTGCTGCATGAGCAGCCTGAATGAAGCCCTTTGGGTGCTGCTGCTCGGCAGCCTCCTGGGTCTGGAACTGATTGGCAAGGTGCCCCCCACCCTGCACACCCCCCTGATGAGCGGCGCGAACGCCATCAGTGGCATCACCGTGCTGGCCTCCCTGACCCTGATCGCTCAGGCCCAGGGCAACCCCGGGATGTTGATCCTCGGCGCGGTCTCCCTGGGCTTTGCCCTCTTCAACGTGATCGGGGGCTTCCTCGTGACCGACCGCATGCTCGCCATGTTCAGCCGCAAGAAGTCAGGAGCACGCCGATGAGTGGCCTCGCGCTGTTTGGTTATCTGATTGACCTGCTGGCGGTCCTGCTGCTGGCCCTGGGCCTCAAGGGCCTCTCCAAGGTTCGCTCCGCCCGCTCCGCCAACGGCCTGGCTGCCCTGGCCATGGGCCTTGCCGTGGTGGGTCTGTTGATTCAGTTGGCGCCCTCGCCGGTGGCTTGGGTCTGGATTGCAGTTGGTACCGCCGCTGGCGGCCTGCTGGGTCTGATCACGGCTCGCCGGGTGCCGATGACCTCCATGCCGGAGACCGTCGCCCTCTTCAACGGTTGCGGTGGCATGGCCTCCCTGCTGGTGGCCATTGCGGTGGCCCTCTACAACTCCGCTGAGTCGGACATGGTGGCCCTGGTGTCCATCGTGATCTCGGTCTTCGTCGGTGCGATCACCTTCAGCGGCTCCATCGTGGCGATGGGCAAGCTGCAGGGCTGGATCGACACCCCTGGTTGGACCCAGAGCCAGGTGCGCCATGGCGTGAACATCGCCATCGCCGTTGCCGCTCTGGTGGGTGCCTTTGCCCTCCCCGGCGATCCCGCTGGCTCGTCCCTGTGGCTGCTGGTGGTGGCCTCGAGCCTGCTCGGCATTGGCGTGACCCTGCCCATCGGCGGTGCCGACATGCCGGTGGTCATTTCGTTGCTGAACTCCTATTCCGGCGTGGCGGCTGCCGCCGCTGGCTTCGTGGTGGGCAGTCAGCTGCTGATCGTGGCGGGCGCCATGGTCGGTGCCGCTGGCCTGATCCTCACCCAGGTGATGTGCGACGGCATGAACCGCTCCCTGGTGAGCGTTCTCTTCGGTGGTGCCCTGGGCGGCGCTGCTCCGGTTGGTGGTGGCGGCGAAGAAGCCGGCTACACCCGGATCGTCAGCTGCAGCCCCGAGGAGTGCGCCATGGCCCTCGAGAGCGCTGAGCGCGTGGTCTTCGTCCCCGGTTACGGCCTCGCCGTGGCCCAGGCCCAGCACGCCCTGCGCGAGCTGGCCAAGATGCTCGAAGCCAATGGCTCCGAGGTCAGCTACGCCATCCACCCGGTGGCCGGCCGCATGCCGGGTCACATGAACGTGCTGCTGGCGGAAGCCGATGTGCCCTACGAGCAGCTGCTCGAGATGGACACCATCAACCCCGAGTTCCCCCGCACCGATGTGGTCATCGTGCTGGGTGCGAACGACGTGGTGAACCCCGACGCCAAGAACGATCCCAACAGCCCCCTCTACGGCATGCCCGTGCTTGAGGTGGACGGGGCCCGTCAGGTGTTTGTGGTCAAGCGCAGCATGGGCGCCGGTTATGCCGGCATCAAGAACGCCCTGTTTGAGCTGCCTCAAACCGCCATGGTCTTCGGTGATGCCAAGGCTGTGCTGCAGGGCCTCTGCGCTGAACTGCGCAGCCAGGGCGTCGGTAAGGGCGCTTGATTCGCTCCTCGCCAATGAGCAGCATTGGGGGCCCTCGGGGCCCCTTTTCCATGGACGGTGAGCCTCCCTTTGAGCCTCGCTTCCCCTGGCTGAACGGCGATCTGCAGACCCTGCGGGACACCTTCCGCTCGGATGCCCTTCCCCCCGATCAGGGGCAGCCCTTGCCCTTTGATGTGGGCAATGGCGATCAGCTCCTCGCTAAGTGGGATGCCCCCCTCTCAGGGCCGGAGCCCCTTGGCCTTGTGCTGTTGATGCATGGCCTGGGGGGATCAAGCCAGCGCGGCGGACTGCGGCGGATGGGTGACACCCTCCAGCGCGCCGGCTTTGCCGTGCTCCGGCTGAACATGCGCGGCGCAGGCGATGGCCGTGCCCTGGCCCGCGGCACCTATGCGGCCAACAGCAATCGCGATCTGCTGCCGGTCCTGCGCCAGGCCCGCAGCTTGGCCGCAGGCCTCCCCCTGCTTGGGATGGGGATTTCCCTGGGCGGGACCAAGCTGCTCAATGCCCTGACCTCCAGCTCACTGGAGCGCCGGACAGCCGGTCTCGATCCCCAGGTGCCACTGCTGGATGGGCTGGTCACCATCAGCACTCCGGTCGATCTCGAGAGCTGCTCCCGCCAGATCGAGTTGCCCCGCAACCGCCTCTATCAGCATTGGCTCTT
The DNA here is from genome assembly GCF_054459035.1 of Synechococcus sp. LTW-G. NCBI lineage: Bacteria > Bacillati > Cyanobacteriota > Cyanophyceae > Synechococcales > Synechococcaceae > Synechococcus > Synechococcus sp. LTW-G. Next base: position 650,397 of record NZ_JBTKYW010000001.1, on the reverse strand, counting down.
GAAGCGGCTGGTGGCCCAGACCCTGGCCGATCCGTTTGGGGTGACGGACGCCGAGCGTCAGGCCCTGGAGGGGCCCCTCGAGAGCATCCGAGCTTTTGATGCGGCGATCACGGCTCCCCGTTGGAGCTATCGCTCGGTGGATGACTACTACCGCCAGGCCAGTCCCCTCTGGCGTCTGCAGGAGCCCCGCATCCGGCGACAGCTGCCCCCCTGCCTGCTCATTCACGCCGAGGATGATCCCTGGGTACCCGTGGAGCCCACAAGAAGCCTGGAAGCCTTCCAGGATGAGCGCTTACAGCTGCTCGTGACCGCCAAGGGCGGCCATAACGGCTTCCATGGCCGCGGCGGTTGCTGGACCGATCAGCTCACCGCCCGCTGGTTTCAGGCCTTGCTCGCCTGAAAGGGCATCCGTTTGACAATCCACTCCTCGATGGGCGCGCCGCCGATGACGTGCTCCTTCAGGATTCGCTCAACGCGCTCAGCGGTGACCCCGCCGTAGACGATTCCCTCGGGCCAGATCAAGAGCACCGGACCCTCGGCGCAGATGCGGAGGCAATCGGCCTTGCTGCGCAACACGATTCCTTCAGGGCGTGCTGGATCCTCCAGTCCCCACTCCCGCACCAGGCGCTTGAGGGCACTCCAGCTCTCAGGGCCAACCGTTGGATCGGGGCTGCAGAGCGCCTTCGCTGGGGTGGCGCAGAGCAGCAGGTGGTGCTGGATCAACGGCTGGCTCAAACAGAGACGGCTGCAGCTTCACGCACCGCCTGACGGGACCAGCTGTCGACCGCCAGCACGTCGTCCAGGGAGGGATGGGCCATGAGGTCGGCCTTGTGGCGATCGCAAACCCTGTCGATCAGCTTCGGGATGTCGAGGAAGTGGATCTTCTCCTCGAGGAAGAGCGCCACGGCCTGCTCGTTGGCGGCATTCATCACCGCGGGCATCGTTCCCCCGGCCCGGCCGGCGGCATAGGCCAGTTCCATGCAGGGGTACTTGGCGGGGTCGGGCTTGCGGAAGGTCAGTTGCCCCACCTCGGTCAGATCCAGGCGGCGCCAGGGGGTCTCCAGGCGCTCCGGCCAGCTCAGGCAGTAGAGGATCGGCAGCTTCATGTCGGGCCAACCCAGCTGGCCCAGCACGGAGGAATCCGCCAGCTCCACCATCGAGTGGATGATCGACTGCGGGTGGATCACGATCTCGATGTGGTCGTAGTCCAGACCGAAGAGGTAGTGGGCCTCGATCACCTCCAGACCCTTGTTCATCAAGGAGGCGGAGTCGACGGTGATCTTGCGACCCATGCTCCAGTTGGGGTGGCTGGTGGCATCGGCCACGGTGGCCTTGTGCAGATCCGCCGCATCCCAGTCACGGAAGGCACCGCCGCTGGCGGTCAGTTGAATCCGCCGTAGACCCGGCGTCGGCATACCGGTGGAGAGCCGGGCGGTGTCAGCCCAGGGGGTGCCCTGCAGGCACTGGAAGATGGCGGAGTGCTCGGAATCGGCCGGCAGTAGGCGCGAGCCGCTCTTGGCGAGCTCCGGCAGCACCACTGGACCAGCGGCGATCAGTGTCTCCTTGTTGGCCAGGGCCAGGTCCTTACCGGCGCGGATCGCCGCCAGGGTGGGCAGCAGGCCGGCGCAGCCCACGATTCCGGTGACCACCAGGTCGGCGCTGGACCAGGCCGCGGCGGTGCAGAGCCCGTCCGTGCCGCCCACCAGCTCCGGCAACTTGGCGGGGCGCTCACTGGCGGAGAGGGCCTGGAGCCGCTCCTGCAGGGCCGGGAGTTTGGCTTCATCCGCCAGGGCCACCACCTCAGGGGCGTGCTTCTGGATCTGGCGGATCAGCAGATCGAGGTTGTTCCCGGCCGTCAGGGCGACGACGCGGAAGCGATCGGGGAACTCCTCGACGATCTCGAGGGTTTGCGTACCGATTGAGCCTGTGGAGCCGAGCACGGAGAGGGCTTTCACGGCGGAGCTCCAGGGATCAGCGGCCAGTTTCCCATTTCCAGGCGCGTAGCGTTGCCGGCACTCCTTTGATCCGCGATGGCCGAGCAGAACCCGGCGGCGCCTCAGCGCTGGCCCTACGTCCTGGGATGTGGCTTCGCCATGGGCGCCGCCGATGTGGTCCCCGGGGTCTCGGGGGGCACGATGGCCTTCATCCTCGGCATCTACGGCACCCTGCTGGAGGCTGTCTCGGGCTTTGACTTCGAGCTCCTCGGCCTCCTGCGACGCGGCGCCTGGGCGGAGGCCGCCGAGCGGGTCCATCTGGGCTTTTTGCTGCCCCTGCTGGCTGGCCTGTTCGGGTCAGTCCTGGTGCTGGTGCGCCCGATCACCTGGCTCTATGTGAACCAGCCGGCCCTGCTCTTCGCCTTTTTCTTTGGTCTGATCGTCGGCTCGATCGTGTTGATCGCCCGCCATGCCCATTGGGGCGCCGCCGGTCTGGTGGCGATGGTGGTTGGTGTGGCGGCGGCGCTGCTGCTGGTGACCCGTACGCCGGTGACCATGCCCCACGACCCCTTCACGATCTTCTGGAGCGGGGCCGTGGCGATCATGGCGATGATTCTTCCGGGCGTCTCGGGCTCCTTTCTGCTGCTGGTGCTCGGCCAGTACCAGTACGTGATGGAGGGGGTGAAGGCCCTGGATCTGGCGACCCTGGTGCCCTTTGCCCTGGGCTGTGCCACGGGGCTGCTGCTGTTTGTGCGTCTGCTGAGCTGGCTGCTGAAGCGCTGGCATGGCCAGACCGTGGCCCTGTTGATGGGTTTCATGGCCGGCTCCCTCTGGAAGATCTGGCCCTTCCGCACCGTGCTGGAGAGCACCACCAACGCCAAGGGCAAGTTGATCGTCCTGCGGGATGCCCTGGCGGCGCCCCCCAGCGGCTCGGCCTTCGCCCTGGCCCTGCTGCTGATGGGCCTAGGCGTGCTCTTGGTCTTGGGCCTCGAGCGGATTCAAGAGCGGATGGGCGCTGCCGAAATGGGCGGCTGAGTCCAATCCGTTGATGCCGCTCCCTTGCCCCGCCGGTGAAACTGGGGGCTGCTTTTTGCTGCACCCATGGCGTCCCACGAGCGTGGTCACCCCCCCGAGCAGTGGGGGTCATCCATGGGCTTCGTGTTGGCCGCCGCAGGCAGCGCGGTCGGTCTGGGCAATCTCTGGGGCTTCGCCTATCGGGCCTCCCAGGGGGGCGGCGCGGCCTTTGTGCTCCTCTATCTGCTGATCGTCTCGCTGGTCTGTCTGCCGGTGCTGGTAGCCGAGATGGTCCTGGGGCGCAGCACGGGCCACGCCCCCCTGCTGGCTCCGATCACCGCCGGCGGTCGCCGCTGGGCCCCGCTGGGTTGGCTGTTCCTGGCCGCCGCGATGGGGATCCTCAGTTACTACGCCGTCCTGATGGGCTGGACGGGCCGCAGCTTGATCCATGCCTTGAGTTCGCCGCTCCCAGCCGACATTCCCGCGGCGGAGCGCTTCTTCGCCGGCATCAGCAGCGGCGGTGATGCGGTGCTGGGGCACCTGATCAGCCTGGCCCTCACCGGGGTGGTGGTCGCCGCCGGCATCAAGGCCGGCATTGAGCGCCTCACCCGCTGGGCCATGCCCCTGCTGTTTCTCCTGCTGCTGGCCCTGGCGATCTGGGCGGCCTTTCTGCCCGGAGCCCATGCGGGCTACAGCGGTTTTTTGCTGCGCTGGGATCCCAGCAAGCTCACGGACCTGGGCACGATCCGCAACGCTTTCACCCAAGCCTTCTTCTCGATCGGCACCGGCATCGGCGCGATCTTGGCCTACGCCACCTACCTCGATCGCAAGAGCGCTCTCCCCGGTGAAGCGGTGGCGGTGGTGGGGATGGACACCGCCGTTGGCCTGATGGCCGGCTGCATCACCTTCCCGCTGGTGGCCAGCTTTGGTCTGGTGGATGTGGTCAGCGGCAGCACCGTGGGCACCCTCTTCATCAGCCTGCCGACGGGCCTGGCCTCCCTGGGGGGCGGTGGCCGGGTGGTGGCGGCTGTCTTCTTCCTATTGGCCTACGTGGCTGCGATCACCTCATCGGTCTCGCTGCTGGAGGTGCCGGTGAGCTCGTTGATGGATCGCCTCGGCTGGAGCCGCTCCCGGGCCGTCTGGCTGATGGTGCTGCTGATTGCCGTGATCGGCCTTCCTTCTGCTTTGGACATTGGGGTGCTGGAGCGGATGGATGCCCTCTTTGGCGGGGTCTGCCTGATCGCCGGTGGTCTGCTGCTGGCCCTGCTGCTGGGCTGGCAGGTGCCCGATCGTTTCCGCAGCGATCTGCTGGAGTCGGGGTCCTCGCCTCAGCTCGTTCGTCTGCTGCGTTGGTCCCTGCGTTGGATTTCGGTGCCGGCCATCAGCCTGGGCCTGCTGATCTCGATCATCGATCTGGCCAAGAGCTGGAGCGGCGCTGGCGCTTAACTGAGCGGAGCTTTCGTCTCCCCATGGCCCTCGGTCCCCAGTGGCTCCAGCGCTTCAACTTCATTGAGCGGGCGAAGCTGGAGCGTCAGCTCTGGGAGGCCTTTGAGCGGGGCGAGCCGATCGAGACCCTGGTCGAGGAGTGTGAGCCCGGGTTTCAGAAGGAGGTCTGGAGCACCACGGCCACCCGCATCCGCAAGATCGAGCAGATGATGAAAAACCAGCAGGCTCCCAAGCCCAAGCCCTAGGCCCTGAGCCACTCCGTCAGGCCGCCGGGCTTGTCGATCAGTTCGATCCCCTGGGCCTTGAGTTCATCACGGATCCGGTCGGCGGCGGCAAAGTCCTTGGCTGCTTTGGCCGCCTTACGGGCTTCGATCTGCGCTTCGATCTCAGCGTCGCTCGGACCGCCGCCGCTCGCGCTGCCCTCGGCTCCCTCGTGCTTCAGCCCGACGACTTCGGCCAGCTCCAGCAGCAGGGCCAGTTGCTGTTGATGGCTGGCTTGCTCCAGTTCACCTGCGGCGCTGGCGTCGCCGCGCTCGATCCGGTTGGCCAGACCCCGCAGGGGCTTGGCCAACTCAAACAACACCGCCAGGGCGGCGGAGGTGTTGAGGTCATCGTCCATGGCCGCGGCGAAGCGTCCGCGCGCATCCGCCAGGGCAGTTGGCAACTCTGAGGCGGCGGGGGTGGTGTCGCCGGCCAGACCGAGGGCGGCGTTCAGTCCTTTCCAGCCAGTGGCGGCGGCCTCGAGGGCTTCCGCGGTGAAGTCGAGGGGTTTGCGGTAGTGGGCCTGCAGGGTGAACAGGCGCAGGGTCATTGGCGAGACCCCGGAATCCAGCAGGGCGCGGATGGTCGTGAAGTTGCCGAGGGATTTCGACATCTTCTGGCCGCCGACATTGACCATGCCGTTGTGGAGCCAGTAATGGGCCAGCTCCTTGCCGGTGGCGGCTTCCGATTGGGCGATCTCGTTCTCGTGGTGCGGGAAGACCAGATCGGCACCGCCCAGGTGGATATCGATGGTGTCGCCGAGTTCCTCGCGCACCATGGCTGAGCACTCGATGTGCCAGCCCGGGCGCCCCTGGCCCCAGGGGGAGGGGAAGCTGGGTTCGCCGGGTTTGGCTCCCTTCCAGAGGGCGAAGTCAAAGGGGTGCTGTTTGCGGGCTTCCTCGGCACTGGCCACCCGACCGGCGGCGTTGTCCTGCTGCTGCTCCAGATCGCGGCCGCTGAGCTTGCCGTAGCCGGCGTGCTTCATCACGGCGAAGTAGACGTCACCATCGGCGGAGTAGGCCGCCCCTTTGGACTCCAGCTCGCTGATCAGGCCGCGGATGGCATCGAGGCTGCGGGTGGCCCGCGGCATCCGATCCGCCGGCAGGATGTTCAGACGCCCCATGTCGGCGACGAAGGCGTCGATGTTGCGCTCGCTGACCTCCTCCATCGAGCTGCCCTCTTCGCTGGCGCGGTTGAGGATCTTGTCGTCGATGTCGGTGTAGTTCTGCACGAAGGTCACGGCGTAGCCGCACCAGCGCAGGTGGCGGCGCAGCACGTCCCAGGCGATGTAGCTGCGGGCGTGGCCCAGGTGGCAGAGGTCGTAGACCGTGACCCCACAGCAATAGATGCAGACCCTGCCCGGCTCGATCGGCTTGAACTCCTCGACGCGGCGGGTGAGGGTGTTGGTGAGCCGCAGGGTCATTTCGCTTCCATCCAGTTGGGGCCAACGCCGGTCTCCACCACCAGGGGCACAGACAGGGTCACCGCGCGCTCCATGGTTTCACGCGTGAGGTTGAGCACCGTCTCCAGGGCCTCGGGGGCGGCTTCGAGCACCAGTTCGTCATGGACCTGCAGCAGCAGCCGTGCGGGCAGGGCGCTCTCGGTGAGCCGTTGCTGCAGCTGCACCATCGCCAGCTTGATGATGTCGGCGCTGGAGCCCTGGATCGGGGCGTTGGCGGCGGCGCGCAGTTGCTGGGCTTCCATGCCGCCGCGGCGGGCGACCTCCAGTTCGATCTCCAGGGGGTCCTTGCCCAGGTGACGTCCCAGGCCGCTGGGGTCAAAGGCAAAGGGTCGCCGGCGCCCCAGGATCGTTTCGACGTAGCCGCGGCTGAGGGCGAGCCGCTCCTGCAGCTCCAGGAAGGCGAAGACCTTCGGGTAGCGCTGCTTGTATTTGCTGAGGAACTCCTTGGCTTCGGCCTGGCTGACCCCCGTTTCCCGGGCGAAGCGCTGCACGCCCATCCCGTAGATCACCCCGAAGTTGATCGTCTTGCCCAGGCGGCGCTCGTCGCTGGTGACCTCGTCTTTTTCAAACAGCAGCCGGGCGGTGAGGGCGTGGACGTCATCACCGCTTTGATAGGCCTTCACCAGCACCTCCTCGCCGGAGAGGTGGGCCAGGATCCGCAGCTCGATCTGGGAGTAGTCGGCGCTGATCAAGGTCCAGCCGGCCTCCGGCAGGAAGGCCTTGCGAATCCGCCGAGAGAACTCCGTGCGTACGGGAATGTTCTGCAGGTTGGGGTTGCTGCTGGAGAGCCGTCCGGTGGCGGTGACGGCTTGGTTGAAGTCCGTGTGAACCCGTCCGGTTTCCGCCTCCATCAGGGCCGGAAGGGCATCGACATAGGTGCTCTTGAGCTTGCTCAAGGTGCGGTGCTCCAGCACCAGGGGCACCACAGGGTGGGCGTCCTCCAGCTTCTCGAGCACCGTCGCGTCGGTGCTCCAGCCGGTCTTGGTCTTGCGGGACTTCTTGCGATCGAGCCCGAGGGTGTCAAAGAGCAGCTCACCGAGCTGCTTCGGTGAGGCCAGGTTGAAGTCCGTGCCGGCGGCCTCCTTGGCGTCGCTCTCCAGTCGCTCGAGGGTGGTCTTGAGTTCCCGGCTGAGTTCGCCCAAGTAGTCGGTGTCGATGCGAATGCCGGTGGCTTCCATCAGGGCCAGGACCGGCTCCAGGGGCAGCTCCACCTGATCGAGCAGCGCCGTGAGGGGCTCACCCAGGGCCTCGAGTTGGCCGCGCAGCAGTGGGGTCAGGCGGTAGGTGACATGGACATCCATGCCGCAGTAGAGGGCGGCCTGGGCCATGGGGACGGCCGAGAAGTTGGCGCCCTTGGGGACCAGCTCGCTGTAGCTGGTGGGCAGGAAGCCGAAATTCCGCTGGGCCAGCAGTTCGAGGCCGTGTTTGGCGTTGGCATCCCGCAGGTAATCCGCCAGGAGGGTGTCCATGACAACGCCCGCCAGGGGCAGACCATGGCGCAGCAGGATCAGCCGGTCGTACTTGGCGTTCTGCAGCGTTTTGGGGTGCGCGGCGCTGCTGAGCCAGGGAGCCAAGGCCCCCAGTACTTGGTCGAGGGGGAGTTGCGCTGGATCGCTTAGTTCCGCCTGATGTCCCAGGGGGATGTAGGCCAGCTGATCGAGTCCTTCTCCCCAGCAGACTCCGAGGCCCACAAGTTCGGCCTGGAAGGGGTTGAGGCTGGTGGTTTCAGTGTCCAGCGCCACCGGGCTCTGGCGGTCGCAGCAGCCCAGGAGCCTCTGCACCAAGGCCTCGAGTGCCTCGCTACTGGTGATCAGTTGGGGCGCAAGGGCCGGCGGTGCAGCGTCGCGGGCGTCTCCGTCATCGGCGGCCGGATCGCTGAGTGCTTCGGCTTTGGCTTGGGGTTCGGCGGCGGCGACGGCCGGCGGTGGTTCGTTGGAGAAGACCGTGGCGAAGCTGTTGACCTGGCGCCGCAGGCTGAAGAGCTCCAGTTCCTCCAGGCTTTCGGCGAGGGAGTCGCTCTTGACTGCACCGAGGGGCAGACGCGGATCCGTCGGCAGGGGAATATCCACCAGGATTTCCGCCAGCATCCGCGAGCGGTAGGCGTTCTCCCGGTCCGTGCTGAGCTTGCCCAGCAGCGCCCCCTTCAGGGCTCCCTTGGGATCTTTGGCCTTGGGGCCCGCGGCTTCGAGTTGCTCCAGCGCCGCGTAGATCCCATCGAGGTCGCCGTAGGCCTGCAGCAGGTTGATGGCGGTCTTGGGACCGACGCCTTTGACGCCCGGAATGTTGTCGCTGCTGTCGCCCGTGAGCGCCTTGAGGTCCACGACCTCTTCAGGCGTGACCCCCAACTTGGCCACGACACCATCGCGGCGAATCTCGAGCGGTCCGCTGCTCTTGGCATAGGGCCCACCCCCCATATAGAGGACAGCGATGTCGCGCTCGTCGTCCACCAGCTGGAAGAGGTCACGGTCACCCGAGAGGATGCGCACCCGCCAGCCATCGTTGGCGGCTCGATTGGCCAGGGTCCCCAGGACATCGTCGGCTTCGTAGCCGGGAGCCATGCAGAGGGGAATGTCGAGGGACTGCTCGAGGATCTGCTGCAGGTTGCCCAGATCCTGGAAGAAGTGTTCTGGCGCTACGTCACGATGGGCTTTGTAGGCCTCGTCAGCTTCATGGCGGAAGGTGGGTTCAGCCGTGTCAAAGGCGATGACCACCCCCTGGGGGGCCAGGCCTTTGCAGTTGTCCAGCAGGGCCTTGAGAAAGCCATAGGTGACCGAGGTGGGAATGCCCTCTTTGGTGCTCAGTCCCCCCTCGCCACCTTTGCTGAAGGCGTAGAAGCTGCGGAAGGCCAGGGAGTGGCCATCCACCAGCAGCAACAGGGGTTTGAGGGTGGTGCCGCCGGTCAAAACGCCCTGGAGATCAAGTGGGCCCAGCCTGGCAGAACGGGCCGGGCTGCTTTGAGTTCCTGCGGCCGTTATCGCTGGTGGCTCGAGCGCCAGTGGCAGCCGCAGGCCCCGCGGTTGCTGTTCGTCGGGCTGAATCCTTCCCGCGCCACGGCCGAGCGTGATGATCCGACCCTGCGGCGCTTGATCGCGTTTGCCCAGGCCTGGGGCTACGGATCGCTAGAGGTGCTGAACCTGTTCGCCCGCATCTCGGCCAGTCCGGCGGTGCTCCGGCGCAGCGCCGATCCGATCGGCCCGCAGACCGACCAGTGGTTGCGGCGGCGTCTGGGCGTCCTGGCGGACGCGCCCGGGGCCGCGGTCTGGCTGGGATGGGGCAACGGCGGCCGCTGGAGGGATCGCGACCAAGCGGTGTTGCGCCTCTTGCGGCAGCAGGGTGTGCCGCTGCTGGCCCTCGGGCTGACCGCCAGCGGCCAGCCCCGGCATCCGCTCTATGCCGCCAAGGCTGCGCAGCCGCTGCGTTTGACCCATTCTGGGGAAGAGCTTCGGCCTGGTTGAGCGCCTCGATGACCCGCACCCCCAGCCGCTATGCGATCCATCTGCTGCTCTCCGGCGGGCATGAGCAGGTGGTGCACTTCCCCAGCCTGGACGCCTTTCAGCAGTGGTACGGCACGGTGCTGAATGCCGGTCCGGCCGATGCCTTCATCAACGTGCCGATCACGGAGTTGCCCGGTGAGTACCTGGTGGTGCGCCCCAGCGCCGTGAAGGGGATCCGAGTGGAGCCGGTCTTCGGTGCCCTCGATGACGATGACTTCTGAGCTGATCTGGGGCTTTTCGTTTTTTGCCGGTGCCCTGGCCCAGCTGATCGCACGCCTGAGTGGCTGGCCCTCGGTGGTGCTGCTGCTGGCGTCGGGGCTGCTGATTGGTGATGCCGGACTGGATTGGGTGCAGCCCGAGCGCCTGGGGGGAGGGCTGGAGTCCTTGGTGGGCTTGCTGGTGAGCTTGGTGCTCTTTGACGGCGGCCTGAATTTGCGTCTGGCCGGTCGCGATCTGCAGCGCACGGTGCTGCAGTTGGTGCTCACCCGTGGTCTGCTCGGGCTGGTGGGCGGAGCCCTGCTGGCCCATGAGCTGGCGGGGTTGTCCTGGCCCTTGGCCTGGGTGTTTGGGGCCATTGCCCTGGGGACAGGGCCCACGGTGATCACGCCCTTGGTGCAGCAGATGCGTCTGGTGCCGCGCCTTTCGGCGGTGCTCGAGGCTGAAGGCCTGATCCTGGAGCCGGTGGGGGCCGTGTTGGCCCTGCTGCTGCTGCAGTTGGCCTTGGGTGATTTGTCCCAGTGGGATCAGGTCCTGCCGCTGTTGCTGCTGCGCCTGGGCGGTGGGGTGTTGATGGGTGGGTGTTGCGGCTGGCTTCTGGTCCTGGTGCTGCAGCGCCTGCCGAGTGAGGCCGAGGGCCTCCGGTTGCAACTGAGCTTGGGGGTGTTGTTCCTGTTGGTGAGTGGCACCCAGGTGCTCTTGCCGGAGGCGGGGCTCCCGGCGGCGGTGTCGGCGGGGATCGTGGTCGGCCTGCGGCTCAAGGACGAAGCGAGCAACCTTGATGCCCTGATTGCCCACCTGGCCCAGCTGGCGATCACGGTGCTATTTCCCCTCTTGGCCGCGGATCTCTCCTGGGCTGAGCTCTCGCCCTTGGGCTGGGGTGGTGTCAGCTGTGTGGCCGCCCTGATGCTGTATCGCTGGCTGGTGGTTCAGGCCGGGTCGGTGGGCCTGCCGGGATTGAGTTGGGGCGACAAGTTGATGCTCAGCTGGGTGGCGCCGCGGGGAATCGTGACGGCGGCCGTGGCCAGCTTGTTTGCCCTGAAATTGAGCGCCGCCGGGGTGAGTGGCGGCGGTGCGCTGAAGGGCCTGGTGTTCCTGATGATCTTGATCACCGTGGCGGTGCAGGGGCTGTCTGCTCCCCTGCTGGCACGGCGCTTGGGGCTCGTGGAGAGCGACCTAGAGGCTGCGCTCGATGCGAGCCCTGGCCTCGCCACTGGGCTGGAGCAGCAACCAGGTGGTGAGCAGGTCGGGACCTTCAAGGCTGCCGAGTAGGGCGGCCCGCAGGGTCTTCATCAGGACGCCTTTCTTGACGCCGGCATCGGCCACGGCCTTGCCCAGCAGTTCTTGGGCGGCCTCGGCTGTCAAAGCGCCCTCGGGCAGATGCTCGAGCAGGGCCTTTAGGGCTGGGCGGGCACCGTCAAGCTCGAGTTGCTTGAGGGCGGCCTCGCTGAGTTCGGGGCGCTCAAAGAAGGGACGGGCCTGCTCGATGCCGTCCTTGAGGGTGACCAGCGAGGGACCGAGCAGGGCGCAGAGTTCCTGGAGCCAGCTGGCGTCGCTATGGCTCCAGCCCAGGGCCTTCCATTGGGGCTCGAGTTCAGCCAGAAGTTGCTCAGGGCTGCGCTCGTGGAGCACCTGGCTATTGAGCCAGTTGAGCTTGTCCCAGTCGAAGCGGGCTCCAGCTTTGTTGACCCGATCAAAGCCAAAGACCTGGGCCGCGTCGCTCAGGCTGAACCGCTCCTCCATGCCCTCCGGCGGCGACCAGCCCAGCAGGGTCATGTAGTTCGCCAGGGCCTCAGCGGTGTAACCCTGCTCGCGGAAGTCATTGACCGAGGTGACGCCGTCGCGCTTGGAGAGCTTCTTGCCTTCCTTGTTCAGGATCAGAGGGGTGTGGGCAAATTCGGGGACGGGTGCACCGAGGGCTGCGTAGAGCAGCAGCTGCTTGGCGGTGTTGGCGATGTGGTCTTCGCCTCGGATGACATGGCTGATGGCCATGGCGGCGTCATCCACGACCACCACCAGGTTGTAGAGGGGGTCGCCGATTTGATCGGCCGGAGCGCGACGGGCAATGACCATGTCGCCGCCCAGGTCGCTACCGGACCAGCGCATGGCGCCGCGGACCAGGTCGTTCCAGGTGATGACGGCCTCGTCATCAATGCGAAAGCGGATGGTGGCCTCGCGTCCCTCGGCGATGTAGGCCTGCTCCTGCTCTGGGCTGAGGTCGCGGTGGCGGTTGTCGTAGCGGGGGGCGCGGTTGGCGGCCGCCTGCTGCTCCCGCATTTCAGTGAGCTCTGCTTCGCTGGCATAGCAGCGATAGGCCTTGCCGGAGTCCAGGAGCTGCTGAATGGCGGCGCGATGGGCCTCGATTCGCTCGCTTTGGATCACGGGCTCCGCGTCCCAGTTGATCCCCAGCCACTTCAGCCCTTCAAGGATGTTGGCGGTGTATTCCGGCTTGCTGCGCTCCTTGTCGGTGTCTTCGATCCGCAGCAGGAACTCCCCACCGAGGTGACGGGCGAAGAGCCAGTTGAAGACCGCCGTGCGAGCGGTACCGATATGAAGCGTTCCAGTCGGGCTGGGGGCGAGACGCACACGGACCGCCGCTCCAGTTCCTGTCACTGGCGTTGACCTCAAGGTGGAAACGGGACTGACGGGATTCGAACCCGCAACTTCCGCCGTGACAGGGCGGTGCTCTAACCGGTTGAACTACAGTCCCTTGAGCGCTCTAAGAGCTCTCTCCGTCTGGAATTTCAAGGCCCCAGCCGTGTCGCGTTTGCGACCTCAAAAGTATCCGTTGTCGCCCTGCCCTCCGTCAACACACTCAGGGCCTGAGCCGGCAAACCTTGTGAACTGGCACTGGTTTTGGGCACAAAAAAACCCGCCAAGGGCGGGCTTGAGATGGTGATGAGCGGAGCTCAGACGATCAGGGGCGGAAGCCGGCGGGTTCGATCAGGCGGACCTGATTGCCACGGGCGGTGAACTCACGGCCTTGGTCGCTCTGGACGACGACACGACCGCCGGATTTGACGCGGATCACCCGGGCACGAACCCAGCCGAGGGCGGCGGATTCCAGAACCTTGACCACATCACCGGGCTGTAGATCCAACTCCATGTCCGGAAACGAGAGACTGCAGGTAGGGGACATCGAACGCGCCGTGGAGGACTTGAACCCCCGACATCAGGTTTTGGAGACCTGCGTTCTACCAACTGAACTAACGGCGCAGGGCCGATGTCCCCTCTTCAAAGACTTCTGCTGAGCAGAGGTCTTCAGTGGCCACTCCTGGGAGAAGTGGCCGATGTGCTGGAGGCGGTGAGCCTCAGCGATCGAAGCGCTGCTTGACGCGAGTGGCTTTGCCCACCCGGTCGCGCAGATAGAAGAGCTTCGCCCGACGCACCTTACCGCGGCGCTCCACCTTGATGGAAGCCACTTGGGGGCTGTGGATCATGAAGACGCGCTCCACGCCGACGCCCTGGAAAATGCGGCGAACGGTGATGGTCTCGTTGAGGCCGCCGTGGCGCTTGGCGATGATCACGCCTTCGAAGGGCTGGATGCGCTCCTTGTTGCCCTCGGTGATGCGGACGCCGATCCGGACGGTGTCGCCGACGTAGATGTCGGGGAGCTCCTTGGGGTTCTTGGCGATCTGCTCGGCCTCAAAGGCCTGCATCAGGGCGTGGGCGCTGAGCTTGCCCACAGTGGCTTTTGCAGCAGCAGGCTTTTCGGCCACAGCTACGGCGGAGTCAGTTGCAGCCTCGGTGCCGGCGGCTTCCTGGGTCTCTTCGTTCTTGATCTCGTCGGTCATGTCCTTGGAATCCGCTGCCATCCCAGCTCCGTTAAAACGCCTGGCCAAACAACCAGTGTACTGGCTCAAGGTGCCCCCGAATTCCGGGGGCGCAGACGCCACAGCCGGCGGATTGCCAGGGTGGTGCCTGTGACCAGCATCCATAGCAGACCGAGCCCGTTGAGCAGCACGTAAATCGGCTCCGCGGTGGTGCCCAGCCATTCCCCTTCGTGCAGGACCATCAGCCAGTGCACCTGGTCCCGGCCGAAGCCGCCCCAATCCTTCAGAAGCCGATAGGCCATTCCGCTGCAGACGGTCAGCAGCAGCGGCAGCACCACCAGCGGAGCGATGGCGGCGTGGAGGCGCCGCATCCAGGCCAGGGTTGCTTGCATGCGGCACAGTCCAGGGCTCAGGTTCTAACTTGCAGAGAGCAGGCCTGCACTGGCGCGATGAACCTCTTTGCTGATTTGCTGGCCGCCACCCAGAAAGAACAAGGTCAGGTGCCCCAGTCGGCGGTGACCCAGACCGGCCCCCGGATTCAGAAAAGTCGCCGCGGTGTCGAGGTCAAGAGCGCGCGTGAGATCGAGACGATGCGCCAGGCCAGCCGGATCGTGGCCACGGTCCTGCGGGAGATCATGGAGTTGGCCCAACCGGGCATGACCACAGGGGATTTGGACGCCCACGCGGAGAAGCGCATTCGCGAGATGGGTGCGACGCCCAGCTTCAAGGGCTACCACGGCTTTCCCGCCAGCATTTGCGCCTCGATCAACAACGAGGTGGTCCACGGCATCCCCAGCAACAAGCGGGTGATTAAGGCCGGGGACTTGGTCAAGGTCGACACCGGCGCCTACTTCGACGGCTACCACGGCGATAGCTGCATCAGCCTGTTGGTCGGTGAGGGTGCTTCCCAGGAGGCCCAGGACCTGGCGCGGGTGGCCCAGGAATCACTGATGAAGGGCCTGGCGACGGTCAAGGCGGGCAGCACCCTGCTGGATCTGGCCGGTGCGGTTCAGGACCACGTCGAGGCCAACGGTTTTGCGGTTGTGGAGGACTACACCGGCCATGGCGTGGGCCGCAACCTGCATGAGGAGCCCTCGGTTTTCAACTACCGCACCCGGGAGCTGCCGAACATGAAGCTGCGCCCGGGCATGACCCTCGCGGTGGAGCCGATCCTGAACGCCGGCAGCAAGGTTTGCCGCACCCTGAAGGACCGCTGGACCGTGGTGACCGTTGACGGCAGCCTCTCGGCCCAGTGGGAGCACACCATCGCGGTGACCAGCGACGGCTGCGAGATCCTGACCGACCGCGACTTCTAGGGCCGGCTGCTGACCAGCCGGAAGTAGGCCCAGCGACTGAGGGTCGCCAGGGGCATCAATAGATAAGTCAAGGGGTTTGGTGTGACGATCACCAACCCCAACCCCCAGTGGGTCTGCCGCAGGATTTCCCGGGCGACAAACGCAGCAGACATCAGCCCGATGGGATTGAGGGCGGAGCGAAATGGGCCGAGGACCAGCCGGCGGATTCGGAAGGTCTCCGTGGCCAGGTCCAGGCTCCTCAGGCTCACCAGTTGGCCCTGCAGCCGTTTGCTGATCTCATAGAGCGGGCTGACCGCCGCTTGGATCTCGGCCTCGGAGGTGTTGATCCAGACCTCCCGTTTTCGCGTGCCGTCTTCCTGCTGGGCGTAGAGCTCGAGCAACCTCCAGCTGCTGAGGGCATTGACCTCGAGCGATCGCACGATCGCTTCGGGGCTGCGCTCGCCATGGCAGTTCACGCCATGGTTGATCACCAAGATGTCGGCCCGCGCCAGCACGTCGCTCAGGGCCTGCTCCTGGCCCACGCTCCAGCGCACCTGTTCGAGGGGGATGGGGTCCCCATTGGCGCGTTCAATGCGTAGCGGTCGATCGCTGCTGGTCAGGGCGATCAGCTGCGCTCCCTCCGCGTCGAGCTGCTGCAACAGGGCTTGGCCCAGGCTGCCGCTGGCTCCAGTGAGGGCAACGGTGCGTCCTTGAAAGCGCGGCAGTCCCATGCAGCGGTGGGCGATGGCCTCAGCTTGCGCCATCCTCGGTGCAGAGGACGGTGCTTGGCATGTCGGCGGGGCTGGTGGCCTTGTTCGCTCCCTATTGCCAGGGGAGCGCGCGCCCGGCGGAATTGGAGCGTGCCCTGGAGACCTTGGCCCGTGGCTCCTGCTCTGGGGTGCGTCAGCTCAAGCCCGCTGGGCAGCGGCCCTTTGAGCTGCGTTGGCGGGCGGGGGTGGCTCCTTCGGAGCCGGCGCAGTTGCAGTTGGTGGTGGAGGCGGATCCGACCCGTCCGACACCGGCACTGCCTGGGGCGAGCTACGCCTGTTCAGTGGCCACCTCTCAGCTGGTGCTCTGGCTGATGGATTGCAGGGAGCAGGACGGTTCGATGGATCTGCCGGAGAGCTTCTGGCAATGGTTGTTGCTTGGACTCGATCCGCCCCCCGGCACCCCTTAGATTCGATTGAACAACTGGGTTGACATGGGCCAGGGCAACGCGGCGAATCACGCTTGTTCCCCCGCCCTGCTGATCGGTTCCTGTGCGCCCTTCAGTGGCAAATCGGCGGTGGTGCTGGGCTTGGCTCGCCAGCTGCTGCAGCGTGGAGTGAGCGTTCGGCTTGGCAAACCCCTGGCCGATAGCGCTGAGGGTTCCGACCCGTTGATCGACGATGACGTGCGCTTTGTCGGCCAGATCCTCGGACTCAAGGATGACCAGCTGGTCCCTTCGGTTCATCTCAAGGACGCCGAAGCAGCTCGGGCGCGTCTGCTGGATGGCAACCTCCAGCCAGGGGCTGGATTCCAGCGGCTGCAGCAGCAACTGCAGTCCTCGAGCGAGGGGCTGACCTTGATGGAGGCCTCAGGCAGCCTCAACGATGGCCGTCTCTATGGACTGAGCCTGGCCCAGGTGGCCCAGGGCTTGCAGGCGCCAGTACTGCTCGTCCATGCCTGGGACGACAGCAGCAGCGTTGAGCCCCTGCTCGCCGCGCGCGATCAATTGGGTGAGCTGCTGGCTGGGGTGGTGCTCAATGGAGTGCCCCCCGCCCAGGTGACGGCCCTGCGCGCTGATGTGGTCCCCGCCCTCGAGCGGCTTGGCCTGCCGGTGCTGGGGGTGATGCCCCGCTCGCCACTGCTGCGCAGCGTCACCGTCGAGGAATTGGCTCGCCGCCTCGATGCCCGGACCCTCTGTTGCCCTGAGCGGCACGATCTTCTGGTCGAGACCCTGTCCATTGGTGCGATGAACGTGAACTCCGCCATGGAGTTCTTCCGTCGCCGCCGCAACATGGCTGTGGTCACGGGTGCGGACCGCACCGATATCCAATTGGCTGCGCTGGAGGCCTCGACCCAGTGCTTGATCCTCACGGGTGCGGGTGAACCGTTGCCCCAGTTGATCTCCAGGGCTGAGGAACTTGAGGTCCCCTTGCTCAAGGTCGACCACGACACCTTGACGACCGTTGGGGTGATCGAAAACGCCTTCGGTCAGGTTCGACTGCATGAATCGGTGAAGGCCACCTATGCCTTCCGCCTTGTGGAAGAGCATTGCGATTTTGAGCGGCTTTTCAGTCGCCTACGGCTGCCAGTCCCTGCGTAATCACTGCTAGTTTCGAAACGTCAGCTGGTGTTATGCGTTGACCCGGTCTCTTGATTTGCCGGCCCTCGACCGGATTGACACCCTGGCTCAAGAGCTGGCGATGCTCCAGGACCGGAGTAAGCGTCGCATTGCCATTCTCGGCAGCCGCCATGTGCCGGTGGTTTCGGTCCACCTGGTGGAGTTGGTGGCCCGCTCCCTGGCCCAGGAGGGGCACAGCTTGATTACTTCGGGCTCCCAGGGCGTGAATGCCGCTGTGATTCGCGGTGTCCTGGAGATCGACCCTTCACGGTTGACGGTGCTGCTGCCCCAAAGCCTCGATAGACAACCCCGGGAATCCCGCGAGCAGCTCGATCGGGTTCTGCACCTGGTCGAGAAACCGGAGAACGACGAACTGCCGTTGCCGATGGCCAGCAGCCTCTGCAACCAGGAGATCATTCGCCGCTGCGATCAGCTGATTTGCTTTGCCTTCCACGACAGCGAGACCCTGCTGGCGAGCTGCCGAACCGCAGAAGACATGGGCAAGGTGGTCAGCCTGATGTTCTTCGACTGACCCTCCTGCTCAGTTGGCCGCGGCAATGACGGCCTGGAGTCCATCCCAATAGAGAAGACCGGCGCAGGTCATGGCACCGGCCCAGCAGAGGGAGCGAACGGGCGGAAGGTTGGCGACGTAGGCGGCGATGTAGCCCAGTCGCAGGGCCGGATAGATCCAAGCGGCGGCGATGGCCACCGGCGAGCTGACGCCGGCCATCAGGCAAATCAGCGCGGCCGGGGCATAGAGGGTGAAGGCTTCAAAGCTGTTGAGGTGTGCCCAGTTGGCCCGCTTGCCCCAGTCCGGCAGCCGCTCGGCCATGGCCCGGGGGGCTGCCAGGTCGCTCAGTTGGAAGTCGGCCTTGGAGCGAGCCGCGCCGAGGGGCACCAGGCTGGAGACCACAACACCGGCGCTGAGGAAGAGCGACCAGGCAAAGGCGGGATGCATCGGGGCCAACGGGCTTGGGTTGCCTCCTTTTCTAGGCTGAGCCCGGTTCACCCCGCGCGACCGCATGGCCTCCAGCTACTCCTTCGACGTCGTCTCCGATTTCGATTGGCAGGAATTGGTGAACACCCTGGACCAGGTGCGCCGCGACGTCTCGACCCGTTACGACCTCAAGGATTCGGGCACCGAAGTGGACCTGGAGGAGACCAGCCTGACGATCACGACCGCAAGCGATATGACGCTGCAGGCGGTTGAGGACGTGCTGCGTCAGAAGGCGACCAAGCGCAACCTCTCACTCAAGATCTTCGACTTCCAAACCCCTGAGCCCGTCGGCGGCAACAAGGTCAAGCAGGTGGTCAAATTGCGCAAAGGGCTCAGTCAGGAGCTGGCGAAAAAGCTCAGCAAAACCATTCGCGACGAGCTCAAGAAAGTCACTGTCGCCATCCAGGGTGATGCCCTGCGGGTGACCGGCAAAAGCAAAGATGACCTTCAGGCGGTGATTCAGCTGCTGAAGGACCAGGACGTCGAAGTACCCCTGCAGTTCCAGAACTACCGCTAGACCACAGCGTTTCTGTCAGCCCATGACCCGCTCAGGCTGGCGTTTTTGGATCGATCGGGGCGGCACCTTCACCGATGTGGTGGCCAGCAGGCCGGATGGGGAGCTGGAGGTGTTCAAGGTGCTCTCGGAGCAACCCGACCATCCGGGGGATCCGGCGGTTCGGGTCATTCGTCAGTGCCTGGGACTGGGGACGGAGCAGCACGTCATTCCTCCGGGGCTCGTGGCCGAGGTGCGGCTGGGGACCACGGTGGCCACGAATGCTTTTTTGGAGCGCGGCGGTGCACGCACCCTGTTGCTGATCAACCGGGGATTCGCTGATCTGCTGACGATTGGAGATCAACACCGGCCTGATCTCTTCGCCTTGGCCATTCGCCGTCCGCAGCCGTTGCAGGGCCGGGTGATTGAGGTTCAGGGCCGCCTGGCGGCCGATGGCCAGGAGCTTGAGCCCCTGCTGTTGGATGAGGAACTGCGGGCTGCCGTTCAGGCGGCGAAGGAGGACGGCTACAGCAGTGTTGCCGTGGCCCTGCTGCACAGCACCACCAATGGGAGCCATGAGCAGCAACTTGGCTCCTGGTTGGAGCCATTCGGCTTTGAGCAGATCGCCCTCTCCCATCAGGTCAGTCCCCTGCCGCGCCTGGTGCCGCGGGGGCAGACCACGGTGCTTGAGGCGTCCGTAGGTCCGGTGCTGCAGGGCTATCTGCAGCAGGTGCAAGAGGCCCTGGGCCGCCATGTGCCGCTGCGGGTAATGCAGTCCAGTGGTGTCTTGGCTGCCCCAGCAGCGCTGCGCGCCAAGGACACGATCCTGTCGGGGCCGGCCGGGGGGCTCGTCGGTGCGGTGCGCACGGCGGCGGAGGCGGGCTTTGGCCGCATCGTCGGTTTTGACATGGGCGGGACGTCGACCGACGTTTGCTACTGCGATGGGCCCTGGCCCCGCTTGGAGCAGGTGGAGCTCGAGGGGCTGCCGATTCAGGCGCCGATGCTGGCGATTCACACCGTGGCCGCCGGCGGTGGATCGCGACTGCAGTTCGATGGTGTGCGCCTGCGGGTCGGTCCCGAGTCGGCGGGGGCGGACCCCGGTCCGGCTTGCTATCGCCGCGGTGGGCCCCTGACCGTCACCGACGCCAACCTGTTGCTCGGGCGGCTGCAGAGTGAGCAGTTCCCCGCGGTCTTTGGTCCCAAGGCTGATCAACCGCTGGATGGGCGTGTTGTGCGGTCGCAGTTCGAAGCCCTTGGCGAGCGCTTGGGCTGCTCCGCCGAGGCGGCGGCCGAAGGGGCTCTGGATTTGGCCTTGGAGCGGATGGCGGAGGCGATTCGCCGCATCTCGATCCAGCAGGGCCATGACGTACGTGAAGCCGTGCTCTGCTGCTTCGGTGGGGCTGGCGGCCAACACGCCTGTGCCCTGGCAGAGCGGCTGGGGATGCAGCAGGTGCTCCTGCATCCCTTCGCTGGGGTGCTGTCGGCCTACGGCATTGGCCTAGCGGATGAGGGGCAGGTGTGGGAAAAGTCCTGGGGGCGTCCGCTCTCAGCAGGAGGCTTGGCTGCACTGGAGGCGATCACCGCTGAACGGATCCGTGCCGTCCCCGCGTCTCCCCAGCTGCAGCGGACCCTGCAGTTGCGCTTACCAGGCCGGGACCAGTGCCTAGCGGTGCCTTGGCCCCAGCCCTGCCCGGGCCCTGAGCGGCTGCGGCAGCAGTTCATCGCCCAGTTCCAGCAGCGCTACGGCTACCTCCCCAGCGGCGATCGGCCCGAGATCGTCGTCGATCGCCTCAGCCTGGAGTTCAGCTGGCCTGGTGCCATGGCTCTCCCCCGCTCCAGCTATGCCGTCGCAGCCGAGCCTCAAGGGCCCGGGAGCATCTCGGTCTTCCTGGAGGGGGCCTGGAGGTCCGCCGCCCTCTGGCAGCGCGCCCAGATCGCCCCGGGTAAGTGCATTGAGGGTCCTGCCTTGATCTGTGAGGCCACAGGCACCAACCTGCTGCCCGCGTCCTGGCGTGCTCGCTGCCTGCCTGGGGGCGAATTGCTCTTGAGCCGCGGTGCAGCGGCTGGTCTTCAGTCCAGCAAGGCCCAGACCACTGATCCTGACCCGGTCAATTTGGAGTTGTTCGGCCATCGCTTCATGGCGATTGCTGAGCAGATGGGCACCCGTCTGCAGCAGACCAGCGTCTCGGTGAACATCAAAGAGCGCCTGGATTTCTCCTGTGCCCTCTTTGACGGGCGGGGACGTCTGGTGGCCAATGCGCCGCACATCCCCGTTCACCTGGGCTCCATGGGGGAGAGCGTGCTGGCCCTGATGCGGGCCGTTGAGCAGGGGGAGCTCGAGCCCCTGCAGCCCGGGGATGCGGTCGTCTCCAACAACCCGTTCAATGGCGGCACTCATCTGCCGGACCTCACGTTGATCACGCCCCTGTTTTCCCCCTCAGGCGGTGATCAGCCCGTGGCCTTCGTCGCCTCCCGCGGCCACCACGCCGATGTGGGAGGGATCACGCCTGGATCCATGCCATCCAGTAGTCGTTCGATTGCGGAGGAGGGACTGTTGTTCGACAACGTCCCGCTGGTGCGGGGCGGTCGGCTGCTGGAGCAGACCTGGCGGGAGCGGCTGGCCCAGGGGCCCTGGCCGGCCCGCAACCCCGATCAACTGCTGGCGGATTTGCAGGCGCAACTGGCGGCCAATGACCTCGGGGTTCAGCGTCTGCTGGCCTTGATGGAGGCGGTGGGTGAGGCGCGGGTGCTGGCCTACATGGGTCACGTCCAGGATCAGGCGGCCGCTGCGGTGCGCCAGGTCCTCAGCCGACTGTCCGATGGCGCGGCGCGGGTTCCGCTGGATGCTGGCCCGGAGATCGTCGTGCGCCTGTCGGTGGATCGTCAGCAGCGCCGCGCTCGGATTGATTTCAGCGGGACCTCCGCTCAGATCGCGGGCAATCTCAACGCCCCCTTGGCGATCACCAAGGCTGTGGTGCTCTATGTCTTCCGCTGCCTAGTGCAGGAGCCGATTCCCCTCAATGCCGGCTGTTTTGATCCTTTGGAACTGGTGGTGCCGGAAGGCTGTCTGTTGAACCCCCGGCCCCCAGCCGCCGTGGTGGCGGGGAACGTTGAGACCTCCCAAGCGGTGGCCAATGCCCTGTTTGCCGCGGTGGGGGCGCTGGCGGCCTCCCAGGGGACGATGAATAACTTGAGCTTTGGCAATTCCCATTGCCAGTACTACGAGACGGTGTGCGGCGGAACCGGAGCTGGCGAGGGGTTTGCGGGTGCCGATGCGGTGCAGAGCCACATGACCAACTCCCGCCTGACGGATCCAGAAATTCTGGAGCAGCGCTTACCGGTGCGGCTTGAGCAGTTTGCGATTCGCGCCGGCAGCGGGGGCATCGGCCGCTGGCCCGGTGGCCATGGCGTGGTGCGGACCCTGACGGCCCTGGAGCCCTTGACGGCCTCCCTGCTCAGCGGCAGTCGCCTGGTGCCCCCCTTCGGTCTGGCCGGTGCCGGCGCTGGGGCCTGCGGTCAAAACAGCCTGCGGCGGGCCGGCTCTGCGCAGCTGGAGCCCTTGCCGGGTTCTGCGCTGGTGGAGCTGCAGCCTGGCGATCAACTCCAGATGGCGACCCCCGGTGGCGGCGGCTATGGAGCAATGGAGCCATGAGACGACACTCTCCCTTCGCCATGGCTGTGGCCTGCCTCGCCCTGGCCTTCCCCAACGCGGCCGGGGCGAACCTCTTGCAGGAGCGCAGTCAACGTTTCCATCCCGTTGAGTCCTCCGCCGGAGTCGTGGCAGCCCAGGAGGCCCAGGCCGCGGCGGTGGGTGCTGAGATCCTGCGCCGGGGCGGTAATGCCGTCGATGCGGCCGTCGCGACGTCCTTTGCCCTGGCGGTGACCCTGCCCCAAGCGGGCAATTTGGGCGGCGGCGGCTTCCTGTTGCTCTGGCTGCCCAAGCGGGGGCCGATTCGCACCTGTGCGGCGGCGGCCCGGGGACCGGAGCTTCCCCAGGCCATCAGCCTGGGCCGAGGTGAGGCCGTGGCCCTGAACTTCCGCGAGAAGGCTCCGCTGGCGGCGCGGGCGGATCTGTTTTTGAACCCCGACGGCACGGTGAATCGCCAGCGGGCCCTGCGCAGCCTCCTGAGCACGGGGGTCCCCGGCACGGTGGCTGGCTTGACCCAGGTGCAACGCCGCTATGGCTGCCTCTCCCTCGCCCAGGTGATGCAGCCGGCGATTGACCTGGCTGAACAGGGTGTTCTGGTGGGCCCCGAGTTGAGTGACTCCCTCCAGGCGGCGGCGCCGTTGCTGAAGGCTGATCCCACGAGCCGTTCCCAGTTCTTCAAGCCCGATGGGGCCCCCTACCTGAGCGGCGAGCGCCTGAAGCAACCGCTGCTGGCGCGCAGTCTGCGCTGCATTGCGAAGCAGGGCGCCCGTTGCTTCTACAGCGGTCCCTTGGCCGAGAACCTGGTCGCTTTGATGCAGGCCCAGGGCGGTTTGATCAGCCTGGAGGATCTCAAGCGCTATCAAGCCCCCTGGATGCGTCCGCTGCAGGGGGAACTCCGGGGCTATCCCGTGCTGACGATGCCCCCTCCCAGCGGGGGCGGGGCCACCCTGCTGCAACTGCTCAAGGTCCTGGAGCCGCTGCAGCTTCAGCGCAGCGGTCTGAACAGCGCCGCGACGATTCATCGGATGGTGGAGGCCATGAACCTGGCCTACCGGGACCGCAACCGACTCCTGGGCGATCCGGACCAGGTGGCGATGCCGCTGGATCGTCTCCTCAGTGATCGCTATGCCGATGCCCAACGGCGACAGATTCGGCTCGATCGTCACCGCCCTGCCGCTGAGCTGGAAGCCGAGGTACTGCCGGCCCAGGGCGGCACCAATACGACCCACCTCTCTGTGGTGGACCGCGATGGCGGGTTGGTGAGTACCACCACCACCTTGAACACGGCCTACGGCAATGGCATCAGCGTTCCTGGCGCCGGGTTCCTACTCAACAACGAGATGGACGACTTCACGGCCAAGCCCGGAGCGCCCAATGCCTACGGCCTGCGCCAGGGCAGCCAGAACGCCATCGCCCCAGAACGCCGTCCCCTCAGCTCGATGACCCCGACCCTGGTGTTCCACGCCGATGGCAGGCCCCTGCTGGCCACGGGCAGCCCAGGCGGAAGCCGGATCATCACCACAGTTCTGCAGGTGCTGCTGAACCGGTTGGTGCATGGCCTCAACCTGGCCTCAGCGGTGGCAGAGACCCGGATCCACAGCCAACTCTGGCCTGATCAAATCAGCACTGAGCAGGGGTTGAGTCCCGACACCTGGCGGCTGCTGGAGCAGCAGGGCCATCAACTCCAGCTGCGTCCAGCGATGGGGTCAGCGAACTCCGTGGAAGTCCGCTACGACGCCGAGAGACTCCTTGGCAGTTGGGGTGTGGCTGACCCGCGTCGACCGGATGCCGCGGCAGTGCCGGAGCATCCCTAGACGCGCAGCATCGACGGCAGCCAGTTCACCAGGGGCGGGAAGCAAACGATCAGCAGCAAGACCGCGAGTTGAACGCCGATGAAGGGCCAGGCACCGCGGTAGATCGACTGGGTGCTGACCTCTTCGGGGGCCACCCCCCGCAGGAAGAACAGGGCAAAGCCGAAGGGGGGCGAGAGGAACGAGGTCTGCAGGTTCGCGCCGATCAGCACCCCAAACCAGAGCAGGGCCTCCGGTCCCAGCAACTGCCGCGCGCTGGGCAGCAGCAAGGGCAAGACGATGAACGCGATCTCAAAGAAGTCGATGAAGAAGCCCAGGGCAAAGATCACGGCCATGCTCACCAGCAAAAAGCCCGCCTTGCCCCCCGGCAGGTTGAGCAGCAGATCGCTGATCAGCTGATCGCCGCCCACGCCGCGGAAGACCAGGCTGAAGGCGGTGGATCCCAGCAGAATCGCCATCACCATCGCGGTGGTGCGCAGGGTGTCGTCGCAGACCTGATTGAGGCCGCGGCGATTCAGTCCCCCCTCCACGGCCGCCAGGGCCATGGCTCCGATCGCCCCAATTGCTCCAGCTTCAGTGGGGGTGGCCAGGCCAAAAAAGATGCTGCCCAGCACCAGCAGGATCAAGCCCAGGGGCGGCAGCAGCACCTTCAACAGTGCCCCGCCGCTCGGCTGGCTGGAGCCGGCCTCGGCGGTAAGGGCTGGCGCTAGCTCGGGCTTCAGGCTGCTGATGACCAGGACGTAGAGCGCGAAGCCCGCGGTCATCAGCACCCCGGGGATCAGCGATCCCAGAAACAGGTCACCAACGGAGATCCCCAGCTGGTCTGCGAGGACCACCAGCACGATGCTTGGCGGAATGATCTGGCCCAGGGTGCCGGACGCCGCAATGACTCCCGTGGCCAGGGAACGGTCGTAGCCCGCCCGCAGCATCACCGGCAGGGAGATCAGTCCCATGGTGGTGACCGTGGCGGCGACGACACCGGTGGTTGCCGCGAGGAGCGCCCCCACCAGCACCACCGCCAGGGCCAGGCCGCCGCGGACTCCCCGCAGCAGTTGGCCCATGGCCACAAGCAATCGTTCGGCGATGCCCGAGCGCTCGAGCATGGCCCCCATGAACACGAAGGCTGGAATCGCCAGCAACGTGAAGTTGCTCATGATCCCGAAGATCCGCTGGGGCAGCGCCGTCAGGAACTGGGGTTCAATCACCCCAACGGCCATCCCCAACAGGGCGAAGAGCACCGAGATGCCGCCCAGGCCGAAGGCCACCGGGTAGCCGCTCAGTAGCGCCAGCACCAGGGCGATGAACATCGCGGGCCCCAGCACCTCGCCGGGGAAAAAGGTGATGACGTAGCCGAAGGCCTCCAGTTCCATCAGCGCTCACGCCCCAGGCGCAGCGCCTGGGCCAGCCCCTGCAGCGCCAACAAGCCAAAGCCCAGGGGGATCAAGCTTTTGATCCAGTAGCGCGGCAGGCCGTTGGGATCCGGCGATTGCTCCCAGATCTGCCAGGACTGCAGGGCGGGCAGTAGCGAGACCAGGAGCACCATGACCGAGAAGGGCAGCAGCAGCAGCAACGTCCCGCCGAGTTCAATCCGCCGTTGTTTGCGGGCTGACCAGCGGCTGTGGAGCACATCCACGCGGACATGGCCATTGCGCTGGAGCGTGTAGCCCAGCCCCAGCAGAAAGGCGATGGAGAACAGGGCCCACTGGGCCTCGATCAGGGCGTTGGAGCTCAGGCTCAGTCCCAGGGCCAGGCCGAGGTAGCGCCCGACCACATTCCAGGCCCCGACCACCAACATCAGCAGGATGGACCAGCGACAAATCCAGGCGGCAGCTTGGTTCAGTCGATCGATCTGATCAGGCCAGTCCAAGCGCGCCATCAGCGGGGTTGGCCGTAGCTGAAGCTGGCGTAGGAGAGCTGATTCACCCGGTTCCAGGCCCAGATCTGCTCACGGAAGGTCTGCCAGCCGGCGTAGAGGGTTTTGAAATCCTGGTTCGTCCGCGCCGTGTCGGCGTAAAGCTGGTCGCTGGCTTCGCGGGCTGCCGTCAGGATCGCTTCGTCGTAGGCACGCAATTGGGTCCCGCCTGTCATCAGGCGCTGCAGGGCCTGACCGTTGAGGCTGTCGTAGCGGCTCAGCATCGAGAGGTTCGCTTCGTAGCAGGCCGTGCTGAACATCGCCTGATAGTCCGCCGGAAGGGCGCGCCAGGCCCGCTGGTTCACCAGGGCCGCGAGGGTCGGACCTGGTTCCCACCAGCCTGGGTAGTAGTAGAAGCGGGCTGCCCGGGGGAGGCCGAGCTTCTCGTCGTCGTAGGGGCCGGTCCACTCCGCCGCATCGATGGCGCCTCGATCGAGGGCCAGGTAGATCTCGCCGCCGGGTAGGACCTGAACGTTCACCCCGAGGGAGGCCATGACCTTGCCCCCCAGGCCGGGGATGCGCATCTTTAGGCCCCGCAGGGACTGGAGTCCCTCCAGTTCCCGTTTGAACCAGCCGCCCATTTGGGCTCCGGTGTTCCCCGCCGGGAAGCTGATCACACCGAAATCGGCGTAGAGGCGATTGATGGCCTCATTGCCGCCACCCTCATAGAGCCAGGCGTTCTGCTGCTGCGCCGTCAGGCCAAAGGGCACGGAGGTGCCGAAGGCCAGCGCGGGGTTCTTGCCGACGTAGTAGTAGCTGGAGGTGTGGCCGCATTCGACGGAGCCGTTTTGCACGGCGTCGAGCACTTCCAGGCCCGGCACCAGTTCCCCGGCGGCATAGGGCTCGATCTGGAAGCTGCCCTCGCTCAGTTCCGCGACCCGGCGGCTGATGGTCTGGGCGCCGCCAAAAATCGTGTCCAGGGAGTGGGGCCAGCTGGTGGCCATGCGCCAGCTCACCTGGGGCCGTGCGACCCCGGAGGTATCACCGACTTTGCGGATGCGGCAGGCACCTAGTAAGGAGGCAGCTCCCGCGGAGCCCGCCGCTGTGGCCGCAGCCCGCAGCAGGCCCCGCCGCTGCATCGTCAGGCCACCGCGGCGAAGCACTCGCGGAAGGCCGCGATGGTGGTGTCGATGTCTTCATCGGAGTGGGCCAAGGAGGTGAAGCCCGCCTCAAAGGCGCTGGGAGCCAGGTAGATGCCGCGCTCGAGCATGGCGCGGTGCACCTTGCCGAAGCGCTCTGCATCGGCGGCTTTGGCCTCTTCGAAGTTGCGCACAGGCCCCTCGCAGAGGAAGAAGCCGAACATGGCGCTCACCGAACCACCGGTGATGGGCAGACCCGCGCTGCGTGCGCCATCCATGATTCCGGCGATCAGGCGGCTGGTCATCGCTTCAAGGCGCTCGTAGCTGCCGGGTTGCTTCAGCAACTCCAGGGTCTTGATGCCAGCGGTCATGGCCAGGGGGTTTCCGCTGAGGGTGCCGGCCTGATACATCGGGCCGGCGGGGGCCACCATGCTCATGATGTCGGCGCGGCCGCCGTAGGCACCCACCGGCAGTCCGCCGCCAATGACCTTGCCCATGGTGGTCAGGTCAGGGGTGACGCCGAACTTGGCCTGGGCACCGCCGTAGCTGATGCGGAAGCCGGTCATCACTTCATCGAAGACCAGCAGGGCGCCGTTCTCCTTGGTCAATTCACGAATGCCCTCGAGGAAGCCGGGCTCTGGGGTGATGAAGCCCGCGTTGCCGACGATCGGCTCGAGGATCACACCGGCGATCTCACCGGGGTTCTCAGCAAAGAGTTGCTTGACCGCTTCCAGGTCGTTGTAAGGAGCGGTGAGGGTGCTGGCGGCGGTGGTGCGCGGCACGCCAGGGGAATCGGGCAGGCCCAGGGTGGCCACACCGGAGCCGGCCTTCACCAGGAACATGTCCGCGTGGCCGTGGTAGCAGCCTTCGAACTTGATGATCTTTTCGCGGCCGGTGAAGGCGCGCATCAGGCGCAGCACCGACATGCAGGCCTCGGTGCCGCTGTTGACGAAGCGCACCATCTCCACGGAGGGGACGGCATCGATCACCATCTCGGCCAGCTGGTTCTCGAGGGCGCAGGGGGCGCCGAAGCTCGTGCCTTTCTCCAGGGCGTCGTGCAGCGCGCTGATCACCTCAGGGTGGGCATGGCCGCAGATGGCAGGACCCCAGCTGCCGATGTAGTCGATGTAGCGGTTGCCATCGACGTCCCAGGCATAGGCCCCTTTGACGCGGTCAAAGACGATCGGCTGGCCGCCCACCGAACGGAACGCGCGCACGGGTGAACTGACGCCGCCGGGCATCAGCTTCTGGGCGGCACTGAAGAGTTCCTGGGAACGGGTGGTGTTGTGCACAGGTGCCGAGACAGGAGCCGAGGTCAAAACGGAATCCGCAGACTGGATTGGGGCTCGAGACCCCAAATGGGCCTTAAGCGTCGCCCATCCTTACGCAATCACCGCCCAAGCGGTCGAGACCGTGCCAGCTCGTTAAGGTCGTTGGGCGTCCCCACAATCGCTGTGAATCCAGACTGGGGCTTGGTTGAGCGCCGATTGAAGGCCCTGCTGCCGGCGCGCTCGGTGGTGGCCAAGCGTCAGGAGTTGCTGGCCTACGACTGCGATGGTTTGACGCTGCATCGCCATCAACCGCCCTTGGTGGTTTTGCCGGAGACCACCGCTGAGGTGGCGGCGGTGGTGCGCCTTTGCAACGAGCTTCAGGTTCCGTTCATCGCCCGAGGCAGCGGCACGGGCCTCTCGGGCGGGGCCTTGGCGGAGCAGCCCGCGCTGGTCATCGCCACCAGCCGCATGCGCCGGGTGATTGCCATTGATCTCCCCAATGAGCGCATCACCGTGGAGCCCGGGGTGATCAACAGCTGGGTGACGCGGGCGGTCGCCGGCGATGGCTTCTATTACGCCCCCGACCCCTCCAGCCAGGTGGCCTGCAGCATCGGCGGGAACGTGGCGGAGAACTCCGGCGGGGTGCACTGCCTGAAGTACGGCGTGACGAGCAACCACGTCCTTTCGATGGAGGTGGTCCTCCCCGATGGCAGCGTGACGACCCTGGGTTCGGGCATGGCGGAGACCCCCGAGCTGGACCTGCGTGGGGTGTTCATCGGTAGTGAGGGAACCCTGGGGATTGCGACGGCCATCACCCTGCGCCTGTTGCGGCAACCGGCCTGCGTGGCGGTGCTGTTGGCGGACTTCGCCTCGATGGAGGCGGCGGGAGAGGCCGTGCGTCTGGTGACCGCCGCTGGGGTCCTGCCGGCGGGCATGGAAATCATGGATCGCCGCTGCATCCATGCGGTCAATGACTTCTTCGGCGTGGATGAGTACCCCCGCGAGGCCGCAGCTGTTCTGTTGGTGGAACTCGACGGGCACCCCCTGGAGGTGCAGGAGTCGGTGCAGATGGCCGCGGAGCTCTGCCGGGAGGCAGGAGCCGGTGGGGTCCGTGAGGCCTGGAGTCAGGAAGAGCGCGATCGCCTTTGGAAGGGCCGCAAGAGTGCGATTTCAGCCCTGGGCCGCCAATTCCCTAACTACTACCTGCAGGACGGGGTGGTGCCGCGGACTGCCCTGCCGCGGGTCTTGGCGGCGATTGAACGATTAAGTGAGGAGCACGGTCTGGCGGTGGCCAACGTCTTCCACGCCGGTGATGGCAACCTCCACCCCTTGATCCTGTATCGCGCCGATGAGCCCGGCGTGAACGAGCGGGTCACGGCCTTGGGGGCAGCCATCTTGAAGCTCTGCCTCGATGCCGGCGGCAGCATCAGTGGTGAACACGGGGTGGGCAGCGACAAGCGCTGCTACATGGACTGGATGTTCAGTCCCGATGACCTCGAGACGATGCAACTGGTGCGGCGGGCCTTTGATCCAGACGGCCTGGCTAACCCCGGCAAGATCTTCCCCACCCCAAAGAGCTGCGGAGAATCGGCCCGTCGCTGGGTGGAGCTAAGGGAGGAAGGCCAGCGCCTACCCGAGGGGGTCGAGCTCTACTAGGGCCAGCTGTCCTCGTCTTCGTCCTCTTCCGGCGGCCAGGCCAGGTTCACCACCACCGGGGCATGGTCACTGGGTTGGACATTGCCGCGGGGCTGTTTGTCGATGACGCAGCCGGTGGCGCAGCCCAGGAGCTCCTCTGAGAGATAGATGTGGTCGATGCGCCAGCCCAGGTCCCGGTCCCAGGCCCCGCTGCGGTAGTCCCACCAGCTCCAGTGCCCACTGCCCGGTTCAAAGACACGAAAGACATCGGTGAGGCGATCAGCGAGGGCGGCGCGCAGGGCTGTGCGCTCTGGATCGCTGGCCATGATCGTGCCGCTGAGGCGTTGCGGGTCCGGTAGATCCCGGTCCTCCAGACCGATGTTGAAGTCCCCCACCATGCAGAGCGGATCCCCTTGCTCCTCCTGCACCGCCAGGTAGCGCTGCAGGCAGGCCAGCCACTCAAGCTTGTAGGGGTATTTCTCGCTCTTCAGGGAGCTGCCATTGGGGACGTAGAGGTTCAGGACCCTCACCCCATCGAGCATTCCGCTGATCACCCGTTTTTGTTCGCTGAGCGGCCCCGCGTCCGGGAGCAGGGCGTCGAAGCCCACCTGGACGTCCTCCAGCGGCTCTCGGCTGATCAAGGCGACGCCGTTGTAGGCCTTCTGTCCGCTGATGGCGCAGTGGTAGCCGATCTGCTCAAAGGCCTGAAGCGGGAACAGGTCGTCGCTGACCTTGGTCTCCTGCAGGCAGAGCACATCCGGTTCATGGGTCTGCAGCCAGGCCAACACTTGATCCAGGCGGGTCCGCACGGAATTGACGTTCCAGCTGGCGATGCGCATCGATGGGAGGTGGCTTGGGGCTGCTCCTAGCATTCCCGCCAAGCTGTTCGATCGAAGTGCCATGTACCGGGGACTCACCGCGGCCTTGATCGCGGCCGCCGCAGTGCTGCCCCTCGCGGCTCGCGCCCAGTCCGGCAACACGAACCTTGCTCCCGAGCCGAGCGTTTTTGATCAGGGCCCCGGTGGCACCAGTCGGAAGGGCGGGTCGCTGCTGGACAGCACCAATCCGATCGACCTGATGAACAAGCTGCGGCGCAGCTCGGCGATGGATGACGCCACCGACCCCGGCGACGCCATTGACGCGGCACTGCGTCAGCTCGACAGCCAGGCGGCTCCCCCTAGCTCTGGGGCTTCTTCTCCGCTGGTGACGGCTCCCTAGCGCTCTTTTTGTTCTCCCTGAGGCTGTCGAGTCCCCAGCTGGCGGCGACGCGATCCAGGCGTGGGTCTTTCTTTTCCGGTTGCCTGGCCTGGGCGTCCGCCAGGGCCTGACCAGCTCCCGCGAGGTCGCCTTGGTCCTGCTTCACCAATGCGATGGCCAAGAGCGGCCTGGGGTCCCGCGGGAAGTCCTTGGCCAGCTGTCCATAGAGGGCCAGGGCGTCGGCGGTTTTCCCTTGGCGCTGGCGCAGGTCACCCAGCAGTAGGCCAAGACCCAGCTTTTGTGGCTGGGGGGTGGGTTTACTGCTGGCCTCCAGCAGGGTCTTGAGCTGGGCCTCGGCTTCGGCGCCGCGCCCCTGCTCCAGTTGGATCAGGGTGAGCAGTTGCAGCGCTTCAATCCGATCGGGCTTGAGATTGAGGATCTGGCGTAACTCCCGCTCAGCCCCGGGGCGGTCGTTGTTGTCTCGGCGGAGCTCCGCCAGCAGCAGACGAAGCTGCCAGTTCTGAGGCTGCTGATCGGCCAGGCGCTCCAGTACGAGGCTGGCCTCCTGGGATTGACCTTGCTGAATCAACAGATCGATGAGCCGCTGCTGATCCGCGTTGCTGGCGGATCCGTCGCCGAGGCGGGCTTGCAGCAGGGCAATTTGGCGCTCATTGCTGCCCTCGGGGCTGCCCTGGGCTTTGAGGGCTTGGTGCTGACCCAGCAGCCAGCCGCCGGTGAGTGACACCGTCACCAGCCCCGATGCCACCAGGGCGATGAGCACGCCATCGCGCTGGTTGGTGCGGCCGCGTGCCGGCATCGAGGAACCTGCAAGTGGGCCTCAGTCTGGGCCCTTTTTGCAAGCTCGGTACATTGTCCAGCGGGCGATGGATTTCACGAGCGCCCAGAGGGTTTCAGCCACGATGCGTCAACACCCCATTTCCCCGGTCACAGAACCGATGCAGTACCGCGCCATCGGCGTGGTGCGGGGGACTTACGTGCCGGCTGATGCAGATCAGCTCACCCGTGGAGTGATCCAGACCGAGGACGGCTCAGAGATTGATGCCGTTGTCCTTGGACGCGTGCTGACGCTGATGCGTCGTCACTTGGACCTGAGCAAGCCCCACCTCTGGGTGGCCTATCCCCGTTTCCGCGATCCTGATCAGCTCCATCTCCAGCTGGTGGGGGTCTGGGAACCCAGCACCCTCTCCCCCGAGGAGAGTGCCGATGAGGGGGATGACCTGCCCGAAGGCGATGGTTATTTCTCGGTGCGCGGCGAGCTGATCTACACCCGTCCAGAGGACGGTGATCTGGTCGTCAAGATTCGTCAGCAGCCCAGGCCTGACGGTCGCCGCCCGACCCCGTTCAAGCTTCAGCTGAAGGGCCAGGTGGATCCCGCCCATCTGCGCCACTTCGTTTCATTGGATCTGCGCCGCGAGGGTCAAACCCTGCAGGTTGAGAACCACGAAGTCATTGCTCCTGTGCCCCAACGGGCCGGCCGCGGTCGCGGCGGTCCCCGCGGTGCTCGCCGCTAGGTGCGTCTGGCCAGCTCCGATCAGGGATCAACGGCGGCGTTGCGGGCCGGTGTTGCTGTGGCGGGGATCAGTGTTGTCTCGGTTGTGGGCCCTGTACTGGGCCTCTCCCCCTGGCTGATTGCCGGAGCGGCCGGTGGGGCACTGACGGCCCTGACGCTGGATGCAGCTCGCTTCGGTGGCCTCGGCGGACATCTGCTGGCGGAGGCCCTGCCCTTTGGTTTGGGTCGCGCCCGGCTGCGGCGCATTGCGGTGCATGAGGCCGGACACCTGCTGCTGGCCGCAGAGAACCAGTTGCCGGTGAAGCAGGTTCTGGTGGGCAGCCGCGCCTGTTTGCGCCATGGTTTGCGCGTGAACGGCAGCACCGAATTGGAACCTCCCGCCCAGGTGAAGATGCCGCTGGAGGATCTGCGGCGTTGGAGCCGGGTGCTTCTGGCGGGGATGGTGGCGGAGGTGGTCGAGTACGGCGGCTCCCGCGGCGGCGCCGATGACCGGGCTCTGCTGGGACGGCTCTGGGGCCTCTCCGGACACGATGTGATGACGGCGCAAAACGAGCAGCGTCGTGCCCGCCGCGAGGTGCAGCAGTGGCTGGAGCAGCACCGCGAGCAGCTTCAGGCCAGCGCGGAGCAGCTTCTGCAGGAGGCCTGATGGGATCCCTGGCGGTGGTGGATTGCCCGACGGGATTGGCCGGGAACATGCTCCTGGCGGCCCTGTTCGACTGCGGACTGCCTGAGGAGGTGGTCCACCAACCCCTGGCGGCCTTGGGTTTGGCTGGGCTCTATCGCCTGCAGCTAGAGGAGCGCCGCAGCGCAGGACTGCGTGGCTTGCATCTGGAGGTGGAGCTGCTGGAGCGGCAGCCCCCCCATCGCCACTGGGCGAGCCTCAAAGAGCAGATTCAGGCAGCCGATTGGCCGCCGGCACTCCGTGAGTCGGTGTTGAGGGCCTTTGGGGTGCTGGCGGAGGCGGAAGGCGCTGTCCATGGCCACCCGCCCGAGCAGGTGCATTTCCATGAGGTGGGGGCCCTGGATGCCCTGGTGGATGTGGTCGGCGTCTGCGCTGGCTTGCAGCACTTCGGGGTTGAGCGCCTGATCTGCAGTCCTCCACCCGCTGGCCATGGCCAGGTCAAGAGTGCCCACGGCCTGCTGCCGGTGCCGGTGCCCGCGGTGCTGGAGCTGGCCACGCGCCATGGGGTTCCGCTCGCCACGAGTGCGGGTTTTCCTGCAGCGGAATTGACGACGCCGACGGGATTGGCCCTGATGGTGGCCTGGGCAGAGTGCTTCGCGCCGGCGCCGTCCCTGCGTCCGAGCCGGCTGGGGATCGGGTTGGGCACGCGCGAGTTGGATCGCCCGAATCAGTTGCGCCTGCTCCTGGCTGAGGCGGATGTCCCCGCTAGCAGCGCGCCCGAGTTGCAGACCGTTGTGCAGCAGCAGGCCCAGATCGACGATGCCACCCCGGAGGATGTGGCCTTCCTCCAGGAGGCCCTGCGGGAGGCCGGGGCGTTGGAGGTCTTTGCCCAGCCGGTCGTGATGAAGAAGGGACGCGCGGGCAGCTTGATCACAGCTTTGGCCTGGCCGGAGCAGGCGGAGGCCCTGCGGGCGATCTGGTGGCGCTATGGCAGCAGCCTGGGGGTGCGTGAGCAGCAGCAGCAGCGCTGGGCCCTGCCTCGGCAGATCGAGCAGCGGCAGACGCCCTGGGGGCCCGTGCGCTTCAAGCGCTCCATCCGCCCCGATGGCAGCGTGCTCTGCAAGCCGGAACTGGAGGACTTGATTCCCTTGGCGCAGCAGCGGCAGCTGCCCCTGGATCAGCTGCGCGCAGAGTTGCTCCGCTGGTTGGAGGAGCAGCCGTGATCCAGCGGCTGAGGGGGCTCTCTCTGCCTGGGGGCGCCCGGCTTTGGGTGAGTGCAGCGAGCTTTGCATTTGTTCTGACGGCCGTGGTCTCCCACGGCAGCCAGCTCTTGCAGCTCAGCCTGGATCGTCAGTCCTGGCTCTGGCTCGCCTTGGGCCTCGGGCTGAGTGCCTTGAGCCTGGTGGTCAATGGCTTGGCGTGGGGAGTGGTGCTGCGCTGGTTCGGTGCGGCACCGCGCTGGACGCCTGTGCTGCTGCTCTTCCTCGAGTCGAATCTGCGCAAGTACCTGCCCGGTGGGGTGTGGCACCTGGTCACGCGAGTTCGGGCCCTGCGCGCTGGTGGACCCTGCCGCCAACCCCTGAGTGGTCGGCAGGCCCTGGGGACCGTCCTGCTGGATCCGCTCTTGATGGCAGCGGCGGCCTTGGCCCTGGTGGCCCTGGGGGGAGGGCTCGGGCTGTTGGGTCTGCTGCCTTTGCTAGCCCTGGTGCCGCGTTGGTTAAACCCTCTGCTGGAGCGTCTGGAGCGCCGCCGCGCCCAAGCCCTTGAGGTTGATCCCGCTGGCCTGACCCCAGGGAGCCTGCGCTTGCCGGGCTATCCCTGGCTGCCCCTGCTGGCGGAGTTGGTCTTTGTTCTCTGCCGCTTCGGAGGCTTCGCCTGCTGCGTTCAAGCCTTTGACCTGAGCGTTCAACTGAGCTGGTGGGGCTGGTTGTCCGGGTTCGCCCTGGCCTGGACGGCTGGACTGGTGGTGCCTGCTGCCCCTGGGGGGCTGGGGGTGTTTGAGGCGGTGTTGGTGCTGCGCCTGGCGGTGTCGGTTCCCGAGGCTCCCCTGCTGGCGGTGGCCCTGAGCTACAGGCTCGTGGTCTCCCTGGCGGATTGTCTGATGGCCGCCGCTGCCCGCCGGGACCTGGCGGCGCTTCGCAACAGTGGGTATTGTTGAGAAGTGCCCTGAGAGAGCGTCTTGCCCGCTGGTCCCGTCTCCCCGGTGCAGGCCGATGCCTTACGCAGCTCGCTGCATGACCGCGGCCAGCGTCTGACGCCCCAGCGGCAACGGGTCTTGGCCCTGTTTGAGCGCCTGGGCGAGGGGAGTCATCTCAGTGCCGAGGAGGTGCATCAGCGCCTGCTGAAGGCGGACGAGCGAGTCTCCCTGGCCACGGTGTATCGCACCTTGCGGCTACTGAGCTCGATGGAGCTGCTCTGCGAATTGGAGCTGCCAGAAGGGGGCCGGCGCTTTGAGCTGGCCAGTGATGAGGCGCACCGGGACCACCACCACTTGGTCTGTGCCCGCTGCGGACACACCGAGGAGTTTGAAAGTGAAGCGGTGCTCCAGGCCGGCGGTGAAGCCGCGGCTCTACACGGCTTTCAGCTGCTCAACTGCGTCCTGAACGTGCGGGCGCTTTGTCCCGCTTGTTCCCAGCAGGAGGACGAGGTTTGATCAGCGGCGGTTGACCCGGACCGGCACGAGCGACGGTTGCATCAAACCGCCGCCGCCGCTGTCATCGTCCGAGTCGGTGGCGAGCCAGAAAATCAGACCGACGAGCCCCAGAACCGTTGTGAGTGCAGTGAACTCGGCCATCCGGGGGATGCGGTTCGACACACCATAACGGCGTTTTTCGCTTCTGCTGTCGCGGATGCTGCAGCTCAGAGGGGTGCAATCGCCAGCAGGCCGCCGGCCAGAACCAGTAGCCCGGCCCCGAGGCTGGCCAGCTTGCGGTCAAACCGCTGGCTCAGCCAGGCGCTGCCGCCCACCACCGCAGCGGAGCTCAGCAGGGCGCCAATCCACCAGAAGGAGCTGCCACTGGACTCCAGGCCATGGAGCATGGCGTGCAGGGCGACGGCCCCGCCAACGGCGAGGGCCAGAATCGAACGACCGCAGTGACCGCGCAGCACCAGAACAAGCACGGCAGCAACAGCCGAGATCGCTAGTGCTGCCAGCACTTCAGCCCCGGGCAGTTGCCCGCCAAAGCTGCCCACGATCGAACCCAGAAGCGCGCCAGCAACGGCAGTGGTCAGCAACGGGCGCCCGGCCTGGGCAACACAGAGACCGACGGTCACCAGCATCAGCAGGTGATCCAGTCCGAGCAGGGGGTGCAGGGCGCCACCCATGACGCCATGGTCTGCGCTGCCATGGGCACCGGCCGGGAGCATGGAGAGCAGGCTCAGTCCCAGTCCAGCTGCCGTGCTGGTCAGCAGCGATCGGGTCAGTTTCGAGTTCATGGCAGATCCGGTCCGCGCCGGTGCTGAGGTTGGGGGGGGTGAGGGCGGCGAGCGTTCTGACTGAGGAGCGGGCGCTCCCATCACAGCTGCGGGACAGTGCCGGAATCACACCGGACTTTCCTCGTTGCCTTCCTGGGCTGGGTCCAGGAAACCGCTGCTCGGATTATCGCTTCAGGAGAAGCCCTTGCCGGCATCTTTGGCGACGCAGGCCTGAAGTTGCTTGCGGATCTTGGCGTGGTCGAGGTTTTTGCCGATCACGACCAATTGGTTTTTGCGGTCGCTGGGCTGGCTCCACTCGCTGTCGTCGATGGAGAAACGCTTGCCGGCCAGGTGGAAGACGTGGCGCTTGCTGCTCTCGTTGAACCAGAGGATTCCCTTGGCCCGGAAGACCCCCGCAGGCAGCTGGTTGTCGAGGAAGTTCTGAAACTTCCGCAGGGAAAAGGGACCCTCGGCATTGAAGGAGAGGGACGTGAATCCCTCGATGGCGAGGTGATCCGCGTGGGAATGGTCGTGGGAGTGCCCGTGGTCGTGGCTGTGATCGTGTGCATGACCGTGGTCGTGCTCGCAGTGCCCGTGGTCGTGATCGCAGTTGCTGTGGTCGTGGTGGTCG
The DNA here is from genome assembly GCF_054459035.1 of Synechococcus sp. LTW-G. NCBI lineage: Bacteria > Bacillati > Cyanobacteriota > Cyanophyceae > Synechococcales > Synechococcaceae > Synechococcus > Synechococcus sp. LTW-G. The sequence goes on along the minus strand of NZ_JBTKYW010000001.1, from coordinate 612,934 downwards.
TGGGAATGATCGTGGTCGTGCTCATGGATGCAGTGACCGTGGTCGTGGTCGCAGTCGTCGTGGTTTTGCTGCGCAGCCACCTTGTCGCTTTCGAAGAGGCCCACGCTGAGCAGCAGCGGCAGATTGACCTCCCCTTTGACCGAGCGCAGGATCCGCGCATCGGTTTTGATCTCCCGCAGCTTGTCTTCCACCGCAGTGAGGCGCTCCTCGCTCACGAGGTCGCACTTGTTCAGCAGAAGGATGTCCCCGTAGACCACCTGGGCCCGGGCCACCTCCCCATCGAGGATCTCGTCGCTGAAGTTCTCAGCATCGACCAGGGTGATGATCGAGTCGAGCCGGGTCTGATCCCTTAGATCGCTGCCGAGGAAGGTCATGGCCACCGGCAGCGGGTCAGCAAGTCCAGTGGTCTCCACCACCAGATAGTCGACCGGATCTGGGCGATCGAGGATCCGGTAGACGGCGTCCAGCAGCTCCCCATTGATGGAGCAGCAGATGCAGCCATTGCTGAGTTCGACCATGTCCTCGCCGGTGGCGATGATCAGGTCGTTGTCGATGCCGATCTCTCCAAACTCGTTGACCAGCACAGCGGTTTTGACGCCCTGCTGGTTGCTGAGGATGTGGTTGAGCAGCGTGGTTTTTCCTGCGCCAAGGAAGCCCGTGAGGATGGTCACGGGAAGCCCGCTAGGGGCCTGTTCCATCAGGCTGCTGCTCATGGTGAAGGCGCTTGCTGCGGCTGGGATCGGTCCCCTCAGTCTGGGACGTGGCCTGCAGCTTTAGACGCTGCTCAAGCCACAGGCCTTCAGATAGGTCTGGTCGATGGTTTGGCTTTCGGCTGAGCTGGTGAGGTCCTTGTAGGTCTTGGCCGCGGCTTTGGCTCCCGCGCCATCGCCATCGGAGAGGGCATCGAGCATCGCGTTAATCACGCCGAGTTCCTGTTGCTCGAGCTTGAGGTAGGCCGCTTGGGCGCTTTTGCAGGGGCCATCCTTGAGATCGGCCTGAATGCTCTGCAGAGCGTCGGTGTAGCTCGTGGCGGTCGCCCGGGTCTGTTTGATCAGGGCCTCATGGTCGTGGTCATCTTCAGGATCAAAGCGATCGGGAGACAGCTCGATCGCGGCCAGGAGATGGCCTTCCAGGGCGGTGATGGCTCCCTCGTTGTAGGCATAGACCTCTTTTTGTGGGCCGCTCATTGCCGTTGGGTCTGCGCTGGGCGATTGGCAGGCGGCGAGGGCGAGTAGGCCGCTGGCGAGTGCCGCGGCATGGACGGCTGAGCGACGTGGGAAGGACATCGGCTCTCGAGAGGGTTGGGAGTTGGTTTCAGGCTGATCAGGAATGGCCAACACGGCAACGGGCCAACCCTTAACCTGAGATTGAGAACCGTTATCGTTTCCGGAGCTGCGGGGTGGGTTTGGCGCGTTCTTTGGCGCTTGCGGCTGTTGCAAGTGGATTGACGCTCGTTGCTCCGCAGGCCAGTGCTGCACAGGCCTCCCCCTCGGTTGTTGCAGCGAACGGCATTCTTTGCGACCTCGTTGGTGTGCTGGCGGGATCGAGTGCTTCTGTCGCCTGCCTGGTGCCCGCTGGAGCCGATCCACACGACTACCGCCTGAACGCCAGGGACCGAGCAGCGATTCAGTCGGCCTCTCTGGTCTTCTTGAACGGCTATCGGTTAAGTCCTGCCCTCGAGCGTGTCGGGAAGCTCAAGCGCACGGTCAAGGTGGCCGAACGGGCGGTCCCCTTGAGTCCATCGCGTGATCCGCATGTCTGGCACAACCCGCTCCAGGCGGTGGCGATGACGAGGGTGGTCTCCTCTGAATTCAAGACTTTGGTGGCGGCCCCGGCCCGCCCGGAGATTGAGGCACGCGCGGCTCGAGTGGCCTCCGTGCTCCAGCAGTTGGATCGATGGGCTGCCGTGCAATTCGCGACGGTGCCCAAGGGGCATCGTGTGGTGCTGACGGAGCACGATGCGATTGCCGCGTTGGCCCGGCGCTACCAGGTTCGCTATGTGCCCTTGATGCGCTCCTTTGCCTCAGGCGGCCCGCTGCGTCCCAGCAGTTTGGGTGAGATCACACAAGCGGTGAAGGGATCGGGAACGAAGTATCTGTTCTCGGAGTCCAAGGCCAACTCAAAAACCTTGCGCCGCATCAGTAAGACCTCGGGGATTCCGATTTATCGCCAGCACTTGGTGGTTGATGGAGTCGCCAAGGGGCAGACCTACGTCGCCACGTTCGTCTCCAATGTCTGCACCTTGGTTGATGCCCAGGGTGGACGCTGTGACCGCTCCGCCGCTCACGCACTCGTCGTCCGTTGGAAAGCGATTCGCTCGTCTCGCTGACTGTCGAATCCTCGCTTTGATCTCCTTAGATGATTAGCCCCCGTTCGCTGTTCTTGCCCTTGAGGTGCCTCCCCTTTGGTGTTGGCTGTGCTCTGTTGCTCTCGGCCCCCGCTTTCGCCCACGGCGGCGCGACTGGCGAGGAGCTCAAGCCTGGCGAATTCAAGGCCTCCCCTGTGATCACCATCGAGGGACACGGCGGTCTGGAGAACAATTTGCAGGGGCCGCCCAGGCACTACGCCATCGATGGTCTTTATGGAACGGTTTTGGAGTGGGGGCTCAAGAACCAGGGCAGTTTTGCGATCGAGGCGGCGATTGGTCCAGCCTTTGTCTGGGGTGAGGCTGAGCATTTTTATGGCCAGGTTCATGCCCATGGGGGGCATGCTGATGAAGAGCACGAGGGTGAGTCCTTTACCTCTGCCAGTCCATGGCGCAGGACGGACATTAAGGGCTATCTCACCGCTCGCTATCAACCCTGGAGCAACCTTTCCTTCCAGGCAACCTGGAAGCCGTACTACATCACTCGAACTGAAACCCTGGATGGTCTAGAGGATCAGTTGGGTTTGAGGAATGAGATTCAGGCGGGTGTGCTCTACGCCTTTGGTGATGGCGACGTCAATTTCGCCTTGGGTGATGGCCTGGAGAGTGTTGTGGATGGACTGTTTGTGTCTGCAGTCAACAACACGGGCTGGGATAGTGATGGAACCTATTTGGGCAACTACACCGACACCTGGGGTGGGTTTGGTTTTAACTACGACCTGCTGAATGTGACGCTCTCAGCTGGTCCACGGTTCTACACACCCGGCCGCTACGCCAACCTTCCGCAGCGTACGGATTGGGGTGGAGAGATTGAGTTCGAGTATCCCTTCACCACGTCAGTCGTTGGCTTTGCCCACTGGCAGGCCGTGTACAGCACCCAGGCTGGTGAAGGCTGGGGAATTGGATTTCAGCACCACATCGGTACTGGTGTGACTTTCCGCTTCTAGGGGCTTTTCTGGCGATCCGACTAGCTTGAGCTCTAGAGGCTGGATGGCTTTGCTTCGCGTTCAAAACCTCTGCGTTCATCGCGGCCAGCAACTGGTTCTCGATGACGTCTCTTTCACGATCAAGTCCGGCTCGTTAACGGCTTTGGTTGGCCCCAATGGAGCAGGCAAGAGCACGTTGTTGCATGCCCTAGAGGGGCAACTTCCAGCCACCTCCGGCCTCCTGGAGTTGGCTGGTTTGGCCCTCACCCCTGCGTTGGCCCGTCGAGAGATTGCGCTGATGCCGCAACGCGGAGCCATTGATTGGAGTTTCCCAATCACGGTCCAGGAGTTGGTTGCCCTGGGGCGTCTTCTCGGGCGTCGACCGGGCTGCTGCGATGTGGAGGCGGTTTTACAGCGGGTGGGTCTGGCTGGCTTGGGTTCACGACGGTTGGATGAACTCTCCGGCGGTCAGCAGCAGCGGGCGCTGCTCGCCCGCACGTTGTTGCAGCCAGCCCAGCTGTTGCTCCTGGATGAGCCCTGCGCTGCGATTGATCCCCCATCGCGCACCAATTTGTTGCGGGTCATGCGTCAGCTCTGCGATGCGGGATTGACCCTGCTGGTGAGCAGCCATGACTGGGGAACTGATCTGGATGCCTACGACGAAGTGCTGGTCCTGGATCGAGCGCTGCTTGCCCAAGGTCCGCCCGAGGCGGTACGGCGCTCCTTGGGCGACCTCAGGGTTGGGCATCAATGCTGTGGTTAGTCGCTTTGACGGGACTGGCAGCTCTCGCACAGTCCGAAGAACTCCAGGGTGTGAAAGATCAACGAAAACCCTTTGCTGTCCTCGGTTTCGAGGTCAACGTGATGAACAGGACAATGGTTGAGGACCGCGGTGGCGCCGCAGTCCACGCAGGTGATGTGATGCTCGTCCCGCCCCAACGGAGCGAAGAGGGCTTCGCCGCTGGGCAGATGCCGGCAGCGGATCAGTCCCCGTTGCTGGAGTTGGCGCAGGTGCCTGTAAACCGTTGCCAGTCCCATGGGGCTGTGGCTGCTCCGCAGCTGGGCATGCAGCTCCTGTCCAGACAGTTCTTGCTCGGCGTCCTCCAGGTGCTGAATGATCAGCTGCTGCCGCTCCGTGATGCCGGCAACCTGGGGGGGCATGGGCGTCCAGTTTGGATGGGGTCCAGATCCTATGGCTGACGCCTGGTGGCTCTTGCCCTTCAGCATCGCCCTGGTAGTGGGCGTGCTCTGTCCTCTGGCCGGAACGGCTCTGTTGGTGCAGCGCCGGTTGTTCCAGGTCAATTTGATCTCCCATGCGGTGCTGCCAGGACTGGTACTCGCCGTGTTCTGGGGGCTGGAGCCAAGCCTCGGCGGATTAATCAGTGGCGTGGTGTTCGCGCTGCTGGCTGAGCGGCTCACGGGGCTTCTGCCCCAGGGCGATCGCAATCGGGAGGCCGTGCTCAATGCCGTCTTGGCGGGATCGCTGGGGCTGGGGGTCCTGCTGATTCCCTTGCTCGGGGTCCGAGTGGATCTCGAGGCGATCTTGTTTGGGGATCTTCTGGCGGCTGGTCCAAGGGAGCTCTTGCAGAGCCTCATTGCCTTGGTCCTGATTGTCGGCGTGCTCGCCGGCCGCTATCGCCAGTACGTCTATCTCGGGGTGGATCCCGTTGGGGCCCAGGCTGCTGGGCTGCGTGTCTCGGCCCTGCGCCTGCTGTTGACACTGGTCACCGCGCTGGCGGTGGTGAGCGCGATTAGCGCCGTGGGCATTGTCTTGGTGGTGAGCCTGATGGCAGCACCTGCTCTCTTGGCCTTGCCGAAGGCCAGGAGTTTGCGGCAGGCCCTGCTGCGCTCCTCCTTATGGGGACTGCTCCTCTGCGGGGGAGGATTTCTGTTGGCGGTTCAGGATGCGGTCAACCTGCCGCCGGGTCCTGTGATCGGTGTTGTCTGTCTGGCCACCCTGCCGTTGCCGCTCTTGCGTCGCTGATCAACGGGCGGGGGCTTTTAGTCTTGCTTCACCAGGGCGGCCGGTGAACCACCGGTCCCTGTGAGGCTGGCCGCAGGCTTGGCTTGCTCCTGCGCGACCTCGCTGTAGAAGCTGTTGTCCAGATTGCCGAGTAGATAAGGGCGGTTGGTCTCGAAGTGGAGGTGGGGCCCGGTGGTCCAGGCGCCGCTGTTGCCGCAATGGCCAATCAGGTCGCCCCGCTTGTAGCTCCCGGGCGCTTGGGCGCTGTGAAGATGGCTGTAGCTGGTCTCTAGACCGTTGTTGCCCACCAGGACCACCGTGTTGCCGTGGGTGTGGCTGCGGATCACGCTGGCCACTCCGTCATGGGCTGCGCGCACTGGTGTTCCGACCGCACAGGCGATGTCCAGGGCCGGGTGCTCGGCGTGGGCGTCTTGGGTTACAACCCCTGGCATGGGATTCAGCAACTGCAGCGCGGGGACCAGGAGTGCGACGGGCAAGAAAAAGCTTTCGTGAAATCGAAAGCGAATCTTAAGTTACGACCCCTGAGACTTGAATGTCGTCTATGCGACAGGTTCGGGTTTCAGTCCGGATGTGCGCTGCAGGGCATCCAGCCAGAGCCCATCCGATGGGCGCCGCTGCAGCCAAGAGTTTTGGCTTGATCCAGCGCCTGCTGCTGACTGGGATAGAGGGTGAGTTCCTTGGCGGCAGGCCGGTGGGCGTGGGCCTGGCTTGGGTCTGGGCTCCACGTCCAAAGCCCCATGGCGTTCAGCCCAGCAACGGCAACTCCCATGCCCACGATGCAGGCATTGAGTACGCCCATTCCCACCACCCCCAGGCTGACGACGCCCATGGGGACTACGCCAATGCTCACCACGCCCATGGGCACGATGCCGATCGAGACGATTCCCAGCGGGGCAATGCCAATCGCGACGCGTTTGGGCGGGGCCGAGCAGCTCGAAGCGATGAATGTCTGGGTCTCGGCCTGACGTTCAGGACTGCGGACCATCGGCGCTCCTGCGATGGCGCCATCCTGCTGCCGATGAATCAGATGGTCTGGGCTTTGTTGCTAAACCACGTCGGGACGGCGGAGTAGCAGGCGGCGTTCTTCTCGTTCTCCCGGGCCTCGACCTTCCAGCAGCAGCTGCGGCCGCCGTCCCGCTTTTGCAGCAGTTGGTTGGCCCAGTCCCAGGCCAGGGCAGCGGTGGCTTCCATGCCGACGTTCTCCATGACCCGTAGATCCAGGGCCCCCTGCTCATGCAGGGACTGCCATTGCGCCAGCAGCGGGTCATCCGCATTGACCAAAAAGGTGTGGTCAAACTGCTGCCTCAGTTGCTTCTCCAGTTCGCTCAGGCTGGAGAAATCCACCACGAAGCCGTTTTCATCCAGCTCCTCGGCCTGGAACCAAAAACAAAAGCTGCGGCTGTAGCCGTGCACAAAGCGGCAATGGCCGCTGTGCCTCCACTGCCGGTGGCAACAGGGGTAGCCGCTAAAGGTTTTGCTGCAGGTGTAGGCGGCGGTCATCCCCGGTGAATGCTGGATGTAGGTCTTGAGGGAGGATCGGGGTAGATGGATCGGCAGCCCTTGCAGGCATCATTTCAGGCCCCAGATCCGGCCTTCATTCGCTCTCTTCGTTTTAACGAGGCCGGCCTGATCCCGGCGGTCGCGCAGGACTGGCTCGACGGTGCGGTCCTGATGGTCGCCTGGATGAACCACGAGGCGATTGAGCGCACCTTGGCCACGGGCGAAGTGCACTACTGGAGTCGCTCCCGCCAGGAGCTTTGGCACAAAGGTGCCACCAGTGGCCATACCCAGGCCTTGCGCGGCCTGCGCTACGACTGCGATGCCGACGTGCTGCTGCTCACGATTGAGCAGCGCGGCGATGTGGCTTGCCACACCGGAGCGCGCAGTTGCTTCTACGACGATGGACCGAGCCCGACGGCTGGTGGTGCTGGCGCCGCACCCCCGCCCGCCGATGTCTGCACGGAATTGATGCGGGTGATCGAAGGACGCCGTGACCAGCCGGAACCCGGCAGCTACACCAACAAGTTGCTCGAGGGCGGCGACAACCGGATCCTCAAAAAAATCGGTGAGGAGAGCGCCGAGTTCGTGATGGCCTGCAAGGACAACAGTCCTGAGGAGATGGCGGGTGAGGCGGCCGACATCGTCTTTCACCTGCAGGTTGCTTTGGCCCATCACGGCGTGAGCTGGCGCCGGGTGCAGGAGGTCTTGGCCTCCCGCCGGGGTGCTCCGCGCCGCGACTAGGGCTGTTTGAGGCGAACGGGGCTCCCATGGCGGAGTCCGCTGCCGTTGCTCAGGATCACCCGATCGGTGGCCGAGAGGCCTTTGAGGACGGGATAGCGATCCCCCTGCAGGGGACCCAGGCTGACGCTGCGCTGGAGCGCCACCCTGCTGCCCGCCGGTAGGCGCTCAATGGTCGCCAAGGGCGTCTTGCCCGGGTCTTTTTTCCATTGGGCAGGGGTGCCGACGACGAAGACGAAGGTCTGGCCGAATTGGCGCGTGACCGCCTCAAACGGAATGGCGAGGTGACGCTCCGCGCCAATGATCAAACGGGTCCGCAGGCGCTGCCCGTCGCGGAGCATGCCCTGGGGGTTCTCGATCTTGGCCTTGGCCAGCAGGGTCTGACTTTTGGCGTTGATGTTGGGATCGATCATCGTCACCCTCCCCTTGGCCACGGGCCGCTGCCCTTGGCCATCGAGCAGTTGCACCAGCTGTCCGCTGGCGAGCCGGTTCGCCTGGCCTGCCGGCACGTCGATCCGGGCCTGCAGCGCCTCGTTGCGGATGATCCGGCTAAAGGGGCTTCCGGCCTGGAGAACATCCCCTGCTTTGACGCTCAGATCGCTGATCACGCCAGCGATGGGGGCCCGCACGTCCTTGTAGGAAAGATCCGCCAACTTTGCCGTCAGGGCTTGGCGCGAGCCGATCGCTTTGGCTTCGAATTCATCGCGCTGTAGCGCGGTTGCCGCCCCTTCCTGGGCCAAGCCGGCCAGTCGCTCAAAGGCCAGTTGGTCGCTTTTGCTTTGGGCCTGCAGGGCTGCGACGTCCGCCTTGAGCTGGGTTTGATCGAGGACCAGCAGCAGTTGCCCGGCCTCAACGGACTGACCGGATTGGACCAGGACCCGTTGGATTCGTCCGCCGGCCTGGGCCGCCAGCTCGATTTCATCGGTGGCCTCCAGGGTGCTGACGGTGTCGATGCTTTGCACGAACACCTCCCGCTCCAGTGGAGCGGCCGTGACCTTCTGCGGCGGACGACCAGTTGAGCTGCCGCAGCCGCAGAGTGCGAGTAGTCCAAGGGCGGCCAGACCTGGCCAGAGTGCTTTAGCCATGGCTCCTCCGGGCTTTGAGCTCGAGCTCCCAGCCCTTGATCAACCTGTAGCTACTGGGCACGACAAATAGGCTCAAAACGGTGGCCACCAGTAGGCCAAAGAACACCACAGTGCCGATGCTGATGCGGCTGCTGGCGCTACTGCCGCTGGCCAGCAGCAGGGGCAGAAACCCCGCCAGGGAGGAGATGGCCGTCAGCAGGATCGGCCGCAGCCTGGAGCGGGCGGAGTCGCGGATGGCCTGGTCCAGGTTCAGTCCCTCCCGCAAGCGTTGATTGGCAAATTCCACGATCAAGATTCCGTTTTTGGCGGCCAGGGCCACCAGGACCAGCAGTCCCATCTGGCCGTAGACATCCAGGGGCAGACCGCGCAGCACCAGGCCGCCCAGCGCACCAAGCAGGGCCAGGGGAACGGTGATCAAGATGATGAACGGGTCCAGCAGGTTCTCGTAGAGGCCGGCCAGCACCAGCGCCATGACCAAGACCGCCAGGGAAAAGACCCGGACGGTGCTGCCGCCGGAGCGTTTCTCCTCCTCCGCCAGACCGGTCCAGGCCAGGTCCGTGCGCCGTCCCCCCAGTTGCCCCTGCAGCCGCTCGAGCTCAGCCATGGCTTGGCCGGTGCTCACCCCCGAGGCCGGTAAGGCTCGAATGCTGATGGAGCGCACAAGGCGGCTGTGGTTGATCGTGCTGGCGCCGCTGGAGGCCTCCACGCGCACCAACTGGCCAACGGGGATCAGGGTTCCTGATTTGGCGCGCACCTGCAGGGCGAGGACGTCGTCGAGGTTGCGCCGGCCCTCTCCATCCAGCTGAACAATCACCCGGCGGACCTGATCGCCCTCAAAGCTGTCGTTGACATAGCTGCTGCCCAGGCTGGCCTGCAGGGTGCTGACCAGTTGGCTCAGTTCCACGCCGAGGGAGGCCATCTGTAGGCGATCGGGCTCCAGCCGTAGGAGCGGGGAATCGGCGCTGAAGCGGGTGGAGACCCGCTCAAACAATCCGCTGGCATTGGCCGCTTGGATCAGGCGTTGGGCCTCGCCCGCAAATTGCTGCAGCGAGAACTGCCCGTTGCTGGTGTCCAGCAGCTCGAGCTCCAATCCCCCTTCGCTGCTGAAGCCGCGCACGCTGGGGGGCTGGCTGACGATCACCGTGGCCCCGGAGATCGTTTTACGCAGTTGGCGGTTGAGCCGTTTGGCCACCGCCTCGGTGCTGGGGCGTCCAGGCCCCCGCTCGCCGATCGGCTGAAGCCGCAGGAAGAGCAGTCCCTTGTTGGGGGTGCTGTCCCCAAAGGAACGGCCGGCATAGAAGTTGCCGGTTCGAATTGCGGGATCCGCCTCCGCCAGCGCTTGGACCTGCTGCATGACCGCCTCGGTGCGCTGCAGGGAGAGCCCCTCCGGCAGCACAACAACCCCCCGCAGTTGACCGTTGTCCTCCTGGGGAATGAAGGCCGTCGGTCTCCAGCTCAGGCCCAGGGCCGTCACCAACAGGCCCACCAGGACGCTGGCCATGACGCGGCGCCGCAGCTTGAGGGAGCCCTCGAGCCAGCGACCGTAGGGGGCTTCCAAGGATTCCAGCCAGCGCCGGGGCGGATCAATCCAGCGCAGCAGCCAGGCGGGCTCGCGTTGTTCCGCGTGGAGCAGGCGGCTGGCCGCCACCGGCGTGAAGCTGATGGCGTTAAACGTCGAGACCGCAATGGCGGCACTGATGCTGATGGCGATGGGCGCGTAGAGCCGGCCCACGCTTCCCTCCAGCCCGATCACCGGCAGGAAGACCACCACCAGCACCAGGGAGGTCGCCACCACCGCCCCACCGAGCTCCGCCATGGATTCGCGGGCGGCGGCCAAGGGGGAGGCCCCCGCTTCCAGCCGCCGTCCGATGTCCTCACTGACGACGATGGCGTCGTCGACCACCAGGCCCGAGGCCAGCACCATCCCAAACAGGCTGAGGGTGTTGATCGAGCCGCCGGCCAGCTTGATCAGGCTGATCGACCCCAACAGAGAGACCGGAACCGCCAGGGCGCTGATCAGGGCTAGACGGCTGTTGCCAAGCCCCAGCAGCAGGGCAAGAAACACCAGCAGCACCGCATCCCGGAGGCTGCCGGCGGTCTCGCCAATGCTGGTGCGAATCGTCTCGGCTTCGTTGACGATCAGCTGCAGATCAATGCCAGGGGGAATGTCCGGCTGGAGCTCCGCTAGGGCCTGCTCCACCGCCTCACTGACCGCCAGGGCATTGGTGCCATCCCGCTGGTACACGCCAATGGCCACAGCGCTGCTGCCCTGGAGGTTCGTGGCGATGGCGTCATAGCTCTCACTGCCAAGACCCACGCGGCCGATGTCCCTCAGCAGCACGACTCCGCCTTCGGGGCCCTCGCCGACCACCAGTTGCTCGAGTTCTTCGCTGCTGCGCAGCCGGCCCTCCATCTCGAGCGGGAGGGTGGTGGCCTGCCCCGGGGGCATGGGCGCTTCGCCGGTTTGTCCCAGTGCGGCTAGGACGTTCTGGGCCTGCAGGGCCCGCTCGACATCGTTGATCGTCAGTTGACGCTCAAGCAGTGCCGCGGGGTTGAGCCAGAGCCGGAAGGCCAACGGGCTCCCGCCAAACAGACGCACATCGCCAACCCCCTCGACCCGCTGGAGCCGCTGCTGCACCACCTGGCTGACCCAGCCATTGAGGAACTGCGGGGTGTAGCGCTTCGGATCCGCGCTGAAGCTCAGGACCATTAAGAGGTCATCGGAGCTGCGTCTGACCTGTACTCCCAGGCGAGCGACCTGGGCTGGTAGCCGCCGCAGCACCTGGGCGATTTCGTTTTGGGTGTTGACCTGATTGAGTTCGGGGGAGCCGCCGCGGAAGTTCAGCCGGATGCTGCTGCCACTGCTGCTGCTGCTGGAGCGGATGCTCTCGAGCCGCTCGAGTCCGTTGAGCTGCTGCTCGATTAAGGCGGTCACCCCCTGCTCCACCACCTCGGGGCTGCCGCCCGGGTAGGAGCTGCGGACACTGACCCGTCCGGGGGCAATGCTCGGCAGGTTCTCGACCTGCAGGCCGCTCAAGCTCAGGGCTCCCATGAGCAGCAGCAGCAGACTCAGCACCAAGCTGAATACGGGCCGTCTCAAGAACAGGTCTGAGAGGGTCCGCCTGGGCGGAGTCATGGCTGGGTGCTGGGCTGATCAGCCTGGGTCAAACCGGGCTGTTCTTGCAACCACTTCAGGGTGGCTTGATCCCTGGGGCTCAGCTGCAGGACCGGGATCGCTCCGGCCTTGACCGCCAGCGCATCGCCGGCTTGGTCGCTATGGCCCCAGAGACCAAAGGCGTGGCCCAATTCATGCAGGCTGGTGGCCTGAATGGCCGTTTGCGCTTGCCCGGGGCTGATCAGCACGGTCACCAGCGGCTCGAGGGACCAGCGCTGATCCCGGCGGACCTCACGCAACTGAAGCAGGGCCCGTCCATTGCTGGCGCGGTTATTGAGCAGGGGAGGCCGACGCCGCTCCACCAGAACGTGGGCCCGCAGCGGCTCGGTGACCAGGTGAATCGGCAGCTGGTCTTGCCAGGTGCGCAGGGCAGCCTGCACCGCCTGATGCCAGCGCTGCTGCCACATCGCCCCAGGCCCCTGGGTGGTCACGGGCTCCACCCAGACGCACCACTGCTTGCGATGGGGCCAGCCTGCGGGTGTGGTCTTGAGACGACTGCTGTAGCCAGCGCTGCTGGCGGTGGTCTGGACCGGCGCGATCAAGAGCTGCCCCTGGCCGGACCAGGGGCGCACCTCAGAGGCCAGTGGGCAGGCTGGAGGCGGTAGCTCCATTGCTGGGGCTAACCAGGCAGGCCGACGCCCCGGGCCATCAAGGTGGCCAGGAACGGAATCAGGGCAAAACCCACCAGTTCAATGTTGAGGATCCAGGCCAGCCGCTTGGCCAGGCCTTCGCTGACCTGGGGCAGTTCCCCTTTGCGCAGGGGGATGGCCCAGGTGATGTAGGTGATCGTTGGGTAGAGGGAGAGGCCACCCACGGAGAGGTAGAGGCCGACCTTCCACCAGAACAGAGGGTTCTCCGTGTAGAACTCCGAGCCCTGTCCGAAGTACATCACCCGCAGGATCCCGCTCACCAGGAGGGCGAGGGCCGCCATTCCGTAGACCACATCGGTGATCACCATCAAGGTGGCGTCCTTGCGGTTGGGGTTGGGCTGGATCAGGCGACGCTCCAGCACGAGGGCGCCGAAGCAGAGCATGAAGCTCAGGTAGTGGACGTAGGCCACGCCCGCTCGGGTGAGAACGGTCGGTGCGATGTCGGCGATCAGAGCCGGGGCGGGCATGGCCTTGGACTGGATGGGGCCTCAGACCGTAGCGAGCGAGCGACTGAGCTGGTTTTGTTCAGGCTTTGGAAGCCAATCTGCAATTGGGAAATAAGTCTGAATTTGGGAAGCAATTTTGAAAGTTGGAAGCTTTTTAGTGGCTTTCTTTTTTGAGTCAAAAACCCCTTAGGTTCAAATCAGCAGAACGCGCAAACATGGCCAGCTCGCTGAGTGCTTTCTTGGGTGAAATTGGTCGTCACCAGTTGTTGACGCCAGAGCAAGAGCTGATGCTTGGCCGCAAGGTACAAGCCATGGTGCAGCTGCACGAGCGCTGCGCTATGGCTGGTGGTGTTGGTGAAGCCTGCAGCTACAACGACATCGAGAAGCGCACGATGCGTGTGGGCGAGCGGGCTAAAGATCAAATGATCACGGCCAACCTGCGCTTGGTGGTCAACCTGGCAAAGCGCTACCAGGGCAAGGGACTTGACCTGTTGGACCTGATCCAAGAGGGGACCCTGGGTCTGACCCGAGCCGTTGAGAAGTACGACCCCACCCGCGGCCACCGCTTCAGTACTTATGCCTACTGGTGGATTCGCCAGGGACTCAACCGTGCGCTCTCGACCCAAAGTCGCACGATTCGTATTCCTGTCAATGTCAACGAAAAACTGACACGTTTGCGGGCTGCAAAGGCGCGTTTGATGCAGCGCAATGGCATGGCGCCTAATTCACAACAGCTGGCCACAGCGTTGGGTTTGCCGCTCGATGAAATTGAGGATTTGCTCGGTTGTGAGCTCCGCAGCGTCACCGTCAGCCTGCAGGGCATCGTCAAATCCAAATCCGATCCAACGGAACTGGTGGATGTGCTTCCCAGTGAGGATCTGCCTCCCATGGAGCGCTGTGAACTGGCGGAGCGCAATGCCGCGGTTTGGAAGCTTCTGGATCAGTCCAACCTCACGCCGAAAGAGCGCACTGTCGTGATGCTGCGCTTTGGTCTCGATGGCAGTCATGAGTGGCGCACCCTCGCTGAGGTGGCCCGTCTCCTGGGCTGCAGTCGGGAGTACTGCCGTCAGGTGGTCCAGCGGGCCCTGCGGAAGCTGCGCAAAGTGGGCATCCAGAGCGGATTGGTCGACGTCAGTTCTGTCGTTCAGTAGGTCGGCCCTCAGAATGGTGTCACCGCTTGAGGTGACACCAGCCCATGGCTGTCGATCCTGCTGCTCAACCCATTGATGCCCAAGTGCTGGGCAGCACCGAGGTCGATGAGGGCGCGCTGCGACGCCTCCTGCGTCGTGCGGGTCGCGCGATCGCGCGGCCTGCCATCGAATGCCTCGAGTTGTTGCTGGATTCCGGCACCCCGCCACAGGTTCGCCTGACGATGCTGGCGGCCCTGACCTATCTGCTGGTTCCGGTTGATTTGATCCCGGACTTCATCCCGGCGGCGGGCTTCAGCGATGACCTGGTGGCCTTGACCGCCCTGCTCGGTCTCTGCTCGAGTCACATGAGCGAACCCATTCGGATGCGGGCGCAGCGCAAACTAGATCGCTGGTTTCCCCCGACGCGCTGATGGCTGCTCTGACCTCTGAGCAGTTAGACGAACTGCAATCGTTCATCAAGGATTGGCTCCGCCACAGCGGCCGGACCCAGTCGGACCTGCGGCGAGTCCTGCGGGCAAGCTCGATTCGGATGCCGGTCCTGCTGGATGAGTTGGACCGCACCTACCGCCGTGACGGTTTGGTGGGCCTGGCTGAACGTCTCTGTGCCATTGAGGCGGTCTGGCAGAGCGAGGATCAAGGCGGGGTTGGTTCCGCCGATGCCGCTCCAGCCGTTGAGGACTCCCTTGGGCAATTGGATCTGCTCCTGGAAGAAATCCGACTGGAAGTCGGAGACGGCTGACGGAGGCCTGCACTCACGTCACAGTGGGTGCACGTTGCACCGTTGAGATGACCTGCGTGCGTTGGCTGGCTTGGGCGTCCGTTGCGGCCCTGGGTGCTGCAATGCCTTCGGCCGTTCATGCCCAGGCGGAGAGTTTCCTCTGGGGACCCGGCAGCAATGTGGGCCCCTCCACCACCGTGGAACCCAAGAACTGCGTGACGGCGGCCGACGGAAGTATCACCTGCGACACCAAGTTGGTGAACCCTCCGGGGGATACTCCGGCTAAGCCTCAGTACACGCCCTTTCGCAATTGAAGTCTCTGTTTTGTGATCGCGCGTTCCTGCGAGGAATCTCGGGTTTCGAACGCGCTCTGGCCAAGGTCCTCTCGGTCACCCTCACCGTGGTGTTGGTGGTCGCGACCCTTCAGCTCCTGATCTTTTTGGGCAGTGACCTGCTGGATTTGCAGGTCAATTGGACCGGTGAGGGCCTGGTGAGCCTGTTGGATCAGGTGCTGGTGATCCTGATTGCCCTGGAGGTGCTGCAGAACCTCACCGCTTACCTGCGGGAGCACGTGATTCAGATCGAATTAGTGCTGGTCACGGCCCTGACCGCAGTGTCCCGCAAGGTGATCGTTTCTCCCCCGGGGATGCAGAAGGACCCTGCGGTTCTGATTGGCTTGGGGGTGGCGATCCTCTCCCTCGCTGCCGCCTATTGGCTGGTGCGGCAATCCAACCTCAAGCGCCCACCGACCAGAACAGAGCTAGCCAGACCGTCCCAGGATTCGGGTCGGTTGCCGTAACCCGATGGCGGCGATGCGGCGCAATCATCAGCGCATCGCCGACGCAGAGGTCCCGCGGCTGCTCTTCGTCTTCAAAGTGCAGCGACGCACTTCCGCGCAGAACCAGAACCCATTCGCTCTCCTCTTGGTCGTACCAGCCCTCGGCTGGGCTGCTGGCCTGGCAGGAATGAATTCGCTCGAGGCGCCAGTTCTGTCCACTGGCGAGCACGTCGGTTTGTTCCTGGCCTGACTCCGGGCAGTCCCCCCGCAGCAGATTGGGTTGATCAGCGGGCCTGTCTGGCTGGGGGCTGCTGTCCCCCCAGCGCCGGCCGATGTCAAAGCCAAATTGGGCCGCCAGTTGGACCACATCGTGGTGGTTGCTGCAGTCTCTGAGGGCTTGGCGAAGCTCGGGCTGGGCCTCAGTCAAGGCCACGAAAGCATTGAGCTGTTGGATCTTCTGGAGGAACTGTTGGAGCTGGGCTTCGGCCATCAGCTCAGTATCGGGTTCAGCGTTTTTCTGAGGTTGAACCGCTCGAAGTGCACCCCGCGGATCAGGAGTTCTTCTCTCCAGCGGATCCGCCAGCCCAGCTTCAGCAGTAGAGGGGTGGAGATCAGGCTGGCTTCGGTGACGAGGGAGCCGAGCTTGTCCTCAGACGCTTCCGCCTCGATGGCCTCAATCAGGGCGCGTCCATGGCCCCGCTGTTGGTGTTCAGGATGGCAATAGAGCAGGGATAGGCGTTGGCTTGGATCCCGCAGGGCAAAGGCGAGGACGCCTCCATCCGTTGCTTCGCTGGCCAGGGCGCGACCGCGCTCGAGCTGAAGTGCAAGTGCCGGACCTTGACTGGCCCAGGCTTCTTTTTGTGCCTGGGTGTACAGCTTCGGGTCGCAACTCAGGACGGCCTGCTGATAAATCGTGATCGCCTCAGAGTGCTCGTCCCTGCGTAATTCACGGATTCGATGCATCGAGGCCTTTGGTACTCAACTCCTTGCCGAATTCTGGCTTGGTTTGATCTTCATGGAGCTGGTGCCTAGTTAAACCGTGTTGTATGTTGCACGAGTATCTGGCTCAAGCCCTCTACCTCAATGCTCACCGGTTCCGATCTTCTGGCCAAAGTTAAAGAGCTTGGCGATGTAAGTAAGTCCGATATCGTCCGCGCTTGCGGTTATGTCTCCTCCAAGAAGGACGGCGGCGAGCGTCTGAACTTCACCGCTTTCTACGAAGCGCTTCTCGAGGCCAAGGGCGTTGAGCTGGGCGTGAGCAGCAAGGTCGGCAAGGGTGGCCGCAAGCTCAGCTACATCGCCACCGTTCAGGGCAACGGCAACCTGCTGATCGGTAAGGCCTACACCGCCATGCTGGATCTTCAGCCCGGTGACGAGTTCGAAATCAAGCTTGGCCGTAAGCAGATCCGTCTGATTCCCGCCGGCGGCAGCGACGAAGACGAAGAGTGATCGACAGCCCTAACGGCTGAGCGTGACCTCCACGCCATTGGCCCCCTCCAGCGATTGGAGGGGGCTTTTTTGTGCCCAGCCCAGAACGTTTTGATAGTCCTCGGGATGGCAGCTGAGCAGGATGATTTGAATCCCCTGCTCCATCCCCCGCTGCAACATTGCTTGCAATGGATCGAGACGTTCCCGATCGGTATTGGTAAAGGCGTCGTCGAAGACCAAGGGCAGGGAACCGTCATAGGCACCCATTAGGACTTCGGCCATGGCCAGTCGCAGCGCCCCTGCGAATTGTTCGCGCATGCCTCCACTGAGTCGCGCAAAGTCATAGGCCTGGCTGTCCTGCAGCAGTTGCAGTTGCTGGAAGCCATGTTTGGGATTGAAGGCCAACAGGGCCTTCTCCGCTCCTGTTGGCAAGAGCGCCCCGAGGTAGGGGTTGAGGGCTGAACAGAGCGGTTCGCTGTAGCGATTGGCCAGCTCAGCTTGGGCCTGATGGAAGTGCTCCTGCAGCAGTTGCAGAGCGTTGGCTTCCCGTTCTTGCATTTGGCGTTCCTGCTGGACGTTTTCCCAGCGGGCCTGGGCTAGCTCCAGTTGAGCGCTGGGGTTTTGGGCTCCCAGGCTGGTGCAGCGCTGTTCGTTCTGCCCACGCTCATTGAGGAGAAGCTCTTTCTCCTGGTTGAGCTGCTCGAGCAGTTGCAGGGCCCCAACGGATCCCTGGCGGTGTTGCTGCAATGTTTTTCGTTCGCTCTCCATCGCCGCCAGTACTGCTCGCCGCTCCTTGACGTCTTGCTCCAGGTGTTGGAGCTGCTCGACGCTCGCTGGGGTTGACTCTTGTTGCAGTCGTTGCTCGACCATCGCCAAGGAGCCGGCGAGTTGCTCGAGCCGATTGCGGCATTGCTCCAGCTGGCGGCTCTGGGCTAGCTCCTGTTGCCGCTGTTGCTGATGCTGTTGCAGCTGCTGATCGAGGGCGCTGCTTTGTTGCTGGATGGTCTGGCGTAGCTGCGTGTCCAGCTCTTCGAGTGTCGTTGGATCGCTGGGCAGTCCCTCCTGGCGATCGAGACTGATGGCTTGCTCCAGGTCCTGCTGGCGCGGGAGCAAGGCACTGAGACGCTCGCTCAGCCCGGACCAGGGGATGGCCTTGGCTGCGCTGCGCAGGTCGCTGAGATCCCGCTCCAGGCTGCGCCGTTGTTGCTCAATCGCCTCCGCGGCTTCGCTGTTGACGGCCCCGAGCTGCTGGGTCAACCGTTCGCAGTCTTGGCGGCAGCGCTCCAGCTGAGCCTGGGCCTGGGGCAGCGCGTCGCCGCCGCCGGGGCTCACCCGTAGGCGGACGGCAGCTCCAACCTGCAGTTCAGTGATGCTGTTGAGCTGGCGCTTCTCTCCGGCCTGGATCGCTTCACCGGCAAGCGTGATGGCCTGATCGCTTTGGAGCACTTCGATGCTGGTGGCCATGGCCTCCAGCCGCGCCTGGGCCTGGGCGAGGGCCTGCTCGGCGCTCCGCAGTCCGCGCACCTGTTCGGCATCGATCGGCGGCAGTTGGGACAGGGTTTGCTTGAGCCGGTTCGCTTCTGACTGCAGGCGGTTCATCTCCTGCTGGTGGGCTTCAAGCTGTTGGCGCTCCCTACGCAGTTGCAGGAGGTCGAGCCGCTGACGCACTCCCTCTTGCCGCGTCCGCAGGGTTTGCAGCTGTTGCTGAGCGGCTGCGATCTGCTGCTCCTGCTTCTGCTGCTGCTCTGTTTTGAGGGCGTCCTGCTCGAGTGCCTGCTTCAGCTGCTGTTGCAGCCGGAGTTGCTCTTGCTGCTGCTCCTGCTGGGTTCGCTTGAGTTCCTGCTGTTGTTTCTGCTGTTGCTCAAGGGTCTGGCGTTGCAGCAGCACCGGTTCAAGTTCCGCCTGCAGCAACTGCTGTTGCTGCTCCAGTTCCCGCTCTCTCAGTAAGGCGGGCCGCAGGTCCTGGTCGATGCAGTGGAGCCTCTCGGCGATGGCGCCAAGGCGCTCCATGGCTTGTTCGAGCTCGAGCAGTTGTTGTTTGGCCCCGTTCAGCTCCTCCAAGCACTCCTGTTCCCGTTGCAGCACTTGGGCGAGGGCTGATCCGGCCTTCACGCGGCCTGTTGGAGTGAACACCTGTCCCAGGCGCTGCTGGAGTTGCTCGACCACCTGGCGATCCAGGGGGGACTGCAGCGTTCCGAGATCGGTCTTGGATTGCAGCTGCTGGAGCAGTCGCTCGTAGTCGTAGCTCTCCGGCTTCCCCTCCAGGGGGTTGAAGCCTGCGTCCCCCTGCCGCACCCAGAGGTGGGCCCAGCGCTCGGGCAGCTGGGCGATCCTCCTGCCTTCGATGGGACCCTCCAGGCCCAGCAGCCGCGCCAGCTCGTCTTCCGCTGCTGGACCACTGAGGGCCTGCCCTTTCGGGTTGCTCAGCTGACAGGTTCCCCCGGCACCAGCGAAGCGTTTGCGCAGCGTCCAGCGTTCTCCCTGGGCGGCAAAACAGAGCTCGACCTCCGGCAGGCCGCCATGGGTGCGTGAGCGCAGCTCCTCCACACCGCGCCCGGTGGCGGTGGAGCGCAGGAAGAGGGTTTTGTGGAGTGCCTCCACCAGGGTGCTTTTGCCCGATTCGTTGACCCCGCCGACCAGGGTCAGTTGGCGGCCAAAGCTGAGCTGGAGATCGAGGTGTTGACGAACCCGTTGCAGGCGGCAGGAGAGCAGGTGCATGGCTTACTCCCCCGCGCAGCGGTGCAGTTCGGCCAGGGCCAGCTGCAGCAGTTCGCGGCGCTCCTCCAGCAGCGCGCTGTCCGCCAGTTCGCTCTGGAGGCGATGGGCGACGTTGGCAATCAAGGGGTCACTGGGGCGCTGGCTGAGGGCCTTGAGCTCGCTTGGATCGGGAGCCTGGGCGCAGCGCCCGCGGCGCTTGAGCCGCAGCAGTTGGGCCTCCAAGCGCTCGATCAGCGCGTCGTAGCGGCGATGACCCTCGAGGCTCAGGCTGCCGCTCTCCTCCAGCAGCAGGAGATGTTGTCCTGGCTCATCGCCCAGGAGCGTCTGGAGCTGCGCTTCAAAGCGCTCCAGCTCCGCGTCGCTGCTGAGCCGCACCGCCGTTGCGTGCCATTGCAGCATCGCAGTCGCCAGAGGGGTCACCTCGGGAAGACTCCCCCGCTCGGCGCGCACCGCCAGGACGACTCCATCGCGGTAGACGTCATGGCGGGGAAAGCGATCGGGCTCCGGGGTCCCGCTGTACCAGGCCTTGGCATGGACCTGTTTGAGGCCATGCCAATCCCCCAGGGCGACGTAGTCCAGCTCCTCCAGTAGGCCTGCATCGAGGCGCAGTTGGTTCTGGGCGCTGGCGGGGTTCTCCTCATCGGCATCCAGGTCATCGGAGCCAAAACCATGGATGGAGCCATGGGCAAGCAGGAGGCGAGGGCGGTCGCTGGGCAGTGAGGCCCAATCGATCGATCGCACCCAAGCGGTGGGGTCCTGGCTGTCCGTGCGGCGCAACAGCGGGCAGGGCAGCACGATCGCCTGCTCCAGCACGAGCGGTTCGCGGCTCAGGAGAACCTGGAGGTTGGGGGCCCGGCGCTGGCACTCCTCCTGGAAAAAACGTTGGTGCCAGACGCTGCCTGGGGCACCGTGGTCATGGTTGCCAGGAATCACCAGCACCGGGCAGCTCAGGCGGCCGAGGGCCTGGCAGACCGCACTGATGTCACTGCTGCTGGGGGTTGGTGAGTCAAAGAGATCACCGGCGACCAGCAGGAAGGCGGCCTCCTGCTCCTTGGCGCATTGAGCGATTTGATCGATGGCGGCGATGCGCACCTGCCGCAACTTGGCCCGCTTGTCTGGATCCTGGACCCGGGCGTAGGGCTTGCCGATCTGCCAGTCGGCGCTGTGCAGAAAGGACAGCATGGGGTGCGTGGGTGTGGGGCTATTTGAGCGCGGACACACCGGGAGTGGGCCGGTCAGACTGACGCTTGGCGCGCTGCGCCCCCCTTGTCCTTGACCTGATGTCCCTTGCGTTGCTGCGCCGGCTGTTGCTGGCTCTGGTGTTGCTGCTGGGTTTGAGCGTGGCCCAACCTGCCTGGGCCGATGGTGCCCAATTGTTTGAGCTCCACTGCGCGGGCTGTCACCTCAATGGCGGCAACATCATTCGCCGCGGCAAAACCTTGAAGCTGGCGGCCCTAGAGCGCCAGGGCATTGCCTCCCAGGAGGCCATTGCGGCGATCGCTGCCCAGGGCCAGGGACAGATGAGCGGCTACGTCGAGGCCCTGGGTGAGGACGGTGTCCAGCAGGTGGCCGAGTGGGTCTGGCAGCAGAGCCAGGCGGGCTGGCCGAAGGCCTGATCTAGAAGGCCTGGATCCAGGGGTAGACCTCGAGGGCGGTCCAGATTCCCTGGCGCCAATACACATCGTTGTGGAGCAGATCCACCACCTGCTGCTTGGACTCGGCCTCGTAGATCCCGAAGACGTGGCAGCTGGTTTCCGTGGGTCCCAGGGTGATCAGCACGCCGTCATCCTTTTGGCGCTGCAGCCCCGCGAGATGCTCCTCGCGGTAAGGGGTGCGTTTCTCCAGCGCGTTCTCGCAGTAGGTCCCCCAGAGAACAAAGCGCACGGATCAGCAGGCGTGTGCGAGCAAGTTACAGCCAGCCACCGGCAAAGATCGGCTGGCGAATTTTGGCGGGCAGCAGCACCGGCAGGTTGCTGGGTTCGGCGCCGGCTTTGTCGCTCCAGCGCACCTTGCAGCGGAAGTTGCCGTCCTTGACTTTGAGCACGTATTGCTGAGGAACGGCCTGTTCGGGCATCAGGTACTGGGCCTGATTGCAGGCATCCACCTCAGAGATGTTGGAGGTGTACTCACTCCAGCCGGCCTGGGCGGCGCTGGGGGCGACCAGCAGCGCGGCGCCAAGGAGTCCACGGGAGAGGCGGTTGCGCAGCGCCATTGAAAACGGTCCCTCGCAGGGGCGAACTGCGCTGATTCTGCCGTGCGGATCGAGGGCTGGCCGCTTAGTTGTCGAGGGCCTGGCGCAGTTGGCCGCAGAACTGACCCGCAGCAGCAGCAATGTTCCCCTGCTGGCTGTGGCTTTCAGCCATGACCTTGACCAGGGCGCTACCGACGATGGCGCCATCTGCGCCCCAATCACGAACTTGGCGCGCCTGCTCGGGGCCGGAGATGCCAAAGCCAACGGCGACTGGGGTTGGCCCCATTCCTTTGAGTTGATGCACCAGGGTGGCGACCCGGTTTTCCAGGGTGGTGCGGACACCGGTGACCCCGGTGACGCTGACCAGGTAGGTGAAGCCGCGGCTGGCCTGGGCGATGCGGGCCATGCGATCGCTCGGGGTAGTGGGTGCCACCAGCAGCACGAGATCCAGACCTGCCGCTTCGGCAATGGCCGAAAGCTTTTCTGCTTCTTCCAGGGGGAGATCAGGCACCACCAGGCCGGCGGCACCCGCCGCCGCGGCATCGCGGCAGAAGGTCTCCATGCCGCGGTTCAGCAAGGGGTTGCTGTAGGTGAAGAGGATCACCGGGATGGTGAGCTCGCCCTTGAGGCTGCGGAGCATCTCCAGCACCCAACCAGGGGTGGTCCCGCTGCCCAGTGCTCGGCTGGCCGCGGCTTGGATCACCGGACCATCGGCCAGGGGATCGCTGTAGGGAATCCCCAGCTCGATCATGTCGGCCCCGCCGGCCTCCAGGGCCAGGAGGGTCGAGCGGGTGTGCTCCAGATCCGGATCGCCGGCCATCAGGAATGGCATCAAGGCGCAGCGGCCCTCGGTCTTGAGCTTCTGAAAACGCTGCTGGATCGGGGTGCTGGTGGTCACGGCAGCGTGAGATCTGCAGCTGAGCCTATGGCCTCAGCCTTCGCTGTCCTGGGCGAGTTCCCGCATGAGCTTCTCTTGCTCTTCGGGGCTGAGGGCGTCAAAACGCTTCTGGAGCTCTTCGTCGGTGGCAGCGTCGTAACCCGAGCGGTAGCGGCGTCGCTGCTCCATGTAGGTCATGTTTCCGGTCACGACCCGGAACAAGTAAGAGCCCGTCCAGACCAGGACGATGACCACCAGGAGGGCCTGGGCGGCAATGCCCGCACTAAACCCTTCAAAGCCAGCGGCTTGGAAGCCCCAGTAACCGAGACCGCCGATGCCAAAGATGGCCAGGCCGGCCAGAAGCGCCTTGCCGCGTGTGATGCCGGATCCCATTAAGTGTTGCCCTGGCCCTGCAGACGCAGATTCACGAAGGGGGCGAAGACGATCAGTCCGGGGAAGAACAGGAAGACCAGTCCATAGACCGCCGTGCGCTCGATCTTGCCCATCACGGTCCAGCGCTTGGTCATCCAAGCCATCAGAGCCAGGGGGACTGCCACCAGGTAGGCACCGGCGAGTGCCCCGTAGGCGGCCAGCACCAACAGGGTCTCACTGGTGAGGGAACTGAGGAACCCGGGCAGCGGCACGGCGATGGTGCAACGTCCCGGCAAATCTAAGATGGTCTGCGCCGGGACCATGGCGGAATTGGTAGACGCAGCGGACTTAAAATCCGCAGACGGCAACGTTGTGAGGGTTCAAGTCCCTCTGGTCCCACTGACTGCTCTTAGCGAGCTTCGCCGTTCATCCAGCTGATCCAGTCCGCTGAAATCTCTTTCGGGCAGACGGCTTCGCATTCGAGATTGCTGCTGCAACTCCCGAATCCTTCCTGCTCCATCGCGGCCTGCATCGATCGCGCCCGTGAGCGCCGTTCGGGTTGTCCCTGGGGGAGCTGGCCGAGGTGAGCCAACTTGGCGGCGGTGAAGAGGCTCGCCGAGGCATTGCGGCAACTGGCAACGCAGGCGCCACAGCCGATACAGGTGGCTGTGGCAAAGGCGGACAGAGCCTGCTCCTGTCCGATCAACATCGCGTTCCCGTCGGGTGCCTGCCCGGTGTTGATCGAGCAGTAGCCGCCGGCGGCAATGATCCGGTCCAGGGCTGAGCGTTCAACCGCCAGATCTTGAAGGAGAGGGAAGGCCGCAGCGCGCCAGGGTTCCAAGGTCACGGTTTCTCCGTCCTGGAACTCCCTGACGTAGAGCTGGCAAACAGTCGTCGCCCGCTGGGAGCCATGGGCCTGGCCATTGACGAGGAATCCGCAACTGCCGCAGATCCCTTCCCTGCAGTCGTGCTCGAAGTAGATCGGGCGCTCATCGCTGCGAATGAGTTGATCGTTCAACTGATCCAGCACCTCCAGCAAAGAAAGGTCTGGGCTGAGGCCTTGGAGCGTGTAGGTCAAGAAGGTGCCCTTGGTCTGCTGGTGCTCCTGGCGCCAGATCCTCAGCGTGAGAGAGAGGGTGGGCGTCATCGGTAGCTGCGGGTGCTGGGTTGCAGGGCTGTGAACTGCAGAGGTTCGCTTTGACGTAAGGGGGCGGCACCGTCTTGGTACTCCCAGGCGGCGATGTGGGCGAAGTGCTCGTCATCTCTCTGGGCTTCACCCTCTGGGGTTTGGTGCTCCTCGCGGAAGTGGGCCCCGCAGGATTCTTCGCGGGCCAGGGCGTCCCGGAGCATCAACTGGGCTAAGCCAAAGAAGTCGCTTAACCGAAGCCCTTTTTCCAATTCGAGATTGGGTCCCTCGGCGCCGCCTGGAATGCGAACCCGCGCGCGGAAGTCCTGCTCGAGTTCACGGACCTCCTGGAGTCCCTGGCTCAGTCCAGCGGCATTACGGCTGATGCCGCAGCGCTCGATCATCGTCAGGCCCAACTGACGGTGGAATTGATCGACTGGGGTGTCCCCTTTCGTGGCGACCAGGCTGGCAATTCGTGTCTGGGCAGCCGCCAGGGCTTCCCGGCAGGCCGAATGCTCTTGCGTGACCGGCGGTCCGCTGTGACTCGCCAGCCATGCGGTGACGGTGGCTGGTGCGATGAAGTAGCCGTCTGCGAGGCCTTGCATCAGGGCGCTGGCGCCAAGGCGGTTGGCCCCATGTTCAGAGAAGTTGGCTTCCCCGAGCACGAAGAGCCCAGGAATGGAGCTCATCAGGTGGTAGTCAACCCAAAGCCCGCCCATCGTGTAGTGCGGTGCGGGGTAGATCTTGAGCGGCTTGGCGTACGGGTCTTCGCCGCTAATCCGCTCATACATCTCCAGCAGGTTGCCGTAGCGCTTCTCGATGACATCGCGGCCGCTCTCTCGGATGGCATCGCGAAGATCCAGGTAGATCGAGCGACCGGCTGGGCCCACACCTTGGCCTTCATTGCAGAGCTCCCGTGCCCTGCGGGATGCCACATCCCTCGGGACCATGTTCCCGTAGCTGGGGTATTGGCGCTCGAGGAAATAGTCCCGCTCGGTCTCAGGAATGGTCTCTGGATCACGGCTGTCCTGGCGGTGTTGCGGCAGCCAGACGCGGCCGTCGTTCCGCAGGCTCTCGCTCATGAGCGTGAGCTTGCTCTGGTAGGGATCGCCGCTGGGGATGCAGGTGGGGTGGATCTGTGTGAAGCAGGGATTGGCAAAGAGGGCCCCCTGTTCATGGGCCCGCCAGATCGCACTGGCGTTGGATTTCAGGGCATTGGTGGAGAGGAAGTAGACGTTGCTGTAGCCACCGGTGGCAAGCACCACCGCATGACCCGTGTGGGTTTCGAGGGCTCCACTGAGCAGATTGCGGCAGATCACCCCTCGGGCGACCCCGTCGACGCGAATCAGCTCAAGCAGATCCCGCCGGGGTAGCAGTTCCACCCGCCCGAGTTGCACCTGGCGCATCAGGGCCTGGTAGGCGCCGTAGAGCAGCTGCTGACCGGTCTGCCCACGGGCATAAAAAGTGCGGCTCACCAAGGAGCCGCCGAAGTTGCGGGTGGCCAAGGTGCCGCCGTACTCGCGGGCAAAGGGCACCCCCTGGGCCACGCATTGATCAATGATCGCGCTGCTGATTTCAGCGAGGCGGTGACAGCCCGCTTCGCGGGCGCGGAAGTCGCCGCCGCGGACGGTATCCCTGAACAGTCGGCTGATGCTGTCGCCGTCAACGGCAACCGGCCGGGCGGCGTTGATCCCGCCCTGGGCGGCGACCGAGTGGGCACGGCGGGGACTGTCGTGAAAGGTGATCACCTTCACGCGGTAACCCTGCTCCGCCAGGGTCGCTGCGGCCGAGGATCCAGCTAAGCCAGTTCCAACAACCAGGATCGTCAGCTCTCGCTTGCGCAGTGGGCTGATCAGGGGCAGCTCTTCCTTGGTTCTGGTCCAGGCATCACGAACCGGACCAGAGGGAATTCGAGGATTGAGGGCGTTCATCGGCGTCATCCCTGCAAGGCCAACCAGCCGGCGGAACCGGCGAAGCCCAGGCCAAGAATCAGTCCCACTGCGCGGGCCGTCCTGCGGATGAACCCAGCATTCTCTGGACTGAGGACTCCCAAGCTGCGCTGTGCCGACTCACCGCCCTGGACGACATGCAGTCCGAGGGCAAGGCAGGCCAGCCCGTAGAGGGTCAGGGTGATGGGGGGCTGGAGGCTTGCGCTCAAGTGCAGGAGCTCGAGGCCAGGGGCTGGTCGCGGTAGTCGTAGCTGTTTGAGGTGGACAGCGATGAAGAGCAGCAGGGTGAGACCGCCGAGGGGTTGCAATCGGGCGCTCCAGCTGCCAAGACGATCGCTACGTCGACTCTGGAGCTGAGCATGGTTTCCCGCTCTCCAGTTGCTGAGAGTTTTGCCCAGGCTGAGGCTGACGTGCAGGCCGGCCGCGAGTAGCAGCAGTCCCTCAACGACAGGCAGCCACCAGCTGTGATGCAGGGCGCTGGCGTAGTGCTCGAACTGCAGTGGCGCGAGAGGAGCAATGGCGACGCCGATGAGATGAATCACAAGGAACACCATCAGCATCAGGCCGGAGCCTGCCAGGAGCACGCGGCGGACCATGGCCATCGGTTGCTGCCTTGAACGCTAGGCAGGTCGCCTCCGCTTCATGACAAATCGGCTGACAGTTTGAAAAGCCGTGGCCAGGCTGATCACTGTTGAGCCCTGGCCCGTTCTTCATGCTTGAGCTGCTGCCGCCGCTCAACGATCACAACCTCCCTTGGATGGACACGATTCATCCAATCGTGGTTCATTTCGTGATCGCCATGGCCCTGATCGGGTTCGTGTTCGATCTGATCGGGGTGCTCTGGCGCCGCCCGGCGCTGTTTGAAGCCAGTTTCTGGAATTTGTTATTCGCGACGGGCGCAATCTTCGTTGCGATCATTTTTGGTCAGGTGGAGGCAGGTTTGGCCTCGCCCTATGGCGCAGCGCGCAACATCCTTGATATTCACACCACGATTGGCTGGTCCCTGGCCGGTGTGTTGTCCCTGTTGACGGGCTGGCGTTATGTGCTGCGCAGCCGTGATCCTGAGGCCCTGCCGCTCTCCTTTCTCGGCGCTGGGGCCTTGGTCAGTGTCTTGATCATGGTCCAGGTGGTCCTGGGCGACAAGCTGATCTGGACCTATGGCCTGCACACCGTGAAGGTGGTGGCGGCCACGCGGGAGGGGCTGATCTGATGCTCGTTCAGGCGATGGCCTTGGCCTACAGCCCAGAGGCTACTCCCATTGATCAAATCGCCGGGGAGTTAGGGCCGAATGGCTTGCCCTATGCCCTGCCCATTCATCCGAATTTGGTGCACCTCACCATCGGTTTGTTTGTGATTGCGATTGCCTTTGATGTGGTGGGTGCTCTGTACCCCCTGGAAAAACGGGTCTTTCGCTTTTTGGCCCTTCCGATCACCCGCGGGGGCTTTCACGACGTCGGTTGGTACAACCTGCTGGCCTGCTGCCTGGTGACTTTTTTCACCGTCGCCAGTGGCTTCTACGAAATGCTCACCGCCGTCCCGCTGCCGGGTGTTGTGAGCACCTTTGGGCTCGGCAGCATGACCACGATGCTCTGGCATGGCGTGGGCGGCGTGCTGCTGCTCACGGTGATTACGGCCATGACCGTTTGGCGTGGTTTCCAGCGCTATCTCTGGCGGCGCGACATGGGGCGCCAGGTGCAGTGGCTCTACCTGCTAGTCGGCCTCGGCATGTTTGCGCTGCTGGGTTTGCACGGGACCCTCGGCGCCCAGTTGGCAGCTGAATTCGGTGTGCACATCGCGGCTGACCAGTTGCTGCAGGCCGGCGCTGACCTTCACACCGCCCTGCCCTGAGATGAGCAATAGCGCCCCCCGCCCCAGCCTCTCCCGGCCCGCTCTAGTGGCCTGGTTGGTTTGGGTTGTTCTGCTCCTGGCCCTCAGCGTCTGGATGGGTCAGCAGTCCCACCATTGGCTTCCTGTTCAGGCCTCAACGGCGGCGCCGTTGGTGGATGACCTGTTCAGCTTGGAGACCGCCATCGGCACCTTCGTCTTCTTTGGCGTGGTCTCGGTGATGGTCTGGGTGGTGCTCTTCAACCGCGCCGAGAAGTACGACGACAGCGACGCCTTCCCGATTGAAGGCAACACGAAGTTGGAGGTCATCTGGACCGCTATTCCCTTTGTGTTGGTGATGGCGATTGCCTTCTGGACGATTCGCGCCAGCGACAAGTTGGGGATGTTGGGTCCGATGGAGCACATCCATCTGCGCAATTCCACAGAAGAGGTGGGGGGCTATCCCGGTGATCGCTTGCCGGCTGAACAGGTCGAGGTGATTGCCCGCCAATGGTCCTGGGAGTTTCGCTATCCCGGCAGCAACGTCTCCTCCACGGAACTGCACCTGGAGCTGGATCAACCGGTGAGTTTGCGGTTGGTCTCCGAGGACGTGCTCCACAGCTTGTTTATCCCCGCCTTCCGCATCAAACAGGACGTGGTTCCTGGCCGGGCGATTGATCTGAATCTCACGCCAACGCGCGAGGGGATCTACCGCCTGCGGGATGCCCAGTTCAGTGGCACCTGGCATGCCGCGAATCAGGTCGATGTGGTGGTGGAGAACTCCCAGGCCCATCAGCAGTGGCTCGAGCAGGCCGCGCGCCAACCGCTGCAGGCGGGCCTGAGCCTTGCCGTGGATGAGTTCGCCATCCGTCAGACCAAGCCCAACCCGGGCTGGGCGACCGTCCCTCCCGCTCCGCCCCCTCAGGTGAATGTCCCTGGAGACCCCAATCAGCCCCATGACGCCTGAGACCTGAGCCGATGACCATCGCCACCTTTCCCCCTGAACCGCCACCGCAGAGCAGCTGGAAGCGCTACTTCGGCTTTTGCACGGACGCCAAGGTCATTGGCATCCAGTACATCGTTACGGCCTTCTTCTTCTTCTTGATCGGTGGCCTGCTGGCCATGGTCATCCGCGGGGAGCTGATTACACCTGCCGCCGATCTGGTTGATCGCTCGGTCTACAACGGCATCTACACGATGCACGGAACAATCATGTTGTTCCTGTTCATCTTTCCGGTCCTCAACGGTCTCAATAATCTGTTGATTCCAACCATGATCGGTGCGCCCGACATGGCCTTCCCGCGTCTGAATGCGGTGGCCTTCTGGTTGGTTCCGATCTTTGGATCGATTTTGATCGCCAGCTTTTTTGTCCCAGGTGGTCCGGCCTATGCCGGCTGGTGGAGTTATCCGCCCGTCAGTCTTCAGAACCCGGCGGGACAACTCTTCAATGGCGAGGGCCTCTGGATTACGGCCGTGGCCCTATCGGGGGTGTCCTCGATCATGGGTGCGATCAACTTTGTGACGACAATCCTGCGCATGCGGGCCCCGGGGATGACCCTGACCCGGATGCCTGTGTTTTGTTGGACCGCCTTTGCTGCCCAGTCTTTGCAGTTGATTGGCCTGCCCGCGCTCACGGGCGGGGCGATCATGTTGCTGATGGACCTGAACTTCGGCACCAGCTTTTACCGGGCCGAGGGTGGTGGTGATCCGGTGCTCTATCAGCACTTTTTCTGGTTCTATTCCCATCCGGCGGTCTATGTGATCATCCTGCCGGTCTTTGGGGTCTTCTCAGAGCTGTTTCCGGTGTATTCCAGGAAGCCACTCTTTGGTTACCTCTACGTCGCCTTTGCCTCCTTCATCATCGTTGGACTGGGCTTGATTGTTTGGGTTCACCACTTCTTCACCAGTGGTGTTGCGCAGTGGATGCGCAATCTGTTCATGGTCACCACCATGCTGATTGCCGTCCCAACGGGGGTGAAGGTCTTTGCCTGGCTGGGCACCCTTTGGGGCGGGAAGTTGCGCCTGACGACCCCGATGCTGTTTTGCCTGGGGGGGCTCTTTAACTTTGTCTTTGCTGGCATCACCGGCATCATGCTGGCCACGGTGCCGATCGATATTCACGTCTCCAACACCTACTTCGTCGTCGGTCACTTCCATTACGTGATCTACGGGGCCGCGGTGATGGGGATCTTTGCGGCGATCTACCACTGGTTCCCGAAGTTCACCGGGCGCATGCCCTACGAAGGCCTCGGCAAACTGCACTGCCTGCTCACCTTTGTGGGGGCGAATTTGAATTTCCTGCCGATGCATCCCCTGGGGCTGATGGGCATGCCGCGGCGGGTGTCGAGCTACGACCCTGAATTCACCTTCTGGAACGTGATCGCCAGCCTGGGGGCCTTCCTGCTGGGGGTGTCGATCATTCCCTTCCTGCTCAATATGGTGAGCTCCTGGATCCGGGGGCCTAAGGCCACCCATAACCCCTGGAACGCCATCGGACTGGAGTGGTTGTTGCCCTCTCCGCCGCCGGAGGACAACTTTGGGGAGGAGGTCCCCACGGTGATTGCGCGTCCCTACGGCTATGGCAGCGGCGAACCGCTGGTGGAACATCAGGCTGAGCTGGAGCGCGCCTTGGTGCTGCAGGAGGCGGCGCAATGACGACGACGACCCCTCAGTCTGAGTTGGAGCTGCATCCCAAGCACAACCTCACCGGCTTCATCATTTTTCTGTGCTCAGAAAGCGTCATCTTTCTGGCCTTTTTCAGCGGCTATGCCCTGTTGAAGACCTCAGCCCTCGACTGGCTTCCCCCTGGGGTCGAGGGGTTGGAGTGGAAGATGCCGCTGGTGAACACCGTGGTCCTGGTGTCCAGTTCGGGGACGATCGCCCTGGCTGAGCATTTCAAGGCCAAAGAGAACATGGCTCTCTTCCGGGGGTTCTGGCTGCTGAGCATGGCCATGGGGGCCTACTTCCTCTTTGGACAGGCCGTGGAATGGGGTGGCCTGAAGTTTGGCTTCACCTCGGGAACCTTTGGTGGCACGTTCTATCTCTTGACCGGTTTCCACGGCCTCCATGTGGCGACGGGAATTCTGTTGATGGGATTGATGTTGGTGAAGTCATTTATCCCCGGCAATTACAGCGGCGGGGAACAGGGAGTTCAGGCCACGTCCTTGTTCTGGCACTTCGTGGATGTCATCTGGATCATCCTCTTTTTGCTGATCTACGTCTGGCAGTAGCCCAAGAACCATGATCATTGACGACATTCACTACGACGTCATCGTGATCGGCAGCGGTGCTGCTGGCGGCACGATCGCTGGGCAGTTGGCGGCCTCGGGCAAGCGCATCCTGCTCCTGGAGCGCGGTGGGGTGATGCCCCTTGCGGATCAGAACGTCGCGGACGTCGACTTGTTCCGGAAGGACCGCTACCACCCTGGTGAGCAGTGGTTCGGGACTGATGGGGATCCCTTCTCGCCCCAGACGATCTATGCCTTAGGTGGCAACAGCAAGATCTGGGGCGGCGTTCTCGAGCGCATGCGCGAGCGCGAGTTTGGCGGCCTCCCTCTGCAGGAGGGGACGGCCCCGAATTGGGAGCTGAGCTACGAGGATTTCGCCCCTTATTACGACCGGGCCGAAGCGCTGTATCGCGTCCACGGCGAAGCCGGTGTCGACCCGACTGAGCCTGGTCGCACTGGGCCCTATGGCCATCGCCCGAGGTCCTTTGAGCCCTGGGTGGCTGAGCTCAGGGCAGCGCTGGAGCGTCAGGGGACCCACCCCTATGCCCTGCCGCTGAGTTGGTCGGAATCTGCTGAGGACCCCACGGGTGATGCGGAGTTGTTCGGCGTGGATCTGGCGAAACAGGCCAGCAATGTCAGCATCCGTGATCGCGTCAAGGTGCGCCGCCTGCACGTCAACCCCAGCGGCAATGAGGTGCGTGCGGTCGAGGCGGAGGTCGACGGTCACGCCTGGTTGTTCAGTGGCGATCTGGTGGTTCTGGCCGCAGGCGCCATCAACAGTGCTGCGATCCTGCTGCGCTCAGCGACCGAGCACCACAGCCGCGGACTGGCCAACGGCTCTGATCAGGTGGGCCGCAATCTGATGAAGCCCCAGCTGACGTCGATTATTCAGCTGGCGGCGGCGGCCAATTCCGGTCGCTACGGCCGCAGCCTGGGCATCACGGATTACCTCTGGGGCGACAGCAATGTCAGCTTCCCCCTGGGCTCGATTGCCAGTGGCGGCGGTGTTCTGCAGGACGCCCTGTTTGCGGAATCCCCTCCGGTTCTCTCCCTGGTGACCAAGTTGATGCCCAACTTTGGCCTGGAGCAATTGGCTGCCCGATCGGTGACCTGGTGGGCGATGAGCCCGGTTCTGCCCGATGCCCACAACCGGGTGACCCTGCGGGGGAATCATCTCCAGATTCACTACCTCCCGAACAACCGCGAGGCCCATGACCGCTTGGTCTATCGCTGGATCGACACCTTGAAGAAGGTGGAGAACGACCCCCTTTGCCATGTGGTGAAGCCCGCTCCAACGCACCCCCGCGGTGAGGCTCCTCTGACGGTGATGGGTAGTGTCTGCGGCACCTGCCGCATGGGCTCCAATCCGGCGACATCGGTGGTGGATCTCCAGGGGCGGAGCCATGAGCTGGCCAACCTCTATGTCGCTGATGCCAGCGTCTTCCCCAGTTGTCCGGCCGTGGGCATGGGGCTGACGGTGATCGCCAACGCCCTGCGGATTGGCGATCAGGTGTTGGGTGTGCTGTGACCAGCGGCTCGGGCCAGGCGACCTCTGAACTCCGCCGGATGGCGGAACGGGACCAGGACCAGGTGCCTTGGTCGCTTTGGGGCAGTTACTTGCCGGAGCGGCAATGGGGGACGGTTCGAGAGGACTACTCCGCCGATGGCAACGCCTGGACCTCCTTTCCCCATGACCATGCCCGTTCACGGGTCTATCGCTGGGGCGAGGACGGTCTGCTGGGGATCTGCGACTCGGAGTGTCGCCTCTGCTTTTCGCTGGCCCTTTGGAATGGGCAGGATCCAATCCTCAAGGAGCGCCCCTTTGGCTTGGCCAACGGCGAAGGGAACCACGGCGAGGATCTCAAGGACTACTACTTCCACCTCGCCAATACGCCGACCCACAGCTTCATGCGTGGGCTCTACAAGTACCCGCAGCAGCGCTTTCCCTACGAAGACCTGATTGCTGAGAACGGCCGGCGCAGTCGCGATCAACCCGAGTACGAACTGGTCGACACAGGCATCTTTAACGAGAGCCGCTATTTCGATGTGTTTATCGAGTACGCCAAGCGCTCCCCCCGCGACCTGGCGATTCGCCTGAGGGTGATCAACCGCGGTGATCAGGCGGCTCCGTTGACCCTGCTGCCCACCCTCTGGTTACGCAATACCTGGAGCTGGGGCTACCCGGATGAGCAGGAGCAGCCGATGGGTCTCAAGGGTGATGTCCTGCAGGCCCAGGTTGGTGGTGGCTTGGGCGGCTACGAACTCCACTGCCGTAATGAAGGGCGTTGGATTTTTACCGACAACGAAACCAACACCGAACGCCTCTATCAACAGCCCAATACGCGGCCCTATCAAAAAGATGGCTTCCACCGCTATTTGATCGAGTCCGAGCAGGGGGCGATCAACCCCCAGCAGAGCGGGACCAAGGCTGCTCGCCTCCTGCAGCGCACCCTGCAACCTGGCGAGGAATGGCAGGTGGACCTGCGCCTGATGGCACAGGACGAGACCAGCGGGAATGAGGCCTTTGGTCCTGAGACTGATGCCCTGTTTGTGCAAAGGGAGCGGGAATGGCATGAGTTCTTCGCCGAGCGTGTTCCCAACCTCTCCAAGGAGGACCGTTTAATCCACAGCAGCGCCGCGGCGGGTTTGCTCTGGTGCAAGAAGTACTACGGCTGGAGTGTTCTTCGCTGGCTGGACGGCGATCCGACCTCCCCAGTGCCACCCGCCCAGCGCTGGGCGACGGACAACGCGGAATGGCAGCGGCTGCATGCCCACGACGTGATTTCGATGCCCGATGCCTGGGAGTACCCCTACTTCTGCCAATGGGACCTGATGTTCCATGCGGTCGCCTTTGCGGTGATCGATCCGGCGACGGCCAAGCAACAGGCGATGGTTCTGCGGACGCCCCACTACACGGCGCCGAATGCGCAAACCCCTGCCTACGAGTGGACCCTTTCTGATCCCAACCCGCCGATTGGCGCCTGGGCGGCGATGCGCATTTTTCAGATCGAGCGCAAGCAGAACGACGAGGGCGATCTGGGCTTTCTGCATGCGGCCCTGCGGAAGTTGATCCTGGAGTACGGCTGGTGGGCGAACCGTAATGACCGGGGGGGAGACAACCTCTTTGAGGGGGGCTTCCTCGGTCTCGACAACATCGCGGTGTTTGATCGCCGTTACCCCTTGGCCGATGGCAGCCGCATTGAGCAGTGCGACGGGACCGCCTGGATGGCCTCCTTGAGCCTGAACCTGCTCAATATCAGTGTGGAATTGACGCGCACGGAACCCGAGTACGCCGATATCGCTGAGCGGTTTGTCTATGACTTTGTTCAGCTGGCTCTAACGCTGAACCTGCCCGGCAATCGCGGTTACCTGAATTGGGATGAGCAGGACGGCTTCTATTACGACGTCATCAAACGACCGGATGGATCGACGGAATACCTGCGCACCCGCTCGGTCTCTGGCCTGATACCACTGTTGGCTGTGGCCAGCTTTGACGTTGAGACGATCAAACGGCTGCCTGTTCTTGATGTCACCCAGAGCTTGAGCTGGTTTTTGCATGAACGCACCAGCCCTGATTGGTTGTTGGATCACTTCGGGCAATGTCGCCATGACCGCCTGCTGTTTGCCCTGGTGCCGGAGCAGCGGCTCCGCCGCATCTGCGAGAGGCTCTTTGACGAATCAGAGTTTCTCTCGCCCTACGGCATTCGCGCCCTCTCGAAGGTCTACGAAGACCAGCCCTACAGCTTCACCGAGGGGAGTGAGACCCAAACCTTGGCCTACAGCCCAGCCGATAGCCCGGTGGCGATGTTTGGTGGTAACTCCAACTGGCGCGGTCCCGTTTGGATCCCAATCAACTTTCTCTTGATTGAGTCCCTGCAGAAGTTTGGCCACTACTACGGCGATGACTTCAAGGTGGAGTTCCCCACCGGCTCTGGCTGCTGGATGAATCTTTGGGATGTCTCGCTGCAACTGCAGCATCGTTTGGTCAATTTGTTTCGCCGTGATGCCTCCGGTCAGCGGCCCTTCTTGGGCGATGTGGAGCTGTTTCAGAACGATCCCCATTGGCGGGATCTGATGCTGTTCAACGAGTATTTCCACGGCGACAACGGCCGGGGGGTCGGGGCGAGTCACCAAACCGGTTGGACGGCCATGGTCTGCAAGATGATCAATCAGCTCAGCCGCTATCCAGCGCCAGGCGCCCCTTCATCACAATCAGCGGACAGCCATTGAGCCCGTTTCTAGTTTGCGGGTAGTGGCTGGTTGATCCAGTGTTCGAGGCACAACTGCAGAAGCCCGATCGTCAGGACTTCGATCTGGTGATCATTGGCAGTGGTGCTGGTGGCGGCACCTTGGCGCGGGTTCTCGCGCCGACGGGTCTGCGCATCTTGATCCTGGAGCGCGGGGATTGGTTGCCCCAGGAACCGGAGAATTGGGATGCCGAAGCTGTTTTTCAGAAGGGGCGATACGTCTCCAAAGACATCTGGTACGACGGCAAGGGCCAGCCTTTCCAGCCAGGAAGTCATTACTTCGTCGGTGGTGCCACCAAGATGTACGGCGCCCACCATTTCCGTCTGCGGCAGCGGGACTTTGAGGAGCTGGAACACCGCGACGGCGTCTCCCCGGCGTGGCCCCTGCGCTACAGCGATTTCGAGCCTTATTACCAAAAGGCTGAGGAGATGTATCACGTCCATGGACTTCGCGGTGAGGACCCCACCGACCCCCCAAGTTCAGCGCCCTATCCCCATCCGCCGATTTCCCATGAACCGCGGATTCAACAGCTTGCCGATGATCTGCGTTCGGCCGGATTGAACCCGTTTCACGCCCCCAGTGGCGTGATGCTGAATGAAGCCAATATGGAGATCAGCCGCTGCAGGCGCTGCAACAACTGTGATGGCTTCCCCTGTCTGGTGCATGCCAAAGGTGATGCCGAGGTCTGTGGTGTCAGACCGGCGCTCAAGGAAAGCGGCAATGTCTCCCTCTTGACCCGCGCTGAGGTGAAGCGTCTGGTGACCAATCCAGAGGGGAGTGCCGTCACCTCCGTTGAGGTGGAACGCGATGGGGAACAGCTCAGCTACAAGGCCGATGTTGTTGTGGTGAGTTGCGGCGCGGCGAATAGCGCCCGCTTGCTGTTGATGTCGGCCAACGACCGTCATCCCCGCGGATTGGCCAATGGCTCTGATCAGGTGGGCCGGAACTACATGTTCCACAACAGCAAGGCCGCCGTTGCCCTGTCCCACGAGCCCAATCCAACGGTCTTCCAGAAGACCATCTCAATCAATGACTGGTATTTCGGCGATGCCGATTACGACTACCCGATGGGCAATATTCAAATGACGGGCAAGACCCGCGGCGCGATCATGAAGGGCTACGCCCCACTGGAGACCTTCCTGGTTCCGGGCTGGACCATGGACAAAATCGCCGAACACGCCCTCGACTTTTGGGTGTCAACGGAGGATCTTCCGGATCCAAATAACCGGGTGACGATCGATGCGGGGGGGCACATTCACCTGAACTACAAGGTCAATAACCAGACCTCAGCGGATCGGCTCTGGGGTCGCCTTCAGGGAATCCTCGACAAGCTCTACTTGAAGAAACACCTGGTGGAGCGTCAGGTGTACATCAAAAATGCCATGGGCATCGCGGCCGTTGGTCACCAGGCTGGGACCTGCCGGTTTGGCACGGATCCGGCGAGCTCGGTGCTCGATGTCAATTGCAAGGCCCATGAGCTCGACAACCTGTATGTCGTCGATACCAGCTTCTTCCCCAGCATTGGGGCGGTGAATCCATCCCTTACCGCCATCGCCAATGCCATTCGTGTGGGCGAGCACCTGACGGCTCGCCTGAAGACCTAGAGGGTGAGGCCGGTCTGGAGCACCTGCTCGGTAATGGCGTGATCCAGCGAGAAGAAGCCGCCGCCGCAACCGATCAAGACAACACACATCACGACATACATCGCCGCTTTCTCCCAGCTGGGGGGCTCCCCCACCCCCAGGGGGCCGGCGTAGTCCCCTTCTGGAATCAGATAGGGGTCAACGGCAACGAAGGGCAGTCCACCCTTCATCTCCAGGACCATGGCGTAGGCCATCGACACCAGAATTCCAAAGGCCGCAATCGGGGTCAGGATTCCGGCCACCAGCGCGATGCCGCCGGCCCACATCGATCCTGCTGAGAGAAAGCAGAGCCAGGCCGGGGTGCCCAACATTTGCGACCAGGTCTGCAGGTTTTTCAGCTTCGGCCAGCCATGGCGGATGAAGCAGATCCCCGTAAAGACCCGCAGCACCAGCAAGGAGGCTTCCGCAATAGGCGAAGGGGCCAGACCTGCGGGTGCATCGGGCACCAGCAAATTCACAAGAGTGACGTCCACAGCACTTCCGTGACTTCCCGAAAACTAGACATCACAACCGAAACCGGCCGCGCTTAATCCACGCTGATTAACTGCAGCT
The DNA here is from genome assembly GCF_054459035.1 of Synechococcus sp. LTW-G. Taxonomy (NCBI): domain Bacteria; kingdom Bacillati; phylum Cyanobacteriota; class Cyanophyceae; order Synechococcales; family Synechococcaceae; genus Synechococcus; species Synechococcus sp. LTW-G. The sequence continues at coordinate 575,263 of NZ_JBTKYW010000001.1, read as the reverse complement.
GGTGGCCGTCTGGATCGCGCACCTGCAATCCTCGCTGGAAACCCATGAGCGCAGCCTGCTCGCTGTTCAGCTTCTGCACTCCGTCGGACACGTGCGAGCCGCCAAAGGACTCGAGACGTTGGCTGATGGCATCGAGCTCAGCGACCTCAAGGCGGATCTGCCAGTGGGCCAGGTCTGCCGCGGATTGATCGACCGGCAGGGGCCTCCCCCCGGTGGGCTCGATGTAGTTCAGGCATTCCACCCCCGCTCCCTCGGGGCAGCGGTGAGCACTGATGTGGACCCGCGTTCCCTCCAGGCCATCCAGCCGGTCCTGCTCCAGGCCATGGTTCACCCCATCACCGCCAAAGCGCAGGCCGAGGAGGTCTCCATAGAACGCGGTGCTGCGTTCGGTGTTGGCGTTGGCAATGGCGCTGTGGTCGATGCCAAGGAAGGTGCCCCTAGGCGTGCTGGGATGCCAGCGGGCATCGCCTTTGCCCTCTGGGAACTGCAGCAGCTCAAGGCAGTGCCCCTCGGGGTCGTGGAATTTGTAGGCCTGAATTCCAGCCGCCCCTTGGTTCCACTCCGGTAACGTTTGCGGCCCAGTGGAGATGGTCTGAAGCGCACCGGCCTGCACCTGGGTCGTGATCGGCTCTGCCGCCTTCGCCATGTCGGAGACCACGATGCAGATGTGCTGAAACCAGAGATCGCAACTTCTGGAATCCTGCTGAATCGGACGCCCTGGGCGCAGTCCTGGCCCCAGTGCCAGCACCTCAGTCAGCTCCAATCGCTCCTGGCCGAGTTGGAGTTGGTGCAGGCGCAAGCGGCTTCCAGGCAGGCCGATGAGCTCCGCGTAGGGACCGGCGTCGATGTCGAATGCGGCCACCGGGCTGAAGCCCAGGTGGGTTGCGTAGAACGCGCAGAGGCGGTTGGTATTTGAGCAGCTAAAGCCGATGCTTTTGATCTGTGGAGTCATCGGGCACCTCGGGTGTTGGTGAAGAGGGAATAGAGCTGGTTCGAGGCACAGATGAAGAGGCGACTGCCGTAGCGATCGCCAAAGCAGAGGTTCGAGACCCGTTGGGGAACACGAATCTTTCCGAGGAGCGCTCCATCCGCGGCAATCACATGCACGCCATCACCGGCGCTGCACCAGAGGTTCCCCTGCTCATCGATTTGAAATCCGTCGGCCCAGCCGGCATTGACTTTGTGAAAGAACTGACCGGGACCCAGGCTGCGTCCATCGGCTGCGACTGGATAGCGAATGATGTGTTGCCGCGGTTCATCGGCGTCAGGGGCTCCTGTCTCAGCGACATACAGCCACTGCTCATCGGGTGAGAAGGCCAGACCATTCGGTCCGTCGAGGTCGCGGATCACCGCATCAAGCTCGCCTGTTTCAGGGTCCAGGCGATAGAGCGCAGCTGGCTGCTCAGAGGCTTGCCGGCCTCCTTCGTAGTCATTGAGCAGGCCATAGAGGGGATCGCTAAACCAGATCGATCCATCCCGCTTCACCACGACATCGTTCGGTGCATTCAGGCGTTTTCCTTCGGCCGCATCCACCAGGGTCGTCACCTGTCCGTCGTGTTCCAGCCGGGTGAGACAGCGACTGCTGTGGTGGCATTGGATCAGGCGTCCAGCGGCATCACGGGCTTGTCCGTTGGCGAAGTCAGAGGGTTCCCGAAAGACACTGACCCCATCGCGTTCGCTCCAGCGCAGCGTGCGGTTGTTGGGGATGTCGTTAAACAGAAGGCAGTGGTGGTCTCCAAACCAGAGCGGACCCTCCAGCCAGCGAAATCCCTCCGCAAGTAGATCGAGCTCCGCGTTGAAGAGCACCAGCTGCTTGAAGCGCGGGTCGAGGCAGTCGCAGTGAGGAGCAAGCGGGCTCATGGCTGGGCAAAACAACCCGGTTGCAGATTCAGCCAGCGCTCATCCCGCGGTTGGATCGCCATCTGGATGCAGGGCTCATCCCCCAGTTGTTCGGAGAGGTGACCGCAGCGTCCCTCTGCATCGGTGATGCAGTTCTGATCGCCGCCGAAGGAGAACTCGCCAGGCCCCACTTCAATGCGCTGGCCATCCATGCTCGTGATGGCCCAGCGCCCCTTGAGCACATAGATCAATTTGGGTGCTGGGTTTTCATGCCAGCTCGCTTTCCAACCCACGGGTAGGACCACGGCCGTGGCCATTAACTCGTTCTCAATCACCCGGTTGAACAGAGGGGTATTGCGCGGTCCCAGTTGGATCAACTCAAAACCGCTGAGCTCGCAGTAGGTCTGTCGACTGATGCCATCGGCATCACGCCAAAGGTGCCAGTAGCCAAGAGCAATGCCTTGGTCGCTGTTGTTCACGGTCTCTTGTTGCGGTGGGCCCCAGCTCAGCTTGTCCTTGGTCCTGGTGGTTGTCAGCTGTGGTCTGTTACCGCCGCCATGCATACCCTGCGGATGAGTGATCAAACGGCATGTCGACGAATCCCTACGCCATGGAGACCCTCTCCAATTTCCTCAAGGGAAAGGTGATCATCGTGACGGGCGGCAACAGCGGAATCGGTAAGTCGATTGTTGAAACGGTGGCCCGCCTTGGCGCCAAGGTGGTGATCGACTACCGCTCCCATCCCGAGGCAACGGAAGAGCTCGAGCAAGAGATTGGCGAGCTGGGGGGCTGCTCCTTTGGGGTGCAGGCCGATGTGGGCAAGTTGGATGATTTGCAGCGTTTGGTTGAGGCCGCGGTTAGTCGTTATGGCCGCCTCGATGTCATGGTGAATAACGCTGGTATCGAAACCAGGACGTCGATTCTGGACACCACGCCAGAGGATTTCGACAAGGTCCTGAATGTCAACCTGCGCGGCGTTTTCTTCGCGACCCAGTACGCCGCCAAGCAGATGATCGCCCAGGGCAGTGGCGGCCGGGTGATCAATATCTCCTCGGTGCATGAGGACTGGCCGATGCCCAATAACACCCCCTATTGCGTGGCCAAGGGTGGTGTGCGGATGTTGACCCGAACCGCTGGCGTGGAGCTGGCCTCCAAGGGCGTCACGATCGTGAATGTGGGTCCGGGCGCTGTGGCCACGCCGATCAACGACTCGACGATGAACAACCCGGAGTTGCTGGCCAAGCTCAACGCCGCGATCCCGATGGGGCGGATGGCTCAGCCCGATGAGATCGCCAAGGTGGTGGCTTTCCTGGCGAGCGATGCCGCCAGCTACATCACGGCCACCAGCATCTTTGCCGATGGAGGAATCATGCAGAGCAGTCCTGGGCTTTAAGGGCACGCCTTGACCGTGCGGTCATGAAGATCACCCCCGAGCAACTGCTGCAGATGCGACGCCGCCATCGCGGTTATCGCATCACCTTGGGGGCGCAACTCCTGTTGCTCTTGCTGTTGCCGGTGGCACAGCGGGTGCCCTGGTTGCTGTCCTTGATGCTGTGCCTGCTGGCCATCGAGTTGATGGTGTTTTTGGCGCGCTATTCACCGCTGGGACGTAAACGCCTGACCTACAGCCTGGGCACGCTCGCGGTGGTGCTGGAGATCACCTGGCATCTGGCCCTGCGTTGGTGGCCAATCCTGGGAAAAATTCTGACCCTGCCCCATGTCATGGTCTGGGTTTTGTTTCTTTTGGTGGTGGCGATTCGCAAGGTCAAGGCTCTGGTGCGGGAGCCCTATGTGACCTTCTCGGTTGTGCTTGGGGCCGCCTCGGGTTACCTCAGTGTCGGTCTGGCTGGTGGTGTGCTGTTGACAGCCCTTTGGGTGCTGCACCCAGCGGCCTTTCTGCAGTCATCCCTTCCTCAGCTCTCGGCCCTGGGAGACCTCACCGTGGCCGTGGCTCCAGCCCTGATGGCGGCCTCGTTTTCATTGCTCACCACGGTGGGAACGGAGGTGCTGCGTTCGAGTGATGTCACGGTTCAGGTGTTAGCGAACCTGATCACGATTAGTGGGCAGCTCTACGTCGCCATCTTGATTGGTTTGATTTTGGGGCGTGTGCATCACCGGGCCGTGATCTGACGCGATTTCGGCGGCATCATGTGCTCGGTTTGAGAGCACCGCCGTGGTTCTGCGCACCCGCGAGCTGATCCGCAACTTGTTGCAGTTGTCGCTGCTTGGTGTGCTCGTCGGGGTGGCCTGTTGGCCCTTCAACATGCTCGATCGTTGGCAGGACCAACTGCTTGGTCTGCTGCCGGCCTTCAGTGGTGAGGGTTGGACCCCAACCTCCCTTGCCTTGGCCTGTTCGCCGCTGGTGGTGGTGCCGATCCTGCTGTTGTTGCAACGGGGAATCTGGGCCCGGGGCGCCGGCTCGGGTATCCCCCAGACCATGACCAGCATTGAGCATCCAGCCCAAGCCTCGGCGCTGCTGGGCTGGGCACCCAGCCTGCAGCGCTTGGCCCTTTGGGGAATCGCCAGCCTTGCCCTGATCCCGATCGGCCGTGAGGGGCCCGTGGTGCAGGTCGGTGCGTCGGCCGCCCATTTTTTGCGGCGCCGTTTCCCGAATTGGTTCTATGGCTTAGGGCAAGCCGAGCTCTTGGCGGTGGCCGGTGGTGCTGGTTTGGCCGGGGGTTTCGATACGCCGCTGTTGGGTGTGGTGTTTGTGGTGGAGGAGTTCATCAGTGCCTTCTCCTCCACCCTGATCTGGCCTGCCCTGGTCGTCAGTGGGATGGCGGCCTCCTTCAGCAACCTGGCTGGACAGCCGATGTTTGCCTTGGGCACCGTCGGCGTCGAGCCGATGGAATTGCTGCAGGTTCTTTGGGCGCTTCCCGTTGGCCTGCTCGGTGGTTTGGTGGGGGCGGCTTTCGCCCGCCTGTTGCTGGCGGGCACCCGTCGGGGTGTCGCGTTGGCGCGCCGTTTTCCGATTCGTTTAGGCCTGGGTGTTGGCGCGTTCCTGTCGCTGTTTCTGCTGGTTAGCGGCGGCACCGGTGGCGGTGACGGCGAGTTGCTGATGGGGCGGCTCCTCTTTGGCTCAGCCGATGGGGTGGAGCTTCCCCATGGGTTATGGACGGATCTGCTCACGCTTCTGCTGCGGATCATTGGTCCGGTTTTGGCCCTCTCCACCGGTATCCCCGGCGGATTGATTGATCCCTCCTTCACCTTTGGCGCGGCCATGGGACAGGTGATCGGCGATCTTGCGGGCTCGCCTCAACTCTTTTTGGCCTTGGGCATGGTGGCTGGACTGTCCGGCGCCACCCAGCTCCCGGTGATGTCAATTCTCTTTGGGATTCGACTGGCGGGAGATCAGCAGTTGCTACCGGGACTGCTGGTGGCTTGCGTGCTGGCCGCCTACGTCAGCAGGCAGTTCGTCGCCAAGCCGATTTACCACGCGCTCCATGCCCTGAATGGCGAAGCTACGAAGACGTCTCCGTAATCACCAGGGCTGAGCGCTCGCGGGTGGCAATCATCCAGAGCCATTTGGTCAACAACGTCAACCGACTTTCATTGGCGGGCATGAAGGCCAAGTGCGCGAGGCCCCAGAGGACCCAGCCCAGGGGACCGCTGAGTTTGAGGCCCCGCAGGTTGGCGACCGCAAAGAGTGGGCCGACCACCGCCATGCTGCCGAAGTCGGTGAACGCAAAGGCGGGATTGGGCTGGCTTTGGCACTGGGCCAGGATGTCCTTGGCCACCCAGCCCCCCATCTGCACCGCCGGGCCGGCCATCCCAGGCAGGGGTTTGCCATCGCGGGTATGGCTGTAGCTGCAGAGATCTCCGATCACGCGGATCTCGCCATGCCCTTTGATCGAAAAGTCCGGCTCCACCACGACTCGGCCGCCACGGTCGAGTTCGCAGCCGGTGCGCTCAGCCAGCAGCCTCCCGAGGGGGGAGGCGGCGACACCGGCCGTCCAGCAGATGGTGTTGGCCTCCAGGTTGACTTCGCCATCTTTGGTGGTGATGACGACCTTGCCCTCGCTGATGTCCTTGACACGCCCCCCCAGCAGGAGCTCGACCCCCTTGGCTTTGAGGTGATCGCCAGCCGAGGCTGAGAGCTGAGGATCCATGGCCCGCAGGACTCGATCGCCTGGGTCCACCAGCGTGACCTTGCAGTGGGTGGGATCGATCTGCATGAAATCCCGCTCCAGGGTGTGCCGCATCAGATCGTTGAGGGATGCGGCCAGTTCGCAGCCGGTTGGACCTCCTCCGATCACCACCACGGATTGCAGCCACTTGCGGCGTTCTGGGTCGGGGGTTTGCTCGGCCTCCTCGAGGGAGTTCAAGACTTTGCGGCGGATGGCGTAAGCATCCTCCAGGGTCTTCATCGGAATGGCCTCGCTGCGCCATTCGTCATGGCCGAAGTAGCTGCTGGTCGCTCCTGCGGCCAGAACGAGATGGTCGTAGCGGTAGCGGCGGTTGTTGAAGACCACCTCCTTGTCCTTGGTATTGATGTCATCCACTTCCCCCATCAGGATCTGGATGTTTTCGGATTCCCCCAACATCACCCGCAGGGGGGAGGCCACATCGGTTTGGGAGACCAAGCCAGAAGCCACCTGATAAAGCAGGGGCTGGAACAGGTTGAAGTTGCGCCTGTCGATCAGGGTGACGCGAACGGTCTTCCCCGCCAGGACATGGGCCGCCCGCAGCCCGGCAAACCCACCGCCCACGATCACCACATGGGGCGCGGATCTGAGCAATTCAGACGGAGGGGTCAGCTCGAGAAAAAAGCGTTCGGGAGCCATCGGCCAGCGGGTGCTGACTTCAAACTATCCACGGTTTTCAAAGCTGGCTTTAGCGCCTAGAGACCCAGCCGGACTTTCACAGACCCTTCGGGTTGAACTTGAACCTCCATCGGTTTCTCTTCTCCCACGCGGACCTGCATCGGTTTTTTCTCGCTGATCTCGACGTTGATCGGTTTGGGATGACTCATCCTGAGCTGAATCGGCACAGCCTCCCTCATGCGGACCAGCACCGGCTTCTCCATGACGAGGTCATGTTGCAAGGTCCCCCCGACGGTCACCGGCTTGCTGAAGCTCACCTCCAAGCGGAGTTGAATCGGGTGCCGGCTGCTTCGTGCCAGCAGCACAAAACCCATGGCCCCAAGCAGGAGCACGGTGACCGGCCAACGGAGATCGAGCCAACGCTTATCCATGGCTTGAGTTAAGCCTGATTGGACGATTGGCGCTCAACGTTGTCCCAATAAGTCATCCCAGCTCGGAGGGCAGTTTGGTCTGGGGCTGGCCTGTGGCCGCTGCTGATGACGGCTGGTGTCGACGCTTTTGTTTGGCTGCTTTGTCTGGCTTGCGGTTGTGTTCTCTGGCCGCAGCTTGGAATGTGTGTGTGGCATGAACTGAATCTGGAATGGGATATGAACGCACGCAGCTTTTGCTGTGACCTCAAGATAGTCCTGATGACTTGGAGTAACCACTGGCTGATGGCAATCCAGCCCGTTCTCATCCTTGCGGGTGGTTAGTCCTTCAATACATCGACTGCAGTCTCAATCTCCACACAGTTGCCATCAATGCGAATGCTTCTCCAGGTATTCGAAAACTGCTTGGTAGTGGGCTGTCGTCCAGGACTTGCGACCTTGCATCGCTTCTGCAAATTCGGTCGCCTCGATCTGCCGCTCACGCTCGCGTCTTGATCGTTCGTCCAGTTTTCGCCAGGTTGACTCTCTCATCAGATCTTGGCCGCGGCGGGTTGGATTGGATCCACCGACGATGTCCTCCGCTTCAGCAAACTCCCCTTCCTTGAGCGCAGCGGCCATGCCCAGCACCACTGCATCAGCCCTCAGCGCAACCGTTGCAGCGAAACCCTGCGCTCACTGATCACTGGGAGCTTGCGTTTCCAAGGGCAGACTCTTCTCTCTGCAACGGTTTTTTCTTGGTTGCTAAGGGGCCCCCCCAAGTCGTCTTGGAGCGCTGCTGGAAGGGTTGATCCAGCTGGATTAGCTCATAGGACCAGTGACAACTCAGGGCGGCCAAGAGGCTTTGGCGATCTCCAAAGATCCGGAGCATGTTGTTTGTGTCGCTCCGCCAAGGCTGGCCCCAGCTGAGGACGGTGCTGCGGCAAAGGATGCGACGGGGTGCGCCAAAAAGCACAGCCGGCGGTAGCGGCCGGCGGCCTGATTGCGTCAACCTGGGGAGACCTTGCTCGATCCCAGCCATGCACCGTCGCGCGCTGCTGCTGCTCATGGCTGGAGCGGCCACGGCCACCGTTGCTGCTGGACACAGTTGGGCCCAGGTAGCGAGTCCACCCCCCCTGAGCACCACCCGCTTTTTAGCGGTGGGCGATGTCGGCAGCGGCAATGTCCACCAGCGGGCCGTTGGGACCCAAATGGCAGCGGTGCATCGCCGCAAGCCCGTGGACTTGGTGCTGCTGGCTGGGGACAACATCTACCCCTCTGGAGACATTCGCAAGGTTCAGTCGACGTTCCTGACTCCCTACGCCGAGCTGCTGGCCGCCAAGGTCCCCTTCCACGCAGTCCTGGGCAACCACGACATCCGCACGGCCAATGGCGATCCCCAGGTGGCCTACAAGCCCTACGGCATGAAGGGTCGCTTCTACAGCCTGCGTCGCGGCGACGTTGAATTTTTCATGCTGGACACCAATGGCAATGCGCCCTGGACATCCCAGTTGTCCTGGCTGCGGTCCGCCTTGGCCAAGAGCCAGGCCCCCTGGAAAGTCGTGGTCGGCCATCACCCGATCTACTCCTCCGGTCTCTACGGCAACAACCCTGGTCTGCGGGGCAAGTTGAGCTCCTTGATGCAGCGCCATGGGGTGCAGCTCTACATCAATGGCCATGAACACCACTACGAGCGCAGCAAGCCGATCGACGGCATCACTTACCTGATCGTTGGAGGCGGAGGGGCCTATCTCCGCCCCGTGATCGCCAAGCCGCAATCGGCGAAGGCCGTGAGCGCTTACAGCTTTGCGGAACTGGAGGCTGGGCCCAACAGCCTGACCGTGCGGGCTTGGGATCGTGACGGAAAACTGATTGATCAGGGCGTCGTCGCTCGCCGCTAGCGCTGCTCCAGTCGATCCAGGCTCGGGATCAAGGCGGCGGCGGCGATCAGGCCCATGCTCAAGATCAGCAGGGCTGGGATCAGGGCCGCCCCGACTCGCTCATCGCTGGCGTACTGATAGACGCGAACGGCCAGGGTGTCGAAGTCAAAGGGCCTGAGCGCAAAGGTCAGCGGCAGTTCCTTCACTGTGTCGACAAAAACCAGCAGGCTCCCCATCAGCAGCGGTCCCCGCAGCAGGGGGAGATGGATGCGCTGCAGCACGCCCCCCCAGCTCTGGCCCAGGGAGGTCGCTGCCTCATCGATGCTCGGGGGAATGCGCTCCAGGGCCGCGTCGAGGCCGCCTTTGGAGACCGCTAGGAAGCGATCGACGTAGCCCCAGACCAGCAGCAGCAGAGGGGCCAGGGCCAAGGGGCCACCAATCAGCATCAGGGCGAGGGCCAGAACGGTGCCCGGAATGGCGTAGCCCAGGCCAGCGGCAAAGCTCAGGCGCCGAATGCCGGCATTGGGAATCCAGCGTTTGGCAATGGAGAGCACCAGGCTGACGAGCACCGTTAGGACAGCGGCCACCAGGGCAAGACCAAAGGAACGCAGACCCAGCTCCAGCAATTCCGCGCTGTCTTCGCTCTGGAGTTGGTCCCAACTCAGCAGGGCCCAAACCAAGGGCAGGCCGAGGCTCAGCAGGGGAGGGGCCAGGCAAAACAATTGACTGAGCCAGCGCTGATGCCCCTGAAGCCGCCAGCGCTGTTCGGGCTCGCCGCCGCCGCTGATGGTCCAGCAGCGGCTACGGCGCCGCAGGGTGCGCTCCGCTCCGACCAGGAGGCCCACGATCACCAGGGCCATCAGGGCCAGAGCGACAGCGGCTTGGGGATCCCCCTCTTGCTGCCAGCGCATCAGGATCCCGGAGGAGAGGGTCGGGACCCCGAGCAGTTGCACCGCTCCCAGCTCGTTCACCACCTCCATGCCGGTGAGCGCCACCCCGGCTCCAATCGAGGGCAGGGCCATGGGCAGGGCCACGCGCCAAAAGCTGCCCCAGGGGCCGACTCCGAGGCTGCGGCAGGCCTCTAGCTGCCGCTTGCCACTCACCGAGAAGCTCTCGGTCGAGAGCAGGAAGACATAGCTGTAGGTGCTCAGCACCATCACCGCCAGGGTGGGGTTGAAGCCATAGATGCGCTGGCCAAAGCGACTGCCCAGGTCGATCAAGGTGGCCGCCAGTAGATAGCTCGGCGTGGCCAGGGGCAGAAGCTGCGCCACCCGCAGCCAGCGGCGTCCGGGGAACTCACAGCGGGCCGTCAGCCAGCCCGTTCCGGTGCCCAGTGCGGCGGCCAGCGCCCCGACCAGGAGCACCAGGGCCAGGGTGTTGCGCACCTGAAGCGGACCTTCATCGCCAAGGCCCCAACTCTCGATGCCGCCGCCGCTGAGGGCAAACCAGGTCAGACCCAGCACCGGGGCGAGGGCTGCTGCACAAACCAGCAGGACCCCGGCGCCCAGCAGGCTTCGCTGTGGCAGTTGTCCCCGTGCCAATGCTTTGCCTGAGGCTGCGGCGCAAAGCCTACGGGGCAGGGATGTAATGAATGTCACAGACGCGGGTGGCCAATGATCAACCCCTCTCCAGAAGGGATCGGGCCTGGGCATAGTTCCGCCAGTGCTATTTGATCCGGTCTTGGCGTTTCAGCGTCTTCGTTCCTGCATCGCACCTGAGCGCTTGGCAGCGGCTGCCCTGCTCGGCGTCACGGCTGGGGCGGCTGTTCTGACTTCCCTGGCGAAGGCCAACAGTCAGGAGATTGGCGTCTATTCGGGCCGCCACTACAACACCGACAAGGCGCTCTACAAGCAATTCACCCAGAAGACGGGGATCAAGGTTCGCCTGCTCGAGGCCAAGGATGACGCCTTGATCGAGCGCATCAAACGCGAAGGGGCCAACAGCCCAGCCGATGTTCTGGTGCTGGCCGATGCGGCGCGTCTGGACAAGGCTGCGGATGCGGGGCTGTTTCGCCCCAGTCGCTCGGCCTCGCTCAGCCGCGATGTCCCCGCGAACCTGCGGGACTCCAAGGGCCTTTGGTTTGGCCTGACCCGGCGGGTTCGCGTTGTGGTGGTGAACCCCAAGGCGGTGAACCCGGGCAGCATTCGCACCTATGCCGATCTGGCGAATCCGGCCTTGAAAGGTCAGCTGTGCCTGCGCAACCGCAAGAGCGTCTACAACCAATCGCTGGTCGCTGACCAGATGATCCTGCGCGGCGATCAACAGGCCGCGGCATGGGTGAAGGCCATGACCACCAACGTGACGCAGCCCTACTTCAGTTCCGACACCCCCCTGATTCGCGCCGTCGCCAATGGCCAGTGCGGCGTTGGTCTGGTCAACTCTTATTACGTCGCCCGGATGCTGGCTGGCGGTAACGGCTCGTCCGACCAGCAGTTGGCCAACCGGGTCAAGGTCCTTTTCCCCAATCCCGCCCATGTGAACATCACCGGTGCCGGGGTGGTCAAGACCGCGAAGAACCCTGAGGCGGCGCTCAAGCTGATCGAGTTCTTGGCGTCACCCAGTGGAGGTCGCGGTTACGCCGAAGCCAACAACGAATATCCGCTGCGGGGCTTTGGCAATAACGCGGTGCTCAAGCGCCTGGGAACCTTCAAGGCCGATGGGGTCTCGGCCCAGCAGATGGGTGCCAAGAACAAGGCGGCGGTGGCCTTGATGCAGTCCAGCGGTTGGCGCTGACGCCCTGGCGCAAGAGCGCAAGGCCTCGGCCAGCCGCCCTGCGCGGCTGGCTTTTTTGTTGGGCCGCACCACGCTCCATTTGCAGCTAGAAACTGCTATTGAGAATCGCTTGCAAAAGGAGGGGTTTCTTGTTTATCTTGCGACGCATTCGCAACTAGCCCGTTTTCGGGGGTCATGTCCTTCCGCTTTCTCCCTGATGCCCCTGCCAGTGCCGTGCGGATGCCGGTCGGGCAAACCGTCTTGCTCGATCCTGCTTTGCATACCGGTGGCAGCTGCATCGAGGTGCTCGAGGGCATGGCTCGCGTCTATTGCCCCTGTGAGGAGACCGAGGGGATGACCCTGGCCTTCCTCCAGCCCGGCGATCAGCTCCGCACCGATCGGCTCTGCAGTGAGGGTGTGTGCGTGGAGGCCTTGACTCCGTTGGTCTTCAGCAGCGATGCCGAGGCTGTGGGGGCTGGCGGCTTTGACCCGGTCAATGAGTGGACCCTGCAGCTGCTGCGCATTCGCCACCTGGGCACGGCTGAGCAGCGGTTGCATGCTCTCTTGAGCCTCTTGGTCCATCGCCTGGGTCGCCGCTGCGGCGATTGGTGCGATCTCCCTTTTCGCCTCACCCATGACCGGATCGGTGAGTTGATCGGTGCGACCCGGGTGACCACCACCCGGATGATCTCGAAGTTCCGTCAGGCCGAGCTGCTGGAGGCGCCATTGGGTGAGGCTGGCTTCCGCCTGGCTCCAGCCCTGGTGGATTCCGCTCCTCTGGCTGGGGGGTTCTGATCGATGCAGTGCCCTTGTGAGGCGGGCGTCTCGGTGGATGCCCTGGGCTGTCTCTGCCGGGAGGCGGAAGGGTTGCGGTCGCGTTTGGTTCGCATCGATGCAGACCAGGCACGCTGCCAAAACCCGGCCCTCTGCCGGCGCTTGCAGCGGGAATCGGAGCAGCTGTTTTTGCGCCTGGCTGAGCTCAGGCGACTGGGCCAGTGGCTGCAGTCCGCGCCCGTGGCCGTTGATCGCCTGACACTGTCGCTGTTTCAGGAGCTCTGCAGGCGGCCCCTGCCCAGTTCTTAGGCGACGGAGGCCGGTGCGCTTTGGCCGGCGGTCAGTTCTCCGTCGATCACCAGCAGGGCGGCTGGGTCGGAATGGGAGAAGCTGATGCGATCCAGCAGATGTGCGGCTTGGTTTTCTGAGTCGATCTGGCTCTGCACGAGGGGATCGAGGAAGACGGTCGTGCGCACATCGCCGCTGCGCTCGGCCATGGCATAGAGCTGATGCAGGGAGGTGGTGACCTCGGCCTCCATCTGGAAGATGCCTTGAAAGACCTCTTCGACGCTGTTCCAGCTCTGGCGGGGTGCTGTGAGGGGTTCCAGCGTGACCGCCTGGCCCCGGGCAATCAGGTAATCCGCGAACTGGCCGGCGTGGTGCTGCTCCTCGCTGGACTCCTGTTTCAAGAAGCTGCTGAAGCCCCGCAGCCCGCGTTCGGCGAACCAGATGGCCAGGGCCCAGTAGGCAGCGCTGGCCTGGCGCTCCATGGTCAGGTGCTCCTGAAGGGCCCCGAGTAGATCGGGGGCCATTGGTTGGGCCACGGCCCGCCCGGCGGGGCCGCGGGCGATCGATTGAGTCATGGCCTGCTGTGGGGAGTTGGCCGCAAGCTACGGGCTCCGCTGGGCCGGCGCAAATCAATGCTGACAATCAACTCGCTTGCGCAAAAGAGAATCGATTGCAATAAGATGGCTGCATTGCGATCCTGCCCGGTTCGACCCTGATGGCCCCATCCACTGGCCCCTCCTCGGATCTGCCTGTCCAGCCTGAGGGCAGGCTCCAGGCCTGCGCCAAAAAGAAGGGCTGCAAGCAGAAGAAGTGCTCGAAGTGGAAGGGCGGTAAGTGTCGCTGCGGCCGGGACTAGGTCCCTGGACGGATCAGGTCGGCCCGCGGGGATACAGATACAGCGGGTGCCTGACGTTTCCAGGCCTCTGCGCCGGTCAGGACGGCTGAGGCAATCAGTAATAAGGAGAAGCCCCGCCGTAGATGGCGATCGCTGAGGTGAGGAGCCAGCCATTGGCCGGCTACCGCGCCCGCGGCTCCGCCAGCTAGCAGCGGAAGAAGAAGAGGAAGGCTGGCCTGCGGCCAGTGGCCCAGGGCAGCCAAGGCCACCAACGCATTGACGGCGATCAGCAGCAGGCTGGTGCCGCTGGCGAGGGCCATCGGTAGACCGGCCAACAGCACCAGGGCCGGAACGATGGCGAACCCTCCGCCGACGCCGGCGATGCCCGTCAGCAGGCCCACCAACAGACCCTGCGGCAGCAGCAGAGCTTCGGACGCCGCGCGGCCGCCTCCCGGGGCTGGACGTAGGAGCAGCCAGGAGGCCAGGACGGCGGCGGCGGCAAAGACGCTGAGTTGAACCGCCTCAGGGATCAGTCCGGCCTTGACCCAGCTCCCGCCGATCCAGCTGCCGGCGAGGGCCGGGAGTCCCAGCAGTAGGGCGGGCCTGGGGGCGAATTGGCCGCGGCGGAGGTAGGGCCCCAGGTTGGCCAGGGCCAGGATCATCACGACGATCAAGGAGAGCGGCACGGCCTCCTTGGTCGGCAGGGCGGCGCCGCTGACCAAGAGAGGCAGCAGCAGGATGGAGCCCCCTGCCCCCAAGACGGAGAGCAGAAAGCCGATCAGGCCGCCCCCCAGTCCCAGCAGGATCAGGCTGATCACAGGGAGACCCGGTTCCAGGGCATGACGGCCAGCAGGCGGGCCATGCCACAGAAGCCGCTGACGCCGGCAAAGGTCAGGCCAGCGCCAACGAACCAGGTCAGCGCAATCCAGCCGGGGGCGACGGTGTTGCTGAGGATCAGGCCCAGCAGCACCAGTGAACCGGCGGCAATTTGCACCTGACGCATCAGGGGCAGGGGTGCGTTTTTGAGTTTGCGCACGGGGAAGCCGGCCCCCTGCCAGGTGGGGAGTCCCCCCTGCAGCTCACTGAGCGGGTGGGGGTGCCCCTGGGCCATGAGTTGCCCGAGGGCGCGGTTGCTGCGGTTGCCGCTTTGGCAGACCAGCACCAGGGGGCCCTGGGGAAGATCCGCCTGCAGCAGGCGGTTGAGCGGCACGTTCAGGCTGCCGGCGATGTGACCGCTGGCGAACTCCATCGGTTCACGCACATCAATCACGCTGATGCTCTTGGCGGCGAGTTGATCGGCCAGGTCGTGGGCGCTGATCGGTTGGGTGTGGGTCATGGGAGTGGGTGGGGTGATTAGTGGTGGATGGAGCCCACGAGTGGGTAGCCCTCATCGCTCCAGCGCAGGAGCCCGCCGCGCAGATTCGCGACGCGATCGAAGCCGGCCTTCAGGAGCTGTTGGGTGGCCAAGGCCGATCGGCTCCCCGCATGGCAGACCACAACGAGGGGACGGTCGCTGGGTAGCTCTGCTTGGCGCTGCTCCAGGTCCTGCAGAGGAATGTGCAGGCTGGTTTCGATCCGGCCATCGGGGCCCTCGACTTCGTCCTCCGAGCGGACATCCAGCACGGTCACCGCGTTGCGATGTTCCGCCAACCAGCTGGGGGGCAGCTCGGGGAGCCCTGCGAAGCTGCGCTGAACCGGTGCCCAGTGCTGAGCGGGTTGCTCCTCGCGGGGCTGACCCGAGCGCATGTTCCCGGGCAGGGCGATGGCGATCTTGCCCGGGTGGGGCAGCTTCATGTTGGTCATGTGACCCACGAAGTCCCGTTCATCGGCACCACCGCCGAGGCGCGCGTTGAAGGCTTTCTCCTCGGCCACTGAGGTGAGGGTTCGGCCGGTGTAGTCGTGGCCTGGGTAGAGCAGGCAGCTGTTGGGCAGGCTGAAGATCTGCTCGGTGATGGAGCGCCAGAGGGTGTGGGGGTCACCCTGCTGGAAGTCGCAGCGCCCGCAGCCGCGAACCAAGAGGGCGTCGCCGGTGAAGGCGGCGGATTGGTCGTCCAGGACGTAGGTGACACACCCATCGGTATGCCCCGGGGTGCTGCGCACCTGCAGGTGGCGGCTGCCAAAGGCCACGTGGTCCCCGTGCTCGAGGGGCAGGGTGACGTTTTGGGCGCGGGCGGACTGGGCGAGGCCAATGGCGCAGCCGGTGGCTTGCCGCATCAGCCAGCTGCCGGTGACGTGGTCCGCGTGGGCGTGGGTATCGAGGCTGGCGACCAGCTGGATTCCCAGCTCGCGAATGAAGGAGAGATCTCGGTCGTGTTGTTCAAACACCGGATCGATGATCACGCCCTCGCCGGAGGTGACATCGGCCAGCAGATAGGTGTAGGTCCCCGTTGTCGCGTCGAAGAGTTGGCGATGCAGCAGGGGTTGCCCACCGGCTGCATCAGAGAGCGCGACCGGGGAGGGCGCGATGGAGGCCATGGACTCCGCTTCAGGCTTGTATGACTATACACGCATAAAGCCTTTGTGATCACGCGCCCCGTTTTTGGCCAAAGGCCTGAACCACGGCGCTCTGCCCCTGGTGGAGCGGGCCTTCCTCGATCCAGCGTTCGGTTTCCTGGAGCTCGAGCCAGGTCAGTCCTTGGAGTTCCGCTTCCAGCTGCGCCGCTGTGATCAGCAGCTCCGGGTTGGGCGGCCCGCCGGTTCCTCGGTTGAGTTGCGCCGGGTTGTAGGCCTCAAGGATCAGGTGCCCTCCAGGTTTGAGCGCTGCAACGGCGCGCCGGTGCACCAGGGCCCGGAGTTCGGGTTCGAGGTGCATCCAGATGGCGACGATCAGGTCGACGCTCTCGGGCTCGGGGCTGAAGTCGCGCAGGTCCCCGCAGCGGCAGTGCAGCGTCACTCCCTGGGTCTCGGCGAGCTGTTGGGCCATTTCCAGGCCGACGGGGCTGAGGTCTTGGGCGGTGACGCGGTGCCCCTGTTTGGCCAGGTGGACGGCGTTTCGCCCTCCCCCTTCCGCCAGGCAGAGGGCGTCTCCAGGGGAGAGGGAGGCCGCCTTGGCTCTCAGGAAGTCGTTGGGCTCGGTGCCGTAGGCGTAGTGGCTCTCGCGGAAGCGCTGATCCCAGAACTCCTGATTCATTGGCGAGGCCAGGCATAATGCGTTTATCGTCATACAGCATTGCAATGGGCGCCGCAGGTGCAATGCCCTCCCAGGAGTTGCTGGAGGAGTACAGCCAGTTCTTTCGGCTGCTGAGTGAGCCGGCGCGGCTGCAGCTGCTCTGCCATCTCAAGCAGGGGCCCATTGATGTCGCGGCCTTGATTGAGGCCACCGGTTTTTCCCAGTCCCACATCAGCCGGCAGCTCGGTCAGTTGCAGCGCGCGGGCCTGGTCCGCTGTGAGCGTGAGGGGACTCGAACGATCTGGCAGGCGGAGGGCGATTTGGTCGATGACCTGTGCGCTTTGGTTCAAAACCGTCTCAAGCAACGACTTCAGGCCCAGCTGGATCAGCTCCAGTCGGCCTGAGAGTTGCGTTTTCTGTTCTCAATGCTTAAGCGCCCCTTGATTTCTGTTTGATCAGCGGTAATCGGCGTAGGTTGGTTTTCTTCGGTTAAAGGGGCGATGCAGGTCACGCACCGGTCTGAGGACAACGTCCAGATCACGATGAGCCGCGAAGAAGTGGCGATGCTTGTCGATCTCTGCCACGCGGCAGCCTTCTCAGACTTGCTGCCGCAGCGGCGTGAGTCCCAGGTTCGGGTTCAGCGTTTCGTCTGGGATGTGCAGAACACCCTGTTTGATGCCGCCCAGTCGGTCTGGCAGGCCAAGCGTCACCTGACCATGCCGGTGAGCTCCGCGCGCCGCCGCTCGTCCGTCGCGGCCTAAGCCCTAGAGCTGCTTCATCAGTTGTGTGGCCAGGTCTTCGGCACTCAATAGAGCGCCCTCGATCCGGCCAAAGCCGTCCCCAGCGAGGCTGTCCCCGCAGAAGCCGATGGCACTTTCAGGGCAGCAGCTGTGGCCGGGGTCCAGTCCTGGAGCCAGCGGGAAGGCGGCTCCCCAACGCATCAGTTGCCTTGGTGCGTCACCCAGGGTTTGTCCGCTGAGATCCGTCAGGGCCTGGGTCAGGGCATCCAGCACCCGCTTCTCATCCGAGGGATCCGGCTTGGCGCCGAGCAGTTGAGCGGCCGATGAGCGCGATCCGTAGACATGGAGATGGGCCGCGGCGAAGGCGGGACTGGATTCAGCGACCACGGCACAGCGCCCGCCGGCCAGGGGTTGGATGCTGATGCGTCGCAGTCCCCAACGCTCCTGGGCCGAGGGGGTGCATTGCAGAACTTGCCAGGGCAGTGCCAACCAGGCGCTGGCCTGCTCTGGCGGAAGGGTTAGCAACAGATTGCAGCTGGCCTGGCCCTCGATCGAAGCCAGCTGGGCCTGCGCAGCGTTGAGCTGGGGATCAGCCAGGCTTTCGGCTGCTTGCTCTAGCGGAATACCGTCCCAGCCAAAGACCTGCTGACAGCGGGGATGGGCCAGCAGTGTTCCGCTGAGGACCAGCCAGCGGGCCTCGACCAAGGCTTCCCCGCTGCTCTTTTCCAAAGTCCAGCGCAGACCGGTTTTGGAGCGTTCGGGCCTCAGGTGGCGCACAAGGGTTCCAAAGCGCCTGCTCAGGACTCCGCCCTCTGCCTCGGCCAGCTCCAGCAGTCCAGCGGCGAGGGCATCCATTCCTCCGCGGCCCTGCCAGAGCTGCCCGTCGCTGAAGCCATCGTCAATGGCAGGGCCCAGTGACCGTTGCCCATCGAGGCTCTGTATGGATCCGCGGAAGGGGCTGATGACCTCCCGTTGCTCGAGTGCCTGAAGCAGCTCTGGCGGCGTCTGGGCTCGGATGTTGAAGAGCGGGGCCCCATGGTTGATCCGTAGGTCCGGGTCTTGGCGCGAGTAGCGGGTGGCCGCTCGGCCCCCGGGACCGCGCCCGATTTCCAGGAGTTCGATGGATCCGCGCCAGCCGCGCCGGCGCAGCGAGGCCGCCAGCGCACAGCCCGAGACTCCTGCGCCGACGATGGCGAGATCAGTGCGCGGGAGCGAGGAGGGCAACGGAATCGACCAGAGCCTGACCATGCTGGGTCTTTGCTTGGGCTGTCGTGGCGGAAGGGATTGATCAATCCATCACGGCCGAGGCGTTGCTTGCCCTCGAGGGGCGAGCCCGATCGGAGGGAACGGGCCTTCAGGCCGCTGATCTGGTCGGTTGCTGGCAGTTGGAGCAGGTCTGGCCGAAGGGGCGACTCCAGGCGTCCCAGTTCTCAGGGGTGCTGTTGCGGGGACTGGCGGCTCAGCTGGAGATCCGCGAGGAGGCCGGCGCGTTGCAGCTGCGCAACTGCGTGCGGCTGGGCGCCGTTGAACTGTTTTTTGAAGGTCCTGGAGCCCTCAAGGGGCGGCGTCCTCTGCTGCAGTTCCAATTTCTGCGGATGGGTTTGAGGGTCGCTGGGCGGCAGTGGTGGGAGCGTGCCTTGCCGGCTCCGGCTCCCCAGCGGACGCCGTTCTTTGCCTTGATTGGCCGCGATGCCTCCGGTTGGCTGGCGGCTCGAGGGCGTGGGGGTGGCCTGGCCCAGTGGCGGCTTCCTGGTCAACATGGGCTGAGTTGAACGGTCCTTGGCTCGATGGGGTGCCCCCGCTGCGGCAGTTGGTCGGTGAAATCCGACCGAAGCTTGGGAGGCCGGATGGTCTGCGGGAGGTGTGGCACGCCCCTCGATGGCGTCGCCCAGCGGGGACGGGGTCCGATGCCCAGGCTCTCGGGCATGTCCCGTCAACCCTGGCGCGTTGGCTTGATCGCCCTGGTTGCCTTGGCGGCGTTCTTCGCCGCCTGGAATCCCCGCGCTCCGATCCAGCAGCAACGCACTCCGGCTTCCCAGGGGTTCCTCTGACCGGGCAGGGTGGAGGCGCTGTCGCTTCTGCGTCTCATGGCTGATGCCCCCTATTTGATCGTTCTGGCTTTGCTGGAGCAGGGCGGGCAGAGAGCGATGCCTCTGCAGGGCAAGTCGCTGCGCGAGGCCCTGCCCGCTGGGGCTGATCCCGGCGAGGTCGGACGTGAGCAGGCGCTGGATCTCTTGGTTCGGGTCTGGCAGCGCAGTGACCAGGGCGAGTTGCGTCGCGCCGCGGGAGAACAGAGTTTGCTGTTGGTCACGGTTCCGATTGAGTCCCTGCAGGATCAGCTCCCGGCGTTGAAGGCTCAATGGCTCAACGACGGAGACACGGCGGCCCTGCTAGCCGCACTGCAGGATCTCGGCAGTGGTCTTTGGTCGCTGACCATGGAGCACCGTCAGCCTTTGGCCTACCAGGCGCTGGCGTAGTCGCTCAGTTGTATTCGCCGGGCATGTCGTTCTTATGGACCGTGACCCGATCGAATTTCTTGCCGGAGACCCGCAGCAGTTCATCCCCGGAGAACTCAAAGCCGAGCTTCAGGCCGATCTGCGCCACGTCATCGGCGGTGGCGGCGGCCAGGACCTGCTGCTTCAGGGCCTCATCGGCCTGAAGGCGAGCCAGGAAGGCCTTGAGTTGATCGAGCGACATGGCAGCGCCGTCGGGCGCAACAGTCTCCCAGAGGCTCAGAGCCAGTGATGCGGATAGTGCTCCGCACCGGGCTGCAGCCGGCTATAGGCCACGGCGATCAGCATCATCACCAGCGAACCGCTGAGCACGGGCATCCAGATGAATCCAGGCTGGGCCTTGAGCAGGACCCCCAGAAGCGCCACCGCCCCGGCCGGTGGATGCAGGCAACGCAGCACTTGTCCGAGGGCAATGGTCACGGCCACGGCCAGGCCCATCACCCAGGGGGCATCGCCGAAGGCCATGACGCAGGCGACGCTGACGATGGCGGCCACGGTGTTCCCCAGGACCACATTCCGTGGTTGCGCCAGGGGGCTGGACGGGTGGCCAAAGAGCAGAACGGTCGAGGCTCCGAAGGGTGCCACGACCAGGGGGTAGTGGCTCCAGAGACTGATCAGGCCCAGGGCCGTAATCGCCAGCAGAGCACCCAGCCACGCTCCGATCACCTGCCGCTGTTGGAAGCGCGGTTGGTAGTCCCTGCCCCGTTGGCGCTCCGACTGGATCCTGTCCCAGACCATCGGTCTTTCAGTTCAGATAGGGATCCAAGAAGGACAGCGGGCGACTCATTGTTGCCGAGAAGCCCAGCATTCCTTGGTCCCGATGCTCATAGAGCAGGGAGTCGTCGCTCTCCAAGAGGAAGGTGGCTCCGCGTTGGGTGATGAAGTCATCACGGGGGACATAGGTCCGCCAATTCCCCAGCACCTCGGTCATGTTGCGCAGGCGCACGGTGGCGAGTTCAAAGGGACGCTGGAATCCCTCGCCGCCCGCCAGGCGAAAGAGGGGACTCTCGAACCGCTGCGGCGCGGAGCGATCTCCGGTGTAGCCGCGCAGGACCTCGCTCAAGGTCCCCGGTGAGCCGATGCCGGCACACATCAACAGCAGCCCCGGCCAAGGTCCGCCGGGCGTCTGCAGGCCGGAGTAGAGCTCAAGCGCGCGGTGCAACCTCGGTTCGCTCTCCACCCTGAGGTTGCCCCGGGGGAAGCCGGTGAACTGGCAGAACCGCTCGGCTCCGGCCTCGTCACCAATGCCGATCGCCAGGGTCTTGATTCCGGCCTGCTCCAGCCTGGGCAAAACGGGTGCGAGTGCCTGGGCGTATTCCAGCGAATCGAAATCCCCGAGCTGGCTCATCAGGATCACCAGCCGTCTGGACCCTGGCTCCATTCCTGGGATAGAGCGGAGGGCGTCCAGCAGAAGGTCGGGCGTCGTCATGGGTCTGAGGTCATCGGCGTTGAGGACGGCTCTGGTCTCAACGTCTCCTCAGCCTCGCTGAACGGGTGGGGTGGGGCGAGATGCACCTCGCCCCGGTTGAGGCGCGTCTGACGAAGAGAGCAACCTCAATCCATTGATGCCATCGCCCCGGGATGTTGTCCACGGAGGGTTGGGAGTGCCGAAAAAGCCAAAAAAAACTCCGCTGGTCAATCGCCCGCGGAGGTGCGTCTCTTCGTCAAAAGCGCAGATCCTTCCTAGGAAGTCGACCAGCCCTGGCGCCATAGGCATTTGTTCCTGGTCGTATCCAGCACAATGGCGAGAGGGGAGGCCTGCCCATGCGCCGTCATCGTTGGCTCTTGTTGATCGCAGCCCTGGCTTGCATCGGCAGCTTGCTGCTCTGGATTGCTGAGATCGATGTGGGGATTGAAGAGTCCCTCCCTACCCCGGCTCCTGTTGCTGCTCCCTCCAATCCATGACGGCTCTGTTCTCCCACTTCCTGCTGGTTTTCACCCTGGGGCTCTTTCATCTGGTGGGTCCCGTGCCGGAGGACCTGGGTGTGCAGAACGGCGCCCTCTCCCCCTGCCCCAGTCCGGCCCATTGCGCCCGCGTGGATTGGGCCGTGGCCAATCCCGAGGCGGCCCTTCAATCTCTGCTCCCGGTGATCCGGGCCACCCCGCGCACCGAGATCGTCGAAGAGGGGAACGGCTACCTGCACGCGACGGCCACGAGTGCCCTGTTTGGCTTCGTCGACGATCTCGAGCTCTACGCCGATCCCACTGCTGGGGTGCTTCAGGCCCGCTCGGTCTCGCGTCTGGGCGATTCGGACCTGGGTGTGAATGCGAAGCGCCTGCAGGATCTGGCGGATCAACTCAAGGATTGAGGCACTCTTCCGCCCAGTCCTGATCCAGCCGCCAGCGGCGACGCCGGTGGGGGTGGCCCACCAGCTCCAGCAACTCCACCTGCTGGATCTCAATCCGCACCAATTCAAAGGTCTCCGGCAGCGGGACCGCATCACCGAGGGCCTCGGGAAAGTCCCCCAGGGGATCGAAAGGGGCTCCGGGTTGAGGCCAGCCCCAGAGACTCCGCGCTCCGGGATGGAGTTGTTGCCAGTGTTGGCTGCGGGCGGACTGATCGTCAGCTGCGTTCAGGACGAGGCGATGCCCCCTAATCCGAAATTGTGATTTCGCCTTAGGCAGAAGCCAACAGAGCTCCAGCCTGGGTTCGGCGCTGAGTTCAGCGCTCTTCTCGCTGCGTCGATCCGTCAGCAGATCCAGTTGGCAGGCCCCGGCCCAGCCGCGGAAGACCAGCGTGCGCACCCGAGGCGCCCCATCGCTTCCAAGGGTGGCCAATTGGAGCCATCGGGCCTGGGGAGACCTCCCTTCCCGCTGCCGCGCTCCGCGCAGGAGCGGCCTCCAGGGCGGCAGAGCATCACTCATGCCGCGGACTCGCAGCGGTAATGGGCGATCTCGCCGCCGCCGCGCCGGCGCTCAGCAAAGTCAGGGCTGGCTGGATCGGCGGCCTGCCACCACCAGTGCCCATCGGTGTAACTCGGGGCTCCGGCGTTGTTGGTGCGGGGCAGTTGCAGGCTCACGCCTCGCCACTCGATCACGACAAAGGCACCAGGAACGGTCCCGCCCGCGCTGTTGGGAATTCCGCTGGCATCCACGGCGCCCTGGTGCACTTCGGCCCTCAACGGATCGCCCTCACAGAGGTATTGCGTGGCGCTGGCCTGCAGCGGCCAGAGCAACAGCAGCAAGGCCATTGCCAGATGGAGTAACGCGGTCACGGCAGCTGCACAGCGGTGATCAGGATGGCGCAATGACCTTGGTGCTCGTGTACGACGGCGGCTGCCCTTTTTGCAGTCATTTCGCCCTGCGCTCTGAGCTGGTGGGCGGGCTGCCGGGACTGGAGATTCGCGATGGGCGCGCCGATCACGCCCTGCGCGCCGAGCTCAAGCGCCGTGGCCTGGACCTGGCCCGCGGCGCGGTAGTGCTGGAGGGGGACCAGGCCTGGCATGGGGCCGAGGCGATCGCCCAACTCTGCGGCCGGCTGCGCCCGAGTGATCCCCTGCTGGCCTTGCTGCGTCAGCTCTTTGCCGCTCCGCCCCAGGCCCGCCGCCTCTATCCCCTTCTGCTCTGGGCCCGCCGGCGGGCCTTGCAATGGAAAGGCCTGCCTGAGGACCCCGATCAAGGGGTGCCTCGGCAGGCCGGCAAGAGCTGATCTCAGCGGAGATCAGGCAACAGCAGCAGCAGCGCGATCGAAGTAGGTGCCGATCTCGCTCATCAGAGCGGAGCAGTCGCCGGGGGTGATGCCGTTGCGATCGTTAGCGATCGAGATGGCAGCGTCCTTCATCTTGCGGATGCCTTCAGCCACGGAAGCGCCAGGAACGCCCAGGGCCAGGTAGGTCTCACGCAGGCCGTTCAGGCAGCGGTCTTCCAGCACGGAAGCGTCGCCGGTGAACACGGCGTAGGTGACGTAGCGCAGAACGATCTCCATGTCGCGCAGGCAAGCAGCCATGCGACGGTGGGTGTAAGCGTTACCGCCGGGGGCGATCAGAGCGGGCTGCTCGTCGAACAGCGCGCGGGCTGCGTTGGTGACGATGGCAGAAGCGTTGGAGGTGATGCGGTTCACAGCATCCATGCGCTTGTTGCTCTCGCTCACCATGGCGGCGAGGGCATCAATCTGACCAGCGTTCAGGAATTCGCCGCGGGCGTCAGCCTGGGCAACAACCTTGGTGAAAGCGTCGAACATGAACAATTGTGTTCTTGTGCTCAGAATGTAGGGAGGCCCTGGGCGCGAGCGTGAGCACTACGGTCAGGACGCGCCCAACGCTCAGGCATGCAAGACGTCGTTCAGGCCTATTACGGCAAGGAACTGCAGAGCACCGCTGATCTCAAGACCAGTGCCTGCTGCGATGCCGACGCGGTCCCCAACTGGCTCAAGCCCCTCTTAAGTCGGGTCCACCCTGAGGTGAGCAGCCGCTACTACGGCTGCGGTTTGGTCTGCCCGCCCCTGTTGGAGGGCTGCCGCGTGCTGGATCTCGGCAGTGGCAGTGGCCGCGATGTCTATCTGCTCTCCCAGTTGGTGGGTGCCTCGGGTGAGGTCGTCGGGGTGGACATGACCCCGGAACAGCTGGCGGTGGCTCGGGAGTACCTGCCGTTCCATGCGGAGCAATTTGGCTATGCCAACGTCCGCTTTCTCGAGGGGCAGATCGAGCGGCTGGAGGAGCTGGATCTGCAGCCCGCCAGCTTTGACGTCATCGTCAGCAACTGCGTCTTGAATCTCTCCACCGACAAGCCTGCGGTCTTGAGGGGTATTCAGCGGCTCCTGAAGCCCGGTGGGGAGTTCTATTTCTCGGACGTCTACGTGGACCGGCGCCTACCGGCGGCCGTTCAGCGTCATCCGGTGCTCTACGGCGAATGCCTGGGGGGAGCGCTCTATTGGAATGACTTCCTGCGGATGGCCCGCGGGGCGGCCTTCACGGATCCGCGCCTGGTGAGCGACCGTCCCCTGGAGATCACCGAGCCCCAGCTGGCGGCTCTGGTGGGTGAGGCCCGCTTCTACTCCGCCACCTACCGGCTCTTCAACATCCCTGAACTGGAGGATGCCTGCGAGGACCACGGTCAGGCCGTCATCTACCGCGGCTCCATCGACCAGGCGCCCACGCGACTGGAGTTCGACAAGCACCACAGCATCGAGGCCGGCAAGGTCTTCCCGGTCTGCGGGAACACCTATCGGATGCTGCACCAGACCCGTTTCGCTCCCCACTTCCAGTTCATCGGGGACTTTGATCGTCACTACGGGCTGTTTGAGGGTTGCGGTTCGGCCATTCCCTTTGACCAGGGCGCCGCTGTCAGTGCGGCGGCGAGCTGCTGCTGATGGCCAGGGCTCAAGCCTTGGCGTTTAACCGAAAAAGCCCTTGCTGTTGAGCCAGAGCCCTAAGCCCAGCATCGGTACGAACACGGCGCCAGCGATCTGGAGCTTGATGCGCATGGCCGAGGGTTCGGCTTTGACCGGCTGTGCTGGCTTGGTCGAGGTCTTCTTGGAGCGGGATTTCGCCATGGGGTGGGGCCGGGGTTAGCGGTGCTCAATCAGGTCGGAGGCGGAGTAGCGGACCTTGGCGAGGCCGGCGTACTTGTCCTCGGCGCTGCGGTAGCCGCAGGCGCAGACCACGCAGCTTTGGTAATCGCTGCTCTCGAGTCCCAGGATCTTGTCGTAGTCGCTGGGACTGAAGCCCTCGATGGCGCAGGTGTCCACCTCCAACAGGGCGGCGCTGGTGAGCAGGTTGCCCAGGGCGATATAGACCTGGTTGGCGCTCCACTGGCCAATGGCCTGGCTGCGGGGTCCGTCGATCAGATCCACCTGAATCATCTGGCGGTACCCCTCGAGCAGGCTGGCGTCGATGCCCCGGGTTGTGGCGGTGGCCTCGATCAGCCGATCGGCATCGGCGGCCAGGATCTCCCGCTTCTTCAACAGCACCACCAGGTGGGAGCAGTCGGTGATTTGAGATTGGTTCCAGGAGTGGGGGCGTAGCTGGGCCCGCAGCTCGGGGTCGGTGATGACCAAGAACTTCCAGGGCTGGAGCCCATAGGACGAGGCCGTTAGAACCAAGGCGGACTCAAGCGCCTCCCAGGTTTCAGTCGGGATGCGCTGGCTGGGATCGAAGGTCTTCGTGGCGTAGCGCCACTGCAGGGCCTGCAGTAGTTGCGGGGAGGCCGTCGCCATCAAGGTTTAGTCGTTGGCCACAGCTTCCCATTCAGCCCGCAGCACCTGAGGGCCCGATCTGACCGCTGACCCAGTAGCGGACCCGTTCCGGATGCTGATCGAGGTACGCGTCCACGGCGGACTGGGCCGTGTCTTGATGGGCCTTCAACAACACCTCGGCCAGATCGGCATCGGGGATCCGAAAGCGCGTCAAGAAATCGGTGACCTCAGGGGCGAGAGCACTGAGGTCTGGCTGGCCGATGGCGTGGATCCATTCAGTTCCTCCGAAGGCGCGTTTGGGGTCGCTGAGGAACCGCAGTTTGTAGCGAGCAAACATCCAGTGGGGTGTCCAGCTGGTGACCACGACCCAGCGCCGCTCGCGGATGGCCTGGTCCAGCACGGCACTCATCGCTGCACTGCTCGAGGCCACCAACTTGATCGCGCTGAGGTCGTAGTCCTTCAGGGCGACCTGTGAGAGCTGATTCAGGCCCGATCCCGGGTCGATCCCTTGAACCTGATGGTCAAAGCGCGCAGCAATAGAGGCTTGGCGGAGATCGCCAATGGAGGTGACCAGATCCGGATCGACGTAGTCAGGGACGACCCAGCCCAGTCGTCCGGAGTACATCGGACCGAGGTCTAAGACCCGATCGCGGACGCGCTTCCAGTAGTCCCGATGGGTCAGGGGAAGCCAGGCCATCAACATCAAATCCAGATCCCCTCGGGCAACGGAGGCGTATTGGATGCCGATGTCGGCCAGGACGCGCTCGACGGGCCAGCCCAGTTCCTTCTCGATCAGTTGCTTGGCCATCAGGCTGATCACCTCCGCATCGGCCCAGGGGGACCAGCCCAGTCGTAAGGGTCTCCGCTCAGTCCGGCTCTGCCCTTCAGTTGTGCTTTGAGCCAGGGATTCGCTGCTGTTGCGTTGGCCCCCCTGTTGTTGGCGACCCAACTGGACCAAGCTCGCCAGCGAGAGTCCCGCCAGGCCCATGCCGCCCACCAGGGCGCTGCGCCGTGACCAGCGTGGAGCGTCGCTCATCGTTGTCTCCGGGCGTTGCTGGGTGAGAGGCCCTGGCTCAGGCGATCGAGAATCACCGCCAGGATCACCACCGCGATTCCCCCCTCGAAGCCCAGGCCAACATTGAGCTGTTGAATGCCTCTGAGCACGACATCGCCGAGGCCGCCTCCGCCGATCATTGAGGTGATGACCACCATGGAGAGCGCCAACATGATGGTCTGGTTGACCCCGCTCATCACCGTCGGTAGAGCGCTGGGGAGTTGCACCATCCACAGCAGTTGCAGGTCGCTGCAACCAAAGGACCGTCCGGCCTCCACCAGATCTGTGGGCACCTGAGTGATCCCCAGGTAGGTGAGCCGCACGATCGGAGGCATGGCGAAGATCAAGGTGGCGATGATCGCGGGAACGGCTCCTGTGCTGAACAACATCACCGCCGGGATGAGGTAGACGAAGGCCGGCATCGTCTGCATCAGATCCAGTCCGGGGCGCAGCAGTCTCCAGAGCCAGGGCTGACGGGTCCCAAGCACCGCCAGGGGAAAGCCCAGAAGCAAGGCCAACAGCGAGGAGGTGATCACGAGGGCCAAGGTGGCGAGCATCGGCTCCCAAAGACCCAGGGCCAGGACCAGGTTCAAGCCCAGCAGGCTGAAGAGTGCAAAGCTGCCTCCCACCAAACGCCACCCCACCACGGCAACGACCAGGGCAAACAGCCATGGCGCGGGTTGAGCCAGGACGAACTCAAGCGTTGCGGTCAATCGCTCAATGGCGACCTGGACCACGTCGAAGAGGCCCTGGCCGTTGTTTAAGAGCCACTCCACAGCGGCATCTACCCCTAGCCCCAGCGGCCCGGCCTGCTCGAGACTCGCCAGCGTGAGCACCATCAGCCCTGCTCCTTGAGGGCCTGCAGCAGCCCCCTTGGTGTCACCACTCCCAAGGGGCGTCGTTCAGGGTCCAGAACGGGGGTGGGCCAGGGGTTGCTCGAGACCGCACTGATGGCCTCATTCAGCAGGAGTTCCGAGGGGAGAGCTCCGGCGGCTGAAGCCTCGATCCAACTGTTCTCTGGGTTGCGTAGGCCTTGGAAGCGTCCCTCGGAATCCAGGCTGAGAGTGATCCCCAGGTCTTCGGGGATGGGTTCGACGATCTGCCGCAGGGTGAGCACCGAACCCCGATCGACCGTTTGAAAGAAGGCCCGGACCGCGGGGTTCGCCGGTGCTTCAAGGAACTCCTGGGGTGTTCCGCACTGCAGCACCTCCCCCGATTGCATCAGGGCGATGCGATCGCCAATGCGGATGGCCTCATCGAGGTCATGGGAGATGAACACCACCGTGCGTCGCTGTTCGGCCTGCAGGTCCAGCAGGAGGTCCTGCATGTCTCGGCGGATGAGCGGATCGAGGGCGGAGAAGGCCTCATCCATCAACAGGATCGGGGGATCCAGCGCCAGGGCCCGGGCCAGTCCCACACGCTGCTGCATCCCTCCGGACAGTTGGGCTGGCTTATGCTTCAACTGGCTGCCGAGCCCCACCCGCTCCAGGGCGCGTCTGGCTTGCTTCTGACGCTCCGCCCTGGGAACGCCGGCCACCTCCAGGCCAAACGCAGCGTTGTCGAGAACGCTGCGTTGCGGGAACAGGGCAAAGGACTGGAAGACCATGGCCATGGCGTTCCGGCGCAGTTGGTTGAGCGCCTTTGGAGAGAGTGTCGCCAGGGCCTGGCCGCGCACTTGCACGGATCCCGAGCTGGGCTGGATCAGTCCGTTGATCATGCGCAACAAGGTGGACTTCCCCGAGCCCGAGAGGCCCATCACTACAAAGATCTCGCCGGGTTGGATCGTGAGGGAGACCTGCTGGACAGCCGCTTTGGGCTGCCCCAAGAACTGCTTTGAAACGGCTTGAAGTGTGATCTCTGCAGACACCTCAAAGCCGAAGCACTGCGGCGACCCTAGCGATCAAAAGCTCAATCAACAGGCTGAAGGGTGATCGTCAGGTCTTTAGCAAGTTCAAACATTTGCTCGAATGGCCTTCGCTCACTTTGATGTCGGCGACTGAGCGGCAATCAGATCACTTTGCAGCTTGAAGCAACCACTGACAGCCCTAGGCCTCATCGATAGGTTGCGGCCATGGCTTAGTTCACGACTTCGTGGACTGTGTCCGGAGGCCTCTTCAGAGGTGATCCCCCAGCCCTATTGCTGAGCCCTGAAGGTTTGCGTCTATCGGTGGCTCCCGAGGATTGAATGACGACATCCCACCGCACACAAGCATCCTCGGCCCATCGGCCGAAGACTGCTGGAGCAATGGATGAGCAGCGGTTTGGTGCCGCTCCTGAATCTGTTCGTGAGACCGATCACTATCAGCAGGAGTACATCGAGCAGTTCGCTGATCGATGGGATCGCCTGATCGATTGGGAGGCCCGCGCGCAGGCGGAGGGTGATTTCTATATCCGGATCCTGCGCGAGCACGGCGTGAAGTCCGTGCTGGACGTCGCTACGGGGACGGGGTTCCACTCCATTCGCCTCCTCCAAGAAGGTTTTGATGTGGTGAGTGCCGATGGCAGTCCCAACATGCTGGCCCGCGCCTTCCGCAATGCCCGAGATCGTGATCAGCTCCTGCGGACTGCCCAGGCGGACTGGCGCTTTCTGAACCGGGATATCCACGGCACGTTTGATGCTGTGATTTGTTTGGGTAATTCTTTTACGCACCTGTTTCGCGAGCGTGATCGGCGTAAATCTCTGGCGGAGTATTACGCCGTCTTGAAGCACAACGGCCTGCTGATTCTCGACCATCGCAACTACGACCGCCTGCTTGAAGGTGGTGCCGCCGTGAAGCAGGGGAAGGGGACGGTCTATTGCGGAGAGGATGTCTCAGTGAGCCCCGATTGTGTGGATGAGGGTCTTGCTCGCTTCCGCTATGCCTTCAGTGATGGCAGTACGTTCCACCTCAACATGTTCCCGCTTCGCTATGGCTATGTGCGTCGCTTAATGCGCGAGGTGGGTTTCCAGAAAATCACCAGTTACGGCGATTATCAGCGCGGCAAGGATGATCCTGACTTTTATGCCCATGTGGCCCATAAGGCCTATGAGGTTGATGGCGATACAACGGTGATCTAGTCATGACTCAGACCCAGTTCTCAGTCGCTGAGCGCACGGCCTCGGACTACTACGACAGCGTCGATGCTGATCGCTTCTATGAAGAGGTCTGGGGCGGCGAAGACATTCACATCGGTCTCTATGACTCTGATGCCGAGGCCATCGCACCTGCCAGTCAGCGCACGGTCAATGCCTTAATTGAACTGATCGGAACGCTCCCACCTGGGGCGACGGTTGTTGATTTGGGTTCGGGCTACGGCGGCGCCGCCCGCCGCCTCGCCAAAGAGTTCGGGGCCCGCGTTGAGGCGATCAATATTTCTGCCGTTGAGAACGCTCGCCATTGCCAGCTCAATGAACGCGCTGGATTGCAAGGGCAAATCCAGGTGCATGACGCCTCCTTTGAGGACGTTCCGCTTCCGGCCGGTTGTGCCGATGTGGTCTGGAGTCAGGACGCCATCCTTCACTCAGGTGACCGGCAGAAAGTCCTTCAAGAGGCTGCGCGCCTGCTGAAGCCGGGGGGGGTCATGGTCTTGACCGATCCGATGGCCGCCGATGGGGTGGAGGCCGCGTCCCTCACGGCCATCCTCGATCGCATTCATCTCCCGGACCTCGGGTCACCGGATCGCTATCAGCAGTGGGCGGGCCAGGCCGGACTCGTGCGGGAGGTCTGGCAGGACCAGACGGCGATGCTGGTTCGCCATTACAGCCGTGTTCGCGAGGAGCTCACGCGACGGGAGCAGGAGCTGCAGGCCAAGATCAGCCCGGAATACCTCCAGCGCATGGCCGCGGGCCTGGGGCACTGGATTGAAGGAGGGCAGCAGGGGCGCCTGAGTTGGGGGCTAATGCGCTTCCGCAAGCCAGCTGCAGAGGTCTGATGGATTCGTTCGCGGGCGCTGTCTTGATCTTTGTGGTGGGCGGTGTCGTCACCTTGGCGACCACCGTGATGGTGATTCAGGGCCATCTGCACTGGCGTGGTCGGGA
Organism: Synechococcus sp. LTW-G; assembly: GCF_054459035.1. Lineage (NCBI taxonomy): Bacteria > Bacillati > Cyanobacteriota > Cyanophyceae > Synechococcales > Synechococcaceae > Synechococcus > Synechococcus sp. LTW-G. Next base: position 544,201 of record NZ_JBTKYW010000001.1, on the reverse strand, counting down.
TCCCTGGGGGGAGGGCTAAGTCATGGCGTTTGTTCCCCTGCTGGCTGTTCAACCCTTCTTGGCCCCCGGGATCGCCTGGGCCCTGGTGGTGATTTTTTCGGTCCTTTGGATCGCCCTTGGGGTCTCCTGGGGACGCCGGGGTTCTGGCGATGCCGATGACTACATGCTGGCCGGCCGCAACATCGGTTTGGCCCTGAGCACGGCCACCTTGATGGCGTCCTGGGTGACCGGAAACACCACCTTGCTGGCGCCTGAGTTCGGCTATCGCAACGGTCTCTGGGGGATGTTCAGCTATGCCCTGGCCGGCCTGGGCCTGGTCCTGTTTGCACCCTTGGCTCTGCGGATCAAAACGCTGATGCCCAAGGGGCGCACCAGCGGCGACTTCATCCGCCTGCGCTATGGCCGAGCCGCCTGGTGGGTCTTCATGGTGATCACGGCGATCTACACCCTGGGCTTCCTGGTGACCCAGGCGATGGGGGCCGGGATCCTGCTGGAGGCCCTCTCCGGCTTCGACTATCGGCTCGGGATGGTTGTCGTCATCGGTGTCTCCACGATCTACACCCTCTATGGCGGCATGCGCGCCGTGGTGGGAACGGACTTCATTCAGTCCCTGCTGATCATGGGCTTGCTGGTGTTGGTCGCTGTTCTTGCCCTGCAGCAGTTCCCCGTGCAGGAGCTCCACCGGGAACTGGCGGCGCAGCATCCAGAGCGCCTGAATTTGCTGTTGCCCGCTGGCTTGTTGATTGCTTGGAACTCCGCCCTCTTCTCCATGGGAGAGGTGTTTCACAACAACATCTGGTGGTCACGGGTCTTCTCCAGCCGCGCCTCCGTGGTGTTTGCCTCGTTTGTGCTGGGCGGTTTGGCCTGGATGACGGTGCCGCTGGTGACCGGTTCGATCGGCCTGGTGGCGCTCGCGCAGGCGGTGGATCTGCCCCAGGTGAACATGCTCTTCCCGGTGGTGGCCTCCCAGCTCTTGGGCGCCGGTGGTGCAGCGCTGGTGTTTGTGGTGGTCTTTGCCTCCTTGACCTCCACCCTGGATTCCCTCTTGGCGTCGACGGCGGATTTGGTGGCGGAGGACGTGGTCTTCAAGTTGCTGAACCCCAACTTGAGTGATGCCCAGTTGCGGCAGGCCACCCGCTTGGTGGTGCTGGGTTTGGGGCTGTTGACCCTGCTGCTCTCCTGGCCGCGGCTCGACTCTCTGGCCTCTGTGCTGTTCTTCACCGGTGCCCTGGTGGCGTCCACGATTTGGCCGGTGGCCTACGGGCTCTACTGGCCTAGCGCCAACCGCTGGGCGGCGATTGCGGCGATGGTCTCCGGCAGCGCCGTGGGCTTAGGCGCCTATTTCCTGATCGCTCCCTACTGCGCAGCTCTGCTGTCTGCGGCGGTGTCCGCAGTGGTCATGGCCGTCGGTACCCAGCTCCAGCCGGAGCGTTTCAACTGGTTGACCCTGAAGGAGGGATAGGGATGAAACGTTGGTCGCTCAAAACCCGTGTTGCCCTTGCTGCGGCAGCCCTGGCTCTGGCCTTGCCCTCCGCCCGAGCGGCGCAGTCGACGGACTCCCCGCGCTGGCTGGTGGATCTACCGCTGTTGCGCCTGGTGGTTTATGGAAGTGTGGCGGGGTTGGCGCTTTCTGTGCTGGTTCTTCTGCTGATTTGGTGGAACGAATGGAGGCGCGGCGATGTCTGGTAACGCCTTTGTTTGCATGCCCCATGACAACAAGAGTGGCATTTGTGTAGCCGTTGCTACGCAAATCTGCCCCGTTTTAAGCAGCTTGAACTTGGAGAAAGTGATGTGGCAGGGTGGATTTTGGTTTGAGACTCAGTGCGACCAATTCCGCCGCAGCGTTCTGCAGCAGTGGGCCTGGGTCCCCTAATCGCTATGACTGCACTCCACTCCGTCACGACGAGTACCGGCGCTGACGCACCCGTGCGTTTTGATCCACTGGGGCCGGATGTCTTTGGCGCAGCCTCTCCCCAGGCCCTGTTGGGGGCGATTCAAGAGGACGGCGAGGCGCTCCAGGAGCTGGTGGGGCAGCACGTGATCTCGATTCAGCCCTTCCGGCCCGAGACCCTGCTGCAGTTGTTTCGTCTGGCAGCCAAGTTTGAGAGCAATCCCGATCGTTATACGGCCCACAACACGCCGTTGAAGGGAAAGATTTTGATCAACGCCTTCTACGAGCCCAGCACCCGCACGCGGCTGTCCTTTGACAGCGCCTGGCACCGTCTGGGCGGTGATTCGATCAACATCACCGACCGCGCCACGACGGGCCTGGCGAAGGGGGAGTCGCTGGAAGACGTCGCCCACATGTTCAACAACTACGGCGACTGCATCGTTCTGCGCGATACCGACTCCCAGGCCATCTATGCGATGACCGACACCCTGCGGATTCCGATCATCAACGCCGGCAATGGCATTGATGAACACCCCACCCAGGCGATGGCCGACCTCTACACGATGCTCAAGTGGCGCCCCGCCTTGGCGTCCCCTGAGGTCCCCGAGGATCAGCGGGCGCGCATCGGCATCGTTGGCATCCCCAGCCGCATGCGCACGGTTCGCTCACTGCTGCGGATCCTGGCGAAATTCCCGCAGATGGTGGAGGAGTTGGTCCTCATCCATGACCCGGCCAACGACGCCAGAGAGGACCTCTTTGATCGCGGCCAGCTGGAGGAGTTGCAGCAGGCGGGTCTGAAGGTGCGCTGCACCGGAGACCTGCAGGGCGAGATCCCCGGTCTGGATGTCATCTACATCAACGCCATTGCTTGGGTGGGCGATAGCTATGAGGTCCACGGCAACAGCTTTCGGCTGACGCGGGATCTGCCCTACAAGCCGGACGCCATCGTGTTGCATCCCCTGGCCCGTGGGCCGGAACTGAGCACTTGCCTCGATGACACCCCCCACAACTGGTACTTCAGTCAGGCCCGGGGGGCGGTCTTCCTGCGCATGGCTCTGTTGACCTGCATGGTGGACCGCACCAACCGGGTCATGGATGTGATCTGAGGAGGACGAAGGGATGTGTGGCATTGGTGGGGTCTTCAGCACCAGGGCGGATCAGCCCGTTGACCCGCAGCTGTTGGTCAACATGGCTGCGATCCAGGAGCATCGCGGTCCCGATGGTTTTGGCTACCGCACGCTGGATGAAGCCGGCGTGGGCTTCTGTCATGCCCGCCTCTCGATCATTGATCTGAATGAGACCCGGGCCCGTCAACCCTTCCTGAGCGCAGAGGCGGGGGCCGGCGCCCGGGTCCTGATGGCCCACAACGGCGAGTTCTATGACTTTCAGCGGATCCGCGCTGATCTGACGGCCCGCGGTGTTCGCTTCAGCAGCAAGAGCGATTCGGAGATCCTGCTGCGTCTCTATCAACAGCAGGGTTTAGGGGCGACGCTGCCGCAATTGCGCGGTGAGTTCGCCTTCGCGATCTACGACGAGACCGGCGATGTGTTGCACCTGGTCCGGGATCGCTTCGGGATCAAACCCCAGTACTGGACGATCACACCCCAGGGCTTGGTCTTTGGTTCGGAACTCAAGGTCCTGTTTGCCCATCCGGCGGTCGAGCGGCGTTTCACCTCCGAAGGGCTCTTCCACCAGTTGATGCAAACCATGGTCCCCGGGACCACGGCCTTCGCGGGCATCCATCAGGTGCCGCCTGGCCATGGCATCAGTGTTCGCCGGCGCAACGGCAACCTTGAGGTGGAGACCTGGAAGTACTGGGACATGGACTTCCCGCGTCAGGGCGAGCGGGACAGCAGCAAGAGTGAAGCCGACCACATCGAGGCGATCCGTGCCGCCCTGCTGGAAGCGGTGGAGTTGCGGATGGTCGCTGATGTCCCGGTGGGTTGCTACCTCTCCGGAGGCATTGATAGCTGCTCAATCCTGGGGCTGGCCGCTGCCGTCAGCCAGAGCCCGGTGAAGGCCTTCACCATTGGCTTTGACGACGCGCGCTACGACGAGTCGCCCATCGCCCAGGAGATGGCCGAGGCCACAGCCGCTGAGCAGGACGTCATGCGTCTCTCGGGCAAGGAGCTCTATGGCTGGATGGAACGCACCCTCTGGCACACGGAGCGCACGATCTACAACACCCTGGCGGTGGCCAAGTTCTTGATGAGCCGCCACGTCAACAGCGTCAACTACAAGGTGGTGATGACCGGAGAGGGCTCCGATGAGCTCTTCGGTGGCTATCCCGCCTTCCGCCGCGACATGTTCCTCCACGGTCTGCAGGATCTGCCGGAGCCGGAGCGCAAAGCCTGGGAAGACCTGCTGCAGCAATCGAATGCCTTGGTGCAGGGGGCGATGTTGGCGGCGGATCAAGTGGATGACCCTGACCTCGATGCGGTCGTGGGCTTCACCCCCAGCTGCCTCCAGCCTTGGTTGGCCTGTGCGCCGTTGGTGCCGGACCTGCTCGCGGAGGCCCATCGCTCGGTCCTTTCGGACTATTCGCCGGGCCAGGCCATCGCCAAGACCCTGGATCCCGATCAGCTGGAGGGGCGCCACGCCCTCGATAAGGCCCAGTACGTCTGGATCAAGACGATGCTGGAGGGCCAGATCCTCACCTGGGGTGGTGACCGGGTGGACATGGCCAACTCCATGGAGGCGCGTCCGGCCTTCTTGGATCACCACCTGGCGGCAGCGGCGGTTCAGGTCCCACCTGAGCTGCGGATCAAGGGCAAGACCGAGAAGTACGTCCTGCGCGAGGCCATGGCGGGCCTTTTGCCGGAGGTGCTCTACAAGCGCGAAAAATTTGCCTTCATGGCTCCGCCGGCCCACACCGAGCCCGAGAAGTGGGAGCAGATGAAGCAGCTGGCCGATGACTACCTGAGTGATCAGGCGATCGAGGCGGCGGGACTCCTGAGCGTCGCGGGTGTTCGGGCCCTCTTCGCCCGCCATGACGACCCGGCCACGACCGATGCGGACCGCGTTCAGATGGACGCCATGATCAACCACCTGCTTGGCGTGCAGATGTTGCACCGGATGTTCATTGCCGCGGATGTGCCGGCCCAGGCCCGCGCCAAGGCCGATGCCCTCGGTTGGCACCCGGCCGCTGCGGCTTAAACGGTCGCAACGGTTACGCAGTACTTCGCCCTCCTGGCGGATGGTGGGGGGGCTTTTTTGAACGTGCAGGTCTGCGGTTGGTTCTCTCTGCCCCGGGCTCCCAAACCCTTGCGCCCACCGCTCAACTGAAGAGACCCTCGGTCAACGCCATGCGCCTCCTGGCCTCCTTGGAGGCCATGGCCGAAGTCGGTCTTCAGCCAGATGGTTCCATTTGCCGGCGCGGCTTCAGCGCCGAGGACCGTCAGGGCCGTGAACTGCTGAGTGAATGGCTGATCGACGCGGGGATGAGCCTGCGCATCGATGCTGCCGGCAATCTGATTGGTCGCCTGGAGGGCTCAGAGCCCAACCTCCCCGCGCTGGTGAGCGGTTCACATCTGGACACCGTTCCAACCGGTGGTCGCTACGACGGCACCCTCGGCGTCTTGGCTGGACTGGAACTGGTCCGCTGCCTGAAGGATGCCTCGCTTCAGCTGCGGCACCCCTTTGAGCTGATCGTCTTTGCCGATGAGGAGTCCACGATGGTGGGCTGCAAAGGGATGGCCGGAACGGCCAGCGGCGACCCCAGCGATTACACCACCAGTAACGGTGATCCGATTGAGCGGAACCTGGCTCGCCTCGGTGGGGACTGGGAGCGCCTGACCACTGCGGCCCGCAGCGATGACGCCATTGCTGCTTTTCTCGAGCTCCACGTGGAGCAGGGTGCTGTCCTGGAGCAACGCGGCGACAGCATTGGTGTCGTTCAAGGGGTGGTCGGCCAGCGCCGTTTCACGATCCGCGTTTGCGGGCAGGCCAACCACGCCGGTACGACGCCGATGGATCAGCGGCAGGATGCCCTGGTGGCCGCCGCGCAGGTCGTCTTGGCGGTTCAGACCATGGCCCTCGAGCACCCCGGTGATCCGGTGGCCACGGTCGGCAGATTTGAGGTCTGGCCGAATGCCGCCAACGTCGTTCCCGGGGAGGTTCAGTGCAGCGTGGATCTGCGCGATCTGGACCCCGAGGTCTTGTCCTCCCTGAGTGCGCAGCTCGAGGAACGCCTGGCGTCTATTGCTGAGGCCAGTGGTTGCAGCGTGACGATGGAGCCCCAGTTCTCTGTGGATCCGACCCCGGCTGCACCGCTGCTGATGGAGGCGATCGCCGCCTCGGCCTCAGCCTTGGGCTTCTCCCACAGCGCCCTTCCCAGTCGCGCCAGCCATGACGCCCAGGAATTGGGCCGCCGTTGGCCGATGGGCATGGTTTTTGTCCCAAGCCATCGGGGCCTGAGCCATTCCGCGGCCGAGTACACGAGCCTTGAGCAGTGTGTTGCCGGAACGTCGGTCTTGCTGGAGGCGTTTCTGCGCCTGGATGCCCAGCTCTCGGGATGACCTTTTCAATCCTGGCGCGGGATCCATCCAACGGGCGCTTTGGCGTGGCCGTTGCCACCTGTCACCTCGCCGTCGGATCAACGGTTCCCCATATCCGCTCTGGGGTTGGGGCCGTCGCGACCCAGGCCCACACGAACCCCTATCTGGGGATTTGTGGTCTCGAGCGCATGGAGCAAAACCGGGATGCGGAAACCGTCCTGGCCAGCCTGTTGCGGGATGACCCGCAGATGGAGCACCGTCAGCTGCACCTGATTGATGCCTGCGGCCGTACGGCGGGCTGGACGGGCTCTGAATGCGGTCCCTATGCCAGCCATCGCTGCCATCCGGATCTGGCGGTTGCGGGCAACTTTCTCGCTGGCGAGGCTGTCCTGCTGGCGATGGAGGAGGCCTTTCTGTTGAGTGATCCCTCCTGGAAATTGGGGCGTCGCCTGCTGAGCGCCCTTCGCGCCGGTGAGGAGGCCGGCGGTGATCTGCGCTCCCCCCATGCGACATCGGCTGCCCTGCAGGTCAGCGGCGAGGCGGCTTTCCCGCTGTTGGATCTGCGGGTGGATTTTGAAGAGTGCGCTGTCGACTCCCTGATGGCGCTGTACGAGCGCAGTCAGCAACTCTGGGTGCAGCAATGGCGTGATTCCTTTGCTGAACTGCCCAATCCCGCAGGCACGGCCCTCAACCGAACGGTCACACCGCTTGTCGGGGACGATCCCTCGGCGGCTTAACCGATGAGTTCGCGGATGACCCGTGCCCATCCCTCGGCATGGGCGGCGGGGGCCAACAGGTAGCGCTTCTGCTCAAGGGCGCGGTGGAAGGCGGGGTGCGGGCCATCCGGACCTGGAACAACGACGGCCACATCGGCCGCTTCCAGTAGGGGAATGTCATTGGGTGAGTCCCCCAGCCCCAGCACCCTGGGTTGTTGGCCTCCCAGCCGTTGTTTGAGACGAGTCAGGGCTTCACCTTTGCTCACCTCTGGCCCCAAGAGGTGGCCCATGCGGTTGCCCTGGACGACGCTGAGACCAAGGGAGGCGGCCAGGGCTGGTAGGCGTTGACGCCCTTCATCCGAGGGGGGAACAAAGGGCACACTCCAACAGCGTCTCTGGGCTTGGGCTAAGGCCTCACCACCAAGGCCCAGTAGACGCAAGCCTTCACTTTCGCTGAGCTCCTCCAAGGGGAGTAGGGATTCACCCAGTAAGGCCTCCAACTCACTCAGCCGAGGCCGAAGGAGCTTGTGGTGGATGCCGAGGGCCTCTTCCCATTCCTCACCGCTCGGTGCTTCTCCATGGATCGCTCCTCCGTTTTCGACGATGAATGGATCACGGAGCCCAGCGGCTTGCCGAAAGTCTCGGACTTCTTCGGCGGTTTTGCTCGTGCAGGGGATGACCGGAATCTGTTCGCGCTGCAGCCATCGCAGGGTCTCGGCAGCTGGTTCCCAGCTGTAGTTGTGGTCCAACAGCGTCCCGTCCAGGTCCGTGACGATCCACCAGGTCTTGGGTTGACTCATCGGCTGCTGATCCAATAAACGCCAAAGGGTTCCAGCTCCAGTTGGCGCTCGGTTCTGACCGTTCCAGCCGGATTGAGGTGATCGATCCATCCCCGAGGAGAGGACGCACCCCAGAGCGATGCCAACACGAGTGATTGGCGCGTGGCGGTGAAGTTGTGGATAGCCCACAGACGCGCGTTCTCTTGGCCCCGCTCCAGGATCACCACATCGGAGCGGCCTGCGCTGATGACTCGCATCGGTGCATCAGGATCCAGGGCGGGCAGGTTGGCCCGCTGCTCCATCGCGTACTGCAGCTGGGCGACATTGAGGCTGGCGTCTTGGCCAGGGTCCTGGAGTTGCAGCTGCAGTGCCTGAGCATGGAACTGCGGCCGGTTCAAGTCCCTGCGATGGCCACTGGCATGAAAGCGAGCGGTGTCGTTTGGGGCCGCCAGCAGGGCTGGTAAATAAAACGCAGGCACCCCAGGTAGGGCCAGCTTGAAGCGCTGGGTCAGCAGAAAGCGTTCCCGCTGCCAGCGCCGTGAGTCCCGACCGGGATCGGCCATGGCACTCCACCAGCTGATGTTGATTTCGTAAGGAACTTCAGTGCCATCACTGAGGCGCCGGTGGCTGATCAGCCCACCCCGTTGTTCGCACCCAGCCAGAAGTTGGAGTAACCGGGGCTGATCCATCAGGCCTTCGAGTGGTCGAAGCCCAACCCCGTCATGGCTGGCGCTGAAGTTCAGCAGGTTGGTGCCCTCGGGTAGTTCTGGCCAACCCGCTAGCCAGCGGTTGAGTAGATCGCAACGCTCGCTCTGGCTCGCCTCCAGCAACAGCGGAGGCAGGGGGAAGTTGTAGGCCAGGTGCGCTTCCCGCCCGGACCGCAGATAGGAGAGGTTCTCTGCCTCCGGCACGTTCGTCTCGGTCACCACGGCCCCCCCAGGGGCGTGGGCTTCCTGCAGGAGGCGGAGCACTTGGACGATGACGTGGGCTTGGGGTCGGTGGATGCAACTGGTGAAGCGTTCCTTCCAGACGTACCCCACCGCGTCCAGCCGCAACCAGCCGACGCCGTGGCGGAAGAGGCGTTGCATCAGACGGTTGAAGTGCCGCAGCACCTCTGGCTCCTGCCAGTTCAGGTCCACCTGGTCCGGACCGAAGGTGGTCCAGACCTGCTTGCTGCCGCTGCGGCCGGCCAGGCTGCTGATCAAGGGCGAACTGCGGGGCCTCACGACCTCTGACCAGCAGACATCAGGACTGGCCTGCAGGATGCAGGAGCTGCCGGGTGCGCTGTCTTGGAGGCATTGGTGGACCCAAGGGTGGGAGGCCGAGACATGGTTCAGCACAAGGTCCGCCATCAGGAGACGTCCGTGGCTCAAGGCCTCTAGGTCTTTCCACTCACCGAAGCGCGGCTCGAGCTCCTCGTGGCTGGAGATTGCGAAGCCCCCGTCACTGGTGGAGCGCCAAAAGGGCAGCACATGGACGATGGAGGAGAGGGCGAGTAGCGGGCCATTCAGCAGCTCTCGCAGCAGAGGAAGGCTGGTGCGATCGGTTTCGATCACCGAATCGGCGTAGCAGATCAGCACGCAGGTTGCGCTGCTCCAGGGGCGCTGCGTTTGGGTGTGCGTCTGCGCACCGAGACACTCGGACTGCAGCAAATGCGACGACAAGCTTTTGATCTCGTTTGAAGACTGCCCCGGGTAAAGACCTCCCAGTAACAGTTCCAGCTGTCTCTGCCGGTCCAACCCAACCACCAGCGCTCCCTCCACTCCACCAGATATCGAGCAGCTGGCTCCTGGGTGTTGTTGCATCGATTACTGCATGGACTTCCAGCAAGGACTGATCACCACTGTTCATGACTACGGCTTCTCAGGGGCAGCCCCTGAGTTGTTCCATCAGCAATTACGTGATCGTCCGACGGCTCTGCTGCTCCCCTGCTTGATGGAGGAGTTCCGCCGCCCGGCCTTGCGCCTGATCCGTGAGGTGTTGTCGGGTCTCGAAGGTCTGCAGTCGCTCGTCATCGCCCTTGCGGCTGACTCCGTTGAGGAGGTGGATGAGGCCGAGGCGTTCTGGGCGGCGATGCCCTTCCCCGTGCACGTGCACTGGACCAATGGCCCGGCGGTCATCGAGCTGCTGCAGTCAGTCAAATCCTTAGGTCTGGACGTGCTTGGTCCCCCTGGCAAGGGATGGGCCGTCTGGCAGGGCTTGGGGGTGGCCTGCCGCGAGGCTGAAGTTGTCGGGCTGTTCGACGCCGACATCCGGACGTTTTCGTCGGCCTATCCCCAGCGCATGCTCCAGCCCCTGTTGGATCGCTCCACGGGGGTCGCCTATGTCAAAGCCTTCTACAGCAGGCTTTCCCTAGAAACCCATGCTCTGCAGGGAAGGGCGACCCGTTTGTTCGTGGGTCCCTTACTGAGCAGCTTGGAGCAGATCGTCGGCCCTCTTCCCTATCTCCGTTATCTCCAGTCCTTTCGCTATCCCTTGGCCGGTGAGTTTGCATTCACGACCGATTTGGCGATGAATTTGCGAATTCCTTGCGATTGGGGCTTGGAGATCGGATTGCTCTCCGAGGTTTATCGCCACGTCGCCATGAGTCGGATTGCCCAGGTGGACCTGGGGGTGTTTGACCACAAGCACAAGGATCTCGGGGCGACCCCTGAGCAGGGACTCAAGCGGATGGCCAGCGAAATCCTGCGCACGGTCCTGCGGGGCTTGATGGAGCACGAGGGCTGCAATTTGCTCAACGAGCAACTCCCCACCCTGGAAGCGCTCTATCGCAGGGTCGGCCAAGATCGGGTCCGGCAGTTCGGGCTCGATTCAGCCATCAATGGCCTCCCCCATGACCGCCATGGCGAAGAACTGGCCGTTCAGGACTTTGCGCAGCTGCTGCGGCCGGCCATCAAGGATCTGATGGAGACACCCTCGGTTCAGCAACTGCCGAGCTGGTCCCGGGTGCTCAGCTGTAGCCAGGATCTTCAGCAGGCCTTGGCCGCGGCGGGTCAATGTCGATCAGCAGGACGTAACGCTGACTACGTCACCCCCCCATCGGATACGGCTCAATTGGAGGAGCCATTCGTCGCCGCATGACGGGTTCGATCGAGATCCCCACGTCATCCACCACGCCTCAGGTGAAGCTCCACTATTGGACCAATGGCGGGGCCCAGAGCGTTGTTGTCCCCCTCGATGAGGAGGTCCAGCGCCACCGCCTGTTGCTCTCCAACGGAGCAGTCCTGCTCAAGCGGGAACTGATTGCCGCCTAGGCAAAAAAAAGCCCCGCCAAAGGCAGGGCTTTTCGGGATTCGCTTCAAGGGTGTGACCTTGTTTCCACCGTTGAGGCGAATCCACTCCTCACACGCACCAACCGTCGCCAGAGGACTGGCACAGTGCCAGTTCTTTGTAACCAGTTGTTCAACCGCACAGGCTCTGGGACATTCGCTTCCCTAGAACGGCGCTTGGAAACATTCCATTCCAACCTCACACCACGGCAAGCCCCCTCGTCATGAGGGGGCTTTTTTGTGACTGGAGCTTGCCCACAAAAAACCCCGCCGAGGGCGGGGTCGGGGGGTGTGAGGAATGGTGCAACCCATGCAGGTAGACCATGCCGCCGGCATGAACCAGTGGAGCGCTGATGGCCGCTGTTCCACCTCGGCGGTACTTCTGCTTTAGCCAGGACCTGGGCGGTTGGCAGCGGGTGCTTCTGCTTAGTTGCTGACGATCAGGGTCTGGGCTGCACTGCGGTGGACCAGCTCGGCCAGGCTCAACATCTCGTCCCTGTGGATCAGGCCGATACAACCGCCGGTTCCGCTGTTCCAGTTGCGGCCGGCACTGGGGTCCAGGTGGATTCCTAAAACGCGGCGGCCCGTGCTGAAGAGGGGCTCGAGGCCGATCCAGACGGGGCCGAGCTCCCGCGGATACTCATGGCCCAATGGTTCGACTGCGCCGATCGAATAGGTCCCTGGCGGGAGGGGCGCCTGGCTACCCAGTTGGTGCCGGTTGGCGCCTTGGTATTCCGCCCGTCCGCTGACGGCTTCGAAATGCCGCACCGGTTGTCCAGGGATCTCGAGTTTCAGGTCCCAGATCGGATCCCCTGTGCGGGGGAGGCGGCGGTTGGTGCGCTCAAGCGTCAGCCTTGGGGCTGGCGCTTCCGGCTCGGCAATGGCCAGCTCTTGGGCCGCGGCGGATGGTGCCAGGGTTGCGGCGAGAACGCAGCCACCCAGCAGCTGACCAAGCTTGCGACCCATGGGACTCCCGCGTGAGATCGAGGTGTCCTAGGGGGATTTCTTTTTCTCTCTTCAGAGAAAAACCAGTTGTGCAGTCGGCTCAGTGGCTGTCAGGGCTGACATTGCCTCCTGTGGTGGTCAGGGTGACTTCAGGCGATTGCGGTTCTGAGGCTGCCGATGGAGAGGGAACTGAGCCAGGTGCTCACGCAGTGCCATCACCTCACCAGGCCCTATCGAATCGAGAGCGGGGATGGATTCCGGCTGAATCAGATCGATCCTGGCGACACCCTGGATCTGCCCTCCGACAAGAAGGCGGCCCGAGAGGCACTCGAGCAGGGCGTTCAGATGCTCTCGGAGCTGCAGCAGCGTCTTTATGCCCAGAACAAGTGGGCGGTGCTGCTGATCTTTCAAGCGATGGACGCCGCGGGCAAGGACGGAACGATCAAGCATGTGATGAGTGGGGTGAATCCCCAGGGCTGCCAGGTGACCTCCTTTAAGGCCCCCTCTGCGCTGGACCTCGATCACGATTACCTCTGGCGCGCCAATCAAGCCCTGCCGGAGCGCGGGCGCATCGGGATTTTTAACCGCAGTTACTACGAGGAGACCCTGGTGGTGCGGGTCCATCCGGAGCTGTTGGCCAAGCAGTCCTTGCCGCCTGATTTGGTCGGGCCAAAGCTCTGGCAACAGCGTTTCGAGGACATTCGCCACTACGAGCGCTATCTGAGCCGCAACGGGGTGGTGGTCCTGAAGTTCTTCTTGCACCTTTCCAAAGAGGAGCAAAAACGCCGTTTTCTGCAGCGTTTGGAGCGTCCCGAGAAGAACTGGAAGTTTTCAGCGGCCGATATCCGCGAGAGGGGGTTCTGGGAGGACTACAGCCAGGCCTATGAGGAGATGATTCGCGAGACCGCCACAGCCCATGCGCCGTGGTTTGTTGTCCCGGCCGATCACAAGTGGTTCACCCGCTTGGTGGTCGCGGCGGCGGTGATTGAGCGTTTGGATGGCCTGGATCTGCGCTATCCCGAGGTCAGCCAAGAGGCCAAACAGGCCCTGGCCCAAGCGCGCGAGCAGTTGCTGGCTGAGTGATGCGGTCGCCTGTCGTAGCGATCCGCTGACAGAGCCGCTGCTGCGTGAGGGAAGTCGGTGACGATGGATCCCATCGCCATCCAGGGCTGAACCGTGACGCAAAGCAACTCCAACCCCAAGAGCAGCAACCAGCGTCCTTTCGGCTGGATCCGCGACCTGATTCCCTCCGGGATCAAAGAAAAGATTAAGGAGACGGTTCCTGGCATCTCCCCGCCTTCGGGTGACTCCATCGAGGTTGTCGAGGGTGTCCAGGACGCTTCCACCCACGTGGTGTTTCTACCCCGTGATCCCCAGTGGGCCTATTGCTTCTGGTCCATCAGCGCGGCGGATCGCAAGAGCGCCCAGAAGGCCGGTGCGACCCAGCTCTGCATTCGTCTAGCGGACGTGACGGGCCTAGGCGGCGAGCAGTCCCATCCCCACACCCTGCAGGAGCTGGTGGTGGATGGCAACGCCAGTGAATGGTTCTTGCCCGTGCCCCTCGATGGCCGCGACTACCGCGTTGAGCTGGGCTATCGCCTGCGCTCCGGTAGTTGGTATTCCCTGGCCTTCTCGGCCGTGGCTCATGTCCCAGGCATGGAGCCCTCCCAGCGCATTGCCGATGCCTTTGTTCCCTTCTCCCTGGAGGTTGGCCCGAGCGCTGCTCCTCAAGCGCTGACCACCCCCAGCTTTGGTGCGGGCGTGCAGCACGAGCAGCACTACCAGCGGGCGACCCTTCCCACCCGTAGCCGCCGAGTCGGCTCCGAGGTGCTGCACGAATACGACCTGGCGGGCCCTGGTCCCCTGAATGATTCCGGGGTGGGTGTCTGGGCCAGTGGCCGCACCGAGTCCGGTGCTGGCGCAGCCCGTCAGCGCTCCTTCTGGTTGGTGGCTGATGCCGAGCTGATCGTCTACGGCGCCACGGATCCAGCCGCCAGCCTGTTCATCGGTGACGAGCAGATTCAGCTGGAGCGCGATGGCAGCTTCCGCATTCACGTCCCCTTCCGTGATGGTGAGCAGCTCTACCCGGTCCGCGCGATTGCCGCTGATGGTGAGCAGGAGCGCTCCATTGCGATGGAGTTTGAGCGCCGCACCCCCCACGCTCGGGTCAACACCGCCGAAGAGGCCCAGACCGAGTGGTTCTAACGGCTGGTTTTCGACAGGTCTCGGAAACCCCCGCTTTCCGTTGCGGCGGTGCTAAAAAAATCCAGTTCTGATCGTTCCGGAATGGACTACCTCGTGCTTGCCTCCGCTGTCGCTCCCCGAGGCGTTCCCGTGATCCTGCCGGCCCTCGGCGGTGCAGGTTTGATTGCCCTGCTGGTCTTCTTCCTGTCTCAGGCTTCCGCCAAGAGCTGAGACCGTTCATCGAAGCCGCCGCGCCTAGTCCTGGGCGGCGGCTTTTTTGTGTTCGGCTTCGGCTGGATCGGGCTGCGTGAAGGTCAAGACGCAGTAGTAGCGCGTATTGCCGTAGCCGATCTCCACGTCGTTGCAGTTGCTGCTGGTCACCCTGGCCCCCTTGGGCAGTTGTGACATGGCCTCCTGCCAGGCCTGTTGGCGGCTAAGGGGTGATTGCGAGGAGACGGATCCTTCCGCAGCCAGGCCCTGCATTGAGAATCCAAGCAGTGCGGCGGTGCCGATGGCCAAGCTGCTCTGGCGCCAACCGTTCATTGGGGTTCAGCGGCTCTCTCCAGACATAGCTACGGACGGCTCCAGTCCGTTGATCCAGCGCCGACCGGCGGGGACCAAGGAGCGCTCGACTTCCCGCCAGGGAAATCCCCCCTGCTTGCAGTCGAGGTCCTCCCCCATGCCGTAGCCCAGGCCGTCATGGACCTCCTCGAGGGCCTGCGGGAAGCTCAGCTGCTTGATCGAGGCGTAGACCCGCGCAATCGCGTTGACCTCTCCGGGGGTGCTGCTGCCGTTGGCATAACGCTCACGTAGCGCTTGTGCAGAGTGCATGGGCTGGGCCTTCCCCTCTGCCCTCAAGGCTGGCAGCGGATTGCTGGGCTAGCTCGGATTGAGGGCCTGACATTCGAAAAACGTTTCCTTCAGGCTGCTGTGATCGCGATCCAGAGATCCCGTCCCTTGCATGGCCATGCTTAGCCGCGATTCCAGTCCGAGCAGCGCGGTGTAGCAGCGCAGTTGGTTGGCATCATCGGCGCGGTTTTTCAGTTGATGGGAGGTTCCCATCGCCGCGCTGCAGTCCGCCCGCGAACCACCGTTGAAGCAGCGCATGGCCGCCTGTTGCAGGCTGAGCAGGGACTGGGCCTGGGCCGCTGGAGCGGCCAGCAGCGCGAACAGCAGAAGCCAGCGGCGGTTCAACGGGGCATCGGCCGATGAGCCCAACACTAAGAAGCCGGCCCCGATTGGAGCCGGCTTCGGACGTCTTGCCTTGTGATCGCGCTAGTGCGTGTGCGGAGCCTCCTCGCTGTGGTCGTGCTGCCAGCGGGTCAGGGTCGCTGGGGAGAACTTGTGTCCATGCTTGCGGGCAACAGAAACGACGCAGCTGTTGTTCTCGCCGCACTTGTCGAGCTCGCGCTGCATGCTTGTGTTGCCCTTGGCTTTACGCATGAACAGTTCAAGTTGATGTCTTGACATGGCGTATTCCATGGAAAGATCCACCTACCGCTAGCGGTAGATCTGCTGCGATTGGCCTGAGTTCAGCTTCTCTCCCTGTTGAAGATTGTCTGTGTTTGTTCTCTCTATTCAGAGAAAAAGATCGGGTCTTGGCTCGCTCGGTAGGGTCATCGGCATGAACGTTGCATCCCCTCTGGCCCGTCTTCTGGGCGCTTCTGCGGCTGCCGTTGCCGTCTTGGCTGCTCCAGTCTTCGCGGCGGAGCCTGATCCCTATGCCCAGTTCATGGGGCACTACGAACGGGTCTTGAAGGCTCAGAATTCGGGCGATCTCTATCGCCTCTGCCGCTCCATGCAGGCGATGGATGGCCTGTTGATTGAGCACTTCGCCGTGTTTGAGCAGCGCGATCCCGCTACGGACTGGATGGAGGTGCGGGCTTCCTACAAGCCTGTCCTCGACGACCAGTGCGGCCAGGTCAGTGTTCCCCAGAAGAGCCCGCCGAAGGGGGATGCTCCTGCTGCTAAGCCCCAGAGCTAAGGCTCAGTCGTCGCTCTGCAGGAAGCGCGGAGCGAAGCGCCAGGCCAACACAAGGCTCGCGAGGCCGTAGGCCACAAAGGTGGTCGCTTGGCCGAAGCTGCCCGTGCCATACAGCTCACGCTCCAGCAGGACGTAATCCATCACGGACGCCACTGTCCCCCAGAGGATCACCCAAACCGAGACATAGGCAATGCCCTTGAGCGTGCGTTCCATGCTCACCACATCCACTCGTCAGGGGAGGGGATGCCGCTTTCGCGGCGCACCCGAGCGATGCGTTCGCTGGCGCGCTGCTGTTCTTCGCTGCGGCTGAGCCAGGGCCGAATCCGATTGGCCGCCTTGCTGGCATCCAGGGCGGAGGGCAGTCGGGTCAGCTTGTAGTTCGCCCCGTTATGGGTGGTGGTCTCCGTCATCGCGCTATCGGTTCAGCCAAAGCTTGATCGCAACCGTGGCGGCGGCCGCCGCCAAGATCCAATAGAGCCAGGTCAGGTTCAGCACCGTCGCCAGCACCAGGCCGATCACAAAGAAGACCAGAAATCGGCCGAGGGTCATTTCTGCTTCGCTTTATAAATCGACCCTAACGCACTGCGGCGATTGCTCTTTCAGTGAAAGAAGCCGCCAAAAAAGAAGTGGAACTCTCCATACCCAACGCGTGTTGTTGTGCAGCCTTGGCGGAGAGTTGACGTTGGTCTGATGTCCCAACCGGTGTTGGTGGTTGGAGCGGGGCCGGTGGGTCTCACCCTGGCGCTGGCCCTGCGTCAGCAGGACATCGCCGTTCGGGTGGTGGAACGGGAGCCGAAACCCTCCGAGCGCTCCAAGGCCCTAGTGATCTGGCCGCGGACCCTGGAGTTGTTGGATCTCCAGGGCTGCGTTGAGCCTTTCTTGAAGGCTGGGATTCCGGGCCATGGAGCTCGGATCCAGGCCGGTCAACGCCTGCTGGCGGCGCTCTCCTTTTCCAAGGTGCAGAGCGCCTTCCCCTACGCCTTGATGATTCCCCAGAACCGCACGGAGGCGGTCCTGACCCAGTTGCTGGCGGAGCGGGGCGTGTCAGTCGAGCGCCAGCTGGAACTCAGCCGGTTCACCGCCTCCGATGGCGGTGTGACGGCCGAACTCAGCCGAGCTGATGGCAGCAAGGAAACGATGGAGTGCAGTTATCTGCTGGGCTGCGATGGTGCCCACAGCCTTGTGCGCCATCAGCTGGGTCTGGCCTACAGCGGCGAAACCCTGGAATCCAATTGGGTTCTGGCCGACGTCAAGCTCGACGGCCCCGCAGCTTCCGATCAGGTGGCCGTGGTCTGGAATCCCGAGGGGATCCTGGCCCTGTTCCCGATCGTCGGAGATCGCTTCCGCATCATTGGCGATGTCTCGGGGACGGAGGCGGCCGATCCGAGCCTGGAGCAGGTTCAGAGCCTGGTGGAGCAGCGCTTGGGATCAGACTTCCGCGCCCATGATCCGATCTGGCTCAGTCATTTCCGGATCAACGAGCGCAAGGTCGATCGCTACAGCGTCGGTCGGGTCTTCTTGGCGGGGGATGCGGCCCATATCCACAGCCCAGCTGGGGGGCAGGGCATGAACACGGGCATGCAGGATGCCTTCAACCTGGCTTGGAAACTGGCCCTAGTGCTGCAGGGCAAGGCGGGGCCACAGCTGCTGGAGACCTATTCCCCGGAACGCAGCGGGATTGGCGATCGGGTGCTGCGCAATGCCGGTGTGTTGACGCGGGTGGCTCTGCTGCGGCAGCCCCTGCTGCGTCGGCTGCGGAATCTGGCGTTCATGAATTTGGGCCGCAGTCGTCGCGTTCAAGGTCGCCTGGTGGCGCAGCTCTGCGAGACCGATCTGCACTACCGCGGCAGCGCCCTGGCTCCGGTTCTGGCTCGCTCAGGAGGCGGACTGCGCCCCGGTGAGCGCACGCCGGATCTGCCCTGCCAGGGCCCCAGTTGCCAGACGCGACTGCACGCCCTGCTGCGCTCCGGTCGCTTTGTGTTGCTGTCTGTTGGTGCGCCGCTGCCGCCGGCCGGCTCTGCCCTGGCGAGCGATTGGTTGGTTCCGGCCAGCGCAGAACCCCAGGAGGGCTACGTGGCTGGCCAGACCTATCTGATTAGGCCGGATGCCTACCTCTGCAGCAGTAGTCCCAGTGCCGATCAGGAGCGCCTTGTGGCCCTGTGGGATCAGTGGCGCTGAGCTGGTTTTCGACGAGTTGCATCGAAGAGTGGAAGATTTGATTAAGTCCGAAGAACGGATATTCAGGTTTGATCAGTTTTGGGTTGATCAGCAAAAAACACCATGTTCTGGCCTTTCCGGACTAGCTCCTCCATCGGTGTCGATCTGGGGACGGCGAACACCCTGATGTACGTATCAGGCAAAGGTATCGTCCTCGACGAGCCCTCAGTTGTCGCTCTTGATTTAGAACGCGGCATCCCACTGGAGGTGGGAGAAGGCGCGAAACGCATGATCGGTAAAACACCTAAAGCGATCCAGGCGATTCGTCCCCTGCGCGATGGCGTGATTGCTGATTACGCCGCCGCCGAGCTCATGATCCAAACCTTCATGCGCCGCGGCAATGCCGGTAAGTCCACCGCCCCTCGCATGGTGGTTGGCATCCCCAGCAGCATCACCGACGTGGAGCGCCGGGCTGTCCGTGAAGCTGGCATCACCGGCTCCAAAGAGGTCTATCTGATCGATGAGACCGTGGCCGCCGCCATCGGCGCTGGCCTGCCGATCACCGAGCCTGTCGGCAGCATGATCGTTGACATCGGTGGTGGCACAACCGACGTGGCTGTTCTGAGCCTCGGCTCACCCGTGTCGAGCGAGTCCATTCGGATTGCCGGTGATGAAATCACCGAGAGCATTGCGGACTACCTCAAAAAGACCTATGGCCTGGTGATCGGTGAATCCACCGCTGAGAAGGTCAAGATCAGCATCGGCTCGGCCCATTCCAATGCCCGCAACGATGAGCGGCATATGGAGGTGAGCGGCTTCAACAACCGCACCGGACTTCCCGAGAGCATCACCGTCACCGCCGGTGAAATTCGTGAGGCGATCCAACAACCTCTTGGTGCCATCGTCGACTCGATTAAGCGCGTCCTGGAGAGCACTCCCCCTGAGCTCGCCGCTGACGTTCACGCCCGCGGAATCGTGCTCGCCGGTGGTGGTGCCTTGATCCCGGGGATCAGTGACTTGATTACTGAATCCACGGGCATCTTCACCATCGTTGCCGATGATCCGCTCCACTGTGTCGTCAATGGCTGCGGTCATGTTCTTGAGGATTGGCAGAACCTCAAGCGCTGCACCAGCGCTGACGCCTAGGTCCGCTCTCCGGCCTTAAAACACTGGCCCCCGGATCACCCGGGGGCTTTTTTGTGTCCTAGCTGGCCTGGGTGAGGGCCAGGAGTGCCAGCACCTTGTCTTCCAGTTGGTTGATTCGTCTCCACTGCGCGGTGCCCATCGTGCTGGGGGCCAGTTCAGCGCGCAGGTCCTCCAATAGGCCCAGGGTCTCTCGGGCGGTGCTCTGGAGTGACGCCGTCTTGATCTTCATCAAGGATCCGCAGTCGAGCCCATCAAACAAGCCCCTTCGTTGGCGTCAAGGGCTGTTCTCTTCATGCCAATAGAGCAGGGAGTTGGCTCGGTGCAAACCAGTGACGGTCTGGCAGAGGCCTGAGGCCCAGCAGACCCGGTAGTCGCCATCACGCAGGGCTTCGATGCTGGAGCCCTTGGGGGTGATCACCAGCACCCGGTCTGGATTGATTGCGCAATGCTCCATCGCCTCCTCGTCTGCCGATCAGTCATGGCTCAGCTGCCTGGGGATTGGCAAGCCTGGGCCTGGCCTGAATTTTCCGCCTGCGCGAGGTATTTAGACAGTGTTAGGGCTGGTTCATGGACCAGATCCAACGACCAGAATTCGAGACTGTCCTCACGACGCTGCACCAGAGTTTCTCCGGTGATCGGGGTGTGGGACGGGCCTTTTGGGAGAAGGGGCTGATCGAGCGCGTGGAGTCCCATGCGCTCACGCCCCATCGCCTCAAGGAGGCCTGCGGATTGGTGCGCTCCTACGAATGGGCCGAGCACTACGTCCTGGAGGCCCCTGATCTCCATGAGGCCTGGAGCCGTTCTTTGGAGGTGCTGACCGCCACCAACAACCTGCTGGCCTGGGCCTCGGAGTTGGGGTTGATCTATTCGCGCTCCACCAGCGCGGATTGACACTCCTCGGGGCTAGAGCGTCGAGCGCCACTCGTTGAGCAGCTGGTAGCGCCACTCCGGCCTGATCAGCTCGCTGCGGAAGACCGCGAACTGGTGTTGGGGGTAGTCCGCTTCGGCGAGCGACTTTGCCTGCTGCCGGTTCTCTGCGACCACGTGGAAGCGGCCATAGTCAGCCGGCCCGGAGTGAAAGACCTCAAAAATGTGATTCATCGCGTCCATGGCCTCTGCCTCCGGCCTAGCAACGCGATGCCCTTGTCGTCAGCGCCTCAGCTCAGATACCAGCGCACCAGCGCCAAGACCTGGCCGGCTGGCCCAAAGCCCGTGAGCCATTCGCCAACCAGGGCCGCGGCAAAGCCGACCATGGCGACCCGGCCGTTGAGTTGCTCGACGGCCTTCAGAGCGGAGACGTCCCAGGGTCTCTGGGAGGTCATGCTCTTGCCGAAGGACTCGACCGGTTCGTAGCGGAACTCCTGTTTGTTCATCGCGAGCACCTGGGCCGGATCAGAAACAGAAGGGAAGGTACTGGGTGTGGCAGGCGGCGTAGCCGTCAATCAGGGGACCCAGGCCGATCTGGTGGGCGATGCCCTGGCCGGTGAGGCCCTCGGTGATGATCCCGATCACGATGCCGAGCATCGCCATCCGACCGTTGAAGCGCTCGACCTGCTTGAGCTGCTGCGCATGAATCAGCTCTTCAGCGCGGTTCTGGCACCACTGGTCTGTGACTTGGTTGTTGTTCATGACTGTTGGGGTTCGGATTTGAGTAGGGATGCGGCGATCCAGCCGGCGAAGAGAAGAACTGCGGTCAGGGCCATCGTTTATTTGCGGGTGGGGCCCAGGTCGCTGGGGCGAGAGAGCACATACACCACCCCTGCGGTCAGGAGCGCACCCACGACAACCATCGCTGTGATGGCCATCCCGTAATCGGCTTCCATGGTGGTGTTGCGAAACGTAAAGCAAATGTAACTCTCTGTAACGTGCTTTGGCAAGTCCTCCGCGCCGGCTCGACAGTCCCGTTAACGCGACCCGCGGCTTCCTTGTTCCGTTTCCTGTTCAACCTGCTCTGGTTTGTCCTTGGCGGACTGGTCATGGGCCTGGGCTGGTGGTTTGCAGGCCTGCTCTGTGCCATCAGCGTGGTGGGCCTGCCCTGGGCTCGCTCCTGCTTCGTGATCGGCAACTTCTCCTTTTGGCCTTTCGGTCAGGAGGCCATTTCGCGCAAGACCCTCACGGGCCGCCGCGATTGGGGTACGGGTCCCCTGGGGACCCTGGGGAACGTGATTTGGTTTCTCGTGGCCGGTTGGTGGCTGGCGATCGGTCACCTGGCCTCAGCCCTGGCCTGCTTCCTCACGGTTGTGGGAATTCCCTTTGGCCTGCAGCACATCAAGTTGGCGCTGATCGCCTTGGCTCCCGTCGGCATGACGGTCGTTCCGAAGCGTTGAGCTGGGCTCATCCAGAAGCGAGGCCTTGAGCAGTCCGGCGATGCCCCAGATCAGTTCCAGCGGATCGGTGAGCAGCAGCACAACGGCAGGGCCTGGTCTCCTTCCCTAGCGACGCGGCTGGATCAGCGGATCGAGACGCAGGGTTCTGTTTAGCTTTTGCGCAGGTGTGTGTTGCGAGCCGTCGCTCTGGCTAGGACGAGGGTCCACCTCCCACTTGCCATGCTTCGGCGCTACCAGGTCTGGAGTTGCAGTTCCTCCACTCCGGGTGCGCGCTCAGTGCAGGCGGAGAACCGTGAGCAGGCCATTGCCCTGGCGCGGCGCTTCAATCCAACGGGCCCCCTGGTGGCCATCGACGCGGAGTTGATGGAGCTAGCGCACCCGATCGCTGGTGAAGGCGGCCACCATCCACGCCAGCAGGCTGAGCACCGCGGCACCAAAGGCGAGGAAGGCCAATAGGACGTGTTCCATCGCTCCCTTTTAGGACGCTTGCCTGTGAATCGCTGCTCATGGCTAACGCCTCTGGCCCTCATTTGTCTCTGCGGCGTAGTGGTGCCAGAGGCCTGGGCCCATGACGACCACGGAGCCGCTGGCCTCGGTGTCGAGGTCAGGGAACTCGCGAACTCCAGCAAGGAGTGGGATGGCCGGATCCTTCCGCCCTATCCATCCGGTCAGCCCCAGGTCAAGGTCCTGCGGATCACGATCCCTGCGGGGGTTCGTCTTCCCTTGCATTGGCATCCGGTGATTAATGCCGCGGTGATTCTCAAGGGCGCCCTCTCCCTGGAGTTGGCGGATGGCTCCAGGCGGACCTTTGGCGAGGGCGAGGCCTTGGTGGAGGTGGTCAATACCGTCCACACCGGACAGGCCCTGGGCGATGACCCCGTGGAGCTGGTCGTCTTCTATGCGGGAGTGCAGGGTTCCCCTACGACGGTCCTGACCACAACGGCCCAGCCCCCGCGTTAGCGCCGGAGCGGCTGGCGGCCTGATGCCACATCAGCAAGGTCGCGAATTCGCGGTTCGCCCGTTCGCTATCGCTGGCGCACTGCTGGCGTAGCCAGGCGCAGCGAGCCAGGTGCGCGAGGTCGGAGGCCGGGAGGCTGATGGGGATGCCCTGCGAACCTGCTCAGCCTGCCAGGTCTGACGGGGCGAGGCGTCGTCGTCTGGCGTTTTGACCAGGCAGGATGCAGCAGTTGCGCTGAAGCCGGTGAAAGAGATCAGTTTTTGGGAATGGCTCCTGCGCCTCTCCGGCAAGGTCGCGGCTGTCTCCGGTGTGATCGGCCTGTTGGTCTGGCTCACCTGGGTGATGCTCGACGTGAAGAACATGCAGTCGGGCTTCACCCTTCCCACCTAAGAGGGTGCTGACGGCGCAGGGTGTCTTCCTCCGCGTGCGCCGTGGCGCTCCGCCAGCTCCTTGATCGTGGCCTTGCTCGTCAGAAGGGCAGCGTGTTGATTGCTACAGCGGACCTTTAAAAAAGCTGAGGTTTGCCCTAGGACCAGCGGCTGGGGTCCCGGTTGATGGGTAGCCGCCCCAAGGGAGAGGTCGGCAGGAGGTCGGCGCTGATGGTGCTGCAGATCGCATCCATCGGCACGCAAAAGCTGCTGCCGTCTTGATCAAAGGGCCCCTCGACGTAGGCGCCGATTCGCTCAGCGGTGATGAAGCCCAGAAAGAGCACCGCGCCGGTCCAGGCGGAGTCGCGGCTGGCAAAGCTGGCGAAGAGGGCGTAGCCATAGAGCCAGCAGATCAGGCGGATGAAGACGTCGTAGGTCGGCGGTAGCGGAGTGTTCCGAATGCGCTGCAGTCCGCCCAGGGAATTGATGAAGGCGGTGCTGCAGCGCAGCAGGGCATCGCGTCCCCAGTCGTTGATGGCGCCTTGGCTGTAGAGCGATCCGATGAGCTGCGCCCTGTGCTGCAGGCTGCGCTGCAGGCTGGTGTCCGCGGGGAGTCCCAGGCTGCGGCTGAGGGCATCCACCAGGGTGCGGGCATCGCTGCGCCAGATCCCACGCAGCTCAAAATTCAGCACCCAGCACTGCAGCACCTGCAGCGCCACCAGTTGCTGCTGTTGCTGGCGGAAGGCTTCCTGGCTGCCGATCAGGGTCTGCAGGGTGTCGCGCCATTGCCGCGCTTCGTTGGTGATCGATCCCCAGAGCACCCGGGCCTCCCACCAACGGTTGATCGCCTGGGTATTGCGAAAGCCCACGAAGATCGAGACCGCGATCCCCAGCATGGAGAGGCCCGAGCCATCAATGATCGAGAGGTCCCGGACCTGGGGATCGGCCTTGATGGCCAGGGCTAGCCCGCAGAGCACCAGCATCAGCAGCAGGTCCAGGCGCATCCGCAGCAGCAGTTCCCACAGCACCCAGGGGATGTTGCGGCGAGCCATCTTGGGCGGCTGACTCACGGGGACTCGGAGGGCTGCTTCGATCATCATTCCCCTCCCCTCCACCGTCGACCATGGCCGATTGGACGCCCACCCCTGAGCAGCGCGATGGCGTGATCGCACGCACGTTGGAGTTCTTCCGCGATGAATGCGATGAGCTGCAGCAGGAGCTGGGTTGTCCGGAGGCTTTCATCGCTGAGTTGCTCACGGCCTTGGCCCAGACCTACGTCCGCTGAACTGCCCCCATCTGGGGGTAGGCCGACCGGTGGATGCTCCCTGAGAGTGATTCCATCAGGAAGCGGGAGGTCGCGATGGCAGCCCTTAAGAACGGTGGAGCGGCCCGTGATTGTCTGGGGTCCACCTGCATGAAGTGGACCGCCAGCGGCGAGCTCTCCGAGTTGGACCTCCATCGGGTGATGGAGCGCTTGGCCCGCGTGGACCACAACCTGGCCGAGGTCGACACCAAAGCCCAAGCGGGCTAGAACGCCTGTACTAGTTCGCTTGGGGTGGCTGATGCCCGCTTTTCTCTCGGTGCGTCTTGGTGATGTGGTGCTGGTGGAGCCCCCTGAGCAGGACTGGTGGGTCGGTCAGGTGATTCACCGCGAAGGCGGGGCCAGGGACAATGGCAATAGCTTTTTTCAGATCGCCTGCGTGGACACGGGGGTGATCCGAACGGTGAATCCCAACAGCGTCACTGGCGTTGTGAAGCCTTCTTCCCCCAGCGCATGCTCAGCGGCTTGATCCTGGTCCCGGTCCTGTTTGCCTTTTTTGGCTTGTCGGAGGACGACACCGAACAGTTGTTTGGCAAGTCAGGTGAGGCGCCGCCGCCAGCCCATGAACGCTGTCTCAAGGCCCGTGATTACAAGGGCTGCATGGAGTACCAGCGGCGCCAGGTCGAGGACTAGCTGTCCCCTCAGCTGGCTAGATGGGTGGCGAAATCGATCGCGATCCAGGCGGCGCTCAGGGCAATCAGCAGCGGCAGAACACCTTTGACGGTCTCAAGGACCTCCTGGCGCAGCTGGTCTTGTTGCTCGGGGGAGCGGGTCATTGCGGCCTGGGCGAGTGAACTTCTCCAGGGCTAAAAGTTCAAGGCTGCAATGGCATGAGCGCATTCACCTAGGCGAAGGCAAACCAGTCCAGGCGTTGGCCTTGGCCATCGGCCTGGATCTCGAGGAGCTCAAGGCCTTTGACGGTTCCGTCCTGCCGGTACCAGGGGTCTTGGCAGAGGCTGCTAAAGGCCTGACGGGCGGCATCGAGGGATGGGAAGTCGCCAACCGGGGTGCTGCCCCAGGCGTCGTGGGTCTTGATCCGGTAGGGCATGGATGGCGGCCATCGCTGCGCACCAGTGTCCGGCACGCGCTTCAACAACAAACCCCCCAGCGTTCGGCGGGAGCGCTGGAGGGTTGTTGTTGGGGGCCTCAAGGGGGGCGGCCCCCGTTCGGATAGCGGGTTGGTACTCGACCGCTTCCACAACCGTTATGGCTTCGTGCCTGAGCCTTGGTCCATAGGCACATTCACGGGTTCTAGAAGATGCCGAGGGTCTTCTTCTTGCAGTAGCCCGCTCCGATGTTCATCCAGCCGGAGCGGCAGGGTTGTCCGTTGGTGGGAGCGACCTCGTAGTAGATGGGCGAGACGCAATGGCTCCCCAGGTCGTTGACATACCCGAGCGGGCACTGGTCCTGACCTGCGGCCTTGGGGATTCGCTTCTGGGCCCAGCTGGGGCTTGCGGCGGCGAGGGTCAGAAGCAGCAGACTGCCGCTGCTCAGGCTGAGGATGGTGCGCGTCAAGGGCCCAGGTCCACTGAAGTCAAGCTAGGGAGCCTGTCCCGATTCGGCTGCAAGCTGATGGGCGCGGGCGTTGAGCAGGGCCTCCTGGCGGTTGAGGCAGAGCTCGACGCCGATGAAACGGGTGATGGCGAGCCGCCTGAGCCGTTCTCGGTAGCGCTCCTGGGGAACGGCGATGATCACCCGTCGTCCCTGGCGCGTGGCGTCGCGGCAGACCGCATCAATGGCCAGGGAGGCCGTGACCCCCAGGTG
The DNA here is from genome assembly GCF_054459035.1 of Synechococcus sp. LTW-G. Taxonomy (NCBI): domain Bacteria; kingdom Bacillati; phylum Cyanobacteriota; class Cyanophyceae; order Synechococcales; family Synechococcaceae; genus Synechococcus; species Synechococcus sp. LTW-G. The sequence goes on along the minus strand of NZ_JBTKYW010000001.1, from coordinate 517,896 downwards.
GGAAACCGCTGTTAGATCCAGGATCAAGGTGGCGTAGGCGGAGCTCTCCTGGAGGAGTTGGGTTAGATAGCGGCTCGCGCCAAAACTCAGTGGTCCGGCAAGGCTTAACAGCGCCACCTCACTCCCGGCCTCCCTCAGCAGGACTTGCTCCTCGGCGTTGAGCCTGACGGGGGACGGGTCGTCAGGGTCTCCATCGCCGCCGGTGATGCGCCGGCTGGCTTTTTGGAGGGCATCGGCCTGGTCCTTGATGGTGATCACATTGGCGAGGGAGACCCCAATGACGACGGCGGTGACCAGGTCCCAAAAGACCGTGAGTAACAGAACGAGCCACATCAGGCCCGTGGCTTTCCAGGACAGGCGAGGGGCGCGCTTGAGGAAGCTCCAGTCGACGATCTCCAGGCCGACATGCAGCAGGATCCCCCCGAGGACGGCCAGGGGAATCTCAGAGGCGAAGGAGCCTGCCCCCAGGGTGACGATCAGTAGGGCGAGTGAGTGCACCATCCCTGAGAGGGGAGTGCGTCCGCCCGCTTGCACGTTGGTGACGGTGCGCATCGTGGCGCCCGCTCCAGGCAGACCCCCGACCAGGGCGGCAGCCATGTTGCCGATCCCCTGGCCAATGAGTTCACGGTCCGAGCGGTGCTGGGTGCGGGTGATGTTGTCGGCCACCAAGGAGGTCAGCAGCGAGTCGATCGAGCCCAGGACGGCGAGGGTGATGGCATAACCGCCCAACAGGCGGAGGTCGTCGAAGCGCAGCTGCGGCCAGCGCAGGGTAGGAAGCCCTTGGGGGATGGCACCCAAGCGGGGGATGGAGTCCTCGGGCAACAGGGTGCTGAGCGCTGAGATCAGCACCAAGGCCACCAGCGGGGCGGGAAGCCAGCGGTTCCAGCGCCGGGGGTAGGAGCGGATCAGGGCAAAGGTCAGGGCTCCGATCAGCAGGGCCAAGCCGTTGAGATTCGGCAGCTGAGCGGGTAAGGCCGCCAGGATCTGGGGGATGGTGCCTTTGAGGCTGAGGCCCAGCAGGATCGGCAGCTGCAGCACCACGACAATCACGCCGATCCCCGACATAAAGCCGGAGATCACCGAGTAGGGCATCTGAACGATGTACTGCCCCAGGCGGAAGACCCCGAAGAGCACCTGCAGGGCGCCCGCCAACAGGGCCACGGTGAAGGCCACGGCCAGCCCCGCCTCTGCTCCATAGCGACCGATCAGCGCCGTGATCACCGCCGCCATGATCACGGTCATCGGACCGGTGGGCCCGGAGACCTGGGAGGGCGTGCCCCCAAGGGGCGCGGCGATGAAGCCCAGAGCGATGGCGCCCCAGAGGCCGGCGATGGCTCCGGCTCCGGAGGTCAGGCCAAAGGCCATGGCCAGTGGCAGGGCCACCACGGCGGTTGTGATGCCGCCGGTGAGGTCCCCGCGCCAGTTCTTCAGCCAGGGTTGGCTCCAGGTGCGACTGAGCCGCCAGATCTTCGCCTCGGGGGGCTCGCGGAATGGAGAGCGCATGCTGCCGCCGTCAGCTCTCCCCAGGATGCCGGCGATGGCAAGGCTGGGGGGTGGGGGCCAGGATCAGCAAAGAGAGGCCCCCGAGTTGGAGCGCGGTCGCGGGGCGATCGTCTCCTGCACTGTTATGACGCCCTGGCATCGACTCCCGTCATGAGTGCAAATGCTCAGTCATGACGAAATTCAGTCGCCAGTGCTGGAGGGCCGCGGCGGCATGGGACGTTTGCGAATCGTCAGCGGACGATTGCCGAATTGCCGTCTGGCCAAGTTGAAGGCATGACCTTCGCTAAAGGCAATGAGGTGGAGTTCTGAATCCCCATCGGGGAAATGAACCGTGAGATCAAAACAGGGCAAAACAGGCGCCGATCAGCCACATCTCCATGTCGTAGCCATGCTGCGCTCTGTCGTCAGCTACAGCGCTTCACTCAGGCACTTCGCTGTCCTTGTGATGGCGGGGTTGATAGCCCTGGGCTTCTGCTAAAAATCGCAGCCAGACCTGGCTTTTGCGATCAGGCATCCCTGCTGCACCGATCAGGCCCAGGGGGCCAAAGAGCAGGCCTGCCCAAAACCAACGGGCCCATCGACGCGCCTTGGCGCGCGCGATCGAAGCCGAGATGAAGCCACAGGGGAGGCAGACCATCAACAGGCCAATGACGTAGCCCATCGCCGCATGCAGGTACTGCTCTTCTCTTAGCAAGCTTGAACGCCCAGGGCGAGTCTCTGCGGTTGGATGGTCAAAGCACTCGGGGCGTCATGCCGGCACTGCAGAGCGGATGGATTGAGCTCGCTGTGTTGGCCCTGCTGTTTCTGGGTCTGCAGGTCTGGTGGCTCACGGCACTCGCCCGTCGGCGAGCCCTGGCCAAGCCCCTGAGCGAGGCGGAGTTCCGTCAGGTTCTCGAGCGCATCTGGATCTCGAGATCCCGCTCCTGAGCTCAGGACTGAGTGGGTTGGATGGCACAGGTCAGGGCGCAGGCGTGCTGCTCCTCGACCATGCGCCTGAGTTCGTGATCCCGCAGCAGCAGCATCAGCCGCGTTCCGCCCATCCCTCCTATCGCCGTGCCTGTTTGCTCGCTCACCCACTGCCCAGCCGATTGCAGGTCCGGGAAGAGTGCGGGACAGAGGCGCACCAGGCGGCCAGCGAGTCCGGTGCTCACCCAGCGTTCATGGGCTGAGCGTTTGACCTGCTCCTGGATGTTCTCGGTCATGGTCATCAGGAGCCGGAGGAGACAAGGATTGGACACTCACCTCTTCCTTCTGGACTAATCGAGTTCAGCCCCTTGCGGCGTAGGGATTAATACCCGTTCCTTCCGTTTTTCTTCCAAATTGCGCGGATTTGGGCTTTGCTCAGGGCTTTGGTGGTCTGGAGCCTGCGTGATTGGGGAAGGGGTGGGTGCTGCTGTGGTCGCCGCCCTCTCCGTAATGCTCGAGGTAGGAAAGTCCCATCGTGCGCAGCATCATTCCGCAGGCGTGATGGTCGGCGCCGTATTGCTGCCGCCAGCGTTCGACCAGCTCGATGACGTCTTGATAGCCGCTGTTGAGGAAGTCCTCGGTTGGTTCCCAGGGCACGGTTGAGGGGCTTTGGTACGCGAGCTGTCCGCAGCTTCTCAGTATTTGGCTGAGGCGTCCTGTCTTGTTATGAGCTGTGGTCAGGCTGCCTCGGGGCACCAGCCCACCTGAAGCTCTCGCCGGGTGAGCCAATGGCGGCAGTTCTTCGTGAGGTGTTCGCCTTGGCCGAGCTGCTTGGACTGGAGCTTGCAGCCCAGCAGGGTGCGGCAGTGGGCGTCGGTCCCGTAGGTGAAGTGCTGGCAGGTGATGCAGACGCGGCCTGAGCGTGAGGCCCGCAGCAGCCTGGCTTTCATGAACTCCCACTCATCCATGCGTTCTGCTCAGGTACGCCTGTACTACTACTGACTTGGTGTCATTGCAAGGGGCAGGGCTTGTTCGTGCCGAATGCGCTGCTGACAATGGAGGCCTTCGCGGCTTTCCGATGACGGCAGATGGCTTGGCTCAGGCCATTGACGCGATTTTTGAACGTCACATGCAGGCCGAGTTAGCGGGAGATCTGGATGGCACCTTGGCGACGATGAGCGCCAATCCCCATCTGGTGAACATCCCCACGATGGTGGGTGGTTCGGGGCCGCAAGGGGTCCGCCGTTTTTATGCCAATCGCCTGGTCGGTCAGTTTTTCCCGCCCGATGTGACCTTTGCGCCCATTTCGCGCACCCATTCGGCGGAGCGGCTGGTGGATGAATTGGTGATCCGCTTCACCCATACCCATCCCATGGATTGGATGCTGCCGGGGGTCGAGCCCACAGGGCGGCGTGTGGAAGTGGCCTTTGTGGTGATTGTTGGGATCGAGGGAGATCGGGTGAGCTATGAGCACATCTACTGGGATCAGGCCACGGTGCTGGTGCAGTTGGGCTTGCTGAACCCTGAGGGGCTGCCTGTTGTGGGACAAGGCGGCGTCGCCAAGCTCCTGGATCCATCGCTCCCGGATCCTTTCTTCCAGGAAGGCTGAGCCCAGAGATGTGGGATTGCTGATCTCAGCAGTGACGGCAACAGTTGTTGGTTGGGGTTGGTGTGACAGTCGTCTCAGTTGGTGTTGTCACCATGCTCCGAATGTTGACGTTGGTCGCCACCCTCTTGGTGCTGAAAACTGCGACGGAGATCTGGCTGGCTGAATCTCTGCTCAGCTCACGTCCTTCGCAGCGTTCCTTGGCTTAGTTCGGGGCCAGGGCCTGAAATAACTCCCTGATGGAGTCAAGGTCGAGGTCGGTGTTGATCAGGACCGAGCTCTCAAAGTCTTCCTGAAAATCACTGAGGCTCTGCAGGATGTCCTGGCTGGTTCCTTGTCCAGGCATCGGAGCGGTGGACTGACCTTGCTCATCCCGCGAGAAAATGCGCCAGAACGCCAGCACACACTGCTGACCGGGAGAGAGAGGCGTCTCGCCCAGGGACCAGGGGTGGTCTGAGGCCACGCGTTTGATCTGCTCCCAGCTGCTGTGGCTGCTGAGTTGTGCGTCAACGCCGGAGAGCGCCTCGAGAAACTCCTCTTCCGACATGGCTCCAGCCAGGGTGTGGGGCGCGTTGCACCGCACCCCTGATGAGGACGGTCCGTGACGTCGAGCCGTCTCCAAGGCAGTCATGGCCCAGCCGCTGGCTCGATTGCAAGGGCCGATTGGATCGAGCGCCAAACTCTTGGGGACGCAAACGAGATCTGCAGTTGGCGCCTTACTCGGGGACCCGTGTTCAGGAAACGCCTGAGGGCTTGAGTTATCGCATCGTCTACCAGCGACGCGGTGGTCTACCGATTGATTGGTTGGATACCGATGGCGACCCCCTGGAAGGCACCGATCGCCTTCGGGCCCAAGAGGACTCGGCCCGGTTCTTGGCTCAGAAACGCAATCCCTTCAGCCGTTTTCTGCGGGGCTTCATTGCGGTCCTTGTGGTGGTGTTCAGCTTCAGCCCAGGCGCATCGCCTTGGATGCTGAGCATTGGACTGTTGATCTACCTCGAGATTGCGATCCGATCCAAGCAGCGGGTTGGCCTCTACCAAGGCATCGCTCGACAGATCGAACAGAGACTCTTCGCGATCGATCAGGCTAGTCAGTCGGAGCCCTGAGGGAGCCCCCGTAGCCTCTCCGCAGCGCGATCGGGATCCATGGGTTTGCAGCTGCACTCCGAAGCCTTCCTGCACGAGGACGGGGTGACCTACTGCATTAAGCGTGCGTCGCTGGACCAGGACTTCACCATCTATGAGCAGCGCGATGGTGAGTGGGTCGACAGCGGCCTGGACCGGGCGGTGAAGGAGCTGAACTTTGCCGAGTTCAAGCGCCTGGGGTTGCTGATCAAACGAATCATGGATCAGGACCGCTGGATCACCTGATCTCCCATAGGAGGAGGCCGCCCCTCCCAGATGGAAGAGACGGCCTAGTTCGCTCGTTCATGCATGGAATGACCCGTTTCGTGGATGACGAAAGAGTGGGTCGGAGCTGCTGAGGGAGGTCACCTGGGGCCAGGTGTCCAGGTGTGGAGCAGTTGTGACTCCTTGGGGCACCTGTGGCGGTGCAGATGGAGTGCCGACAGCTCAAACGCACACGTTTGTTTGATCTGACGGCCCGCTCACGGTTTGAGAAGACTGTTGGAGCAGGCGCCTTCAGTCAGCTCGCTCCTGACGTCTGGTTGGGTGGAGTGTCGACCATTTGAGGCGTCTCCGATCTCGATGGGCCTAGCTTCAGTCGGATTCGAGGGGAAGACAATCGGACTTAATGCCCATTGCCCTGCAGGCCTAATCGCCCGAAAGTGATGGGTTGCTTGCCGAAGCGATCGCGCCAGCGGCGTCAGTTGCCTCGGCTCTCCCTGCTGGCTTGGCTTGGTCACTGGTGTTTGCGCCTGCTCAAGATCGCTCTGGTGGGCCTGACCACCTGCTGTTTGGGTTGGGTTTGGCTAGCGATGTTTGTCTATTACGAGCGGTTCAAGCGGCGTCGGTTGGCGGGTTCAGGCCCCATCACCGCTAGGCCATTGGTTTGAGATGTCCTGTTGTGTTCAACACGCCCTAGTCCTGACAACCGTGATTGACTCGACGAAACACACCTGAGCATGCTCGAAACTCACGTTCTCACCTTCTCGATCAGCAAGTCCTTCGAGGAGTGGGTTGAGACCTATGACTCTTCCACCGCGATGCAGGAGGCGGCTGGAATCAAGAGCTTGTTTCGCGGCTTGAGTAAGGACGACCCGACGAAGGTCTGCGCCGTCATGCAGGCGCAAAGCGGTGTCATGGAGCAATTCATCGCAGGCAATGCCGAGATGATTGCTTCCTCCGGGCACATTCTTGAGAGCACCGTCAGTCAGGTCTTCCTCTAGATCCCCGCTTCGTTGTCTCATCGCAGCTTGGGCTGCTGCGTTGCGGGTTGAGCCTTAGTGGTGCCAGGCGACGGGGTTGCGGCACTCCTGATCTTTCAGCGTTTCGTAGGCCGTCCAGAGTCCTTCGACTTCGGCACACTTCAGGTTGCGATCGCAGACGCGATAGCGACCGTTGCCGACCGCATCAATCGTGGAGCCGCGGGAGGTGCGGCATATCCGCTTGGGTTCTGCCATGGATGGAAGGCATGAAGGAGTTGTCCTACGGGTCTCTATTTCCGTGCGGTCAGCAGTATTTCGGCAGGTGACAGGACCCGTGGCTAGAGACGAGATAGCGGCCTGGCTCATGGGTGACGACGTTCAATAAAAGCTGCAGTCGTTGGCTGCTGGCGGGCAGCTTCGCGCTGGCTTTTGCTTCTCCTGTCCAGGCTGTTCCGCGGCGCATCATCCTGCTGCGCCACGGGGAGAAGGCGAACGACTACGCCCTATGCAGCCTCGGGCAAGAGCGTTCCCTGGCGATTCGCGACACCTACCTGGGCCGAGGGGCTAGCGATCCGTCTGTGTTTGCTGGTCAGCCACCGGCGGCGTTCTTGGCAATCACCCTCCATACCTTGGAATTGGCGGCTCCCTCTGCTGCGAGTTGGGGGCTACCGATCACCGCTTATGCCGTCGTGCCGATAGAAGGCCGCGATGTGGATCTGCAAGATGAGATGAATGCCGCGACCAAACTTGCGGCGGCTGATGTCTTGAACAACCCGGCCTGGCACGACCGCACCCTGGTCATGACCTGGGAGCACCTCAACATCGCTAGCAGGCGCCTGGAAAACCAAAGCGATGGCGTGGCGGTGACATTGCGTCAACTGCTCAATCTTCAGCAGCTCTCCGGTGTTCCTGCCAAATGGGAAGGCAGCAACTACGACTACTTCTGGGTGGTCGACTTCGACCCTGGGACCTCGACTAGCCCGATTGGGTTTCAGATGCTCAAACAGACCTATAGGTCTCCCTTCGGCGGGCTTCCGCAGAACAACTGGGGCGCGCCCCTGCCCCAGGGTTATCCACCGGGCTGTCTGCGCTGAGGTCAGTGGGCGTGGATCGAATAAAGGGTGATCCCCATGGCCCGCAGGATGAAGTAGCCCGTGAATCCGACGAGATTGAGGCCGATGACAAAGGCCCAGACTCCCCAAGGCTGTTGTTTATCGAGCTTCATTCCCCTGCGGACGCTCGCTTCAGTGTGACGCGTAGCCAACAGCTCCTGCATCGCTTGGCGGGTGGGGAGTGTTGGTTGGGGGGCGGAATAGGCCCCCCGGATCGGACAACGGGGGAATGCACTCGCCCGTCTCCTCAGCGGTTATGGCCCTGGTCTTGAGCGGCTGTCAACGGGTTGTGTTGTTGATCTCGATTGCGAGTGGGTCCGGTTCCCCTTCGGTGATGGCCACCGAGCGGAAATAGATCGCGCTGGAGCGGTCACCGGCTGATTCCATCGCTCGGCGCATGGACCACCAGTACTGGAGGGTCTCCTCCTCGGTCCATTCGAGGGTTTGTTCGCTCGACATGGGGCTAACCCAGGCGGCAGCCAAGGTTGACCGTGCCTTGATCCAGCAGGCGCCCAAGCCGTAGGGCCACTGCCGCTTCACGCCGGTTGAAGGAGCCCTGGTGGGAAGCGATCCAGGACACCTCGGCTTCGGTGACCACCCCTGTGGCGATTGAGCTCAGAAAGACAGCCCCGAGAGACATGAGAGATCTGTTACGAAGTCTTTACATTCTGTCTCGCTCTGGCCGGGGCTGTGGATCGGTCTTTGCTCTCGGGGTGACTCAGTAGCTGTTTTGCTTCAGGGCGGAGAAGCGTGAGCCGGTCTCCCAGATTCCGACTGCGCTCTTGGCGCGGGCCTTGCCGGTGTTTTGAAGTTGCACAGCTGCCGCACCTGCGGCGTAGCAAGCGGCAAAGACGGCGATGAACCCCATGGCTCTCCTGCAATCGCAAGACCTTTGCTGAAGTGGATCGGTCGACTGGTTCAAGTTGAACCGTTTCCCCTGGTTGAGTATTTCTGCTTAGGGCTGGTCCGATTAGGCGCCGCCTTTGCGTGCTGTGCGCCTGCGCACGACCGCAAAGGCAGCCCAGAGGAAGAGCGCGATTAAGACGACGTCTGCAATGGGACTCATCAATTGGCCCTCGGGCTTGGTCACTTCATAGGTATCGAGATGTTGGTTGGGTTCTTGGCCGCGGAGCGGAAGTGTTGCTCATCTGGGGCTGGCTCCCCGTTCCCCGGCAGGGTGATTGCCGCTGGCTTGATCTCGAAGCTTTTCTGTCGATTGCCCCTAAATGGCTTGGAGCGACCGAGCTTGTGCTCCACCACATGCAGGGTTTCATGTTCAGGATTGAACGACTCACACCCCAGGGCTGGAGTCAGTCAGAGGAGCACGAGCAGCGGGAACTCGCCGAATTGCAGGCCATGCTCAAGAGTCAGGCCGATGGCCGCACGTATCGCGTCACCAGTCCGGAGCTGAGCACCCTCTGCGTCTTCACGCCGCAGGGCTCCCGCTGCTGGCAGTTGGATCAGCCGGCGGTTGCTTGAGCCAATGGCAATCGGCCTGAATACCCATTGCCTGAGCTGCGAAAGCATTCGACAGTGATCAGCTGATCCTTTCTTTGAGTCGTTGTTTCGACAGAGGTGAGATGGCTGCCTATTGCAAAGACAAGTTCCGCTCCTTCTGGAGGCGCTTTCAGAGCAACCTCAAGACCAACCGCTTTCCGGTTGAGTTGGGCGAGGCGGGATCGGCGCGTCGAGCAGCAGAGGTGGAGCGGATCACCAGCAAGCAGACCCCGCCGATTGACATCCGATGACGCAAGCGGCGTGCGCCTTTTGAATCGCCAGGGGTTGGCTGGCTTGATGCTTTTCTTTCGCGCGAAATATTTTCCTGGACGCGTTTGTTCTTCTCGCTACATCTTGCGGTCTTTCTGTAGCCAATTTGTCTGTTATCTGCGCCCCTTGGAGTTCAAAAATAAAGACAAAGAGTTGATCTGAGCTGCCTGGTTCTTGGGGTTTCCATATCGGGAAGGGTTCATTTGCAGAGTCCTTCTCGAGTTGCCTTCCATGTTGAAACTGATTGTTCCTCTTGCCGGTGCAAGTTGTTTGTTCTTGGGCCTCTCAGCCCAGGCCAATCCCCAGGCCCCCTTGCCTCTCTCCTCGGATGAGTCTGGAGTTGCCTATGGGGAAGCCGTTTTTATTCCTCCCCATGGCGGGCCACGGATGACGGCTCGTGCTGTCGGCTATGGCTTTGTTCGCTCCAACACCCTGCTGCCCCTGGGCGGTGCCGAGGTGATCGATAACCCCGTTCCTGAGAACCTCTCGGATCTGTCCGGCTGGTCCAGGCAACAGCTTCAGGCTGGTCTCCAGCAGGAATACAGCGTGGATGTGGCCGCTGTGGCTCGCTTCCTGTATTCCCCCAAGGGCGAGCAGTTCCTGAAGGAGAGCATTCAGGAGAACAACTACACCCCCTACTACAGCCAGCAGAACAGCCTGCAGGCCGTGCGTAGCGCCATCATTCTCGACTCAGCCGACGGCAAGCTCTCGAGCTACGGAATGATGAAGATGTTGCCCACTGACCAGCGCCTCCAGGGCTCAATGAAGGTCTGTGATGTCAACGCTCTTGAGAACAGCCAGCAGGCCACATCGCTGCTCAGCTGGTACATGAACACCCCGGCTTGCATCGCGGCTTACACCGCCGAAGCTCCCGAGCCGGTCAAGCAACCCGTGCGCGGTCTCTGGTGATCCGGGGGTGATTCTCTTCTGATCTGGGCGCCCTCTCGGGGGCGCTTTTTTCTGTGCTTGCTTCCAGGTCTGGCTTGCACCAGAGTTCGCTCATTCTTCGTTCTGTTCTGGAAGGGAAAGAGATGAAACGCTTTCTCTTGAAAGCCTTGTTGCTCCTGTCTGTTGTGCCCTGGATGCCCATCCAGGCCAGTGCACAGGGCGTTCAGCAGACCTTTGATCAGATCGAGCGCTTGCAGAAGGAGGGGCCAGCGTTTCAGCGTGCAATGAATCTGGCGCGGACAAAAGCAGTGGCACTCAACGGTGGGTTGGGTCAGTACGTGCCGGCGGCCTGCATGTTTTCGACAACGCTTGCGCGTCAGCGTTGTTTGATGCGAGCCGATGCCCTGGGTTTCGTCTTTCGGTTTTCCGGCGGCCCTCCTGGCTGGGAGATGGAAGGACGGTCTCCTGCAGTGATCACCGAGGTCTCCGTCAGTTCAGATGGCAAGGCACTTCTGAACATTCAGAACAGCGCGCAATGAGCCGCGCGCTATTGAGCATCTGCAATCCTTAATGCAGGGCTGAGTACACCAGGGCACACTTTTGAGCAGTAGCAGTCGCTACAGTTTGAAGACGTTCGTCCCCTTTGGGGATGCATGATTTGACAGCAGGGAACGGGGCTGTCATCTCGAGGCTCATGCCATGAACACTCTCGCCCTTATCCGCGCCCAGATCCTCAAGGCCAAGCGTCTTGAACAGGCTCAGTTGGCCGGTTTAAGCCGGGTTGTGGTGCCGATTTTCTGATCGTTGCCGCAAGTGCTGGATGCGCCCCTTCGGGGGCGCTTTTTTCTGGCAAGGCGTCAGTTGGCGACTCAGTCCTCGATGGGGATTGAATCCCGCTGCCGGCGGGTTGGCCCGGTGCAGGTGCGAATGCTTAGGGGATGGTCGCCAAAGGCCCGTTTGGCCAGGCTCAGGGCCACGGATTCGTTGATCGCGACCAGGTGCACCCGTTTCTCACCGTGGGGAGTTTGGGCGGTCACATCAAAACCGAGCATTGCCTGAGGCAACAGAAACCACACTCTTGATAGGCCGTTCTGGTCCTGGGTTCCAAAAGCTTTAGAAGAATTTCCGTTGTCCTTCGATCTGGCGTGGCCGGCTGACATCCATGCTGATGCCCCTTGTGCAGAGTCGGGTTGTTGTCGGTGCGGTGTTAGGTTGACCTCTGACATCACAGGCGTGCTGCTTCGGCCCTTCACTGCATGGTCGCCGCTCACATCGACTGAAATACACGGAGTAAGGCTCAGATATCGGCTTGTTGTCGCCCACAGCGACCACAGCCCGTTCATTCCAATCCCCATTGCGGGCGCGTGACGGCAGTGTTCAAGCGTCTTTTCTCCGCATTCGGGTTGTCTGGATCAAGGACAGGCTTTTTACGGCTTCATTGTTCCGAGCGGTTCCCCGCTGACTTCGGATAGAGCTTCTCGGGCCTGTTCTTGGCTGATCAACAAGGGAAGAGCGTTCTTTCTTTCTGATATCTCCGCTGTTTTCCAAGGCACCATTCGTTTTCTCGTTTCCTCCTGCGTGCCGATTGTCGTCAAAAAGTCTTTTTGCTATTGAGTTCTTCACGTGTTTGATCAGTTCATTCTGCTTCCTGTTGCCGGAGATCGGTCACTTGTATTGGATAGCAGCCATGATGACCTTTGGTCCGCGCAGGCCAAGCGTTATCAGCGGCTTGTTTTGGATCCTGAGCTCCTTCCGGCGCTCACGTCAGGGCCAGCTTTTCATGGTCCTTTAGAGGCCATCAGTTCGATAGGCAGCGATCTCTAGAGCTTTGAGCAAAGGCTCCTCTGGAGCCGTGCATCGTTTGGTGGCGTTCTGCATCCGTTCAAATGCTCATAGCCCTTTTCCTCCTTGCAGGCCATAACTGAGGTGTGCCACCTCAAGGCATAGGGAGAATCCTTCGCTTCCATGGTTCTCTTCGGGGATCATCCTGTGCAGAGGCCCCTCTTCATCCATCGCACTGGGGGGAACTGTGCTTGATTACAACGTTGATCCTTTAGATGATCAGATTATCGTCGCGATTTCTCTTGCGCAGCTGAACAGTGTCCAGCATGAGGCGTCATCTGAACTCGGCTTGCCTTGGGGATATGGCCATGAAAACTGGTGTGTTGACAGGCACCATGCTCTCTTTCAATGTACAGCTCAAGAAGCGAATCTGATGCACCGCGGTGTCAACTATCGCTCGACGAAGGGGGTATAAGCCGCACCTTGAAAAGTGATTCCATCCTCCTGCCTCCGGCCCGAGGATGGTCTTAAGGCTTAGTAGTCGTCTCCGTACTTCACTGAAGAGGTGGCATCCATCAGTTCAACCGTCGTCTGGTAACCGTTTTGAACGGTGAATTCATGTTGTGCTGCGACATCTTGCAGCGCCGCAACATCCAATTTGGGAGCGGTGATCCAGCTGAACCCTTTCCCGAAGGTGTTGTCCGGATTGACGACATACCAGTGGCATGCGGTGTCGGGGACGGACACAGAGCATTTTGTCCAGTCGTTGTCCCACTGAGGCACTTGAACGAAGGAGAGGGCCGCGAGTAATACGCCAAAGAGTCCAGTCAGCATTGCCGCCCATCCGTGTGAGCTGGACGCTATCAGGGAGTGCCGCGGGCAGAGGGTGTTGCTTGCTGCTGTCCTCGCGCTCCTGCGATGGCGGCACCAGCATGGGTGGAGTGCTCGGTCCGTCATGCTGCTCAACCCCTTTTGCCCCATTGCTGGAGCCAAGATCCTCAGTCTGAAGGCCACGGTGATTCTGTTGCTGACGCTTTTGATCAAGTCCAAGATTCGGATTGCGACCTTCTCAGGTCTGGGCGCCCTCTTGCTGCTTCTTCAGACCCTGGTCTTCTTTGCGGTCAGCGGTGGCTTGGCCGTTGCAGCCGCAGGCGCTGCCGTTTACGCCGTCCAACGACGCAAGACCTCTACGGCTGCTGCTGTGTAATTACCCCCAAATGGGGCTATCGCGATTGTGACGATCAATCCGATGATTCACTCAACCCCGAAACGGGGGGACGGAATAGCTCACCCCTGACACTTTCCGGTGGGCAGGGGGATTTTTTTTGACTTCACTGCAGCAGCCATTGAATGGACAGCGCCCTTCCGGCCTGGATGGCGCGAAACAGGAGGCTCGTCCAGAGGACAGCGCGCAGCGTCGTCGCTACCTGAAGGCGTTGACGGATCCGGCCCCTGTGTTGATGGCCCAGTCCCCTCTGTCTGACGCCGTCATCCAATCGATAAGTTGATCGCCTGCGCGCGCCTGGGCCCATGCCTGTCAAGCCCCTGCCCAACACCGGTGCGGTGAGCGGCCTGAAGGAAACCCTTGATTTCTTCGGCGATCCGAGCTTTGTCCAGCGGCGTTTTGAGACCTATGGCGATGTCTTTGCCACCAAGCTGCTGACCCAGCCCATCGTCTTCATCCGAGGCGAACGGGCGATCAACGATCTCTTTCGCCAAGGCGAGTTACTTGAGGGCTGGTGGCCTGAGAGTGTCAAACAGCTGCTAGGCAGTCGTTCCCTCGCCAACCGCAGTGGAGCGGGTCATAAGGCCCGCCGGCGTGTGGTCGGTCAGCTGTTCTCCAGTGCAGCCCTAGCCCGCTACACCCCATCGATCTCTGGCCTGGTGGATGAGCTCGCAGAGGAGCTGACCTCGGCTGGTGGCCCAGTTCCCCTGGCCGGGAGGATGCGCCGCTTCGCCTTTGCCGTGATCGCCTCCACGGTGTTGGGGCTCGATCCGGATCGCCGTGACGCCCTGTTCGCTGACTTTGAGATCTGGACCAAGGCTCTGTTCTCGATTCCCTTGGCGATACCGGGTACACCCTTTGCCAAAGCCCTGGCAGCTCGCCAGCGGTTGCTGAAGCGCATCAAAGATGTCTTGAAGGAGGGCCGCAATCAAGGTGGCCTCGATCTCCTCAGTGGTGGCCTGGATGAGGCGGGGATTCCTCTGGAGGACGACGATCTGGCGGAGCAACTACTGCTGCTGCTCTTCGCTGGTTACGAAACCACCGCGTCATCGCTGAGCTGCTTGTTTCGCGCCTTGCTGCTGCATCCGGAGGTGATGGATTGGCTGCAGAGCGATGTCATGGCCACTGGGTGGCCTGCGACCACAGCAGTGCAGTCACAAAGGCTGGATGCCACCGTGCTCGAGGTGATGCGGCAAACCCCGCCGGTGGGTGGGTTCTTTCGCCGCAGCCTGCAGGCGATTGAGCTGGCTGATGTGGCCGTGCCAGCGAACAGTGTGATCCAGGTGGCGCTCACGCCAACGGCGACCAGCAGCGGCACAGACCTGACGGAGTTCCGTCCGCAGCGCCATCTCGATGGTTCGTTTGGGCAAACACTGCTGCCCTTTGGCGGTGGCGAGAGGGTCTGCCTCGGTAAAGCCCTGGCCGAATTGGAAATTCGTTTGATGGTCGTTGGCTTGTTGCAGCAGGTTCAGCTGGAACTGGAGCCGGATCAAGATCTTTCGCTGCAGCTGGTGCCCAGTCCCATCCCACGGGGAGGCCTGATGGTGAGCGCAACAGCACGCTGACCCTCAGGTTCGAGTTGTTGGGGGCCATGTGGTGGGCCCCCGCTCGGACAGCGCTGTCTTCACCGCGCCTCCAACTCGGTTATGGCCTAGGTGGGGTTGCTGGTGCAATCCTCAGCGCCTGATCCGAGCAACTCCATAGCCAACGGCAAGGCCAACAGCACCGCTTGTGTCTGCTTCACTCATTCGTCCAACGCTCATGACAGCGGCTGCTCGGGCAATCCAGCAGCCGATGGGTTCATGAAAAGAACCAAGTCATCGCCACTTTTCCTGGCATCGGAACAGGCAGGCTGCAGATGCGAAGTTTTGGTCTCTTCTGCTATTGGATTTGTCGTTGACGTCGTGTCGAAGGTTCGAAGATTGGATTGATCTCTAGGGGGAGCAACTCCTGCATTCTGAGCTGGACTATGTCTCCACTGGTTATTCTCTCGGGTTCATATGGACGCGGCTTTTGATCATAGTGTCGAGAAACTAGCGCTACATTTAGCAGCAATGCTGCAACCAGTGTGATCAGGAATGCTGACAGGCTCTTCACCATTTCTCGGTCTCGCTTTTGGTGCCAGCGTAGTGATTGGCGAGAGATAAAGGTGAAGTAGGTCTACGCCGCATTGCATCTGCTGGTGTCTGATGCATTTGTGCTGAAGAGGCTCCCTGTACCCCCTCAAGCGCTGTTTACTGATAACTGAGGATAGCGGTGGTTCAGGTCAGGAACGCCACCTTTAGGGTCTGATGAACGAGTGCATGCTGCGAACTATCGATGCTGCATCGCACCGTGAGAGACAGCGGCAAATCGATGCTGTTGAATTTGCGATTGCGATGCACGGGCGCGAGTCTTGGACGACGGCTCATGACCAAACGGTTTTTGCCTACCTGAAGAAGCACCCACGTTGATCGCGAGGTCACTGCTCAGGCGACTCAGCAGCGGAGAGGCGGATCCCAAAAAGACGGGTGCCACCGGTCCGCCATTCTTTGCTCAGAAAAGAGGACGCCAGCTTTTGCATTCACTTCTGGTTAGCCGCTTAGTGGCTCAGGGATGTAGTTGGCTCTTTGTAGGTCTCAAGTCTTTCAGTCGACAGCAGTTCCCGTACTCGTCTACCGGGAACTCATGCAGCACATCACGGCTGTGTCCAGACACGATTCTGTAACTCCTTCCTGAAACCCAGCACCTGGCTTTTGTGGTGGTGTACGCATTCCACCAAGCATGCCGCACCACCTCGTCGATCCATATTTGCCCTGCCGCGTCAAAACGCTGAACAATGATCATTGCTCTAGCTCGCGATGAATATTGACCAGGCTTCTACAGTTTTTGCACTTCCTCAAGCATTTTAAAGACCGGCTTCGGGATCGCTACACGTTTTGCAGGGCTGGGTGCTCGTGAGCGCAATGAATGAATTGACTTTCAAGATACTCCTGTCAGTTATGTAGGTCACATTTGCTTGATTCTCATTGCCTTGCTGGGCTTTGAGTCCGCTGAACCCAGCCAGTCCAATCGCTTCTGCTGCCTCGTCCATTTGCTCTTCTGATCTCCATTTCGATCAGCAGAGACTGCATCTCTCTTCGGCTTGAAAGTGGAAGACATCTAGCGATCGAGGAGCAATGGCTACCAAAAACAGTGTGATCCCCAGGACATGGGCGGTTTGCACGACTGCGCCCCTCTGTGATTCACGAGAGCGTTCACTCGACCTTCGTCACCTCAATGTGACCAAGTTCCACAACGACGAAGCCGCATTAACTGGCTACACGCTGGACCGCTGGGATCTCCATGGAGTTCCTTGCGAGTGCTTGGAGTGCGTTGCCGACTATCAAGACCTGCTGCTGATGCAGCCAGATCAGAACAGACGACGACTGAGAGAGTCGTCCTGACCATGGACAGGGAGGAGGCCTACACCCGATTACGTGCTGGCTGGGAGGTTGACCCACATCTCCTGGAGCTAATCGAAGGTGACTACGACAGCCCTCAGCGCAAGCGATTCATTCGTGGTCAGCAGAAGCTGGTTGACTGCTCAGGACTCAAGGCGCTCCCTGACCCAAGCGCTAGTTCTTGATCCAGATCCTGGAGAGGAGCCAGGCAAAGAGGCCGCAAGGAAGGGCGAACCCAATCATTGGGACAGCCGTGGCGACTGGAGCGGACAACGCGCTCGGGAGCCAGGCGCCCAGGCTTGACTGCCAGTTACCGGTCGCTTCTGTGCAGAAGCTGGGTGCCAGGAACATCACCGGCACGAACATCGTCGAGAGCACGGAGGTGAGAACGATCTTCTGGGCATCGGTCATCGCCAGTCGTCCGCTCCCTGATGCAGCCATCCTCGCTCTGATCACCAACAGCTACTCCGATTTCAAAGGAAAATGGAGGGGCTAGAGCAACTGCGTCAGGCAACAGCTCCCGACCCACATCTCATGACCATGGGTGGAGCGATGGCATTCCCAGCTCGGACGCAGTGGGTCTGTGGTGCGCCTCCAGCTCGGTTATGGCCTAGGTGGGGCTGGGGGCGGAATCGTCAGCGCCTGATCCGACCAACTCCGTAGCCAACGGCCAGGCCAATCGCTCCGCTTGTCAGGCCGATTGCAAGGGCGCGTCGGTCTACTTCACTCATTCGCCCAACCGAGACCACTGCTACGGCACTGAGGACCAGGCCAATAACGGCAACGGCTATCGCGTCAAAGCTGCCTGCCTTCTGGTTCTTGTTGCTGGCCGTTTTGACAATCGCTTTGCGCTCCTGACCTTGTTCCTTGTCCAGTTCCCGCTGGAGATCGCGGATGTCTTTTTGAGGGTTCGTGCTCACGGGCTGCGTGGCCTGTGTGTGCTCCCAGCCTTGCGGTTCTCTGCTGAGATAGCAAGAGACTTGGAGAGTTGGCGGCTCGCGCGTGCGCCGCGTGGAACCACTCAAAGCGATCAACCTGCTAGAGCAGCAGTTGCTGACGCTCTGCACCCGTACAAGCAGCGTCGAGTTGTGACTCACCTACAAGACGTCCAAGGGTGAGCCCACCTCTGCGGAGTGGATGCTCCTGGAGGCTGAGGTTCGCAAAGCCAGACACAAGTCTTGGGAATGCATCGCATTTTCTCAGCATCCTGCGGGGCAATCGTCTCAGTGTGGCGACAGTGTTCAGTCTTTTGGTGCAGATCTGCTTTGGCTGCGGTAACCGGCGCTCAGCGTCAATTCTCACCAGTAGAACAAAAAAGGTCCTTGCAGCCTTTGCATGAACTTTCTGAAAACAGCCTTGGCCATCTCCTTGATGGCCCCGACTCCTTTGCTTGCCTCTACCTCGGCTGAGATTAAAGCCACAGGAACGATTGCGACATTCTGCAATATCAGCAACCAAGGTGGTCCAATCGCTATGCAACCGTCGGCAGCCGGTGACAGTCTGAGCGGTACTGGTTCTTATCGCTATGTAGCGAATGGCAATTCCAAGATCGTGTTGAGTGCCTTGCAGTTAAGTGCGCCTTCAGGTGCTGCTGAAGCGACTCCAAGTATTCAGCTTGCTTCGCTGGTCTCGAATAACTCTAGTAGTGCCTCAGCTTCTAGTCAGGAGTCTGGAGGTGTCATTCGTTCTGATGGCGCTATCGATACTTCCATTGTCGAGAACAACGGTGCAGGGCTTTTGACTGCTGGTGACTATGAGATCCAGGCCACGGCAACCTGTACCTCTCTCTGATTAATGATTCGAGCGATTCTTCTTCTGATCGCAGTGCTGTGGTCTGGGCATGCCAATGCCCAGACCGCTTTTCTGGATAAGCGAGAGTTCAGCGCGAAGAGTGGACGGGTCAGAGTCAAGCTTGGTGTGTCCCACGACTACAAAAAATCTGTGCGACTGACTGTGCGGCTCAAAGGTGCTGGAGTCGACGATGAGACGCCTGGATCGATTCTCACCGACTCTGTAAGGATAGTGCCAGCAAAGTTCAAAATCCCGCGGAATAAGTTTAGGAATGTCTTGCTTACCTTTGAACCCGCTATCTCGACGCGAACTCCTTACTTTGTATGTGTCATATACCAGCCAGTTGTCGAGCGCATCGATCGAAATGGTCGTGCTGGTGGTTCCATGCTCTTGGCTACGGAATCCTGCTCGCGCTTTTGGGTGGTCCCGTAAGAAGTGGTGAGCGGCTTGAGCTGGAGGATTTTTCTGTGTACGCCCCCCAGCCCAAGATTGAACTGGATCTCGACGATGGCAGTACGTGCTCTGTAACCGACCGATCCCCGGCGACTTTGGTCTTCTATGGCCGGCAACTCAACAGCTTGGCGCTCTCCAATAACACCAATAGCCTTGTTCTCTCCAATGGCAGCAATATTGGAACCCAGAGCGATCTCGGTGGCGGTGTGGCGCTAATGATCCCGCTTGGAGGAACAGGCTTTAAAAAAACGTGTTCGGGTCTGTTGAGGCTTCAGGAGGCCAGGGCCAAGATCGCCCTCGCTGAGCAATTACTTGAGTCGGGGCAGATCACTGAAGCCGAGATGAGCAAGGTTGTCTCCGGCCTGCGTGGACTATTGGGAATCTGATCTCGCCTTGGTGCGCCGGCCCAAGCCGGTCAACGCGTTCCAAGTTTTGTTCAGAACCGAGACATGGCCGAAATCTTGGCCAGCTTGTCGGCTGTGAGTCCTTCGAGCTCTTGAAGTTGCAGAAGCTCGTCTTTCACGAGGCTTGCAAAGACAAACAAGATCCCCTCCAGGCGGAAATCAAACCGGCCTTCGATGGTGTGGCGCTCGATGCTCAGAAAGTCGTGCAGCGCCCAGACCGAGCTGACATCACCCAGGTTGGAGGCCTTTGATTGCACAGAGGCCACCAATTGCATGACGGCACGGTTGTAGGCCGTCTCAAAGGCAGCTCGAGCAATGGCCTGCTCGCTATCTGTCCAGCTGTCAGTCGCCGCTTCATTCATCTGGCCTGACCACGCTGTTTCAGACGCTACCGGAGCGGTTCTGCCACTGCGAGCGACCGGTGCAGCGACCGGGCGGCCGGCAGTTCAAACCAGCTCAAGCCTGGATTGTTGTGGTGTTCACGGTGATAGCCGAAGTGGAAGCAGGTCAGCAGAGACAGCCACGGCGGTAGGTCCAGGCTGATCGGCTGGGCTCGCCGTTCTGGCTGTCGTTGACACCGATGGGGCAGGAACGTGCCGAAGACGAACAGCTGTAGGGAGCTCAACAGCAATGGGAACGTTATGAAGAGCAGAACGCGCTCGATCGCGACCGCCAGAGGCACCTCGGCTGCCGTTACGGTCAGACCCAGGGTCAGTCCCCAACCAGCCAGTAACAGCAGCATCTGCCTGGGGCTCAGATAGCGCGCCAGGAACTGGCCATACCAACTGATGGCACTGCTCTCCAGGTCGTTTGGGAAATCGGGATCCTGGAGACTCCCCGGTGCACGGTGATGGCGCTGGTGTTGCCGTAAACACCCAGCAAACGGCAAGCCCGCATAAAGCAGCAGCGCAAAAGCACCCATGGCGTTGTTCCAGCGGCGGCGTCCTGGGACAAGCAGACCATGCATGGCGTCATGGGCCACGATGAACAGCCCGGTTTGCAGCTGGGTGCGCAGAAGGACCAACACCACCAAAAGCCACAGAGGGGCTTGGGTTGTGTTGGTCTCCAGTGCCAGGGCCAGGGAGAGTCCCCAGCCCAAGATCAAGCCTCCGTTGAGCAGCAGGCTCAACGGGCGAACTTGAGCAGATCGGCCGGTGATGCGAGCAGGTCAATCGCCACGAAGTAGATCTTTCCTTCGGGGTTGAGCAGGAAGCGCCAGGCCACGTTCATACCGATGCCGGCACCGAACCAGGGGGTCTGCACTTTGCCGGTCACCTTGATCTGGGTGAACCCGTCGTTAGTGGGTTCGGCGTAGCCACGCTCAGGCAGAAGCCTGAGGTTCTGGCAGTCCTCGCGGAAGAAACGCAGGATCGCATCGGTGCCCACGATCGGCTTTTGGAACGGAGCCTGAAGAGCGCCGTCGGGCAGGAACAGCTGGATCAGGTTGTCAAAGTCGTTGGCGTTGAGCAAATCCATGTAGCTGTTCACCGTGGGGTTGATCACCCCCTCGATGAACACCTTCTTGCGCTGTTCTTCCGGAGTGGGAGGAGTAACGGGCTCCATGACCCGCTGACCTTCGCCCTTGGCTGGATCGAAGCCCATGTCCACCACGAAATTGCGCAGCAAGGTGATTTGCTGGCCCTGTTCAACACCCTTGAGGGAGTTGAGGACGGCGGCGGCGTTGGCTGAGAGCTGATAGTCCTCCGGGATCGGAGCCACCTGACCGGCAGCCATCCACTCACCGAGCTGATACCAGAAGCCCAGCTTGATATTGACCGACCAGGTCGCATAAGTCCGGCCGATCTCCGTATCGCTGCGGTTTGCCAGATCACACATCACCTGGCTCTGCTCCAGGAAGCCCATCGCCTTGATGTCGTTGAGGATGCGTTCCGCAAACTGCATCCGGGCGGCAGCGGGGGCAGCCACCGTGATCGTTGTGCCCATCTGGAGATAGGCGTACCAAATCAGGGCGAGCTGATCTTCTGCGCTCAGTAGCGCAAAGCGTGCTGTGATCGCAGGTACAACATCAGCCGAACGCGTCTCCGGGAAGATCTGGGCAGCTTTTTCAAGCGTGAACATGCCGAGCAATCCCGTTGTAAAGGAATATTTCGAACTGTAGGGAGCTGTTCGCGCTTGCTGGCTGAAGCGTTGTAACAGCTGTGCTTGTGGCGCTGTTTTGCCGCTTCCTGATCCGATGCCCCTTCCGTTTCTTGGTTGGTCAAGAAACCAGAGGTGGGACGTTCAGGATCAAGGCAGCGATCAAGCGCTCCCCAGGCATCCGCGCCCCCAACTGGACACTCGATGGCTGCGCAGAGGACTACCGCTTTTTGCTGGCCTCTGTTGGCGGTGACGAAATGCGGGAAGACAGGCGTGAGCTTCGTCAGAAGATCCTTGATCACCTCACACGGGACGACGATTGGTAGATGCCTCTGGCTCTTGCAAGTGCAGTCGGTTCGACTGACGAGGTTGTCCGTCGGCACGGCAATGTGCTGTTCGGGGAGAGCTTGATCGCTCGGCAGCGGGGGCAGCTTGAGGGAAGAGGAGCGTCCATGGCTTTGTGCACGGAACCCCTCGCGCTGTGTTTTGTCCTGCTCAAGGGGTGCGGGCTTTCCCTCTGCACCCTGATCCCCTTAGGTCGGGAAAATCCAACGGGCACATAGGTAGCCGTACCCATGGCAACGTCTACTGGCGCCGCTTCTCTTGACCCGTAACACTGCGGACAACTAGGTAAGGGAAGACATGGCCGGGGGTGGGACTCCGGCTTTTTACTGCGTGGACTATTAGCTCTTGGTGACGTGATCCCAAAGTCTTCCTGTCAATTTCCCCCAACGCCGAACGGTTGATCGAATTTGTGCGCCCACCACACCACATCAGGGTTCCGTGTACCGCATCGAAGTCCTCACACACCAGGGCTGGAGTCAGACAGAGGAGCACGAACAGCGCGAGCTTGCCGAATTGCAGGCCATGCTCAAAAGCAAGGCAGATGGACAGACCTACCGAGTCACAAGCTCGGGGTTGAGCACTCTGTGCCTCTTCACTAGGAGCGGTTCGAGCTTCTGGGACCTGGATTCAACAGCGGCAGCGTGATGGCGCGTTCGACAGATGCGCAGGCCAGTTCACCGGCGACGGTGAGTCTTGGGCCCAGCTGGGTCTGGGTTTTGGGGTCTCACTTACGGCCAAATGGTCGTAGCTGCAGCGATACGACTTCGGATCGAGGGTCTGGACAAACCTGGCTGGACAGGGTCTCTGGCGTCTCAAAACGACTGGCACAGGGCTCGGGGAGATGGTGTTGCGGCTTGTGGGCAGGTAGCCGGCAGCGCACTGAGTTCAAGCACACTGCGACTCAGAAACCTGCCAGGATCTAATGATCCGATCCTTCTTGCCTTCAGCAGATTGCACTGAACGATCAGAGTTGTAGACCAAAGACCTTACAGTTGATTCGATGTTGATAAACCTGGAAATAAATTCCATGTAGTTGTCAAAGTTTCTCCTGTTACCAGCATTTACGTATGAGCATGCCTGCGCCCCATTGGCCATAACCATAACCTCGTCTTCGAACTCAAGATGAAAGTAGTCAACTTGGAATGGGTGGTTGCTGTCAGCATCCTTGTAAATATTGATTTGATTAACCAAGAAACTTGCGTTCACAATCTTGCCGTCAACGCATATTCCATGGCAGTCCGAAACCAGCAGATCTTTCCTCGGAATATTCGCCCCCAGCGAACCAGCCTCAATGCGCACTGGGATAAAGTTTTTGTATTGATTTAAAGTGCTTAGACGGCGATGCAAAGTCCGCCTGCCGATCCATTTAATTGGCAGGTCTCCGCTGGACGTGGCGACGATATCTCCAACAGCTAATGCCTCAATGGGAAGCTCTGAGCCGTCTGACCGAGAAATTAAAGTTCCTTTTGCAAAGCAAATTGGTTCTGACGACACACCTGTTAGCGCAAAAACCCATGGATTTGCACCACCGCCTGATGTGTATTGCTGGCTATTAGGTGTACCTCCACTGCCGCCTATATATGAGGCAGGCCCAGAAGAGAAGGTGCCAAGACCCGACGATTCAATCCATGAACTCGCCAGCAAATTTGGGCTATAAGGGCTCTGAATAGTCAGTGATCCACTAGAATAACCGAACTGCGCAAATGGCTCGAAGTAAATATTATCAATGAAGATATTCCCTTGTGGCCTATAATCATCGATAAGCAAAATATTGCTGCTGTTGTCGTATACATCAAATGTGCCGTTCCAGCCTTGGCCTCCAATGATATTAAAGCTACTCTGAAAAGAGCCCTCAGGCGATGCTGGTATGCCGATAACGTTTATTTGGGAGTTCGATGAAGCACCATTATTAATCTCACTAAAGTCGGTAAGCCGAATAGACGCCCCATCGGCGAAAGAGATAACGAATGAATCCGAAGCCGATGAGAGACCGCTATAGTTTAAGTAGTATCTGTTGGCGGAATCTTTATGGAACCCAGCTGCGTCAGAGCTGATCTGAACAGTAGAGGATCCCTGGCTAACAGAAAAGCTCGACATCTACTTAGTGCGCCCAGCAGGCTTTTGACTGGCGAGGATACACGCTTTATCTTTTGGTAGCCTGAAAAGTCGCGATTCTGCATTAAGGCTGTAGCGACTGATACCGTTCAAGGATAGATTTCCTTTGTCAGCTAAGACCGGATCCATTTCAAGCATTGGATGCTGATCATGACCGAGGCAACCACTAGCAGTAGAACTAATCGGCAGTATTGCTGCCGGCTTCAAGCCCAAACATTGCATCCATCTCTCTTATGGCGCCGACGCCAGCCCGGGGGTTCGTCTGACTGAAGGCCAGCCCGGTCGCTATTTCTGATGGCTGAGCCCGACAAGCCTGTCGAGCTGGGCGACCGCGCCTACAACCGCACCCGCGTTGTTGCTGGCCAGACCTTGCCGGGCCGACTCAAGCAATAGATGCACGCACTGGCTGACCAACTCCTGTCGATGCAGGCCCGTTTCCTCGAGATCAGCACGGATTGAGGCGTAAGCCTTGGCCACCGCACGCCGGACCGTTCTTGGCGACACCCCCTCCACCTGGGTCAGTGTGGTCACGACAGCCGATGGCGATGCGCCCTGGAGGAGGAGGCTTCTGGCCGCTTCAACTCGATCCTGAACGACGGTGGGGGATGCCATCAGTCACCTCCTGCCGTTCTGCAATTCGGCATCAAGGGCGAGCAAAAGCAGTTCCCGGCCGGCAAAAAGCAAGCCGACAAAGGCCAGTGGGGTCATTGCAGCGAGGGCTTGAGGCAGTGATCCGCGAGCTTCGGCCGCTTCTGCGGTGGTGGTTAGGGCGTGGCCCAGGGCGGCGAGATCATTCATCACAGGCCACCAAAAGCTCTGCCAGTCGGGCCGCTTCCTCGTCCAGGAGAGCCTGTTCTTCCAGCTGAGAGCCGACCCGGGCCCTGATTTCGAGGCTGATGGCGGTACTGCGCTCCTCGAGTTCAGCCAGCCGGGCTGCCGCTTGGGCTCTGTACTGGGAGTGCTGGAGCAGGTTTGGCAACTCTGTCCCCCAAAAATGCTCCTGGTCAGTTGCACCCAGTTCGATGTTGCGCTCAAGAGCAGCTCGATAGATCTGGTCCGGCACCCGCAACCAGTTGGCAGTGGGGTGCATCTTGGCGATCAGTGCCATCAGATCAACCTCAAGCCGGTGGTGGGGTTGATGCCTGCATTAGAGGCGCGTTCACGATGAAGCTGGGCAGCTTGATTTGCCTGCCTGGTTTGCTCAGTGAGTGCCTGCATGCGCTCGATTACGGCTTGGCGTTCAGCACGCTCTGCAGCCTCACGGGCGTAGCTACCTGACTGAATACCTAAGTACGAAGCCAGAGCAGGATCACGCTTATTCAGCAGCCCAACCAGGGTCAGGCTCTGGCGAATGGCTTCGCTATTGACAGGTTTTCCGTATTGCCGCCGAGGAGGGATACCACCGGCTTTGACGATTCTGGCTTCGATCTGAAGGGCATCAGCTTCGATGCGCTCTGCCTCGCTGTGGGCAGCATCAACTTGCTGGTCTATTGAAAGATTCATTGTTTAGAAATCCGTTGCGGTGCGACGGTACTGAGGGTTCAGTGTTCCCTCGTAGCGGTCGGGCTCGTCATCACTCCGAGCTTGCAACTGCTCCAGACGCGCTTCTGCACGAAGTTGGTCAAGAACAGCACTACTCGCCGCAAAGGTTGGGTGGTGTGTAGTCGTCACGATCTAAATCGTCGATTACAACAACTCTAGCGAATCCGTTATTGTTTGCTTGTCGCCAGACCTGGGTTGGGAGTCGCCTCAGAGCCGGCTTAAATAGATAACTGGTCTATTCGTGGGCACCACGTTGTCTCTACAGCTAGAGCTGTGGGATCAGTGGTGACAGATTGCCAGCCCTTCGCGAAGTTGCCGGGTACAGAAGCATCTCCAACGCGGTTAAAGGTCCTGTCCTTGCAGTCGAGTTGGTAATCAAAGAATTTGCGAATTGATCTTTCGGGTTCACCGCTCACAAAGGAAGGCTCCACATAGCCATCCCGCCAGCAGCTATTCCGGTCGCACCGAACAGTTCCCGGCTTTCCCGCATTAAACCGCGCCGGCTTCGCTGGAAGAACGATTGTCGTATGACCAGTGAAACCTATGTATCGCATTGTTTTGCCACCGAGTGGCAGTCGCTTCAGGCTGGTGGACTCGTAGCTAAAAGGGCTAGGGACCGGAACCACGACTGTTTCAGCTCGAGCCGATATAGCGACTAGAACAAGCAGTGCGCCGAAAAGAAGTCTCATCCAAATGTTCCTCAAGCCGAGTAGACCCTGTCGGGCAAGGTCATGAACAGCGATAGCCTTGGCGAAGAACAGAAGATTCCGTCAGAGGATTCGCCAGCAATAAAAACCATACCGGGTCCCGCTGGAGTAGTCCGACAGGAGAGAGTAAAAGTTGCGTCTAAATGTTAATGACAGCCCGAAGCATTACTCAAATCCCGACAATCAGGGCTGAATCAATCAGTCCTTCGCAAGAAAGAAGGTCAGGGCGAAAGGGGGGATGGCTTTTGTCGGCGAAATCTCGGGGGCGGACGTCGGCGGATGTGCCTAGGAGCGCACGCACACAAAAAAGCGCCCCGCCCCCGGAGCGCTCAGATGGTGTAAGGAGGAACTGACCAAGTTCCTGCACTGTTATGGCTCCGGTTGCCTCCGCAGTGCAAGACCGGCCGGCTCATGCAGGACGGCCATCACCTTGCAGCCTGGAAAGAGATCCCGTCCAAAGGCTCTGGCCTGCTCAGCACTCTCTGCGTGGATCAACGTCCCGACGATCTCGTCCTTAGAGACCTCAACGGCCAGGTCGAACAGCTTGCCCACGGACTTCTCTCGTACACCCCGGCTTAGCCACGGACAGAGCAAACGGGAGGGTGGCTCTTGTCGGCGAAATGTCGGCGTCGGCCGTCGGCGAACGTGCCTAGGTCGAGGTGCTCATGCCTGAGACCCCTTGCGAGGCAACGCTCTTTCTCAATCGGGGCGACAGGATTCGAACCTGCGACCTAGTGCTCCCAAAGCATGTGTTCTGCCCTAGTGAGACTGTGAAATCCCTTGGCTAGAGGCCTTTTGGCGCCTTGCCTCTTCTGCGTGAGACTGCACCAAACCGCATTCGCAGCCTTGGTTTTACCCGAAGTTTCGGGTAACTTCACGCAAGTGCTCCAATGGCACCGCTTCCATGGCGGATGGCCTGACTTTTACCCGAATTACCCGAAATGCCAAAGGCGGCCGAGCAACCGGAATGGGTCAAGAGCCTCCGCAATGGCATCAAGGCCTCGGCTCCCAGTGGTTGGCTTGTTAGCAACGACCACGGACGCATCCGGCTTGAAGTCCACGACCCAGCAGTCGGGAAGAAGCAATCCGTAGGCCTGCCATACCAGTGGCATCAAGACGACTGGCCGGACGCCCTCGTCCGCATTCGGGAAATCATTGCGGCCTACAAAACCGGTGGCCTGAGCCTCAAAGCCGCCGCCGACTTCGGCCAAAAAGTCAGCAGTTATCAAGAGGACAACTGGGCGGATGCTCTGCAGCGATTCGAGGCCTACAAGGTTCCTGACCAAGTCGCCGCCAAGACCTTCTGCACCAAATACCTTCCTGTCCTGGAGCCAGCGGTGACGCTCCTCACCGGTCGCTCTGCTCCAACTGATGGCAAAGGCCTCTGCGAGGAGGTGCTGCGGCCATGGAAGGGCAAGGACACCATGCACCGACACATGTGGCAGGCGCTGACCCAATTCCTGAACTATTGCGTTGATGAACTGGATTTCAAGGCCATATGGCGGCCTCCGGCCAAGCGCATGGCCAGAGCCAAAAAGATCGACTCCACTGGCGCCAAACGCCAGAAAAAGGTCGATGGGTATCCACTGACCGATGAGCAGATTCTCCGGCTGCTCGATGCCTTGCCGGATGACGAGGCCGGTATGCGGTGGCGCTTCGCTTTCCAGCTCATGGCCGTTTATGGCCTAAGGCCTGAAGACCTTCGCTATCTCCACACAAGGAACGGAGGCGAAGAGCTTTGGAGCAACTACGAGAAGAGCAAGGGCGGCACTGCTGGTGATTGCACCGAACCACGCATGCTCCATCCGCTCATGGTCCATGACCTTGATGGTCCGCAGCAATGGAATCTCCGCCAACGTGTCCACCTGCGTGAGGCCTTGCCACCTCTTGGGGCAGATGGCCATGCGGGTGAGGCCTGCGGTACTTTCCTGCGCCGTCAAAAGGTCTGGCAGTGCCTCAAGCAGGAAGTCGCAATGGAAGGACAAAAGCTTGTGCCGTACTCATTCCGGCATCGCTACAGCTACGTGGCGCACACCAGACCGCTTGCTGACGGTGGCTACCGGACTCCAAAGCAAATTGCCGATGCCATGGGGCATGACCTGGAGACACACCTGCACAGCTACTCCCGCTTTGCAACCTGAGACTTGAAGGCGGCCTTTGACGATGACGCTGCTACTACGCCAGTCAGAGCGTCTTCAACCAGCTAGCCAGCACGTACTGCCTCAGGTGGTCAGGGACGCGTTCTGCTTCCAGCGCCGCCATCAAGCACCCGGGATGGAGTTCTGACGCCCGCTCCAGCGCATCAGAGCGATCAGCAGCCTCTACCGGCTCGATGCCAAAGGCTTCTGGACCGCTGAACAGGATATTTAGCTGCGACGGATGGGTCTGCTCAAAGCATTCCGTGGTAGCGCTACACCGACACTCCAATTCTGAGGTTGCATTTCCA
The DNA here is from genome assembly GCF_054459035.1 of Synechococcus sp. LTW-G. Taxonomy (NCBI): domain Bacteria; kingdom Bacillati; phylum Cyanobacteriota; class Cyanophyceae; order Synechococcales; family Synechococcaceae; genus Synechococcus; species Synechococcus sp. LTW-G. The sequence goes on along the minus strand of NZ_JBTKYW010000001.1, from coordinate 489,458 downwards.
GCACGACCTGAGCCATGACAGGGGAGGACGACTGCGGGAACAGTTCAGTCCTGAACGGCTGGGGGTGCATCCGCACCCTCAACCAAGCAAATCGCACCATAGGTATGTGGCTGGCAGGCAGAGAGTTCTATTACTGCCGCCAACTAACACATATATGCTCGAATTCCCGCGAGTAACTTAAAAGAGAAAAAGAGTTATCCAATTCAGTTGAATGACGACATTGACGAGTAATTCATTTATGGCGAAATAGACCAGCTTTGAATTAAGGGAAGAAGCGGGATCCGACACTTCTACTTTTTGCTAGCAACCCTAATAAGGAGTGACTCATTGTCAATAGACCAAGGCTTGCATCCCTTGCCATACCTTGCTAATAGTTGGCGCGTATCATGCAATTGCGGGCTATCTGAGTGCTAGCCAGTAGAGTCTTCTTATGTACTCAAAGGAATAGTCAAAGTCTTCTGTCTCATCATTGATCTCTACCCATATGGCTGGATTGAATGACCTCTTGGAAAATGTTTCACTCATTAGATTGCAGGTAAGCTGAGTGTCATTGCGAATGATCGATGGCGGTGGGAGTAGCTCCAGAGAATCATGTTTAAACAGCGAAAGGTATGAAACAACCTCCCATGTACTTACCCTGGGGAGAGGCATCCCGATCGCCAGTCTCTCTATGAACCTGTAGACATGAAGGAGCCATTCTTTCATGGCGACTGGAACATAGGCTCCAAAGATTTCACCACCTGAATTCGCAAAAGCCTCATTAGGATGCTTTCTGCCAAAGAAGCAAAGTGAATTAGGATTTAGGGCAATTTGAGACGCAATAGCTTGCAGCGCTTCCCAGGTAAAGCAAACATCGCCATAGAGCCAAAGCAGTGACCTGCCTGAGTGACTACTTAGACCTAGGCTGTTCTCAAGAATCTCGATGCCTACCGGATCTGATGGTTTATTTATTAGAGGAATCTGCTGGCAAAAGTGGTCATAATTGTTAGCCACAGCAGAATCATGAGAGTCGGAGTCTATGATTGAGCATAGTGACTGAGGGAAAGTCCTGGCTAATTGCTGGATCGTTCTTTCTATCAGAGGAACGCCATCGCCAAGATCGAGAATATGCTTGCGAGGGAGAAATGAAGCATTCCATCTCGAAGAAAGTCCTCCACATGGAATCATTATGCTTAATTTGTCGTGAATCAGTGGACTTAGCCCGCTTGGCTCTTCGGTGATTGGCTTAGAATGTAAATAATCCAGCAGGCAATTAGTCATAGATTCAAAATCGAGCCTATTCAAGAATAAGTTTGCTGACTGAATTACTTGAGATTTCAAGGCCATCAAATTTCGTCTAAGCCAACATGATGCTTTCAGTCTAGGCACAAAATATCTTTCGGTGTTTTCTTAGGCGCACTGTCGAAAGGCAATGTGCGCAGAATGTTACTCAATCATGCCATGTAAGCGCTCACTCGCCCATGCTGTCAGCTTCAAATGTGACGGGCGATGGGCAGCTTCTCCGAATGTCGGACGTTTTTCAGCAGAAGAGCCGATCAGCATTCTCCTGTTGTGTAGGCCGCTAAATTGGTCACAGTTTATAACTATACTGAATAGTAAAAAGAGTTCCGCTCCAGGCCTGCTAGGCAAAGCAGTCCAGATATCATTGATTAGTGCGATTTACTCAAAGACTCTTTTCCACTCTCCTCTTTAGCCAAGAGATATACTCAATTGGGAAGTCGAAGTCTTCCGTCTCATCATTTATTTCACGCCATATCGATTCAATAAAGTCTCCATTTTCTAATGCTGCTTTCATTTCTGGTAGCAACTCTCTCAGTGAAAAGGGATGCCGAATTATTTGGGAAAGGGATTCTTCACCGCTGATTCTTCCAGCCGCAGTAACAAGTGCCAGAACTTCCCAGGTTGAATACCTGTGCATTACAAGCCTATCAGTTCCGAAGTATAGCTTCTTGCAGGTTTCGTAAAAGTGGCGGATATTGATAACTTCACTTGATGGGATATAAGCTCCGAAGATCTCACCTCCGGTATTACCATAATCCTTGTTCAATCCACTCCTCCCGAACACTCTGAGCGAACCGCCTGACAGCACAGAATCTGCTATATGATCCATCGCCAATTCCGAAAAACATACATCACCCATAAGGAGCAGTAGGTCTGCTCCTTCTACAGGAATAACCTTTGGATTTGAAAGAACCTCAATAGCAACATCTTCTTCTGGGTCACCATTGCGATAAACGAGTTCACATCCTTCAACTGCTTGATATGCAGAGCAATTACGGCTGTCAACTAAGACTTTAATATGCCCCGAAATGCTGATCCTACTGGCTATCTGATTACACGTCTCCTGAAGAAGACAGTCCTCTTCGCCGATATCCACTAGATGCTTGGCTGTGCCCAGGAAATTAGCCCATCTCTTCGCACTTCCGCCGCACGCTAGACAAATCTGTAAGCGATCTACCCGCGTCGGCGGGGGTAGGCACACAGTATTAGGAACATAGCGATGACGGAGAAAGTCAGTCATGCACTTAATGGCTTTCGCGTGCTCCAATTGGTCAAGCATTGCCCCTGCTGATTGAAGGATATTCTTCGCGCTATGCATTGAATGAGAGCTGACGTAAATAACCTAGCACTTATTCGTCTATCAGATTAGGCATCCCAAAGGATGCCTGTAAAAGTGTTTTGCTTCAGATGACTCGCACTGCCATGCGGATGTATCCCAAACGATCTCGAATGTATTTCTGCCTATTGCTTGGATGTGAATGACGCCTGGTTTACACTGCTCTTTGTACTAGTATTGCTGAAGCGAGAATCACGGTTGAGTCAGGATTTATCTGATGATTTCAAGTTTTCTTGAACCGCTCTAAAGATGTAGTTCGTTAGAAGTCTACGAAGCCGAACCTGATATAATTGCCTCTAACGTATGTGACAGTATCGACTTTGTCGACCATCAATCAGCGGAATTGAAATTACACACCACCTATTTCTGAGGTGGCGTCAAGGATGCACCAATAGAGCGTTGCCCACTGAGTCCCGTTCCACGGGCGGTTTGACCAACCATCACCTGCAAGCCAGCCATTGCAGGTTTCAGCAATCTTGTCCCAATCAACGGCGCCATCTGCTTTAACAACTGTGGCACTGTTGCTACGCTGCTGAGTTGCTTCCTTGACGGCAGCAGCAAGACCGTTGACTTCAATCAGGCGCTTACCGCCACGCCAACAGACAAAATCATCAATCCTGCCATCATTCATCAGGCGATAAAGCTGTGAGCGGCTGGAATGCCCAATCGCTTTGGCAGCATCCGAGATTGATAAAGCAGCCATTGAGACACTGCCGCTCGTAGCGCGACACGGGTAGGGGCAGCTGTATCTTATCGGCGCTTATCTACTGCTATTTGACCCAAAGTTATTCCGCTGAAGGTAGCTATTCGAAGGGGTTCGAACTCACCTTCAAATCTCCTCTATAAAGGACCCAGTGGATCTGAGCCGGTAAGGAAATTTCAGGGCAACTGCCAGCAGGAACGAAGGAATTGATTTCGCTCGGCGATGGTTTGCTGTTCATGAGCCACCGACTCTGGCCTTACGGACGAGTCAACTCCAAGATGGCCAAACCAGGGATATGTACTTGTGTAAGTCTTGCAAATATCGAAAAGTAAGTAGTCAGAAACGCAAAGCTCGGGACAGTAAAAACCAGAAAGGTCAAGCATGCAGGATGAGAAAAGGCGCTCAAGAACTCTTAGAGCACCTTTTTTGTTGACCATATACGCATAGGATCCCCAAAGGGCGTAGTGCCAATTATGCCACTCTAATGAATGCTTTATTCTATGACTTAAGAGCAGAGACGAGCCTTTAGTGTGACTTGTGCCTAGCTGGAGAACCTCAAAGTCCTTGGGTGCATACAATATGAGAGACCTGAGTCGTTCTGGAGTCAGGGAAGGGGCTGGAGTTGCATCATCTTCAAGGATTAAAGCTATATCGCCACTCTCAGACTCTGACACAAACGTCATGAGGGCTTTCAGGTGGGAGGTGAGGCAGGCTGGTTCAAGCATGCTGTGGTAGACAATGTCGCAATCACTCTTAATGTCTATGTGTTTCATGGCTGCAGGTGTTACAGCCTCGATCCTCCTGAACGCAATGCTTTTACGAGAAAGAGCTTGTGAAATCTCGGAGAGCCTTTTATCCTCCCCTGCGACATTGATGACATAGGTGCGGATCATTCTCTATTGATACCTCTGGAGCACCAAATGTGAACCTACTGTAGTCCAGTGAACATGGACGATTTGGTTGCACTAGAGCTATTGCCTAGGCTCCAGGCACGTGCAGGCTCTTACTTTCAGAGGTCTTGCTGCCCTCATTCCCTGAATGTAGCGTCGCCAACGGTGAAGGCACCATACGTAGTACTTGTCGGTAGCAGTCGGCTCAGCTTTGGTGTGCCCAATCAGCCAATGAACAGTGTCAGTCCTCAAAGCAATCAAGAATCTGATGATCCTCCTTGGTCTGCACTCCGATTCAGCCAAGGTGGTAGATGAGCCATCTCCTTATCTTGAAGAGGTCGATGGGGTGGTGATATTCAGGTGACAGCATCAGGACAAAAAGCCCCTGGTGTTCGAGTCCCAGAGGCTCGCGTCTCCCATGACGACCTTTGGTCCGCCCAGGCGAAGCGCTACCAGCGCCTATGTTTAGAGCGGTTAAGCCTTAACGGGGCTAAATCCGCCGCTAAAATGACAGGCTCGATTTAATCGGGTTAAATAAGCGCTAAACGGGCTTCTGCAGCCCAAAGATCAGCCGGGTTTATATGCAAATCAGGCTGAAGCTAGAGAGGCGTCGTGCTTCGAATTTCCCCGTAGACAAAAAATCAGTAAGGACCCCGAAGTAATTGTCATCTGATTGCAATGGTGCCAGGTATTGGAGGCTAATTGGCTGTTTTACGGGTGTGACTGAAGATATGAAAAGCCCCTGCTTTTGCAAGGGCATTGAGTGGCTAGCCTGGGTGTTTGACTGGAAATTTGGAACCAGGCTGGAAGCCAAACTGTTAAGTAAATATATCCGGGCAGCTTGTGCTCCCGTTCCATAATCTGCTTTGTCTATTGTAGCATCTACTTGTGTCGTGTACTCGCACATCTCTATTGCTCGGTGTTGATTTTAGGGCTTCAACTGCGGCATTGGATTTCGGTGTTTCTTTCCCGGGACCGCCATTGGTATTGAATCTCCACTTGATGTCAGCCGAGAAGCGTGACTTGAAGGCACTGTCATATGAGAGGTTGGTGCCAAGAGTTAGTCCGTTATTAATGGAATAAGCGAGGCGACCCAAGACGCCAGAGCCATCAGCTGTATTCATATCACCGTTTTGATAGTAGTAACCAACAGATGCCCTCAAATCTGGCGTGATGTTGTAGCCAGCATCAAAACCAATGGTGGCGAGTGCGTCACCTTGATAGACGGAGTTGAGTTGCTGCTCATCAGGCTCGCTCGTTGGAATGAGCGCATAGGCATTGAATGCCCACTTGTCGCTGACTGCTTCTGCGTTGACAGCAGCCTGCTGGAAGAAAGCGGTGCGTGATGCGTAGACAGGGATACCTGTGTCAGAGGGACCCGTGCTCATTGGTCGGGTGTCATAACCCGCATTCAGTCCATACATCCAACTGCGGTCGCCGTTGAGCCAGCGATAACCCAGGCGGGATGAGGTGGAGATGGTGGTGCCAGCAACGGTGGTGTTGATGATGCTGCTGGAGTTATTGATGTCAGCGAAGTTGGCGTTGGCTAGGACATCAGCAAAGAAGACGCTGTTCTTGCCGACAACCAGGGGCAGGAAGCCACCCAGACCTGCCTCGTTGGGAGTGCCAGCAGCTTGTGTCTGTGCCTGGACACCAACCTGAGGCTTGATCACATCCTTGAGATTGATGCTCATCACGCCCAGGTCGCTGGCTGAGCCTTGCGCCAGCTCAACGGGCTTGGCGTTGACCTGAGGGATGAATGACAGTGCCACAGCAGCAGCACCTAGAGCAGAGAAGCTCAACCGCAGAGATTTCACGCGCGCCGATCCCTTCGTTACGGGGATTGTCAAGCCGCCTGTGATGACCTACCACCTCGGCGGGTCAGCTGCTGCTCTGGATGGTTGTTGTGGGGGGCCTATGGCAGCCCCCCGTGTGGACTCTGTTCCCGCAGAGATCCACTCATGTCATGGCCTAAGTGCTACTTCGGGTGCAAGTGGCTTAACGCCCCGCAAACTCCCGCTCGGACGGCGCTGGTCTGTGGTGCGCCTCCAGCTCGGTCATGGCTTGGGTGGGGCTGGGGTGTTCGCTACCCCGTTTGCCCTATCAATGGCTAAGCCAGGGTTTAAGCGACAAATCTGTGGGCAAGCTGTTTGACCTGGCCGTTGAGGTCTCCAAGGGCTAGAGCGTCGGAACGTTGGTCCACGCAGAAAGTGCAGAGCAAGTCAGGGCCTTTGGGCGGGATCTCTTTCCCGGCTGCAACGTGATGGCCGTCCTGCATGACGGCGAGCCTGGCGCCGAGAACGACTGACCGCGCGCCTGAGCAGGTTTGCGTGCGTTTTGCGTGCCCCACTGGGGGCCAATCCCTGACAATTCAATCGGGGCGACAGGATTCGAACCTGCGACCTAGTGCTCCCAAAGCACCCGCGCTACCAAGCTGCGCCACGCCCCGTATGTCTGGAGCTTACCGGTCGATCCGCTGGGCTGGCCGTGGCGCTGGGCCCCGGTACAACGGGCCCGAAGTCCTCGCCCCACCATGGGATTCGGCCCCGTTCGCGCTGTTGCTGTCCTCGCCGGGCTGACGGGCTGTCTGTTGCCTTTCCCGGCTCTGGCCCTCCCCGAGAGGCCATTGCAAATCCCTGGCGATACTCCGGTCGCTGACCTGACGCCCGGGATGGGAATCAGCGAGGCCATGCCCGATTCTCTGGCCTGGCCACTGCGTCCTGGTCAGCCGATCCGTGTGGTCTATCCCCTGGCGGTCAAAGCGACGGAGGTGGACCCCTACGGCTGGCGCTATTCGAGTTCCCGCGGGGCCTGGCGCATGCACGCCGGTCAGGACCTGGTGGCTCCCGCGGGCACGCCTGTTCTGGCCATGCTTCCGGGACGTGTGGTTCTGGTGGAGCCCATCGACGGCTACGGCCTCACGGTGGTCCTGGACCATGGCCGCGGTTGGCAGAGCCTCTATGCCCATCTGCAGAGCGCCAATGTCCGCAAAGGTGACTTCCTGACGGCCGCCTCCACCCTGGGCCTGGTCGGCCAGAGCGGCCGTGCCAGTGGCCCCCATCTCCATGTCGAGTTGCGCCAGCGCCAAGGGGAGCAGATGCTGGCCCTCGATCCCACCCCGGTTCTTGATCAGGCCACACGCCTGACGCTCCTGGCCCCGCCCCCCGTGGCTGAAGCTCGGGTGATTGAACCAGCCCAGCCTTGATTGCGATTGAGCGTCCTGGCCTGAAGCTTCGCCACGGTTCCGCCTGGCTACAGGGCCATGGAATCGCCACGGAATCCCTGCGTCAGCGCCTGGCTCAGGAGGTTCCCTGGGAGCAGCCCCTGGTGCGCGTCTTTGGCCGCCAGCACCCCACGCCTCGTCTGACCTGCTGGATGGCTGACCCCGGCTGCAGCTACCGCTACAGCGGCCAGGTGCAGCCCATCACCCCCTGGAGTCCCTCCATTGCGCCCCTTCGCGATCTCCTGGAGCAGGAGTTGGGGGTTCGATTCAACAGCCTGCTGCTGAATCGCTACCGCACTGGAGACGACCGCATGGGCTGGCATGCCGATGACGAGCCGGAACTCGACAACCAGGCCCCCATCGCCTCATTGAGCATCGGCGTTCCGCGCGATCTGCGTTTTCGCCCGAGACGTACCTCTCTTGCGTCCGCTGAGGCGCCCTTCTCGCTTTGCCTAGATGACGGCGATCTGTTGGTGATGGATCCGCCCACCCAGGCCCACTGGCAGCACGCCCTACCGGCCCGTGCCCGGGTCAGGACCGAGCGGATCAATCTCACCTTTCGGCTGATTCAGCCCAGCACCGCGATGCAGTCGATCTCCACCCGGGCGGCCTTCGGCAGTGCGGCCACCTCCACGCAGGCGCGAGCCGGGGAAACCCCCTCTCCGAATACCTCGGCGTAGAGCGCGTTCACCTTGGCGAAATCCCCCAGATCGGCCAGGAAGACCGTGGTGCGCACCACCTGCTGCGGCGTGCAGCCGGCTTCCTTGAGCACGGCCTGGAGGTTGCTGAGAACCTGGCGGGTCTCAGCCTCCACATCTCCATTGCCGACCATCGCGCCGGTGGCTGGATCCAGGGCGATTTGGCCGGAGCAATAGAGCACCCCACCCGCCTTGACGGCCTGGTTGTAGGGGCCGACCGGTGCGGGTGCCGCGGCGGTTGTCACCGCCTCAATCGCTGGAAGGTTCATTGCACGAGAGGATGTGGCGCCGAGCCTATGGCGAACCTGCTGAATGCGCCCTGAGATGCCCAGCCCTGATCTCCCCCAGGAGCCGCAGGTGGAGCTCAGTGGCCTGTGGCATCGCTACAGCGGCCCCGCCTCCAGTGGCGACTGGACCCTTCGCGATATTGATTTCCAGCTCCAGCCCGGTGAGTTGGTCGGCCTGCTGGGCCCCTCGGGCTGCGGCAAAACCACCCTGCTGCGCCTGATCGCTGGTTTTGAGAAGCCCGACCGCGGCTCTGTGTCCATCGGCGGACGCCCCGTGGCCGGGCAGGGACGTTGGTTACCCCCGGAGCGCCGCGGCGTGGGCATGGTCTTTCAGGACTACGCCCTCTTCCCCCACCTCGATGCCTGGCGTAACGCCTGCTTTGGCCTCAGGCCAGGTCAGGACACCAGTCGCGCCTCCTGGCTGTTGGAACTGCTGGGCCTCAAGGGCCTCGAGCGCCGTTATCCCCATGAGCTCTCCGGCGGTCAGCGGCAGCGCCTGGCCCTGGCCCGCGCCCTGGCTCCGGGCTGTTCCCTGGTGCTCCTCGATGAGCCCTTCTCCAACCTGGATGTGGAGGTGCGGCTGCGCCTGCGGGCGGAGCTTCCCGGTGTCCTGGCCCGTTGCGGCGCCAGCGGGGTGATCGTGACCCACGACCCGGAGGAGGCCATGGCGATCTGTGATCGGGTGGCGGTCCTGGAGTCCGGGCATCTGCACCAATGCGCCAGCCCCCACGACCTGGTGACGGCCCCGGCGACCTCCTTTGTCGGTCGCTTTGTGCTGCAGGGCAACCTTCTGCCGGCCCAGCTCCAGGACGGTTTTTGCCTTACGCCCCTCGGGGTGCTCGAACCAACGGAGGCCGGGGCTGCTGCGTCCTCCTCCTCGGACTTGGAGGTGCTGGTCAGTCAGCAGGCCATCGCCTTGGTTCCGGACGATGACGCCGAGGCCTGGGTCGTGGGCCGGGAATTCCTCGGCCGTGAGTGGCTTTATCAGGTACAGCTCGATGACCGACGCCTGCGCCTGCGTCTGCCCTTGGAGCTGGACTATGCCCGCGGCCAGCGCTGTCAGTTGCACCTGCGCGCAGGCGAGCAGGGCCGGCTCTACCCCAGTGGTGCCGCCCTCATCGCCCGCGGCTGAGTCCTAGCCCCGCCAAAGGTCCTTGTGGCCGCGCAGCTGGCGCAGCGCCGCCGCGTCTTGGGCCCGGACGAACAGGTTCGTCTCCTGCTCCAGTCCAATGCGGCTGGGAATCGTTGGATGTCCTTCACGGCGCAGCTGCTGCACCTCCGCCAGTCGCGTGCGGATCGCGGCATTGTCCGGTTCCTGCTCCGCCGCCCATCGCAGGTTGCTTTCGGTGTACTCATGGGCGCACCAGACCCGGGTCTCGGGCCCCAGGGCCGCCAGGCTGCCCAGGGAGCTGAGCATCTGCTCGGGGGTGCCTTCAAACAGGCGACCGCAGCCGCCGGCAAACAAGGTGTCGCCGCAGAACAGCTCAGCGGCTCCCCCCGCCTCCGGCTCCACGACATAGGCAATGTGGTGACGCGTGTGGCCGGGCACCTCCAGCACCCTCAGCTCTCGGCCCAACAGCCTCAGCTGATCGCCTCCCTGGACTCCTTGGGTTTGCAGCGGGATCCGCTCACGATCCGCGGCACTGGCGATCACCGCCGCCTCAGGCCAGCGCTGCAACAGCCCGGGTGTTCCGCCGATGTGGTCGTTGTGGTGGTGCGTGTGCAGGACCGCCTCCAGCTCCAGGCCCTTCTCCTCCAGCCAGGCGATCACGGGCTCGGCCACCGCCGGATCCACCACCACCGCACCCGGACCTTCGCCGTGGAGAACGAACACGTAGTTGTCGCTCAGCACAGGGATCAGCGAAACCGTCGTGGCGGCATGCATCGTTAAAGTCCCGGTTCAGGCTGCCAACCATGATCACCGTCGCGCTGGCCAAGGGAGCCCTGCTGAAGGACTCGGTCCGCCGCTTCGCGGCCGCTGGCCTGGATTTCGCAGCGGTGCTGGAGCCGGGCAACCGCCAGCTGATGGTGCCCAGCGTCTGTGGTCGCGCCCGGGCGCTGCTGGTGCGCAATGCCGATGTGCCGGTGTATGTGGCCTACGGCCAGGCCCAGCTTGGGGTGGTGGGCTACGACGTCTTGAAGGAACACCAGCTGCCCGTGGCTCAGTTGGTGGATCTGGGCTTTGGCGGCTGCCGGATGAGTGTGGCCGTGAAGGCCTCCAGTCCCTATCGCCGGGCCAGTGACCTGCCGGCCCACTGCCGCATCGCCAGCAAGTTCACCCGCTGCGCTGAGGAGTACTTCGAGGCCCTGGATCTGCCTGTGGAGTTGATCCATCTGGCCGGCTCGGTGGAGCTCGGTCCGATCACCGGCATGAGCGAAGCCATCGTCGATCTGGTGGCCACCGGCCGCACCCTTGAAGAAAACGGCCTGATCGCCATCGAAGATCTGTTCCACTCCACCGCCCGCCTCGTGGGCCATCCGCTGTCGCTGCGGCTCGATTCCGGCGAGATCCAATCGATCGTCGATCAAATCGCCAGCGCAGGCGCTTGATGGCCAAGCGCGATCGTCAACGTCTGCTGCGTCTTCTGCCCTACCTCGGGCGCGATCGCAAACGGCTGCTGCTCACCCTGGTGCTGCTGATCCCGGTGGCGGGTGCCGCGGCGGTTCAACCCCTGCTGGTCGGACAGGCGATTTCGGCCCTGCGTCAGGAGCCGGTGCTGCCCTGGCTGCAGGCCATGCCCCTCTCGGGCCAGTTGCGGACGCTGGTGTCGCTCTTGCTGGTAGCGGTCCTGATCCGCCTGGGCCTGCAGGGGGTTCAGAGCTTCAACGTGCAGGCCGTTGGCCAACGTCTGACTGCGCGGATCCGCAACGACCTGTTTGCCCATTCCCTCGACCTCTCGCTGCGCTTCCACGACCGCACGCCCGTTGGAAAATTGCTGACGCGCCTGACCAGTGACGTCGATGCCCTGGCCGAGGTCTTTGGCAGTGGCGCCGTGGGGCTGCTGGCGGACCTGGTCACCCTCTTGGTGATCGCCGGAACGATGGTGGCGATTGAACCGCGCCTCGGGGTGTTGCTGCTGTCGGTGCAGGTGCCGGTCACCTTGACCATGCTCTGGTTGCAGAGGCGCTACCGCAAGGCCAACTACCGGGTTCGCGAGGAGCTCTCCCAGATGAACGCGGATTTGCAGGAGAACCTTCAGGGTCTGGAGGTCGTGCAGATGTTCCGCCGGGAGTCCCACAACTCCGCCCGCTTTGCCCGCACCGCTGATGCCTACCGCAATGCGGTCAACGGCACGATCTTTTACGACTCCTCGATCTCGGCCTTGATCGAGTGGGTGTCCCTGGGGGCGATTTCCTTGGTGTTGGCCCTGGGGGGCTGGATGGTCACCGCTGGGGCGATGGGCCTGGGCACCCTGACGACCTTCATCCTCTATTCCCAGCGCCTGTTTGATCCCCTGCGCCAGTTGGCGGAGCGCTTTACTCAGATCCAAGGCGGCCTGACCGCTGTTGAGCGCATCGGTGAGCTGCTGGAGGAGCCCATTGAGATTCAGGAGCTGCCCCTGAACCAGCGCTCCTCGGCCGCCATTCGCAGTGGCAGCGACTTCAGCAGCGCCGGTGAGGTGATTTTTGAAAACGTCTCCTTCGCCTACCGCCCTGACGATCCCATCCTGACGGACCTCTCCTTCCGGATTGCCCCTGGGGAGCACGTGGCCTTGGTCGGTCCGACCGGATCGGGCAAGACCACCATCATCCGCCTGCTCTGCCGCCTCTATGAACCCCAGCAGGGCCGGATCCTGCTGGATGGAGTGGACATCCGCGAGTTGCCCATCCCCACCCTGCGCCAGCGCCTTGGGGTGGTGCTGCAGGACACCTTCCTGTTCAGCGGCAACGTGGCCGACAACCTGCGCCTCGATGGCGCCATCAGCGATGTCGAGCTCGAGCGCCTCTGCTCGGAGCTTGGTCTTGAGCCCCTGCTCGATCGACTGCCTTCGGGGCTGGCCACAGAGCTGCGTGAGCGCGGCAGCAACCTCTCCTCCGGTGAGCGCCAGTTGCTCTCGGTGGCGCGGGTGGCGATTCGCAATCCCTCGGTCTTGGTGATGGACGAGGCCACGGCCTTCCTGGACCCATCCACCGAGGCCACCCTGCAGCGGGATCTCGATCGGGTTCTGCGCCAACGGACGGCCATCGTCATCGCCCACCGCCTGGCCACGGTGGAGGCAGCCCACCGCATCCTGGTGCTCAAGCGCGGTCGCCTGATCGAAGAGGGAACCCACACGGCCCTGCGCGCCGCCGGTGGTCTCTATGCCCAGTTGGCCGACCTGCAGGAACGCGGACTGGCCAGGCTCTAGAACAACGTTCGATCCAGCCAGTCCTCGATGACTCGGGCGAGGGCGTCTGGGGCGCTGCGCATCGGCAGATGCCCTTCCCCTTCGAGCTCCTGCACCTCGGCATTGGGGGCATAGCCCGAGAGATGGCGGACGTAGCGCGGCTCCATCACCGTGTCCTTGCTGCCCACCACCCAGAGGCTGGGGACCTGTAGTTGGCTCGCCAGCGCCGGCAGCTGGCGCACGGCCCCGCGCTGCATGCTGCAGGCCAGCAGCCCGCGGGCAGCGCGGAGCTCCGCCACCAGGGGGCTGCGAATGGCCTCGGTGCCAGGGAGCTGGGCGAGCCAACTCGGCCGCCAGCGCAAAAAGGTGGCCCCGCCGTTGCGCACCATCCGAAAGGGCCGCGGCTGATAGACCCCGCCTCCGGAGGCGACCTGGATGATCCCCCGCAGTTGCTCCCCCAGATGGGGGGCGGCATGGAGCACCAGGCTTCCCCCCAGGGAGTGGCCGATCAGCACGATCGGCCGGCCGCCGGCTTGCTCCTGGGCCGCCTCCGCCAGCCAGCGGCCATAGCTGACCAAGTTGGTCCGCAGGCCTTGGGGCCTCGGGCGTTGGCCAAAGCCCGGCAGATCAGGGGTCCAGCAGTCCCACCTTGGCTCCAGGGCCGTGCGCAGCGGATCCCACAGCCGCCCGGAGAGCAGCCAACCATGCACGCCAACCAGCAGAGGTGCTGCGCCCAGGGATCCCAATGCAAGAAACGGACCCAGCCTGCATCAAGGGGGTGACCTGGTGGGTCAGGATCAACCGAACCCCGCAGCGAGCTCCGTTCTGATTGGTTCCAGCGCCACTGAACTGGAGGAGCTCTACGGCCGGGACCATCGCGTCTGCGTGACCCCAAATGCCCCGACTTCACTGGTCTTGAGCCAGGAGCGGGAGATTGATCTCTATGAGCTCGAGCAGCTCACCGATGCGGTGGGTTGGAGCCGCCGTCCGATGAGGCGGGTGCGCATTGCCCTGGAGAACAGCCTCCTGGTGGTGGCCCTTTGGCGCCATGACGCCCGCCTGCCGCGCCTGGTGGGCTTTGCCCGCTGCACCGGTGACGGGGTGATCGAGGCCACCGTCTGGGATGTGGCCGTCCACCCCCATTACCAAGGTCTGGGCCTGGGCAAACAGCTGATGCAGTACGTGATCGAGCGCCTGCAGCGGATGCAGGTGGAGCGCATCAGCCTGTTCGCCGATCCCGGCGTGATCGAGTTCTATGGCGCCCAGGGTTGGGAGCTGGAACCGCAAAATCGCCGCTGCGCCTTCTGGTACGCCCCCTAGGGGCTGCGGTAGTAGCGCTTGGCGAGCTCCTGGGCCGTGGCGCCGCGGCGCCAGGCCCGGCGCAGGGCCGCGTTGCGTTCTGCCGTGCGCAGCACCCCATCGCGTCTCCAGCGGCGGCCATCGACCGCCAGTGGTTGGCCGAGTCGGCGCAGGGGGGCCAGGGGTTGGAGCCGTTGGACCAGATCCAGGTCCTCCATCAGCGGCAGGGGCCGCATGCCCCCGGCCTGCTCCAGCAGGGCCCGCGGCAGCAGCAGCCCTTGGTCGCCGTAGGGCAGGGCCCGGATCATGCAGCGCAGCTGAACGGCCAGCTCCAGCAGCCGCAGCGGCAGACCGGCCGCGGCGACCTGGAAGTCGAAGTACCAAGCGGCTGGTGCTTGCCCCATGGCCTGTTCCACCGACGCCCCCCAACGGGCCGGAAGCCTGCAGTCGGCATGCAACAGCAACAACCAAGGAGACGTTGAGGCGGCAATGCCGACCTGGAGTTGCAGTCCACGGTTGGCGGTGCAGCGGATCACCTGGGCGCCGGCGAGCTGGGCCACGTCGGCGGTCCCTGGATCGGCGCTGGAGTCCACCACGATCAGCTCTGTCTCTAGCCCGAGTGGGGCCTGCTGCAGATCGGCGAGCAACAGCGGTAGGCGCTGCGCTTCCTGCCGCGCGGGAATGACGACGGCCAGGGACGGTCGCTTCATGCGGGCGGTAGCTGGCAGCGCAGCCAGTCCTCCAGATCGCTCGGTTCATCGAGGTCGTTCTGCTGTCGCAGCAGGACCGCAGGGAGCTGGTGCGCCGCGGCGGCAGCCAGGCTGCGCTGCAGCACCTGATCACTGCCCCAGGGGATGCCACTCATCAGCTGCGCTCCGGCGCGGCGGAAGCCGGAGCGGTTCAGGCCAATCAACCAGTAGCCGCCATCTCGGGCGGGACCAAGGACCAGCGGTGCCCTCAGGAGTGCCTCGGCTGCGGCGTCGAGATCACTGGTTTCCAGGGCGGGCAGATCCGTTCCAATCACGATCACCCGCTCAGCCCCCGCCTGGAAGGCCCGCTGCAACTGCCGCTGCATGCGGCAGCCCAAGTTGCCTCCCCCCTGTGGCCCGAGCTGAACCCCTGGAGCGAGCGCCTGCAGCTGTCCTTGCCAGCGGCGCAACCCGCGGGGGCCTAGACCGTCGACGGCCATCAGCAGCTTGTGCTGGTGCCGTTGGCTCCAGCGGCCGCTGACCTCAAGGCTGTGCTGCGTCAGCTGGCGTTGGATCTGGGCCGCCGCCAGTCGACCCGTGTGGCGGGCCAGCCTGGTTTTGCAGCGTCCGGGGGCCGGCCAGCGGGCCATGACCACCAGGGTCAGAGGGGCAGCCAAGGCCGCGCCTACTTCCCGCGGGGGAGTTCAGCGGGCTTGATCTGGAGGGTGAGCGTCCGCTCCTTGCGCTGGATCACGATCGCCAGGTTCTGGCCGACGCGTCCCTGGTCCACCGCGACCTGCACTTCGGAGGGGTTCTTCACGGGCTTGCCGCCGACCTGCTCAATCAGGTCACAGGCGCGCATGCCTCCCTTGGCGGCTGGACTGCCGGGGATGACCTCCACCACCACGACGCCTTTGGTCTCCGGCAGCCGGCACTCGGCATCGGTGGCATTGACCTCCCTGGCGAGTTGGGGGGTCAGGGCCTGGAGCCGTACACCGATGTAGGGGTGGGAGGCCTGGCCGCGATCGAGGATTTGTGCGGCGATTTGGCGCCCGAGGTTGATCGGGATGGCAAAGCTCAGACCCGCGCCAGGGGCCTGTCGGATGGCGGTGTTGATCCCAATCACCTGACCGCGGTCATTGATCAGGGGACCGCCGCTGTTGCCCGGGTTCACGGCCGCGTCGGTCTGGATGTAGGGCACCCGTTGCCCCTCCCCGAGGGCATTGGTGCGCTGCACCGCGCTGATGATTCCCAAGGTGACGGTGTTATCGAGACCCAGGGGGTTGCCGATCGCGATCGCCCATTCGCCGGGCCGCACGCCTTTGGAATTACCCAGGGGTGCCACGGGCAGGTTGGCTGCCGCCACCTTCACCACAGCGACATCGGTGACCGGGTCAGAGCCCAGCACCTTGCCCTTGAAATTGCGGCCATCCGGCAGGGTGACGCCCACTTCATTGGTGCCCTCGACCACGTGGGCATTGGTCAGGATCACCCCGTCGGATCGGGTGATGAAGCCCGAGCCCTGCCCCTGCTGTTGCTGCACCGAGGGACCACTGCCAAACAGTCCGCCCATCGGGTTGACCACCCGCCGCACCGTGTCGATTCGCACCACCGCCGGTCCGACTTTGTCGACCGCGTTGACCACAAAACTTTTGCCCCCCGGTAGGGGGGCGGCGGCGGGCGCATCGCTGACCTGAGCGCCGTCTCCGCCCCTGCTGCCGTTCCAGAGCGGTAGCCGCAAACCGCCGGTCCCGCAGCCGCTCAGGCCCACACTCAGCAGCAAGCAACCCAAGGCGAGCTGGGGGCGAACGCCATGCATCAAACGGGTCATGCGCAGCAGAGATGTGGGGCAGGTGTTCAGGCGCATCATCGGAGACACTCCCGCCTCAGACCACCCCTATATTCATGGACCACAGGGGATGACGTGACGGTGCAGCAGGGAGAAACGCTGTGGCGTCAGGTTCAAGAAGCACTCCAAGGCAATCTCTCCAAACCCACGTTTGAGACCTGGATTCGTCCGGCCACGTGTGTCGACCTGCAGGGCAACGAGCTGCAGCTGCTGGCCCCCAATACCTTTGCGTGCGGCTGGCTGCGCAAGAACTACCTGAGCACCATTGCCGCGGTGGCCAGCGAGATCGCCGGTCGCCCGATCGCGGTCAGCGTCGAGGCCGGTGGTGAGTCCGCCCAGGGCATCACCCTGAACGGTCAGCCCCCCACGACCGCCGGGGTCGAGGTGGCCCCAGGCTCCGCTGCCCCCCAGCAGCGCACGGCCACGGGTGAGGCCCCGCGCAAGTTGGCCCCGGGCCTGAATCCCCGCTACGTCTTCAACCGCTTCGTCGTCGGGCCCAACAGTCGAATGGCCCATGCCGCGGCGTTGGCCGTCGCTGAGGCCCCCGGCCGTGAGTTCAACCCGCTGTTCATCTGCGGCGGGGTGGGTCTGGGTAAAACCCACCTGATGCAGGCCATTGGCCACTACCGCCTGGAGATTGATCCCGAGGCCCGGGTCGCCTACGTCAGCACTGAGACCTTCACGAACGATCTGATTCAGGCCATCCGCAAGGACGGCATGCAGAAATTTCGGGATCGCTACCGGGCTGCCGATTTGATCCTGGTGGATGACATCCAGTTCATCGAGGGCAAGGAGTACACCCAGGAGGAGTTCTTCCACACCTTCAACGCCCTCCATGAGGCCGGGCGCCAGATCGTGATTGCCAGCGATCGTCCCCCAAGCCAGATTCCCCGTCTGCAGGAGCGTTTGATCTCACGCTTCTCGATGGGCCTGATCGCGGATATCCAAACGCCTGATTTGGAAACGCGGATGGCGATCCTGCACAAGAAGGCGGAGCACGAGCGGGTCAGCCTGCCCCGGGACCTGATTCAATACCTCGCGGGTCGCTTCACCTCAAACATTCGCGAGCTCGAGGGTGCCCTGACCCGAGCCGTTGCCTTTGCTTCGATCACCGGTCTGCCGATGACTGTGGAATCGGTGGCACCGATGCTCGAACCGGCCGGTGTTGAGGTGGAGGTCACCCCGGATCAAGTCTTGAACAAGGTGGCCGAGGTCTTCGGTGTGGGCGTCGATGAGATGAAGAGCGCCAGCCGTAAGCGGGCCGTGAGCCAGGCCCGGCAGGTGGGCATGTACCTGATGCGCCAGGGCACCAATTTGTCCTTGCCCCGCATTGGCGATGCCTTTGGCGGCAAGGATCACTCCACCGTGATGTACGCCGTGGATCAAACCGAGAAGAAGCTGGCGGCTGACCCCCAGTTGGGCCGTCAGATTCAACAGGTCCGCGACCTTCTCCAGATCGACTCCCGCCGCCGGACCCGCTAGGGATTAGCCGGTGATCGGTTCACTGGGGTCAAGGCCTTCGACCTCCCCGGAGAAGACGCGGCTGGCGGTGATGTCCTCCGCTTCGATCGTCATCAGATCCAGCTTGGTGAGCTGACTGCTGTTCATCACATTGAACAGGCGATTGGCTTGGCGCATCCGCGAGCGATCGATCGCATTGCGAATCGAGCGGGCATTGGCAAAGAACGGCAGTTGCATGCGCCGATCGATGTAATCCTCGAAGGCCGCCAGGGCCTCCTCGCTGAAGCGGTAGTTCTCCTCCGCCAGGATCAGCCGCGCAATGGCAAGCAGTTCGCTGGCGCTGTAATCCGGAAAGTCAATGTGGTTGGCGACTCGAGAGGAGAGACCAGGATTGCTTTGGTAAAAAACATCCATCCGCTCCTTGTAACCGGCAAAGATCACCACCAGGTCATCACGGTTGTTCTCCATGACCTGGAGCAGGATCTCAATCGCCTCGGCTCCGTAGTCGCGCTCATTCTCAGGGCGATAGAGGTAGTAGGCCTCATCAATAAACAGCACCCCACCCATCGCCTTCTTGAGCATCTCCCGGGTCTTGGGAGCGGTGTGGCCGATGTATTGCCCCACTAGATCATCCCGGGTGGCGGTGACCACGTGACCTTTGCGCACGTAGCCGAGCTTGTGCAGGATTTGGGACATCCGCTCGGCCACGGTCGTCTTTCCCGTTCCTGGCCGACCGGTGAAGGACATGTGCAGGCTGGGGGCCGTGGTGGAGAGTCCCACCTGCTTGCGGGCCCGGTCGACGACCAGCAGGGCGGCGATTTCACGAATCCGGGTCTTGACCGGCTGGAGTCCAATCAACTCCTGGTCCAGCTGATCGAGAACCTCTTGGACCTCGGCCCCCTCATAGGCGGCCTGAAGATCGACGGGCGTGTTGTCGGGCTGCTCAGACGAGGCCATCGATGGCAGCGGCAAACGCGTGGTCAGCCTCGCCGATGCTCGCCCCCTCCTCCTCGGGCCGGAGGGTGATGTTCACGTATGTACGCCCAAAACTGATGTCCGGGTAGCGCCCTTCCTGCTCGCAGAAATCGTTGAGGCGATCCAAAAACGCCCGGTTCCCGGCGTAGTCCTCGAACTCAATCCGGCGCTCCAGCCACTCAACGCGATCGGGCTTGGGCCGGGGATTCCAGAGTTGATCCATGGGTTGACCCTACGCCGCGAGGCAATCGGTGCGGCCAATCACCAGGCGAGCGGCCCAGGAGGCGGCATAGGCGCGATTGGCCTCCTGTTCCTCCGGGTTGGTCGTGTCCAAGGCGTGGGGCATGGTGCCGCTGATGGCGGCGTTGGTCACGCAGAACATCGACTTCTGGAAGCTGCGGCAGATCTTTTCGCGCACGTCCCCTTCTCCGCGGGTGCGCACCAGATACCACTGGTGCAATCGCTCCGGAAGATGGCGGTACATGTCCTGCATCAGCAGGCTGGGGGGCACGCCCGCACCCATCGTGGGCAGCGGGTCGGCGTAGAGCGCGCCGTAGGTGAAGGTGGCCTGGTCCGGTGAGATTTGCTGAGCCTGGGCGTTGTAGCTGACGGTGCCCAAGAAGGGCATCCCCCGCAGGAAGACCGCCTCGACGTAGGGAACGGCCACATCCACCAGGAAGGTGAGCTTGGCTTCCGGCGGCAGGATCCAGAACCGTTGGCCGGCGATCATCACGCCGTATTCGATCGGGTTGGCGGCGGCGGCCACGAGCCCCTGCTTGATGAAATCGACCACATCCGGGATCGAGCGCACGGCACCGGAGCGCTCCGCCTTGGCCAAGTCGATGAACAAATCGCTCATCACGCGCCAGAACTGCCCCAGGGCATGGGTGGTGGCGGCGTTGCGAATCAGTTCGCTGAGGAAATCTGGGAACAGGGGATGCAGGATTGCCAGCAGCGGATCACGCCGGCGCTTGGCGGCAATGATCGCCTTGCAGTTCTCGCTAAAGGCCTCACTGTCGAAGTAGGCATCCATCCCGCCGGTGGCATGCCAGAGCATGCCCTTCATGCAGTACTCGGCGTACTCGAAGTTGATGCGGTCGTGGTTGAGATGGCGCCAGATCTTGGCGGGGCTGAGGTCCCCGTCGAGGTACTTGAAGATCGGGAATGGGTTGAGGAACTGATGTTCCCCTTGGTAGATCAGGTTTTTGCTGTAGGCATCAAGAACCTCGCCATAGCTCTCGAGCACATCGACCACCTCAATGAGGTGATCGGAGGTGTCGCTCAGCAAGGTCTCACCACCGAGGAGTTTGGCGATGATCTGCTCGGCGTCGAGGCCGGGGTTGCTGTGAACCAGCTCAGCAGGAATGACAGGCATCTCAGCTCACTCCTATCGATTGCAGGGCCAAGGCTGTGAGCGAGGTTTCGCTCAGATAGCTGAGGCCAAACGGTAAGAGGCCCAGGCCAATGATCGCTGCGGCCAGGGCAAGGGCGGGATAGGTCTCCCGGGGAGCCACGGGCGCGAGTTGGACATCCAAGCGTGCATCCCGAATGGGATCGTCGCTGTCGGGGGTAATGGAGAGGCGGCCAAAGAAGGCGCGGTTCACCAGCAGCAGGAAGTAGACGGCCGTCAGTCCAGAGCCCACCATCGAAAGCAGGGTGGCGACCGGGAAGGCGCTGATGCTGCCGCGGAAGACCAGGAATTCCGAGATGAATCCGGCCATGCCCGGCAGGCCGGCGCTGGCCATCACCGCCAGGATCATCAACGTCCCGGTCAGGGGGAGACCCTTTTCAGGGCTCAACAAACCATGGAGCACCTTGAGGTCGCGGGTGCCGGTCTTGCGGTAGACGATGCCCACCAGCAGGAAGAGCAGGGCCGAGATCAGACCGTGGGCCACCATCTGGAACACCGCCCCCAGCAGGCTGATGGGGGTGTTGGCCGCGGCAGCCAGGAGCACGTAGCCCATGTGGCCGACGGAGCTGAAGGCCACCATCCGCTTCATGTCGGTCTGGGCAATGGCCGCCAGGGAGCCGTAGAGCACGGAGATGGCCGCCCAGATCGCGAGGCCAGGGGCCAGCTCAGCCCAGGCCTCTGGGAAGAGCTGCAGGCCAAAACGCAGCAGCCCATAGGTGCCGAGCTTCAGCAGCACACCAGCCAGGAGAACCGACACCGGAGTAGCGGCCTGGGTGTGGGCATCGGGCAGCCAGTTGTGAAGGGGCACCAGCGGGATCTTGATCCCAAAGCCCAGCAAGATCGCAACCAGGAGCACGATCTGACCGCCCATGGCCAGACGATCGGAGAGGACCGGGGTGATGCTGAAATCCACGGTTCCAGTCAGCAGCGCCAAGCCGAGGAAGGCGCCCAGGATCAGCATTCCTGAGATCGCTGTGAAGATCAGGAATTTCGTGGCGGCATAGGCCTTGTTCGCGCCGCCCCAGACGGAGATCAAGAGCCAGAGCGGAATCAGTTCCAGCTCATAGAAGAGGAAGAACAGCAGCAGGTTGTCGGCGATGAAGGCCCCATTCACCGCACCGCTGATCAACAGCAGCATGGCGAAGTAGATCCGCGGTCTTCGGTCGATGTCGCGGGTGATGATCGCCGAGACCAAGGTCAGGGCGGCATTGATCAGCACCAGGGGCAAGGACAGGCCATCGATCCCGAGGGCGTAATCCAGACCAATGCCAGGGACCCAGCGGTGGAACTCCTGGAGCTGCATCCCAGCCACGCTGGGATCGAACTGGACGGTGATCACCAGGCTGGCGATCAGCTGGATCACCAGGATTCCAATCGTGATCAGCCGCAGGCGCCCCAGGGGTTGCTCCCCAGGCCAAAGCAGCAGCGCGGCGGTCCCCAGGAAGGGGATCAACAGCAGAGAACTCAGCAACATCGATTAACCCCCCCGCCCCAGCTGCAGCACACCAAGCAGCAAGACAATCGCGAGGAGCACCGTGAGCACATAGCTCTGGGTCTTGCCGCTGACGCTGAGCTTCAGGCCGTTGGCTGTGGCCATCGAGAGATTGCCGACACCATCGGCCATGGCCTTGATCACGTTGAGATCGAACCAGCGGGTGAATTGGGCCAAGTTGGCCACCAGGCTCACCACCGTGCGCTTGTAGATCTCCGGTGTGTAGAAGTCGTAGGCCAGAAGGTCCTGCAGGGTTCGAACCCAAGGGGTGGTCGAGCGCGACCAGAACTGATCAAGGGGAATCACAGCCCCAATGACGACACCAATCAGACCGGAGGCCGCGACCGCAAGCCCGATGCTGAGGCTGAAGGAGGCGATCCCCGGAACCGGATCAATGCGCTGCATCATCGCGGGCAGCAGCATCACGATCACGCTCAGGCTGACGATGGGCAGGGCCATCAACCAATTGACCTCAGGGGTGCGCTTGGTTTTGGGCAGTGGTTTGCCAAGGAAGACGGATCGGTAGACCCGGGTGGCGTTGGTGGCCGTCAGCAGGTTGGTGATCAAGAAGACCACCGCAAAGCCCGGGTCGCTCTCCTGGAGGCTGTTGATCATCAGGCCGTAGCACCAGAAAGAGCCCAAGGGCAGCAGGCCCACAACACCGGCGCTGCCGATGATGAAGGCCAGAGAGGTCGCGGGCATGCGGGTACCAATGCCGCCCAGTTCAGTCAGGTCCTGGCAGTTGGTGGTGGCGATGATGCTGCCCACCCCCATGAACTGCAGGGCCCTTGCCAGACCGTGGGCAAAGAGCAACAGCAGTGCGATGCCAGGGCGCTGCAGGGCAATGGCGATGAAGACCAGCCCCAAATAGGAGGTGGTCGAGTAGCTGAAGGCGCGCTTGAGGTCCACCTGGGCCAACGACACCAGGGCTCCGCCGATAGCGCTGATGGCCCCCACCGCAAGCAAGACGTCTGTTGCGAGTGGTGAGAGCTGGACGATCGGCATCAGCTTCATCAGGACGATCGCGCCGCAGGTCACCACAACGGAGTTCCTGAGGATCGAGGCCGGGTTCGGGCCCTCCATGGCTTCATCCAGCCAGAGGTGCATTGGGAACTGGGCGCACTTGCCCATCGGACCGGCGATCAACCCCAGGCCAAGCAGGGTGATGCCCAGGGGGCCGAGGGCGCCACTGTCTTTCAAGCCGCCGGCCCAGTCGTAGAGGTCGGTGAACTCCATTGAGCCTGCAAAGGCCGAGAGCGCCACAACCCCCATCAACAGCAGGACATCACCGACGCGCTTGGTGAGGAAGGCGTCCCGAGCGGCCGTGACCACCAGCGGTTGGGCATACCAAAAGCCCACCAGCAGATAGGTGGAGAGGGTGAGCATCTCCAGCAGGAAATAGCTCATGAACAGGTTGCTGCTGAGAACCACCCCACTCATGGCCCCTTCAAAGAAGCCCACCAGGGCGTAGAAGCGGGCCAGGGACCATTCCTTATCCAGGTAGCCCAGGGCATAGACCTGGCAGATCAGGCTCATCGTCGTGACGAGCTCCAGGGCCGCCAGGTTCGTCAGCGACAGATCGAAGCCGATACGCAGGTCGAGGTCAGCGGCTTGAAACCAGGCCAGATCGAGATGCTGGGGACCGATCTCGTAGACCGAACGGAGCACAAGGCTGCCGTGGATGACGGCCAGCAGCGTGACAAGAAGGTTGAGGTAGGCCGCCGGGCGCGGGCCATTGCGTTTGATCCACCCCGTGGCCCAGGGCAACGACAGGAGCATCCCGCTGAACCCGTACACCGGGATCAGCCAGATCAGTTGCAGGGGAAGGGGGAGAGCAGCGCTCAAACGGTTAAAGAATTGGGCCGCCGAAAGCAGCTTCGGCGGCGGAATCTAGGCGCTTCTGATCCCGGTTGGGCAGATCCTCAAGCGCCGAATGGACTCAGAACGTGGCGCGGTCTTGCGGTGCTCCGCGGCGGCGGGAGCCATAGCGCCCGTAGCCGCGGGGACGACGCCCACCGAGCTCGTTGAGCCAGGTCTCGAGGTCCTGCATGTGGTGCTGCTCGTCCTCCAACAGGGATTGGAAGAAGGCCGCGTTGTTTTGGTCGTTGACCACCCGGCAGAAGCGGACCGCCTCGTCGTAGTGGTTGACGAGCTGCTGCTCGAGATCGGCGTTCTGCTCAAGCAGACCCACTAGATCGGCGGCATGGGTCACCGGCTGGAGTTGGGAAGCAGCCGGTGCCGCGCCAAGCGACAGCATCTGTTGGACGATGCGTTCAGCGTGCTGCATCTCTTCGACGGTTTCCTCACGGAACCGATCGGCCGATGCCGCATCACCCCAGAGCCCCACGAGGGAGGCCTGGGTCATGTACTGCTGAACAGCGGTCAGCTCAAGGCTGAGGGCACGCCCAAGAAAACCCAGGACGCGCGGATGGACGGCGTCCATGGTGATCAGGCCCGGCGGTTGTTGCTGCTCACCAGAGCAGGCTCGACCTCGGAGTGGGGGCGGGCAATGATGTGGGCGGCCACCAGGCCATCACCCACGCGCTCGCAGGCATCGGCGCCGGCGCGAACGGCGGCGTTCACAGCACCGGTTTCGCCGCGGACCAGAACGGTTACGTAACCACCACCGACAAACTCGCGGCCGATCAGGGTCACTTCGGCTGCCTTGGTCATGGCATCAGCAGCCTCGATGGCGGGCACCAGACCGCGGGTCTCGATCATGCCGAGAGCGATGCCTTGAACGGAAGAAGCCATGGGGGAGGTGCGAGTGGAGGGGGTGGAGCGGTTGCCGCCGGAGCCCGAGCCGGAGGCAGAGGAGCGAGAGGCGGCAGCACGGGTGCTAATGCGACGGGCAGCGGGAGCAGCTTTCGCTGCTGTGCTGGCCGCACTCTTCGCAGGGGTCGAGGCGACCGTCTTGGCGGTCACCGTCACGGGAGCGGAGGCCGCCGCCGCTGCCGCCGGTGCGGCGGTGGTGGCCTTGGCAGCCGCTGCGGGGATGGCGGTCACCGGAGTGGTCCCGGCGGCCGGCTTGGCGGCAGCGGGCTTCGCGGCTGCGCTGGATTTAGCGCTGGCTGAAGTGCTGGTAGCTCGGGAACGTGGTGTGGCCATGACGGTGATGGGCTAAGCCCGGTGGATGGTCGCTGGAGATAACGGAGTGGACCCAGGCTGGCTGGGAGGAACCAGGGGCTCCTTAGCCGTCGGGCGACCAGTGGTCGATGATTCCGCCGATCGTGAGATCGGTGAAGAGGTTGGCGTTGCCGGTGGCATGGCGAGCGGCGGAGCCACTGGCCGTGAACACCCAGTTGCCGGGGGAGGCGCCCACCGGATCGGTGGCCACGCTCAACTTGCCTTTGTTGTTGCGCAGGATTCGCAGGGTTTGGTGCGCGAAACCCTCCACCCGTTGGGTGCAGACCATCGATCCCATCACCTGCATGATTTCCATTACTTGGCGTCCCCTTGGGGTTTACCCGCGGCCATTTCTTTGCCGGCCTCGGGATCCCAATGGTCAATGATCCCGACGATCGTTAGATCGCTGGGGTAGGACTTGCTGCCGGCGGCTTCGCGGGCGGCGGAGCTACCGACGCAGATCACCCAATCCCCGGGGATGGCACCGACTGCATCGACGGCCACCTTCTGAGTGCTTCCATCGAGCACCACCTGAAGATGCTTGTGCTGAAAGTCAGCGATGCGGTTGGTGGAAACCAGTGGCTTCACAACTTTGCAGATCAACATGTCAGTGCCCCCCTCCTGTGTTGAACGTGATTGAGGAACTTACGGTCTCGGCCGGCACGTGCCGATCCCGATCCCTCACGGTGAGCAGGGTGTGAAGGAGTCCTTGTTCGCAGAGCTCGCTATAGCGGGCCTCGATCGCAGCCTTGACCCGCTCGCAGTGCTGGATGGCCCTCTCCCGAGCACCGGGGACGGCACCGTGATAGTCGAAGCGCAGCACCACAGGAATCGGTAGGCCGCGGGAGACGTTGAGTCCCTTGAAGATCTTGACCCCGACATCGAGATCAGGGGCGCCCTCTTCAACGGTGTCCATGTAGGCGAAGTAGGTCAGGTTGCGCAGGTGGATCTCCTTGAACCCGATGCCGACACCAATGAAGCGCTCGGCGTGGCCGAAGTCGCTGTAGCTGCCGCCGTGGTACTGGCGGACGTAGTCGATCTGGGAGAGGTTGTTCTCGATCAGGCGGCTGATCAGCTTGACCATGCCCTCATCCGGTGTTGCGGCTGCTGCGGCTTTGACCTGGTTCTCGATCTCAATCCGGGCCTGATCGGCACGCATCGAGCGGGTCGCGGCGTAGACATCGCGGGCATCCAGCCAGCTCTCGAGGTTGGTCTTCCCGTCGGCGCTGGGGACGTGGACCCGAATGGCGTCGGTGTCGGTGTCCATCCCGACCAACAGCAGATCCACCGAGGCTCCACAGCAGAAGCTGTTCTCAACGGCCTGCTGGAAATCCTGGAGGCGCTGCATGCCCTGGGCGGCAGCTGCCGTGTCGTCGCTGCCATGGGCAGCACAGCCCTCATGGCAAGGGTCCTTCGAGCTGAAGTGGTAGACGACGGTTTTGAGGTACCGGGTGTCGGCGTGGGCTGGATTGGGGAGCCCCTCGCGATAGCGGCGGTGTTCGGTCTTGACCCAGCGATCAACGGTGTTTTCGACGTCGAACATCGCTCCGGCGTGGGAGCGGCGGCGGACCGAGCTGAAGGGAAGCCTCAGGGCGTAGGCAATGGCATGGGCCAGGCGACCATCGGCACAGGGCGTGACATCCAGCAGATGGAAGCCACACTCCAGCAGGAAGGTGTTGAAGGCTTCGGCCTCAGCGCTACCGGCTTGCGCTGCTAGGGGGTCGTCGTTGAAAAAGGAGAGGCTGGCCTGTTCATAGGCCTCAAACACACACCAGGCGAACAGGGTGCGCATGTCCAGCTGGCTGGTCCAGGCGGTCTCCAAGACAGGCTGGGGCAGCTCATGGCCGAGCTCAGCGACGGCCAGTCGCTGGGCTTGCTCAACAAAGTTGTTTTCGTGCTGAAGCGCAGAGAGACGCTTCAGGACAGGCACGACCCGATCAAAGGAACCGAGGGTCTGCTCCTCGTAGGCCCGCAGTGCGGCGTTGGCCTGACCATTGCTCAGGGGATGCAGACCGCCGGAGTGGACGGGGCCGCTCGAGCGGCGGTCTAGGACGACTTGCGTCGCCACCGGGCGCACCCTGCGTGGATTGCTCAGCTTGGACTTGATCTCAGCAACGGCTGAGCTCTTGCCCCGCACGCGGCTCGCCCTGGAGCTGCCAATGCGGGAGGCGTTCGCCAGTTCACGCTGACGCAGAACCTTGCTCAAGGCGCTGCTGGGGTTGAGCTCAGCGGGGGATTCCGCTGGGCCTGCTGACCCCTGGACCCCAGCGCCGTTTTGGCGGCGGCTGGGGGCCGTTGGAGCAAGCGGCCGCTCGTTAGTGGCGGAACGCCGACGCATTGCGGAGTGCTCCTTAGCCCCGGGCGCCGCCGGACACCGTGATCAGGGAACCCTGATCGGTGCTGCCGCTGGAGCCGGTCACCTTGTTATTCGGAGCAGGCACTTCCTGGTTGCGCTTGTTCTGGGCGCCAGGCATGCCGCTCATCGGGCCAACGCGGGTGGGGTTGCGGCGACGGGCAGATCTGCCCTCGGTGCCGGTGACGCGGTCTCCGCGATCCCAGTCGTCGCCGGTGATCTTGGTGCCGGAACCCTCACCGGTGACCCGGGAGACGGGCTCTTCAGCAGCGGCGATGGCGGCGGGCTGTTGCGCCTGGGCCAGACGCTGGTTGGCGCGACGATCGAAGCGGAACTGCTCAGTGCCGGTGATCTTGCCGCTGGCCATGTCGAAAGGGCCAGTGATCCGTCCGCCTTGCTCGTAGGTGCTGCCGGTCACACGACCGGTGCTTTCGCGCTCCTGTTGGGCGGCGCGGGCAGGGGACTGAACACTGAACTGTTGCCAGTCAGCACCATTCAGAGCCTGGGGAAAGTCAGCATCGCGGCTGGGGGCGGTGCCACAGGCGCTGGCCTGTTGATCGGCGCCGACGTAGGGAGTACCGGTGACGTCTTCGCAGGCGCCACGCTCGGCGCCGGTCAGGGAACCACCGATGCCGGGCTGAATGCCGGTCATGCGGTTGGCGTTGCGAACGGGAGTCCGCTCACGGACGGCACGGACGGCAGCGGTGTTGCAGAAATCACCAGCCTGCTCGAGCCCGGCGTAGGGGGTGCCGGTGACGACTTTGCAGCTACCGGGTTCATCACCGGTGACCTTTTCGGAGCGACCGGTGCGGCTGCCGCTGACGACCTGGTTGCGGTTGGTGATGCTGAAGCCCACCTTGGCGGCTTCGGGTGCAGGGCGAGTGCCACAGAAGCCGTCGAACTGCTGACTACCGATGTATTCATCGCCAGTCACGTTGCGGCAGCTGCCGGCCTCATCGCCGGTGACCCGCTCGCTGCGGCCCACGGAGGTCCCGGTCACGCCTGTGCCACGCAGGGTGTTTTGGCTGCTGACCTTGGTCGCGGCACGGCCAGGAACACTGGCGTCGGAACCGAGGTATTGATCGCCGGTCAGATGGCGGCCTGAACCAGCCTCATCGCCAGTGACGCGCTCGCTGCGGCCCACCATGACGCCGCTGACGGCTTGGCCGCCCAGGGTCTGGCTGCGGCCCACCTTGCGGACCGAGGGGTCAACGCCACCGCAGTAGGACGCGGACTGGTTGGCCGAGATGTACTCGGTGCCGGTGACGCTCTTGCAGGTGCCGGGCTCATCGCCGGTCACTTTTTCGCTGCGGCCGACCTCATTGCCAGTGACACGGTTGCCATGGCTGGTGGCGGTGACGCGCACCTTGGCGGGTTGGTTGCTTCCTGCGGGTTGACCGCCGCAGAAGGTCTGGAAGACTTCGGCGCCGAGGTACTCGGTCCCGGTGATCGAGCGGCAGGTGGCCGCTTCGTTACCGGTGGTTTTCGCCGAGCGGTTGGCCTGGGTGCCGGTGACGGTCTGACCAGAGAGGGTCTCGCTCACACCCACCTTCCAGGCGGCATCCGCGGCTGCGGCTTGCTTGGCGCCATGGCGATTGGGGCCACTGGGGCGGGTTCCGCTGTTGCGAGCCGTACCCGCAGAACCGGTTTTGCTCTTGAGCTCACGTACCTTTTGCGCCAGCTCACGGGCACTGAGGTCGGGGTTGATCTGACGGGCCACAGCAGCTGCACCGGACTTGGCCGCCGTGCTCGCGGACTTGCCGCGCTTGCTCAGGGCTTCGCGGCGCGCCAGGACAAGTGCCCGGCTGGCGTTGTGGACAGCCGTGCCCTTGCGGGCTGCGGGGCGATTGCCTGTGGCAGCACGGGAGGAGCTGGAGGGACGCTCAGTGCTGAGAGAGAGGCTGGCGGAACGGGAAGAGGAGGTATCGCTGGTCGTCTCTTGGCACTTGCACTTGTGCTCAGCAGCCGGTGCCGATGCGGCCTTCGGGGCTTCCTTGGCGACGTCGGTGCGGGTGCGGTCCTTCGAGGTGTCGGCACGCTTGCCGCCGCGGGTCATGGCCTCGCGACGGGACAGCACCAGATCGCGGCTGGGGTTCGAAACGCGCTTGCCAGCGGAGGAACGGTGGCTGCTGGGGGCGGACAGCTGACGGGTAGGCGCCGGAGCGGCTGCGGGAGCCTCGGCTGCGGCGGGACGCGGTGCGGAACTTGGAGCGGCGTTGGTCCGGGTCGGACGGGCATCCGCGACGCTGCGGACGCGACCGCCACCGCTGCCGTAGCGACCGGTGGCTTTCTTGCCGCCGTCGGTGAGGGCCTTGCGGCGCTCAAGGGCTGCTTCGCGACTCGATTTAGTGGCCATGTCCGCCCGGTGTATGGAATGACTGGATGGCATTAACGAAGCCGTTGATTTGCGTCAACACGGCATCGGAATGCTTGAAATCTGACTGCGAAAAATCTCAGTCAGATGGTTAATGAGTAAAAGAAGGAGTGGTCTCGAGGTGAATCGAGACCACAACTTTTAGAAGGCAGCTAATCAGCGGCCTTCGAACACCACGAAGCAAGCGCCTTGGCTTTGGGTGTAGGCGTCGTAGCCCACGAGACGCACGTGGTGGTCGGGGTAAGCGCGGTGGCAAGCTTCGAGCTCGTTCACGATGACGCTCAGATCCTTCTCACCGAAGAAGGGCAGCTTCCAGTAGGACCAGTAGGTGGCCATGGAGCGGCTGGGGTGGACGTGCTCAACGAGCGGGCTCCAACCCTGGGCAATGATGTACGCGATCTGGTCGTAGATCTCGTCCTGGGTCATCGGCGGGAGGAAGCCGAAGGTCTCCAGGGTGGCGACTGTTTGGTAGTCACCCACGGTGCTCTTGAAAGGCATGGGGTTCCTTGAGATGGATGGAATGAATGAACCTTGATTTGGTTCGATGTCCTGTTCCGATCACTGAATGGGATGGAGCCAACGGATGTTGACTCCGATTCCCAATCGCTTCGAAATCAGTTGACGTCGAGCTTGTCGACGGTGTCGAACTCGAACTTGATTTCCTTCCAGGTCTCGAGGGCGATGGCCAGCTCGGGGCTGTGCTTCGCGGCTTCCATGAGGATGTCGCGGCCTTCGCGCTCAATCTCGCGACCGGCGTTACGGGCTTTGACGCAGGCTTCCAGTGCCACGCGGTTAGCGGCAGCACCAGCAGCAGAACCCCAGGGGTGACCGTGGGTACCACCACCGAACTGGAGCACCGAGTCGTCGCCGAAGATGCTCACCAGGGCAGGCATGTGCCAGACGTGGATACCGCCGGAGGCCACGGCGAACACGCCGCCCATGGAGCCCCAATCCTGGTCGAAGAAGTTACCGCGGCTGCGATCTTCGGGAACGAAGGATTCGCGCAGCTGGTCGATGTAGCCGAGGGTGGACTGACGGTCGCCCTCGAGCTTGCCGACCACGGTGCCGGTGTGCAGCTGGTCACCACCGGAGAGACGCAGGCACTTGGCGAGAACGCGGAAGTGGATGCCGTGCTTGGGGTGACGGTCGATCACCGCGTGCATGGCGCGGTGGATGTGCAGCAGGATGCCGTTCTTACGGCACCAGTGTGCAAGACCGGTGTTGGCGGTGAAGCCACCCGTGATGTAGTCGTGCATGATGATCGGCTGCCCGAGTTCCTTGGCGAACTCGGCCCGCTCGTACATCTGCTCAGGGGTGGCGGCGGTGCAGTTCAGGTAGTGACCCTTACGCTCGCCGGTCTCCTGCTCAGCGGACTTCACAGCTTCGGCAACGAACTCGAAACGGTTCTGCCAGCGCTGGAAAGGCTGAGAGTTGATGTTCTCGTCGTCCTTGGTGAAGTCCAGACCGCCGCGGAGGCATTCGTAGACGACACGGCCGTAGTTTTTACCGCTCAGGCCGAGCTTCGGCTTGATGGTGCAACCCAGCAGAGGACGGCCGTACTTGTTCATACGGTCGCGCTCGACCTGGATGCCGTTCGGGGGACCCATGCAGGTCTTGATGAACGCCATCGGGAAGCGGATGTCTTCCAGGCGCAGGTGGCGCAGTGCCTTGAAACCGAAGACGTTGCCGACCAGGGAGGTCAGAACGTTGGTAACGGAACCCTCTTCGAACAGATCGAGGGGGTAGGCGATGAACGCATAGAAGGATTCCTTGTCGCCAGGAACGTCTTCGATGCGGTAGCAACGGCCCTTGTAGAAGTCGAGGTCGGTGAGGAGCTCGGACCACACAGTGGACCAGGTGCCGGTAGAAGATTCAGCGGCAACAGCAGCTGCAACTTCTTCCTTGGGAACGCCTTCCTGGCCGGTGCACTTGAAGCAAGCCAGCAGGTCGGTGTCGAGGGGTACGTAGTCAGGAGTCCAATACGTGTCGCGGTACTCCTTAACCCCAGCGTCGTACTTCTTAGCCATGGAGAATCTCCGAGTGGGTCGAGGGAAATAAGTCAGAGAGATGAGTGGCCTTTAGAGGCCTAGCTCAGTCCTCAGTCCTTCGAACCAACGAAGCCAGCGCTGCTGTTGAGAGCAGGCTCCACTTCACGGTGGGGGCGAGCAATGATGTGGGCGGCAACCAGGCCATCACCCACGCGCTCGCAGGCATCGGCGCCAGCGCGAACGGCAGCGTTCACAGCACCGGTTTCGCCGCGCACCAGAACGGTGACGTAACCGCCGCCCACGAATTCGCGACCGACCAGGCGCACTTCGGCGGCCTTGGTCATGGCGTCAGCGGCTTCGATCGCGGGGACCAGACCCCGGGTCTCGATCATGCCGAGGGCGATGCCCATGGTTTCGTTAGCCATTACCTGCTCCTGGAGGAGGGGTGGAATGTTCGCCAGCAACCATGCTTCGGCAACGATCCGTAAGTCAAGACATTTGGCGCTGAATCGCGATTACCGTCACCACAGTCATTGATAAGCGGCGCTCATCAGTGCCTCACAAAACTTTGGAGATGCTTCTCTAGCTGGCGGTTCCGACGCCTCTGGGTGTCTCCAAAAGCACTGCAGCTAGAGCATTTCTGCCTCGGAGACGTAGGCCACTCCGCCGTAGTAATCGAGCAGCGGTTTGAGCTTGGTTCGCAGTTGCTCCACAACCTCGGGCTCGCAAAACGTCACGACGTGGGCATTGGCGCCAAGGCCGCTGAAGTCCATCGCTTCTGAGACGGATCCATGGGGTCCTTTCCCCGTGACGTGCTTCATCACCGAGTAACCCGCTGCACCCGCCACCTCAATGGCTTTGAGGATGGGTGTGAGCTCCCGCTCGCTCACCACGACATCAACCCGTCTCATGGCGTCAGCTTGCGGAGGGAAGGATGCGATTGATCAGCGCCATGTACAGGGGGATGCCGATCACGATGTTGAAGGGGAAGGTCAACCCCAGCGCGGTTGAGATGTAGAAGCTCGGATTGGCTTCAGGGACGGTCATGCGCATCGCCGCAGGCACCGCGATGTAGGAGGCACTGGCACACAACACAACAAAGAGCAGGGCATTGCCCGGCCCCAGTCCCAGGCCTCGGGCAATCAAGGTGCCAATCAGGGCATTGCAAAGCGGCATCAGCAGGGCGAAGCCGATCAAGAAGCTTCCTGCCGCTTGGAGATCACGGATTCGCTGGGCGGCGACGATCCCCATGTCCAGCAGGAAAAAGCTGAGGGCGCCGTAGAACAACTTGTCGGTGAAGGGCAGCATCTTTTCAACGCTGCTCGGACTCTGGCCTGCACTGAGGAAACCCACGAGCAGGCTGCCGACGAGCAGGTAGACCGAGCCATTCAGCAGGGATTCGTGCAGGACGGCCCCCCAGCGCATTCCTTCACTGTTGGGGTTCTCCTGCGGGCCTGCCAACTTCACCAGGAGCAGGCCAACAATGATGGCTGGCGACTCCATTAAGGCCAGGGCGGCGACCATGAAGCCGTCGTGCTGGAGGTGTTGGGTTTCGAGAAAGCTTTCGGCGGTAATAAACGTCACCGCTGAAATGGAGCCGTAGGTCCCGGCAATGGCCGCCGCATTGAACCGGTCGAGCTTCAAGCGCAGTACCCCAAAGGAATAGAGGGGAACGACCAGCGACATCAAGATCGCCGCTGCAATGGTTGGCAGAACTTGCCCGCTGATGCCGCTGTGCTGTAGCTCAAGGCCCCCTTTAAAGCCAATCGCCAGTAAGAGATACAGCGAAAAGAGCTTGGGTAGGGGTGCCGGGATCTCCAGGTCCGAGCCCAAAAGCACGGCAAAAACACCGAGGAAAAAGAACAGAACCGGTGGTGTTAATAGGTTCTGCAGGACCAGGCTGGTGTCCATGGACGAACCTGCAGAGAGGGGCTGCCGTTTGACGCTAGGTGGCCGCGTTCGAACTGTTCCGTGGTGCACACATCTGGCATCAGTGCCATTGCGCGAGCGGGGCGGGATCCCTACGGTTTGAGGGAGGCAGGTGCCCCTGGATTTGTCTGGGGTGGAATGTTCAACCCAACCTGCCTCACCCCCTTAGGCGGCACAATGGCGGCCCCTGGTGTCATTGGATGCGATCTGGCACGCCCCAGCCGATCTTGGTGATTGCCAGTGGCAACCCCTACAAGGTGGCCGAGATCCAAGCGATGCTCGATGCCGTTGCGCTCGAGGTGCGTCAGCAGCCCGAGGGACTCGAGATCGAAGAAACGGGTACCACCTATCTCGAGAACGCTCGGCTGAAGGCCTCCAGCGTGGCCCGGCTCACGGGCCAGTGGGCCCTGGCTGATGACTCTGGTTTGGAGGTTGATGCCCTGGGTGGTGCGCCTGGGCTGTATTCCGCCCGCTATGCCGCCACCGATCCCGAGCGCATTCAACGCTTACTGGAGGAACTGGGAACGACCCCCTACCGCAGCGGCAGCTTTAACAGCGCCATGGTGCTCTCCGATCCCGAGGGCAATCCTGTGCTCGAGTCCCAGGGGATCTGCCGCGGCGAGATTCTCAGTAGCCCGCAGGGGCAAGGGGGCGGCTATGACCCGATCTTCTGGGTGCGGGAAGCAGGACTGACCTATGCCCAGATGGGGCAACACCTCAAGGACAAACTGGGCTCCCGGGGTAAAGCGGCCCGTGCCTTGGCCCCGGGGTTGAAGCAGATCTTCGGTCTGCGCTGACTCAGCGGGCAGAGCGCCGGTTGATTTGCTCGACGGCCCGCATCGCCGCAGCAGCGGCTTCGTTGACGTCCCCTTCCCAGCCGGCCAGGGTCAGTCGGCCGAAGGCGCCGACGGCCTTGACGTCGACCACGGTGATGTTGCTGGACTTTTCCGCTTCGTTGGCGGCCAGCAGGACATAGCCGGCCGGTTCGGTCTCCAGGATGAACATGCTCATGCCGGCCTGAATCATCGAGCCGCGCCGGTTCTGACGGTTGATCAGCACGGCGTGGTCGGGGGTGATCGCCCGGATGACCTCGGTCCAGGTCACGCTGCAGCGGGTGCGCTGCTCGACGCTGCTGCCGATGGCTTCAAGGACGACATCGCCGGAGTGGAGCACATTGCTCTGGTCGCGGTGATACAGCGCGAGGGAGCCAAAGGCCCGCTCGACGATCATCTGGCCCAGGCGCACCGTGCTGGCTTTGAGGGCGATGTCCGTCACCCTGTGCACGGCCATGCCAGGGGAAACCTCAAGCCAGAGGCAGGCATCGCCTGGGATGGGCAGGAAGCCCTGGCTCACCGTCCCCATGTAGGTGGCGAGTTGGGGCTGGAGTGAATCGAGAAAGACGTAGGTCCGCAGCTCGATGGATTCGACTGCGCTGGCCTGGCTGACCAGCCGCGCTTCGCTGTCGGTCGTGATGACACAGCTGGCGGCCGATGGGTGCAGCTCATCCAAAGAGGTGCCGCTGCCGCTGAATCCCAGGTCGGTGCCAGTGATCTGCACCGATGCAGTTCGTCGCCTGGGATTGTGTTCAATCAAGGGGTCGGGCTGCTCCCTACAGACGTTGAGGTCCTCTGCTGGTCAGCGGGAGGAGCGCGGCGATCTTACCGCTCTACCGCTGTGTTTCCGCACGATGACCTGGGCGCAAAACGGTGGCGAAGGCCACAACCGCTCTGGGAGGCCTGGCTAACACGGCTTCATTCGCGGTGCGTTGGTCATGCTCACACCGTCCACCAGGCTCCGTCTTCAGAACATCGTCCACCGCATTGGCGCCGACCAGGCGGTGTCGTTGCAGGAACGCATCTACCTCCAAAAATTTGCGGATCGCGACCATGCCGTAGCGGCTTGGTTGCGCCAGGCCCGGCGCCGCCAGCAGGCCGCCTCCAGTCAGGGGCTCGATCGCTTGATGGCGGAATTGGATTTGGGCGAGGTGGACCCTGGAGCGGCCTTCCGGCCTGATCCGGAGGATCCAGGCGATCTCGGTGATTGGTTCGGGCAGGCCCCGGATTGGTTGCGCCGCAGTTGATGTCCGCCGGTCTCTGGGGTCTTGCGCCCCGGGCGAGAGCCGGTACCGTCCGGCCATCCCTGCAGGACTGCCCGTGGCTGCTAAGCGCTCTGCCCCTTCTGCCTCCGCGAAGGGCGCTGCTCCCGTTCAAGACGGCGGCGATCTCAATGCTGATCAGGCTTTGGCTCTGGTCAGCATGAGCCTGATGCAGAAGCTTGCGGCCCAAGGGGAGCTTCCCTGGGTCTGGAACGAGTCCGAGGACGGTGGCGCCTGTGATGTCGGCTCCCTGCGCCAGCGCCTGGAGCTCACCCAGTTGGCCCTGCAAACGGGTGCGCCCCTGTCGACGGCAGAGGTGACTTATTTGATGGGTGCCCGTCCCGGCAGCGCCGAGGTGGAGCGGGGCGGCCTGCGGGCTAGGCGCATCAGCCGCAATGTCTGGAAACTGGCTCAAACCGCTGGCGCTGAGGCGCGCCGGGGTGAGGTCACCAGCTTCTCCAGCTTCAATGACGGCCGCCGCCGCTTCGGTTGATCAGGGCAACTCGCCGCCTGCGCTGATCTCTTGATCCCAGGCGGCGATCAGCTGGTTTTTCAGCGCTTCGCTCTGTTCTAGGGCGATCTCCAGTCCCCCCCACCAGTTGATCAAGGCCACCGGGACGGGCATGGCATTGCACTCCAGTTCATAGGACTGGATTTGCTCTTCAGCATCGATCAGGACGCAGATGCTGAACTCCAAGAGCCCGTTGGACCACGGGTGGAGTGAAACGGTCGTCACTGGGCCCAGGTCGATGCTCCACCAGGGGCAATCGGGCGTGACTTTGGGAACCCCGGCGGGAAGGTCAAGTTTGGCCCACCCCCGCAGCACCAGTTGTTCCAGTAGGTCGTTGAGGCTCGAGCGCATGGACTCCCCCGGATGGGGTGTCTTTGTCATGGCACGGCCCATGGGCTGCCAGCAAGGGCAGATCTGGGCATGGTGAGGCCAGCCGCGCGCCACAGGGTTGCTTTCGTTTGCCCGTCGTCTTTTGGGGCGTCCTCTGCCGCGCAGGGAATCGGATGCGCAGCGGCTGCCGAGCCTGATTGCGCTGCCGATCCTCTCGTCGGACGCCCTCTCCTCGGTGGCCTATGCGACGGAGGCCGCTTTGGGGGTCTTGCTCCTGGCCGGCAGCGGTGCCCTGGGTCTGTCCCTGCCGATCACGGTCTGCATCGTCGGCCTGATCGCGATCGTGGTGCTCTCCTATCGCCAGGCGATTGAGGCCTACCCCGAGGGGGGCGGCTCCTATGTGGTGGCCCGGGAGAATCTCGGCGCCTGGGCGGGACTGGTGGCGGCGGCGGCATTGCTGGTGGATTACACCCTGACCGCCGCGGTGAGTCTGATGGCGGCGGCCCAGGCCCTGAGCTCTCTGCTTCCAGGGCTGCTGGCCCATGAGACCAGCCTCTCGCTGCTGCTGTTGGCGCTGGTGGGTTGGGCCAATTTGCGGGGTCTGAAGGAGGCCGGTCGCCTGTTTGTTGTGCCGACCTACGCCTTTGTGGTGATGGTGGCGCTGCTGGCCCTGTTTGGTCTGCAGAACATCGTTTTTGCCCATGGCTTTCGCCCGGACGCACCGCCGGCGATCGCAGCCCTGGAGCCCTTGGGCCTGTTCTTGATTCTTCGGGCCTTCAGCGCCGGTTGCTCGGCGATGACCGGTATTGAGGCGATTGCCAACGGGGTGAAGGTGTTCCGAGAGCCCTCGGCCCGCCGGGCCCAGGCCACGCTGCTGGTGATGGGGGTGTTGCTGGCGCTGCTGTTCCTGGCCGTCAGCGGTTTGGCCTATCTCTACGGGATTGCCCCCAATCCCGATCGCACCGTTCTGGCCCAGATCGGTCTGCGGGTGTTCGGTCCCGGCAATCCCCTCTATTGGTGCCTGCAGATCAGCACGTTGTTGATCTTGGGCTTGGCGGCAAACACCGCCTTCGCTGGATTCCCCCGGCTGGCGGCACTGCTGGCCAAGGACCGCTACCTGCCTCGCCAGATGGCTTGGTTGGGGGATCGTCTGGTGTTCCAGAACGGCATCGGCCTCTTGCTGCTGGTCTCAGCCCTGGTGATCGTGGTCTGCCGCGGCAACACCAATGTCGCGATCAATCTCTACGCCTTGGGGGTGTTCCTGGCCTTCACCCTGTCCCAGGCGGGCCTGGTCAAGCACTGGTGGGTGCGGCGGGGCCAGGGGTGGAGCGGCCGCCTAGCGCTGAACGCTCTCGGGGCCTTCACCACCGGGGTGGTGTTTGCCGTGATTGTCGTCAGCAAATTTGACGAGGGCGCCTGGATCGTGGTGCTGCTTCTCCCCCTGCTGGTCTGGGGCTTGGCCGGCATTGGGCGCCGCTACAAGCGGGTCTATGAGGCGATTGAGCTGAAACCAGGGGAGGACTGCTCAGTCCCCTGGCCGGATCGGCGCGATCCCTTGGAGAACCAGAGCATCGTTTGGTTGGCCTCCTGGAGCCGTCCGACCCTGGAGGCCCTTCGCTACGCGGCCCAGGTGTCTGATCGCGTGATCGGCGTCTGGGTCTGTGAACCGGAGGACGATTTCGAAGCCTTGCGCCTGCGCTGGCATCGACTGGTGGGCGATGCGCCTCAATTTGAGTTGCGCCTGCTGGAGAGTCCCTTCGCCTCCTTGATCGATCCCTTTGCCCAGTTCGTGGCCGAGGAGGAGGCCCGCTGCCCCGGGAGTCAATTCACGATCGTGATGCCCATGGCGATCCCCAGGCGCCGTTTTGATCATCTGCTGCTCAACCAGCGCGGCTTGAACATGCGGGAGGCCCTCAATGCTCAACACAGCCGCGTTTTTACCCTCGTTCGCTACTTCCCGCCTGCCTAGAGGGCATCGAGGCAAGACTGCAGGGCGCCGTAGCAGCGCTCCAGTTGGTCGGTGCTGGTGCAGAGCGGGGGCAAGAGATAGACGACGTTGCCCAGCGGCCGCAGGTAGACGCCTTGATCGATGCAGTGGCGCTGAACCGTTTTCCCAATCGGATTGAGATAACTGGTCTGGCCAGCGTCCAGCTCAAAGGCCGCCACGGTTCCTGTGCAGCGAGGCCGAACCACCTTGGGGTGCTGGGCGAGTGCCGCCAGGTGGGGGGTGTGGCGTGCCTCAAAGTCCTGGTAGCGCTCAGGGTTGGCCTCCAGAAGATCGAGGCTGGCCAGAGCAGCGGCACAACCGAGGGGATTGGCGGTGAAGCTGTGGCCGTGGAAGAAGGTTGCCGTGGGTTCGCTGTCGCTGATGAAGCCGGCGTAGATCCGTTCACTGGCCATGGTCACGGCCATCGGTAAAAAACCAGCGGTGAGACCTTTGGAGAGGGCCACAAGATCCGGCCGAATCCCGGCCCGTTGGCAGGCGAACAGTGCTCCAGTCCGGCCAAAGCCGGTCATTACTTCATCGGCAATCAGCAGGGCTCCACTGGCTTGCACTTGTTCGGCCACCGCTTTTAGAAACTGCGGCCGCACCATGCGCATCCCTGCGGCCCCCTGGATCAAGGGCTCGACAATCAGGGCTGCGGTGGGTGTTTGAAGCGCCTCCCTGAGGGCCGCGAGGGCGGCTTCCTCCCGCTCCTCCACCTGCTCGTCACCCCAGTGGGTGGCGGGCCAGGGCAGTCGGGTGACATCGAAGAGCAGCTCCTCGAAGGCTTCGGTGAAGACCGAGCGATCCCCCACGGCCATCGCTCCAAAGGTGTCGCCGTGATAGGCCCCCTCGAAGGCGATCAGTTGGCGGCGTTCACTGCCCTGATTGCGCCACCACTGCCAGGCCATCTTCAAGGCGACCTCAACGGCACTGGAGCCGTTATCGGAGAAAAACAAGCGCTCGAGGCCGCTCAAGGCGCTGAGGCGGCTGGCGAGTTCTTCCGCAGGGCTGTGGCTGAAGTTGGCAAAGATGACCTGCTCCAGCTGCTGCGCCTGGTGGCCGATGGCTTCAGCAACGCTGGGTTCGGCGTGGCCATGGAGGGTGACCCACCAACTGCTGATGGCATCAATCAGCTCCCTGCCGTCTTCGAGCTGAAGAACGGAACCCTGGGCTCTCACCACCCGAGCCGGCGCGTCGCTGCGCGCCACTTGGGTGATCGGATGCCAGAGATGGGGATGCCAGGCCATGAATCAGGTGATGGCGCTGACGGCCTGTTGCAGAGCTAGGCGACGGTCCAGGCCGGTGCGCTCCGCGGGGAGTTTCTTGTAGAGCCCCAGCTTCTCGAGGCGGCGCTTGGTGGTTCCGCTCGCTCCGACCACAAAGACCTCGCGGCCCTTCTCGATCGCTTCCTCCACGGCGTTCTCCACCGCGAGGGCCGCGGTGACGCCGAGGTGAGAGACCTCAGTTAGGTCAAAGACGACGGCGCGGCAGTCACCAATGGCGTTGTGCTCGCGGCCGATCGCCTTGGCGACGCCGAAGATCATCGCCCCGTTGAGTTGGAACAGCAGGACCTGACCGCGGGCGGCGTCGAGGAGTTGACGCTCTTCATCACTGATCTCGAGGTCGCCGTCACCGGTGCTGATCGACTTGACGCTCTTGCTCTGTAGGGCGCTCATCTTGTCGATCGTGAGGATGTTGGCGATGAAGACGCCCACGCCCACGGCGGCGATCAGATCCACGAGGACCGTGAGGGCGATCACCAAATACATGATCAGTGCGCCGCTGATCGAGATGCGGTGAGCGCGCCTGATGAAGCCCCAGTCGACGATGTCGACACCGACCTTCAGGGCGATGCCGGCGAGGACGGCCTGGGGGATCTGGGCGGCGACGCCGGTGAGGGCGAGGATCACCACCATCAGGATCAGGGCCCGGCTGATGCCAGAGAGGGCACTGCGGCCGCCGCTCTGAATGTTGACCACGGTGCCCATGGTGGCGCCGGCGCCGGGTAGGCCACCGAAGAGGCCGGAGGCGAGGTTCCCGAGGCCCTGACCGATGAGTTCTTTATTGGAGTTGTGCTCGGTGCGGGTGATGCTGTCGGCCACCACCGAGGTCAACAGGGCATCGATGCAGCCCAGCATGCCCAGCACGGCTGCGTCGACAAACATCAACTGCAATTCGCCCAGCTCAAAGTGGGGAATCTGCAGAGCGGGGAAGCCGGAAGCGATCTCGCCGATGCGGCGAATCTCCTCGCCTCCACCGCCGCCCAGGACGGTGATCGAGAGCAGCGTCCCCACCACCAGGGCAATCAGCTGGGGTGGGGCCACTTTTTTGACGGCCGCTGGGGTCAACCAGAGGATGGCCATCGTCACCACGGCCAGGGTGATCTCGGTGGGCCGTGCGTTGGCGAGCAGCTGGGGCAGGTTGCTGAGGGTTCCCATGACGCCGCCCTTCGGGCTGGCCTGACCGAGGAAGGGTCCCAGCTGCAGGATGATCAGGATCAGACCGATCCCGCTCATGAAGCCCGAGATGACCGTGTAGGGCATCTGGGTGACGTAGCGACCGAGCCGCAGCAAACCGAAGGCGATCTGGAAGACGCCCGCCAGCATCACCACGGTGAAGGCCATGGCGAGCCCGTGCTCGGGATTGCGGGCCGTCAAGCTCGCGATCACGGCCGTCATCACCACGGTCATGGGACCGGTGGGTTCGGAGATCAGGCTGGGGGTTCCGCCAAAGAGGGCCGCGAACAGGCCCACCAACACCGCACCCCAGAGGCCGGCCGCCGCCCCTGCCCCTGAGGCGACGCCGAAGGCCAGGGCCATGGGTAGGGCTATCACTGCGGCGGTGACGCCGCCAAAGAGATCTCCCTTGATGTTGTTGGTGCTGATCTGATTCAGCAGGCGAAAACTTGACGCACGTTGGGACGTCGACGCCGGGGTCATGACCGCTGCCAATGGGGCCAAAACGCTACGTCTGAGCGGAATCGATTGGGGCTTTGCCGGCAGGGCGTTAGCGAATCGGTCATCCTGAGCCCAGGACTTTGCGCGAGCCATGGGCGAGCCCACACCCCTGGCGTTCCTGGAGGCCAGCTTTGAGCGGGAAGCCCGCCTGGATCAGTCCTATGTGGTGCTCACGGTTGCGGCGAGCCTGATCGCCACCCTGGGACTGTTGGCGGACAGCGCTGCGGTGGTGATCGGCGCGATGTTGATTGCCCCCTGGATCCTGCCCCTGCGCAGTGCCTCCTTCGCGATCCTGGAGGGACGACTGGCCCTGGTGGGCCGTGCGTTGCTGACCCTGGCCGTGGGCGTCGGCATCACGGTGCTGACCTCAGCGGCCCTGGGTTGGGTGGCCAACCTGCCGGTCCTGGGCGATGAGGTCCTGGGGCGCACCACGCCGAACCTGCTGGATTTGGGCATTGCTTTGGTGGCGGGGTCGATCGCGACCTATGGCCGCCTTAAGCCGGAGGCGGTGTCATCCGTTGCAGGCACGGCGATTGCGGTGGCCTTGGTGCCTCCGGTCTGTGTCCTGGGCCTGTTGCTGTCGCTTCAGCAGTGGGAACCAGCCAGGGGAGCAGCCCTGCTGTTTGCCGCCAACCTGCTGGGCATTCTTTCGGGGGGATTGCTCACCTTGGTGGCTACCCAGGCAAGCCTGCGCCAGCAGCTCTTCCGCAGCCAGATGGGTCTGGTGAGCCTGCTCCTGACGGGACTGCTGCTGATTCCGCTGACCGGTGGCTTTGTGACGCTGCTGGGACAAGCCCAACAGCGTCAGGCCCTCGAGGAGGTGGAGCGGGCCATCACCGAGAGCCTGCGCCAACGCACCATCACCTTGGGGCGGGATTCGGAACTCACGGACGTCAAGATCGATTGGACGCAAAACCCCCCCTTGATCAAGGCGGCGGTGCGGGTGAGTCGCCCCAACCTGCCCACCCCGAAACAGGTTGCGGCTGTTCAGGACTTCATCAACAAGACGCAAAAGTTCCGCTACCGCCTTTTGGTCCAGCGAGTCTCCATTGACGTGATCGGCCCTGAGACCGAACCCAACCCCGAACCCACCCCCGTGGAAGAACCCCAAGAGGTGGTTCCAGAGAAAGCTGAGCCGGCCGGCATCACCCCTGCTCCAGCGGTCGCCCCACCGCCCGCGGCTCCGGTGGTGCCGGGGTAACGGCCTGAAGACATTTCGGCTGTTCTGTGCACAATTGGGCCAGTCCGCTGCTGGCCATGCCTGACGCCCTCACCTTCCTGGAGATCGTCGCGGGCATCTTGCTCCTCTTTGGCGGGGGCGAGCTGTTTGTCGCTGGCGCGGTTGCCCTGTCTTTGTTGCTGGGCATTCCTCAGATCGTC
This sequence comes from Synechococcus sp. LTW-G, assembly GCF_054459035.1. NCBI lineage: Bacteria > Bacillati > Cyanobacteriota > Cyanophyceae > Synechococcales > Synechococcaceae > Synechococcus > Synechococcus sp. LTW-G. Next base: position 446,506 of record NZ_JBTKYW010000001.1, on the reverse strand, counting down.
ATTGGCCTGACGGTTGTGGCCTTTGGCACGAGCGCCCCTGAGCTGTTTGTGAGCTTGCTCTCGACCTTGCAGGGAAATTCCGGCGGGGACTCGATTGCCGTCAGCAACGTTCTGGGCTCCAACATCTTCAACGTGATGGTGGTGTTGGGCGCCAGCGCGGCGATTACCTCCCTACGCGTTCGTAGTCGCCTGGTGCGGCGGGATGTGCCGTTGCTGATCGCCGTGTCGATGGCCACCTGGGCGATGGCCTCATCCGGGAGCTTCTCCTGGGTTGCGGGTCTGGCTCTGTTGACAGCCCTGGTGATCACCCTGGTTTGGGAGGTGCGCTCAGCGCGGGAAGACCACGAGGACGGTCTTGATGACATTGATGCGGAAGGGGCCTCCACCACACCCGTTGCCGTTTTCAAGCTGGCCCTGGGTCTGGTGTTGCTGGTGGTGGGCTCCCAGGTTCTGATCAAAGGCGCCATCGCTGCGGCCCAGACCCTCGGGGTGAGTGAGGCGGTGATCGGTCTGACGATCGTTTCGGCTGGCACCTCGATGCCAGAACTGGTGACGTCCCTGGTGGCGGCTTACCGGGGTAAGGCGGATCTGGCCATCGGCAACGTGGTGGGTAGCAACCTGCTCAACCAGCTCTTGATCCTGGGTCTGTGCGCCCTGCTCTCGGGTCAGGACGGACTGTTGGTCAGCCCTGAATTGTTGCGCCGTGATTTCCCAGTGATGGTGTTGACGACCTTGGCCTGCCTGCCGATTTTCTGGAGTGGCGGCGTGATCAATCGCCTTGAGGGGTGGCTCTTGCTTGGCGCCTACGGCCTCTATTTGGTTGAGCAGATCCTCAGCAGTACGGCGGCTCCGGGTATTGATGAATTCCGCTTGTTCGTCTTGGTGGCGGCTCTGCCCCTGGTGTTGGTCTTCCTGACTTGGACCTCACTGCGCTGGATGCAACAGCGCAAGAGCGTTGGTTAGGAGCAGACAACGCTCGGGAGCATGGACACGCTGACCCCTGCGGCGGTGGCGTCGTTGTAGAGGCTTTCGCTGCTCTGGCGGTTCAGATTGACCTGTCCTGAGCAGATCAAGTCCCAGGTTTCATCGGCGAAGTGGGTTTGGAGCCAGAGCATCCCCATCACCGTGCGGTGCTTGAGGTTGTAGCTCTCTCCGACGGACGTCAGGGTGATGTCCATGGCCCACAAAAAAACCTCCCCCTATTGGAGGGGGAGGCGTTGGACGCTGATGTATCAATACGAACCAAAACCAAAAGCCTTGGTTTTGGGGCGGAATCAGCCTTGGTTGACCTGGGAAGCGGCCTCGGCCTGGCGGTGGTTGTAGTGATGCCCGCGGTACTGCAGATCGACACTGGTGTCGACTGAAGCCGCTTCGTGACGGAGGGGCGCTTCGAAATGTTGGCCGCGGTAGGCGTGCTCAACGGGAGCGCTGGTGGGCTGTTCGTGGTTGGCGTTGTCGTAGGTGACGCCGCGGTACTGGAGTTTGCTCATGGTGGTCATCGGGCCTCGAAGGGTTGGCTGGTTGTCCGCTTCGTGGGAAGGAGCGTTGCTTCGCCTCGCGGTGGGCTACTTCCGGTGGAGCCAGGCCCAAAGGGGGCTCACTCAACGTTTTGTCCTTCTGCAGCATTTCTAGCGGATGAAGAATGTTCAGAGTGAACAAAAGCCTCTTTTTTGTCTTTTTTGTAATAGTCACTGTGGCCCGTTGAACGTTTTTTCTTCACTTTCCTTCTGCTGCCTTAGCGCAATTCCTGATGGACTTGCGAATTGGTAGCGAATGCAACCTTGACGGTGGTCTGTGATGCGGAACATTGGCACCTAATGGCGGTAATCCGTCATCCACCCAGCGACTGCTTTTTGATGACTGTTGCTTCTCCTGTCTCTCGGCCTCGGTCGAAGAGCCTGCAGGAAGCGAGCTTGCTGGAGGCTCCTCAGCTTCTGCTCCGCAAGGTGCGAGGACTGTCCTCCGGCCGTTCGCTGACCTGGCTGGCTTGTGTGCCTCTGGCTCTTTTCGGCCTGGGCGTGTTCAACCTTTCGGCCCGCGCCGCTGAGCTCCCCGAGCTCAACGCAGCGTTCCTGGCCAACAACATGTGGCTCCTGGTGGCCACGATCCTGGTGATCTTCATGAACGCCGGTTTCGCCATGGTCGAAGCCGGGATGTGTCGCCAGAAGAACGCCGTCAACATCCTTGCCAAGAACTTGTTCGTGTTCGCCCTCGCGGTGACCGCCTACTGGTTCATCGGTTATTCGCTGATGTACGGCGGATCCCTGGTGGATGGCTGGCTTTATTTCAACGGCCTCTTCTTTGACCCCACCGTCACCGCTGAGATGGTGACCGAGGGAGCCTTGGTTCCCACCGTCGACTTCCTGTTCCAGGCTGCCTTCGCCGGCACCGCCGCCACGATCGTTTCCGGTCTCGTGGCTGAGCGCGTCAAGTTCGGCGAGTTCGTGATCTTCGCGCTGGTTCTGACTGCTGTTATTTACCCGGTCTCCGGTTCCTGGCAGTGGAATGGCGGCTGGCTGAGCGAGCTGGGTTTCATTGATTTCGCTGGCTCCTCGATCGTCCACTCCGTGGGTGCTTGGGCCGGCCTGGTGGGCGCCATGCTGCTTGGCCCCCGCATCGGCAAGTTCGTGGGCGGTAAGCCCCAGGCCATCCCCGGCCACAACATGTCGATTGCAACCCTGGGCGCCCTGATCCTCTGGATCGGCTGGTACGGCTTCAACCCCGGCTCTGAGCTGGCGATGGACCAGTACGTGCCCTACGTGGCTGTGACCACCACCCTGGCGGCTGCCGGTGGCGCCATCGCTGCCACCATCGTCTCCACCCTGACTTCGGGCAAGCCCGACCTGACGATGATCATCAACGGCATCCTGGCCGGTCTGGTGAGCATCACTGCCGGTTGCGGCAACATGACCCTGGTGGGCTCCTGGGTCGCTGGTGCCGTTGGCGGCATCATCGTTGTCTTCGCAGTCTCCGCACTGGATGCCGCTGGCATTGACGATCCCGTCGGCGCCTTCTCCGTCCACGGTGTGTGCGGCGTCTGGGGCACCCTCGTCATCGGCCTCTGGGGCGTTGATGGCATGGATGTCGGTTCTGCAGGCCTTGGCCTCTTCAATGGCGGTGGCTTCAGCCAGCTCGGCATTCAGGCCCTGGGCTGTGCGGCCTACGCCATCTGGACCCTGGTCACCTGCTGGATTGCTTGGTCCGTGATCGGCGGCCTCTTCGGCGGCATCCGTGTCACTGAGCAGGAAGAGATCGAAGGTCTCGACATCGGTGAGCACGGCATGGAGGCTTACCCCGATTTCGCTTCGGCGAAGTGATCCTCTGAGCTCTGCTCAATGGGCCCGCTTCGGCGGGCCTTTTTTATTGCCTCAGGGCCTTGGCTGGCAGCATGGACTGGCCCAAGGGTGCCGCTTTTGCCCTGCCCCCGCTGCGGTGCGCGCTTGCTCGCCAAAACCGAGGAGCGTCCTCCGCGCTTGGTTTGCGTGGACTGCCGGCAGGTCTTGCCCCAGTCGGTCCAGGTGCCGCTCATCACCCTGGTGGTGCGTCACTTTTTGGGCGTGATGCTGCTGCTGGGCCTCGTGGTGGTTCCACTGCTGGTGATGAGTCTTTCGCCCTGGATTGATCGGGTTCCCCGGGCGCCCCGCACCAACTTGAGCGTCATTAGATGAAGTACATCGCTTGCGCCTGAAGCAGTGCATCCCGTTGGGCGAGAAGGTCCGCGAGGGTTGTGGACTCCAGGAGGGCCAGGCGCTGTTCCTGCAGTTGGGTCCCAAGCGAGTGCAGCACCTGCTGCTCCAGGCTCTGTTGAGCCGGTGGCTCCGGATCGGACCTGCCCTCGAGGCAGTCGAGCGCCTCGCTCAGCCGGATGTCTGCGGCGGGTCGGGCCAGTTGGTACCCCCCCTTGGGGCCACGGCTGCTGGTGAGCAGGCCCCCCTTGCGCAGGCTGGTCATCATCTGCTCGAGGTAGCGCTCGGGAATGCCCTGCCGCTGGGCGATGACCGAGACCTGTAGCCGCCCTCCTTGGGTCTGGATGCCAGCGAGTTCGATCAGGGCGAGCAGTCCGTAGCTGGTTTTGGCGTTGAAGGGCAACGGAGGTGCTTGGGTTGATTCCACGGTAAAGCACTTGGGAATTGGTGTCGCCAAGTTCCCTTTGGGAGACTCAGCTCTGGCTGAACTTCTCTCGCGGTGCTGTGATTCCCGATCCTCATGCCGTGTTTTTCGAGCTGTAGGCTGAGGGCCTTGCCCGATCGCCCCTCCCTTGGCTGATCTTGTTGCTGCCGCTCTGCAGCCCGGAGCCCTGATCACGCTGGTGGTGTTGCTGGGCTCCGTGGTCCTCTTCATCTCGGGTTGGCTGGCGCCCGATCTCACGGGGTTGCTCGCCGCCGGCCTGCTGGTCAGTTTCCACGTGATCGAGCCGCGGGAAGCCCTGGAGGGTTTTGGCAGCCCTGCCCTGATCACCCTGGCTGGTCTGTTCGCCATCTCCGCTGGGCTGTTCCGCAGCGGGGGACTCGATCGTCTGCGCGCCTTGATCGGCTCCGACGCCATTCGCAGCCCGAAGCGAATGATTGCCTTGATGGTGGCGGTGGTGGGTCCCGTTTCGGCGGTCGTCCCCAATACCCCGATCGTCGCCAGCCTGCTTCCGGTGGTGGAGGGCTGGTGCAAACGCCGCCGGATCTCCCCGTCGAAGGTGCTGCTCCCGTTGTCCTTTGCCACGGTGCTCGGGGGGACGATCACCCTGCTGGGCAGCTCGGTGAACCTGCTGGCCAGCGAGGTCAGTAGCCGTCTGGGCTACGGCAGCTTTGGCTTATTCAGCTTTACCCCGATCGGTCTGGGGGTCTGGCTGCTGGGCGGGTCGCTGATGGTGCTGCTCGCCGATCGCTTTCTGCCGGATCGGGGCCGCGATGACGACGACCTGATCGCTGACCTCTCCAGCAGTGGATACCTGACCGAGGTCAAGATTCCATTGGGTTCTGAGCTCATTGGCCAGTCGCTTCACGCCACGCGGCTGCAACGGCGCTTTGACCTCGACGTTCTGGAGCTGCACCGCGGCACGGAGCGCTTTATGCCTCCCTTGGCCGACCGCACCTTGATGCTCGGGGATCGTCTGCTGCTGCGCTGCAGCCGCGAGGACCTGCTGCGCCTCCAGCAGGACCACACAGTGGTCTTGGCCCCCACGCCGGAGCAACCGCTCAGCCTGGAGCAGGACAACAGCCAGCGGATGGTGGAGGTGCTGTTGCCCTCCGGCTCCACCCTCGCCGGTGACTGCCTGCGCGATCTGCGTTTCCGGCAGCGCTACAACGCCACGGTGTTGGCCCTGCGGCGCGGCAACGCCGTGCTGCGGGAACGGCTCGGGCGCGCCCAACTCCGTGAGGGGGATGTGCTGCTGCTGCAGGGGCCCAAGGACGCCATCCGCGGCCTGGCGGCCAGTAACGACCTGGTGGTCCTGGAGCAGTTGGAGAAGGACCTGCCCACGGTCAGCCGCAAGCGCGTGGCGCTGCTGATTGCTGCCCTGGTGCTGCTGTTGCCCAGCTTTGAGGTCATCCCCCTGGTGGCGTCCGTGCTGCTGGGCACGGTGGCCATGGTGGTGACCGGTTGCCTTCGCGCCGGTGAACTGCAACGGGTGGTGCGCCTGGATGTACTGGTGCTCCTGGGCTCGCTGGCGAGCTTCAGCGTTGCCCTGGAAAAAACGGGTCTGGCCTCTGCCCTGGCCCAGGCCCTGTTGCTCGGCTTGAGCAGCTGGCCGGTCTATGGCGCCATGCTCGTGGTGTTCCTGTTCACCGTCGCGTTGACCGAAGTCATGAGCAACGCGGCGACGGTGGCGATGTTGATTCCCATCGCGGGTCAGTTGGCCCAGGGGCTTGGCCTACCGCCGATGGCCTTGATTTATGTGGTGCTCTTCGGCGCCAGCCAGAGCTTTCTCAGTCCGATTGGCTACCAAACCAACCTGATGGTCTATGGCCCGGGTCGCTATCGCTTCTTGGATGTCTCCCGCTATGGCTTCCCCTTGACGATTGCCATGGCCATCGCCGTTCCTTGGATGGTCTGCCGCTGGTTCGGCCTGTAGAACGTGAGCTCGCAAGGCCCTCGGGGTTGGATGAAGCGCCTCAAACAGTGGTTGCTCTGGCTGTGGCATCACGAGGCCAGCCGCGGCCAGAAAGCCCGGGGCTTGGCGGCTGGGGTGTTCATGGGCTGCTTCCCGATCTTCGGTCTGCAGACCTTGCTGGGCATCGCCCTGGCCAGCCTGGTGCGCGGGAACCACATCCTGGCTGCGGCGGGTACCTGGATTAGCAATCCCCTGACCTACATCCCCCTCTATTGGTTCAACTACAGCGTTGGCTGCTGGTTGCTGGGTCCTGGCCCTGCCTTGCCCAGCCTTGAGGCGATCCAGCAGGGGGGCATCTGGGAGCTCGGGCTGGCGATCTCCAGCCGTCTGTTGCTGGGCTCCACCTTGGTGGGATCCCTTAGCGCAGCGCTGTTTGGCGGGATCTACTGGTGGTTGCTCAAGCGCAGCCAGCAGGGCCGCGCCCATACCTAGCCCTCGGGGACCCGCTTCCAACCGGCCAGCACCCCAAGGATGTCGGCGGCGCTGACCAGGCCGACGAAGGCCCCGAACTCGTCGACAACAACCCGCACGGAGCTGCGGTCGCCGCGCCGGAAGCTGGTGAGCAGCCGATCGGCACGGATCATCTCGGGGACGAATTGCGGCGCATCACAGAGCTGGCTGATCAGGCGGTAGCCCCCACCGCTGAGCAGCTCAGCCATGGCTCGCTCGCGGCTTTGAACCCCCAGCACCTCATCCACCTCTTCCCCCAGGACAACCCACCAGGCGTCATCGGCGGCCTCAAGGATCTCCTGGCGAACCGAGTCCAGGCTGGCGCCGCCTGACAGGGACGGGGTCGCCACCCGTGAAACCATCAGATCCCTGGCGGTGAGGTCGTTGAGGGCAAAGACCTTGCCGATCATCGCGGCCTCGTCGGCTTCGATCTGGCCCTGCTGGGAGCCCAGGCGCGCCATCAGGTGGATCTCACGTTCGTTGGTGGTGAGTTCACTCGTCGCGGTGATGGCCGGCATCAGCTTCTCCAGCACCAGCAGCAGCGGCAGGGTCAGCCGCTCGAGCATCAGCAGAATGCGCGCCGAGACCAAGGAGATCGGCATGGCGAAGCTGTTGCCGATCGTTTTGGGCAGGATTTCAGCAAAGAGGATCACGGCCACCGTGAACCCGACGTTGAAGAGCAGCAGGGCCCAGCGGCCCCCGACGCTTTCGAACACCTGGTTGGCCTGGCTACCGAGCAGGATTGAACCGGAGATGTTGAACAGGTTGTTGATCACCACCAGCAGCACCAGGGCCCGCCCGGGCCTGGCCTTGATGCGCTCCAGTGCTCGTGATCCCGGCACCTTTTGCTGCTTGAGGGTGTGGACCTGAATCGGATTCACCGTCAGCATGGCGGCTTCCGTACTGGAGGCCAAAGCCGAGCCCACCAGGATCAGCACCGCCATCACCAGCAGCACAACGATCGGATTCATCGACTGGCGCAGGCTGCGAGATCGATCGGACCTTACCTACGGTTTGCGGGATGAACCCGTCTTCGAGCAATCCAGTCCGGGCGCTACAGCGTTGGCGTCATCAGCTCACGGTGCCGCAGTTCACCGTGGTGACGGGCCTGCTGGTGATCGTTCTGGCGACACTGCTGCTCTCGACGCCGCTCTGCTCCAACTCCAACGTTGGTTTGTGGCAGGCCCTGTTCACGGCCACTTCGGCGATCACTGTGACCGGTCTGTCGGTGATCGATATCGGAGAGGATCTGACCTTCGCAGGCCAGGTGGTGCTCGCGGGCCTGATCATCACCGGCGGCCTGGGCCTGATGGCGATCACGACCTTCCTGCAGGGGTTTGTGCAGGGCCGATCCGGCTTGCGCAATCGTTTGGACAAGGGCCGTGCCCTTGATGAATTCGGGGTTGGCGGCATCGGACCCACCTTCCACAGCATCCTGCTGGTGGCCCTGTGTGTGATGGGCCTGGGCACGGTGGTGCTCTACAGCTTTGGTTTTACCGACATCGAGGACCCGGGCAGACGGCTTTGGGCTGCGATGTTCCATGCCATCAGCGCTTACAACAACGCCGGATTTGGCCTCTGGTCCAACAGCCTGGAGAGCTATCGCGATAACCCAGTGGTGACTGGGGTCATCGCCTTCATGATCGTCATCGGTGGCATTGGTTGGCGGGTGGCCAATGACATCTGGAACAACCGCTTTCGGTTGGGTCGCCTGCGTCGCCTGAGCCTGCACACCCGCCTGGTCATTCGCAGTACGGCGCTGTTGATCGTGATCGGCGCGGTGGGTCTGTTGATTACCGAGCACATCGGCTACGGCGCCTCGGCGATGGAGCCCTACGGCTGGCTTGAGGACCTTCAGATCGTCCTCTTTCAGTCGATCACCACCCGCACCGCCGGCTTCAACACGATTCCCCTCTCCGCCCACCAGATCACCGACGCCGGGCTGCTGCTGATCATCCTGTTGATGTTCATTGGCGCCAGCCCTGGCGGTACCGGTGGTGGGGTCAAGACAACGACCTTCGCCATCCTGATGGGGGCGACCCGCTCGACCCTCCAGGGCCGCAGCCATGTGCTGCTGCACCGCCGGCAGATCCCCGATGCCACGGTGCTGCGGGCCGTTGGGGTCACCTTGGCTTCGGCCCTGTTTGTGGTGCTGATGGCCTTGACCTTGGGCCTGGGGAATTCCCTGGGGCAGCAGCAGGTGCAGTCCTTCAGTTTCCTGGAGAAGCTCTTCACCTGCGTGTCCGCCTTTGGCACGGTTGGCCTGGACCTGGGGGTCACGGCCCATCTCAACCGCTGGGGCCAACTGGTCTTGATGGTGGGGATGTTCGTGGGGCGGGTGGGAATCCTGTTGCTGCTCTCGGCGCTCTATGGCACCCGGCCCCAGAGCCGGGTGGGCTATCCCAAGGAGGATTTGTATGTCTAGTGGCTTCACCACTTAGAACAGGGACGACGAGCACCGGGCTGTGAATCAGTGGCTGTGAATCAGTGGTGGCAGTGGAGCGCTGAAGCCGGGGTGCGCCGCGGCAGCTTTGCCGTCATCGGGGTCGGACGTTTTGGCTCCTCGGTCTGCTCGGAGTTGCTGCAGTCCGGGGCGGAGGTGTTGGCGATTGATTCCAACCAGCGCGCCATCGATGAGCTGCGGCAGATCGATCCCGCCATCGAAGCGCGGGTGGTGGACTGCACCGACGAAGAGGCCCTGCGGGCCGCCGGGGTGCTGGACATGGAGACGGTGGTGGTGGCCATGAGTGAACCGCTGGAGGCCAGTGTCACCGCGACCTTGATCTGCAAGGACTCCGAAGGCAGTCGGGTGAAGCAGGTGATCGCCCGGGCCACGAGCGACATCCACATGAAGATGCTCAAGCGGGTCGGTGCTGACCGCGTGGTCTTCCCCTCAAAAATGATGGGTCAGCGGCTGGGGATGGAGCTGGTGCGCCCGAACCTCCTGGAGCAGTTGCGCTTGGACGACCGCAGCAGCATCGAAGAAATCAAGGTCCCAGCGGCCTTCATCGGCCATTCCCTGCGGGATCTCAACCTGCGTAAGCACTACAACGTCAACGTCCTGGCGGCAGGACCGGCGGGTGAGCTGCATGTGAACCCCCCGGCCTCCCATGTCCTGGCCGAGGGCGAGCTGCTGGTGGTGATGGGCTCTGAGGATTCCCTGCGGGCCCTGCCAGCCAGTTGAGGGATGGCCTTTGTGCGCTTTCCCTCACCCCGTTAATGACAGCTTGTGCCCAAAACCTTTCCTGACCCCCTGAGCCGGAGCTAGCCCGGGGCGATAGCGCTCACCAAAGGGGGCTGACTGTCATGGTCAGTAGCTCAGTGGCTCCAACGGCCTTACCACCACCGCTCAAGGAAAGCGGCCAGCGGGAGGTCTTTTGCGGCCTGACCTCGATCGTCTGGTTGCATCGGCGCATGCCGGATGCCTTTTTCCTGGTGGTGGGCTCCCGCACCTGCGCCCATCTGATCCAGAGCGCAGCTGGGGTGATGATTTTTGCCGAACCCCGCTTTGGCACCGCCATCCTTGGTGAGCGGGACCTGGCGGGTTTGGCCGATGCCAACGAAGAGTTGGATCGACTCGTCGCGCAACTCCTGGAGCGCCGCCCCGAGATCCGCACCCTCTTCCTGGTGGGGAGTTGCCCCAGTGAGGTGATCAAGCTCGACCTGGCCAAGGCCTCCGAGCGGCTGAATCAGCAGCACGCCGGGCGCGTGACGGTGATCAACTACACCGGCAGCGGCATTGAGACCACCTTCACCCAGGGGGAGGACAGCGCCCTGCAGGCGCTAGTCCCCCTGATGCCCAAAACGGACCAGCCCCAGTTGTTGATCGCCGGGACCCTGGCGGATGCGGTCGAAGACCGTTTGGTGGGACTGTTCCAGAAGCTCGGCATTGAGCGGGTGGTGAGCCTGCCGCCGCGGCGCTCCACTGAGCTTCCCGCGGTGGGCCCGGGGACCCAGTTGCTCCTGGCGCAGCCCTACCTCTCCGGTACGGCTCGGGCCTTGGTGGACCGCGGAGCCACGTTGGTGTCAGCGCCCTATCCCTTTGGCGTTGAAGGAAGTCGGGACTGGATGGCCGCGGCGGCCAGGGCCTGCGGAATCGCGCAGGAGCGGATTGATGCCGTGCTGGATCCCCTGGTGGAGCGCGGCCGGCGCGCCTTGGCTCCCCACCGGGAGGTATTGGCGGGCAAACGTCTCTTTCTCCTTCCCGATTCCCAGCTGGAGCCGGCCCTGGCGCGCTTTCTCGCGCGGGAGTGCGGCATGGAGCTGGTGGAGGTGGGAACCCCCTATCTCGACCGTCAGTTGATGGCCGAAGAGCTCGCGCGCCTGCCCGAGGGCACGCAGCTGAGCGAGGGGCAACACGTCGAAAACCAGTTGCAACGGGTGCGCCAGGAGCGTCCGGATCTGGTGGTCTGCGGTTTGGGCTTGGCCAATCCCCTGGAGGCTGAGGGGATGGCCACCAAGTGGTCCATCGAGTTGGTCTTTAGCCCGATTCATGGCATCGATCAGGCCGGAGATCTGGCTGAACTCTTTGCCCGTCCCCTGCGTCGCCGCGGCGCGCTGCAGTTCTCCTAATTCGCCACCGATGGAACTCACGCTCTGGACCTACGAAGGCCCCCCACACGTTGGGGCCATGCGCATCGCTGCCTCGATGAAGGGGGTGCACTACGTCCTGCATGCGCCGCAGGGCGACACCTACGCCGACCTGCTGTTCACGATGATTGAACGGCGGGATCGCCGACCCCCTGTCACCTACACCACCTTCCAGGCCCGGGATCTAGGTGGTGACACCGCCGAACTGGTGAAGCGCTCCATTGCCGATGCGGTCGAGCGCTTTCAGCCTGAGGCACTGCTCGTGGGCGAGAGCTGCACGGCGGAGCTGATCCAGGACCAGCCAGGGGCCCTGGCGGCGGGCATGGATCTGGGTGGGATCCCGATGGTCAATCTGGACCTGCCGGCCTATTCCAAAAAAGAAAACTGGGGGGCGGCTGAGACCTTCTACCAATTGGTCCGCAGCCTGCTCAAACCGCAGCTTCCAGCGCCCGGTCAGCCCAAGCTCGATCCCACCCGTTGGCGCGCTGAAAACCGCCGGCCGCGGGTGAACCTGCTGGGTCCATCCCTCTTGGGTTTCCGCTGCCGCGATGACGTGCGGGAGTTGACCCAGCTGCTGGCGAGTTACGGCATTGATGTGGCCGTTGTCGCCCCCCTCGGCGCCCGGCCGGCTGACCTGCTGCGACTCCCGACGGCTGACGCCAACCTCAACCTCTACCCCGAGGTCTCCGGAGCGGTCTGCAGCTGGCTGGAGCGCCAGTTCGGCTTGCCCACGGTCAAAACGATTCCAATCGGCATTGGCGCCACGGTGGAATTCCTGCGGGAACTGCATGGCGTCCTCGGCCTGGAGCTGCCCCAGGACCTGCAGCCCGGCGCCGATGGCCTCTGTCCTGCCGAGCGCCGCTCGCGGCTTCCTTGGTATTCCCGTTCGGTGGATTCCACTTATCTGACGGGGAAGCGGGTCTTTGTGTTTGCCGATGGCACCCACGCCCTGGCGGCGGCAAAGATCGCCAGCCGTGAACTGGGCTTTGAGGTGGTGGGCCTGGGCACCTACAGCCGTGAGATGGCCCGGGAGGTCCGGGCGTTGGCGGCGGAGTTGGGGCTGGAGGCCCTGATCAGCGATGACTACCTCGCCGTTGAGGCGGCCATGGCCGCGGCAGCGCCGGAGTTGGTGCTCGGCACCCAGATGGAGCGCCACAGCGCTAAGCGCCTGGGCATTCCCTGCGCTGTGATCAGCGCCCCCTTGCACGTTCAGGACGTCCCCGCCCGCTATGCCCCCCAGATGGGCTGGGAGGGGGCCAACGTCATCTTTGACAGCTGGGTGCACCCCTTGATGATGGGTCTGGAGGAGCACCTGATCGGCATGTTCCGCCATGACTTTGAGTTCGTGGATGGTCACCGCAGTCACCTGGGGGATGGTGCACCGGCCTCGCCCGTCGCACCTGCCGAGGAGGTCACGCTGCCCTCAGTGGATGGGGCGCAGTTGTCCTGGAGTGCCGATGGCGAGGCGGAACTGGCCAAGATTCCCTTCTTTGTGCGCGGCAAGGTCCGCAAAAATACCGAGGCCTATGCCCGTGATCAGGGTCTGGCGGTGATTGATAGTGAAGCCCTCTATGAAGCGAAAGCCCACTACAGCCGTTGAGTGCTGCAGTGGGATGAGTATTGCTACCTATGAATGAGTGTTTAAATCCTCATTTCTGACCTGGACTGTTTCGCTTTGCACGGGGCTAGAGGTCAAGGGGCAGGAACAGGTCTTGTATGGAAGAAGAGCTTTAAAACCAGGGTTCCTGTGTTCCTGGTTTTCCTTGTTTTATGACCACCACGCTCAAGCGCCCCGATGGTGAGGGCAGCGTTCAGGTTCATCAGGATTCCTCGATGCAAATCGAGGAGGGAGCGTTGGTCATTGCCGTCTACGGCAAAGGTGGGATCGGTAAAAGCACCACCAGCTCGAACCTCTCTGCGGCCTTCTCCAAGCTCGGCAAACGGGTGCTGCAAATCGGCTGCGACCCTAAGCACGACAGCACCTTCACCCTGACCAAGCAAATGGTCCCGACGGTGATCGACATCCTCGAGGGGGTGGACTTTCACACTGAGGAGTTGCGCCCAGAGGACTTCGTCTTTGATGGCTTCAATGGGGTGCAATGCGTCGAGTCCGGCGGTCCGCCGGCGGGTACCGGCTGCGGCGGCTATGTCACCGGACAGACGGTCAAGTTGCTGAAAGAGCACCATCTCTTGGAAGACACCGATGTGGTGATCTTTGATGTGCTCGGCGACGTGGTTTGTGGTGGGTTTGCGGCCCCTCTGCAGCACGCCCACTACTGCCTGATTGTCACGGCGAATGACTTCGATTCGATCTTTGCGATGAATCGGATCATTGCGGCCATTCAAGCCAAGGCCAAGAACTACAAGGTGCGCCTCGGTGGGGTCGTGGCCAACCGCAGCCGCGACACCGACCAGATCGATCGCTTTAACGACCGGGTGGGCATGAAGACCATGGCCCACTTCCCCGATCTCGATGCGATCCGCCGCTCCCGCCTGAAGAAGTGCACGATCTTCGAGATGGAATCCACTCCTGAAGTGGAGGCCGTCCAGAACGAATATCTACGCCTCGCTCAGTCGATGTTTGAGAGCGTGAAGCCCCTGGAGGCTGAACCGCTCAAGGATCGCGAGATCTTTGACCTGCTCGGGTTCGACTGAGCCCTAGAGCCGAACCTTCGTCACTTCGGCTTTGATGCTGCCTCCGCGGGTTCCCACATCAATGGGGGCCCGCGTGAAGATCTCGACCCGAATTCCGCTTCTGGCAATCAGCCAGAGCGCTTGAGCTAGCAGCGCCACGCTGGCCAGGACCACAACGGGCCAGAGCAGCGGTTGCAGGGACTGCTGGTTGAGGAGTTGTGCTGCGGCCAGTCCGCTGAGGAAACCCAGCAGCAGGAGCAGGCAGGACTGGGCTGTGCGGTTCAAGAGCTCAGGCTGCTGCAGGCATCCAGCAGGAGTTGCTCCGCCGGAGTTCCAGCGCCGGGAACGCGCCAGTCCCCCCAGTTGGAACCAGCCCGCTTGCGGTTGAGGGTCAGATCACGGCAGTTCACCGCGAGTGCCCGATCGGGCACGTTGCTCTTGGGATTGCTCTCTGGCGTGGAGGGCCAGCTCAGGCCGCCAATGGCCGTGGGGCGGGTGACGGCGCGTCGCCAGGGGGTGACCCAGATGTAGGGGTGACTGTCGAATGGCTTCCAGCTGGTCCAATCCACCTCCACATCACCGAAACGACGCCAGCGTTCGTGCTCTTGCGCTTGCCGCTGCCGCAGGCGCTCCAGCAGTGCCTGTTGCTCCGCGCTGGTTGCTGTTTCGGCCCGTCCTGCGGGGATACCGCCGCTGCCCATCAGGAGCATCAAGCTGCCCGAGAGCAATGTGAGGAGGGGGACGCGTTGAATCATGGCCGGCGCCTCAGGGCAGGGGGGGGAGCGGTAGCGGTGAAACGGCCTTGAGGGCGTCCTTGATCGAGACGGTGACATTGCCGCCGATCTGGTTCACCCCCACTTCGCCATTGACCAGCAGCGGTTCATCGCTGACGATCTCGACGGGTTCAACAATTTTCTCAACGGTCACCGGCTTGGCGATGCGTCCAACGTCAACCGGGAGTGAGTCGTTGGCCTTGACCGGAAGGGCTGCTTTGGCACTGACGGCAACCGGTAGGGCGCCGTTGGCTTGGACCTGGACTGGGGTCAGGATTTTCTCGACTTGGATGGGCCCCTTGAGGACCACGGGGAAGGGCTGTTGGCGCTTGACGGCAATCGGTATGGGTTGCTCCAAGATCTGGATTGCCGCCATGGCCGCCGACCAGGTGGCCAGCACAACCGCCAGGGGCCAACGGCAGGCCATCGCCAGCAGGAACCAGCGCGGCTGATCCTGAGGGTTCAGTGGAATCACAGGCCTTCCCATCGGCAACCCTGCAAGGCTTGCCGTAGGCATACATCAGGGATGAGGGCTTGTCATCCCTACTGCAGGTGAGCCGTTGGAATAGCGCAAGCCGACCAACTTGAGTGATTCATCCCAAACCCCTTGTGCCGTTTCGGGATTGCTGGCCTTATCGGAGAGCTCTTGGCTGAACTGCTGGCCGCCCTGCTTCTGGCGGTTACCCCAGCTCCAATGCACCCCGGATGTCCCAAAACCTGGATCGGCGACCACCTGCGCCACCCGCTCTCCGGCGAGGGCCTGGCTGACGTAGCCACCGGTGACGTTCTTTTGGAACCAGGGGAAGATCTTCTGGAAGGCCCGCGGGGTATTGCGGAAGAGGGGAGTGTCCGCGACGCAGCCGGGGTACAGCGAGCTGAAGACGATCCCCGTGGAGTGGTGCAGGCGGCGATGCAGCTCCTGCGTGGTGATCATGTTGCAGAGCTTGCTGTCCTTGTAGGCCTTACCAGGTTTGAAGGCCTTGCCGTTGGCCATGGCGATGGGTGCCTTGAAGCCCGCTTTGAAGCCGCTGAGGTCGCCCAGGTCCGCCGGAGCGGGGATGGGGATCTTGCCGCCCAGTTCTTTCGAGTTGGCTGTGACGGTGCCGAGGATCACGACCCGCTTGGAGGGATGCTGCGAGGCCTGCAGCTGCGGCAGCAGCAGTTGAATCAAGAGGAAGTGGCCCAGGTGGTTGGTGGCCATGGAGAGCTCATAGCCCTGGGGAGAGCGCTCGGGTTCTTTGAGCCTGGGTTTGTAGACCGCCGCATTGACGACCAGGGCATCGAGGCCAAAGCCAAGGGAGTCGACCAGGGTCTCAACGCCGACACGGACACTCTCGAGATCCCCGAGGTCCATGCGGATGTGGTGGAGCTTGTCGCTGGGGATGCCCAGGGAATCGGCGGCGGCTCCAGCGCGCACCGGATCCCGGTTTGCCGTGACCACCGTCCATCCCCGATCGGTCAGGGCCTTGACGGCATTCAGGCCAACCCCTGAGGTGGTGCCGGTCACCAGGACCGCTCCGGCGGGTCCGCCTGCGTTGGTGAGGTTGCTTGAAGCGGTCATGGACCCAAAAACTGCCCGCAACAACTTACGGAAAGACAGGCCTCAGGGGGTCTGGATTGCGTTGGACGGTTGCTGATTGGAATCCGGGCGCAGTTGCTTCCAGACCACCCGCAGGCGGTTCGGGGCGATCCACTGGTCCTGCTCCTGGATCAGCTTCTGCTCACCACCAACGTTGAACAGGCGATCAAAACGGGTCTGGGCTTTAAGCAGCTTTGCTTTTTGGATGTCCAGAACGGCGGTGATCTCGCCGTAACGATCCAGGCGCTCCTGGTAGGCCCCCGCCAGTCGAACCAAGCTGACCACGGCCACCAGGGAGAGGCCGATCTTCAGGGAGAGACCGATGGAGCCGTAGAGCAACTCCTGGCTCGGACTTGAAGGCCTGATCTGCTGCGAGGGTGCCGGCTCAACAACGCTCAAGTTAGCGTCACTGCGGTGCTGGCGACGGCCTCGAGCGGGTTCCGCTTTGGGATCTTGAGCAGTCCGTTTCCGATTTGCGGATCGCCGCTGTGATAGCTGGGCAGATCGGGAGGGGCTCAAGGGTGAGGAGGAGTGGGGAGAGACGCACCGCTTCTAGCAGGTTGTCTCTCCCGTGCCAAGGGATCAGGCGCGGTAGAGGCTGGCGGCGAGACGCACTGCGAGCACGCCAGCGTGGGCGGCCACCACCAGGGCGATCAGAATTTCAGCCTGGGTGAGGGACATGACCGTTGAGAAAAACACCAATCCATTTTCACGCAGATGGTGGGGCTGGCTAGGGCCTGGGCCTCGGCCTGTCACAGCTCGACACCCCTAGGAGATGGGCTCGCTACGGTCGATCGACAGTTCTGCAGGGTTCTTTTGGTGTCTGGTCTGGCTCCTGATGGAACGGTGTCGATCTCGGCGCAACAGGTTCAAGACCAGAGCCTTGAGCCCCTGCAGCCTTGGTTCGCCTTGGACCCCAAGGACCTGCTGCAGGCCAGCGGCAGCCTGACGCTCCAGTTCGACTGGCCCCGTTCCGCGGAGGACCCGCGCGAGCTCTCGGAGATCACGGAGCTGCGCCTCTGGAGCCTGCGCGCCGATGCCCTCTGCCCGTGGCTACCGCTGCTGCTGGAGCGCAGCAGTGGCCAATTGACCCGCCACGTGGCGATGCTGCTCCCCCATCAGTTCAGCCGCAGCGAGGGGATTCGCTTCGCCCCAGACAGCCTTGAGCTCTGGATGACCCATCGCCTCTATCTGCTGGATCACTGGTCCAGGGGGTATGGCTTGAACTGTCGCGGCAATCTGGAGCAGATGGCGGCCGTGCTGGGCTTTGAGCTGGACGGCAGCTTCTGGAAAGACCACGAGCGCTAGAGCCAGAGCAGAACGGCCCGCCGTCCGACGTCCACGGCCAGCAGCACGCAGAGCAGCCGGATCAGTACCACCAGGCGCTGTTCCGGCACCTTCTGCAGGTGCCCGGCGGACCACTGGGCGGCTGAGGCGGCCGTCGCCCCCAGCACCAGGCCGATCAGCAGTTGGGCCCTGCCGTCTCCCCAAAAGGTGAAGGAGGCCACCAAGGAGGAGGCGAAGACCGCCATCGTGCTCAGCCGGATCGCCTGGTAGACCCCAAGGCACAGCCCGCGAACCATCAGCGGCACCATCACCAGGCCGCCTCCGACACCCAGCAGGCCGCTGGAGAGGCCTGCCACCAGGCCAACGCCGATCAGTCCCAGCACCGGCACGGTTGAAGCGCTGTTGCCGCCCGTGCGCCTGGGCTCGATCACCAGGGCCAGCAGCCCGTACATCAGCGCCTGCAAGGCCAGCAGTTGCCAGCTCTCAAGGCTGTGGCCGAGCCGGCTGAAGAGGCCCCCGCCAAAGGCGGCGCCAGCGCTGATCGCCAGGGCCGCTTGAGCGGGCACCTGACCGCTGCGCCAATGGGTCAGGCTGCCCGCCATGGTGGTGGGAACAATCGCCAGGGTGCTGGTGGCCAGGGCCTGATGGGGCGGCAGGCCAATCCAGAGCAGCAGGGGAGAGAAGACCAGGCCTCCACCAATTCCCAGCAGGCCTGAGAGCAAGCCGGCCAAGATGCCTAGAGGCAACAGAGGCAGCAGCTCCCAGCCCATGGCGCATGCCGCACGTCTCACCCGCATCCTGCCAGCTCCATGAGGTGGCGTTGGATCCCACCACTCACGGCCGATGCCGGCCTGCAGATGGCGATCGACCGTTGGATGCTGCAGCAGCAGTGCGCCGGTCAGGGCGATCCGATGCTGCGGCTCTACCAGTGGAGTCGGCCGACGCTCTCATTGGGCCGGCACCAACGCCAGATCGATCCCAGCTGGATCGCCCTGGCTGAGCAGGGCCGTTTGCACCTGGTGCGGCGTCCCAGCGGCGGTCGGGCTGTTCTGCATGCCGGAGAACTCACCTATGCCCTGGCCTGCCGGCCGGCCACGACCCATCGCCTGACGGCCTATGCCGAGGCCTGTCAGTGGCTGCAGGTGGCCTTCGCCGCCCTGGGCGTTCCCCTGGAGTTCGGCTCGGTGAAGGCTGCGGAGGCGGCGCAGCGGGGCAACTGTTTTGCCAGCGGCACGGCTGCAGATCTCGTGCAGGCCAATGGCGCCAAACGGATCGGTAGTGCCCAGCTCTGGAGTGGGGCCTGCCTGCTGCAGCACGGCAGTGTCCTGCTCTCTCCACCCCAGGACCTCTGGCGGGAGGTCTTCAACTCTCCAGCGCCAAACCTGGAGCCTCTACCGCAAGCGGCCGTGATGGCGCAGCTCCAGCGGGCGGCGCGGGATCACCTGTGTGGCGGTGCGCTCCAGACCGTGGCCCTCAGCGCCAGGGAGTGGCAGCAGATCCAGCTGTTGGAGGACACGGCTCCCCTGGGCTGAAGCCCTCAGCCCTCGGGGTTGCTTTCGATGGTTCGTGCCACGGGCGCCAGCATCATCCCCAGGGGGTAGACCCCTTGGCGGCGGGCGGCCTCGAGGATCGGTAGAGGCAGCCGCACGCCGAGTTCCTTCAGGACCCGTTCCGCCAGTTCCGGTCGCTCCAACGTGCCCGTGGGTAGGCCCGCTGGACCAAGCACCAGCAGCCGATTCACCTCCGGCTGGTCGAGCTGCAGGATCGCCTGCCAGAGCGGAGTCCCATCGCCAATGCTCGGGAGTTGATCGAGGGGTTGCAGGTGCTCGCCAACGCTGTCCTCATCCCAGCGCTGCACAGGCAGGCACTGCAGGGGGGCATCGGTGATGAACCCCTTCCAGCGGCCCTGGTCACAGACCAGTAGCCAGTCCGCCAGACCCTTCTCGTCGCTGACCCGCAGGCGGCTGAGTTCCCGCAGTTTCGTGTTGGCCTCGAGCACGCGGTAGCGCCTCTGGGCCGCATCCTTGACCTGCAGCCTGCGCAGCACGCCCTGCAGCGCCAGCATCTGCGATTGGTTGCGGGCGGCGCCCAGGCCAAACCAGCCCAGCAGCATCAACCAAATCCCCGCTACCCCGGCTCCTCGCAGCAGCAGAAAGGCCCCAAGGCCAATGGCGCTGAAGGCCAGCACCTTGCCGCTGGCGGTGGCCACCTGGATTCCCTTGCGCTGGCTTCCGGTGAACTGCCAGACCAGGGCCTTGAGAATCAGGCCGCCATCGAGCGGGAGTCCCGGCAGCAGGTTGAACAGGGCCAGGATCAGATTCAGCCCGCCCAGCTCACTGACCATGGCCCCCAGCAGGGGCGAGGCATGGCTGGCGCTATGGCTGCCGAGGAGCAGCAGGGCGGAGAGCACCAGGCTCACCAAGGGGCCAGCGGCGGCCACCCAGAAGGAGCCCATGGCGGTTGGGCACTCCCGCTCCACGCTGGCCACCCCGCCCAGCAGAAATAGGGTGATGCTGCGGACCTTGACCCCCTGACTGAGGGCCACCAGGGAGTGCCCCAACTCATGGAGCAGCACTGAGAGGAACAGCAGCAGGGCGGTGAGCAGGCCAATCAGCCAGAGCCAGGCCTCCTGGGTTTGCGCGGCGAATTGCTGGCTGTACTGCTGCTGGAAGGCCACCGTGGCCAGGGCCAAGATCAGAAACCAGCTGGGGTGAATGCGTAGGGGGATGCCCCGAATCCGCAGTAGCTGCCAGCCTTCCCCCACACGTCCTCACCCGTTGCCCCGATCCTAGAAAGGTTGGGCTTCCTGGGGCCACGGCATGACGGCGCGTCCAACTTCCCCCATTGGCCCCCAGCCCTGGCTGAAGGTCTGTGGACTGCGCCATCCCGAGCAGGCCAGTGCCGTGGCCGCCCTGGGCGTCGATGCGATCGGGGTGATCGGTGTTGAGGCCTCCCCCCGCTGGTTGTCCCCTGGGGCCCGGCCGGCGCTGTTTGCGGCGATGCGCCAGGCCTCAAGCCGCTGTCTTGGCGTCCTCGTGGTGGCCGATCCCAGTGATGGGGAGCTGTCCCAGTTGGGGGCGGCCGGTGGCCATCAGGTGCTGCAACTCCATGGCCAGGAAACGCCAGAGCGCTGCCGGCAACTGCGGGAGGCCCTCGGCCCGGATCTCTTGTTGTGGAAGGCGCTGAGAATTCGCCAGCCCGAGGATCTGCAGCGGGCGGCCGACTACGGCGCGGTCGTCGACGCTCTGCTGCTGGATGCCTGGGTGCCCGATCAGCTCGGCGGCACGGGCCACCGCATCCCGATCGATTGGCTCAGTGGTTTTTGCTCCCCTCTGCCCTGGTGGCTCGCTGGCGGCTTGAATCCCGATCGGGTTGCCCCAGCCCTACGGGCCCTGCAGCACCGGCCCCCCTCTGGATTGGATGTCTCCAGCGGGGTGGAGCAGGCTCCGGGCAATAAGGATCTCGCCAAAGTGGAACAGCTGGTGGCCGCCTTGGCTCCCTTTCGCCAGGATTTGAGCAGCTAATCCTTGGCTATGGCTGCTCTGCGCTCTGCCCCTGTGCTCCTGGGCTTGGCCCTTGCGCTGTCCCCAGCCCTGCGCGCCCAGGACCTGGTCGGTTGCCGCCTGGTGAGAGCGAGCCTGCAGTGCATCCCCGGCGTCACGGAAAGTGCCCAGCAGCAGATCAGCACCTTCCGCGATCAGATCTCTGCGGATCTGGAGTTGGAGGGTGCGATCGAGCAGCAGATTGATGGCCTGCGTTCACTCGTGATCGCTGGTCAGGCCATTCAGGGCGGGCTGCTCCAGGCCACGGTCGAGACCGACGCCAATGCCGCCCTGGCGAACTCCCAATACCACTGGTACCGGAAGGATCCCTCGGCGCGCACCTGGCTCTTGATTGAAACGGCCCAGGGCACCAGCTATGTCCCGGGGCCGGTGGATGTTGGCCAGAACCTCATGGTGGTGGCGGTCGTCAACCAAAAAGGTCAGGTCAAACGCATCGCCTCAGCCCCCGTCGGGCCGGTGCTGGCGCCTTAGCCCAGCACCGACTCCTGCTGCTTTACCAGTTCGAAGAACTCAGCCTTGAGGCTGGAGTCGTGGCGGAAGTCGCCGCGGACCACAGAGTTCACCATGCTGGTTTGGGGCTCCTTCACCCCGCGCCACTTCATGCAGTAGTGCTGCGCTTTGACCAGGATGGCCAGGCCCTGGGGTTCGCAGAGACGCTCGATCTCATCGGCCAGGATCATCACCGCCTCTTCCTGGATGTGGGGACGGGAGAAGACCCAGTCGGCCACGCGCGAGAACTTGGAGAGACCAATCACCCGTTCGCCGGGCTTGATCCCAATCCAGCAGTTGCCCAAGATCGGCACCAGGTGGTGGGAGCAAGCCGAGCGCACCGTGATCGGGCCCACGGTGTAGATCTCGTCGAGCTTTTTGACGTTCGGGAAGCTCGCGATCTTCGGCTGGGGATGGAAGCGACCCTTGAAGACCTCATGGAGGTACATCCGGGCGACACGCTCGGCGGTCTCCTCGGTGTTGTGGTCGTTGTCGATATCGATCACCAAGCTGCGCAGCAGCTCGCGAACCTTTCCGGCGACCTCGATTTCCAGTTGATCGAGTTCGCCGTCCTTGAGGTGTTCGGCGATGTTGTCGTTCGCCAGGAAGGGCACGCCGGCGGACTCGAGGCGTTCACGGATGCGGCGGCTCACGGGAGCCAACTGGCCGGGAATGCTCGAGGACAGGGTTGAAGTCATGAACGGGTCCCGAGATGCGTTCAAAGAACGCCCGCTGCGGGCATAAGGGTTAGATCCTCCACAACATTGGAGGAAGGTTGCTGAGCCAAAGACAGCAGTGTCTCGGCCACGCGCTCTGGAGTGAGCATGGCACGGCGGTCGAAGGAACTGTGGACGGTCTCGCTGTCCCAGAGGGGGGTATTAACCGCACCCAAGGTGAGCGTCGATACACGGATTCCGTGCTGGCGCTCCTCTTCCGCTAAGCAGCGACTAAAGGAGGCCAAGGCGGCCTTGGTGGTGCAATAGGCCCCCCATTCCGGAAAGGCATTGCGGGCCGCATGGCTGCTGACGTTGATGATCAAACCCTGGGTCCGGCGCAGGGCCGGCAGGACCGCCTGGCAGGTTTGAACAACGCTGGTGAGGTTGAGCTGCAGCAACCATTGCCATTGCTCCAGGGGCATCTCCGCTAGAGCCCCCGTGTAGGCCGCTCCGGCGTTGTTGATCAGCACCGTTGGAACCAGTCCCCGGGAGAGCAGGTTCTCCAGGGCAGGGGCGATGGCTTGTGGATCGGAGAGATCCACAGCGATCGTTTCCACCCGGCAGCGCTCACTGCGCAGCTCCTGGGCCAGCTGCTCAAGATCGGCTTGGGAGCGGGCCAAGAGCAGCAGCTGATAGCCGGCTTGGGAAAAAGCCCTTGCTGCGGCTGCTCCGATCCCCCTGGAGGCACCAGTGATGAGGGCAACGGGCGCTGAAGCGGAGACAGGGGAACTCAACGGCGGGGGCGGGCCGCAAGGACCCCGATCAAACCAACGAAAACCTTACGAGCTCAGGCTTGCGTCCTGGGCGCCGGATTCCAGGAAGCGACCCATCCGGCGGAACTTGGCGTAGCGCTGATCCACCAGTTGCTCCTCGCTGAGGGCCTGCAGGCCCGCGAGTTGCTGCAGAAGAGCCGCCTTCAAATTCTCTGCCGCCTGACGCGGGGCCCAGTGGTTGCCGCCCGAAGGCTCGGCAATGATTTCATCGATGATCCCCAGCTTGAGCAGATCGGGCGCGGTGATCTTCAACGCCTCAGCGGCCACCGGAGCTTTACCCGCATCGCGCCAGAGGATGGAGGCGCAGGCCTCGGGGCTGGCCACCGTGTAGACGCTGTGCTGGAACATCAGCAGCCGGTCCGCC
Organism: Synechococcus sp. LTW-G; assembly: GCF_054459035.1. Lineage (NCBI taxonomy): Bacteria > Bacillati > Cyanobacteriota > Cyanophyceae > Synechococcales > Synechococcaceae > Synechococcus > Synechococcus sp. LTW-G. Next base: position 423,185 of record NZ_JBTKYW010000001.1, on the reverse strand, counting down.
ACGCCGATGCCCAGCGCACCACCTGAGCCCCCCTCACCGATCACCGTGGCCAGGATCGGAACGCGCAGCTTGAACATCTCGCGTAGGTTCACGGCGATGGCCTCGCCCTGGCCCTGCTCCTCCGCCAGCAGTCCGGCGTAGGCGCCGGGGGTGTCGATGAAGCTGAGGATCGGCAGGCGGAAGCGATCGGCGTGCTCCATCAGGCGCATCGCCTTGCGGTAGCCCCCAGGTGAGGCCATGCCGAAGTTGCGAGCCACGTTTTCCTTCGTGTCCCGTCCCTTCTGGTGGCCCAAGAGGACGACGCCTTGATCGCCAATGCGTCCGACGCCGCCCACGAGGGCTTGATCATCGCTGCCACGCCGGTCCCCGTGCAGTTCGATGAATTCATCGGTCAGCACCTGGATGTAATCGAAGGTGCTGGGGCGTTGGGGGTGGCGCGCAACCTGAATCTTTTGGGCGGGACTCAGGTTGCTGAAGATCTCTTCCCGCCTGCGGGCCGCCAGGGTCTCCAGTTGGAGCAACTGCTGGCTGACGTCGACTTCAGAGTCTTTGGCGAGCTGCCGGATTTGGTCGATCTGCTCCTCCAACTCCACCAGGGGCTTCTCGAAGTCGAGCAGGGGACGACGGGCCATGGCAGCGGGTGTAAGGGGCAGGGGGGCGAGCGTTGAACCGGGAGGCCTTAAGCAGCGGCCAGTTCAAGGTCGGGGTTGCCGGAGCTTGCTGGGGCTTGGTTCAGGCCGATGGCCCGGAACCCGTGCCGCAGGGAGGCTTCACCAATGAGCTCCATGTTGGCGATGGAGATGCGGTTGCGGCCCCAGCTGAAGTTGGTGTGGATACCCTCGAATTCCAGCAGCATCGCCTCTGCAAAGCAAGCGAACAACTGGCGTTTGGGGTTTTCCATCTCCACGACTTCCATCATCTGCCAGCTGATGTCCTGCCAGAACTCGACGATGCCGCCCTTGAGGACATGGACCCCTTCACCGGCCACCTTGGCGTCGAGATTCTTGGGGTAGCCGCCGTCAATCATCAGACAGGGCTTGCGCAGGCTGCCGTGGTCGATGGTCAGGGTCTGGGGAAGGCTGGCCACCCACACCACCACGTCGGCTTCGGGGAGTGCCTCCTCCAGGGTCAGGATCCGGCCACCGCCGAGGGATTCCTGCAGATCCAGTAGGCGCTGCTGCTGCCTAGCGACCAGGAGCAGTTCACCCACGCCTGTTTTTTGGCTGAGCCAGCGGCAGACTGCGCTGCCGATGTCACCGGTGGCGCCGACCACGGCGACTTTGGCCTGGCTCAGGTCGATGCCCAGCAGAGGGGCATTGGTCTGGACCTGTTGGCAGATCACCCAGGCCGTGTGGGTGTTGCCTGTTGTGAAACGCTCCCACTCGAGGGTGGTGTTGCGGATCTGCTGGAACTTCGAGAGGTCGTAGTTCTCGAAAATGATCGAGGTGAAACCGCCCAGGGCTGTGACGTTGATCCCGTTCTTCTGCGCCAATTCCATGGCGTTTTGAACCTTGCGGGTCGCGGTCTTGAAGCGGCTCAGCATCTCCGGCACGAAGCAGGAGTCGATGTAGGTCCCTTGGATGGTGGCCCCGGTTTTGCTGGTGACCTCGAAGGTCTCCAGCAGCTGAGGTGGAGCCGAGCACCAGGAGAGGAGGTCCGCTTCGGCCATCTCCTCTAGCCCCAGGTCGCGGGCCTTTTCCTGGGCCTGCGCAAAGCTGCTGGAGTGACCGATCAGACCAAACATTCGCGGGGGCTCTCCTGGTTACACACCGGCCGAGAAGACACCTGATTAAAGGGCAGCGTCGACTCGTTCAGGCTGATCGCTTCAGCCGATCAGAGCGGCGGCCGCCATGCGGGCGATTTCGCGGGTGGTGAAACCGATCTCGGTCAGAGCTTCCTGGTAGGCGATCAGGAAATCCTCGATCAGATCCTCCTTGTCCATCTGCAGAACAGCGGCGTCACCGGCCACCTGATCGAGCATGCGGCGGATCAGGGGGAGGTTCTCGCGGTTGGCCTCTTCGAGCTCCTCACGGCAGCTCTCCAGGTTGGCCTTGAGCCAGACCTCGCCGTAGTTGAGGTGGGTGTACTCGTCCTTCACCACGCCCTCGGTGATCTTGCGGGCGAAGGGATCGGCGACCGGGATATAGATGTGATAAGCCGAGATCGCGAAGGCTTCGATCAGCAGGGCCTGGATCAGCAGGCAGGTCGGAACCTTGCCCTCTTTCAGGGCTTTTTGGAAGTTGCCGTGCAGGGGGGCGAAGAATTCCTTGGCGAACGCCATGTCGGCGGTTACACCCAGGTTGTTGGCACAGGCGGTGAAGCCCTTCATGTGCTTCAGCTCCATGCGAGCCAACTTCGTCAGTTCGTCGGCCTGCTCGGGCAGCAGCGTGCCGATGGACATGTAGTTGTCGTGGGCTTCCTGCTCGCCCTCGATCACGATCGCGTTGATCCGGCTGTAGGCGTCCTTGTAGTTCGCGCAGGTGAAATCGGGAAGCGCAGTCGCGCCCGCCGTAGGCAGATCAGTGGCTTCGAGGGTCGCCATGGCTACCGAGAACACGTTGCAATGGGGTTGACTGTAACCATCTCCACAAGCCTCAGATGGGCTTTGGCAGCTTTTGCCAACTTCCCGTCGCCCGCTGACCCCGATTCTTCAGCGCTGGTCTGGCTTCGGTTTGGGCTCCCGGGGGGGCCAGTCGCTGCCCAGGAGACTGCCGAAGAGCGCGCTCCAGCCCTGGACCAACCGCTGCTGGACCGCCTCGCCTTGGGCCCCATCGGCCTGGCTGGGATCGCCAATGACGCCACTGCTGCTGAGGTCCTGCGTCAGCCAGGCATTCGGCACGGCCCCCTCCAGGCTCCATCCCTGGGGCGGCTGCTGGGCCCCCAGGCCATCTGCGGCCCTCTTCGGCCCGACGAGCTCAGGATTGAGCTGCAACATCAAGCTCGTCTCGACCTGTCCGGCGTGGAGGCCTTCACTGCGCTCGGGCTCCTCGATCAGCTCTCCGATTCCCTTGGGGCCGCTCCAGAGGAAGCAGGGCAACACCCCAAGCGAGGGATGGGCGGCGCGAAGTTGTCGGGCGGCGACCTGGAGCAGGGCGATTTGACCGCCATGGCCGTTGAACAGCACCAGTCGCTTGAAGCCTGCCGCCGCCAGCTGGGCGCCAACGGTTTCGATGCTGCGGATCAGGAGCTCGGCCGGGAGGCTCAGGGTTCCTGGGAAGCCCAGGTGCTCCGGTGAAAAGCCGATGCTCTGCAGCGGCAGCCGCCAGATCGGCGCCTCCTGGGGGAAGGTCTCGAGCACCTGGTCAAGGATTTGCTCAGCGAAGAGTGCATCCGTTCCCAGGGGAAGGTGAGGACCGTGCTGCTCGAAGGCGCCAAAGGGCCAAACCACCGTGCTGCCGCAGGTCTGGGCGGCCGCCTGGAAGGCGGGCCAGGTCAGGCGCTCGAGGCGACGGGATCCCTGACAGGCGTATGCGTCGTCGCCCATGGGTCCGTCTTCGATCAAGGAGGGTCGTCCCTACAGTGTGGCGCTGTGCGTCTTTGCTTGGTCATGGCCGGTTCCGGCACTCCCCAGCCCCCCCAGCCCTTCTCCAAGCAGCAACCCACCTCGGCTCGTCCGGTGCCTCCGTCGCCTCAGCGTCCCGCCGCTGCGCCGCCGCCGGTTCGCAAGCCGCCCCAGGTTCTGCAGATCAATAAGAAGGAAGAGCAGCTGCGCCTGGAGCGTGAAGCCGCTGAGGCCCGTGCCGCCGCCGAAGCCGCTGCGCAGCGGGCAGCTGAATTGGAAGACGCCGCACGGGCGGCCCGAGGTGAGGCGCCGGTCGCGCCCCAGCGCCCGGCGGCTTCCCCGGCATCAGGCGACGACGACCTGTTCGATATGAGCGGCTTTGAGGGGCTGTCCATGGCGGACCTGCTGGGCCCCGACGACCGCAATAAGGGTGGGCGCTCCGGTGGCTCCCGCATGGCGCAGCCCCAGTCCAAGCAGGCGGCGGTTCCCACCCGTTCGGTCGATGACTTCGACTTTGACGAGGAGGCCTTCCTGGCGGCCCTCGATGAGCAGGATTTCGTCGGCACCACCGGTGAAGTCGTCACCGGCACGGTGATCGGCATGGAGAGCGACGGTGTCTATGTCGACATCGGCGGTAAGGCTCCTGGCTTCATGCCCAAAAAGGAGTGTGCTCTGGGGGTGATCACCAACCTCAAGGAGCGCTTCCCGAAGGGCTTGACCGTTGAAGTGCTCGTCACCCGCGAGCAGAACGCCGATGGCATGGTCACCATCAGCGCCCGTGCCCTGGCCCTGCGCCAGAGCTGGGAGAAGGTTCGTGCTCTCGAGAAGGAGGGCAAGGTGCTCCAGGTGAAGGTCAACGGTTTCAACCGTGGTGGCATCACCTGTGATGTCGAAGGTCTGCGCGGTTTTGTGCCCCGCTCCCAGCTTCAGGAGGGTGAAAACCACGAGGCGCTGGTGGGCAAAACCCTTGGTGTGGCCTTCTTGGAGGTCAATCCGGAGACCCGCAAGCTGGTGCTCTCTGAGAAGAAGGCGGCCACGGCGGCCCTGTTCCAGAACCTCGAGGTCGGCCAGCTGGTTGAGGGACAGGTGGTGGCCATCAAGCCCTATGGCCTCTTCGTGGACCTGGGCGGCATCAGCGGACTCCTGCACCACTCCGTGATTACGGGTGGTCAGATGCGTGATCTGCGCGAGGTCTTCGGCCAGGGCGACCGCGTGAAAGCACTGATTACTGAATTGGATCCCGGTCGCGGTCGCATCGCCTTGAACACTGCTCTGTTGGAGGGGCAGCCGGGTGAGTTGTTGATTGAGCGCGACAAAGTGATGGCGGAGGCCGCCGATCGCGCCAATAGGGCTCGTAACGTGCTGCGTCAGCAGGAACAATCCGCCGGATGATTCAGGCCACCGAGCCCGCGAGTCCTGCCCGCCTGCAGGCGGATTGGGAGCTGGATTACTACTCCCGTCCAATCCTGGAAGAGGACGGAAAGAAGCGCTGGGAGCTGCTGATTTGCAGTTCCCCCAATGCGGACAATCCCGGTCGCGCCTTCCAGTGGGTCCTGAAGTGCCCGGCCTCCAGCGTCAACTCCCAGTGGCTGAAGTCCGCGTTGGAGCAGGCCTTGGAGGAGGCGGATGCTGAGGGGTTTGATCCCCCACGCAAGATCCGCTGCTGGCGTTCCTCGATGCGCACGATGGTGCAGCGGGCCTCTGAGCAGCTGGGGCTTGAGTTGGTGCCGAGCCGCCGCTGCTATGCCCTGGTCGAGTGGCTCCAGGAACGTGAAGCCACGGTTTATCCCGAGGAGGAGGGCTACATGGCGGGCCCCCTGGCTCCGCCGCCCCAGCCGATCCAGCCCGTGGCAGTTCCGCTGCCTGAGGCGGCCCGCGGCGACAGCTGGTCTTGGGCCTCCCTGCCAATCGGTGCCCTGCGGGAGGCGATGACCTGGGACACCAGCTTTGCTGGTCTGGTTCCCTTGCCGGAGTCGCTCGATGACGAGCTGATGGTGAGCGGTCTGCGCCTGTTCAGCGCGAGCCGCTCCTTGGCGATCGCTGGCTGGGTGTCGGGATTGGAGCCGGTGCGCCTCGAGGTCTGCGGTCAGCAACTGGTGCTGGAGGCGGGCCAAGAAGACCGATGGTTGCTGGGACAGTTGGAGTCAGACGAAGCTGAGGCTGCGGCCGCGGCATTCCTGGCCGCCCGCGGTCAAGCCGGTGGTGTGCAATTCCTGGCGATTCAATCCAGCCCGGATCAACCCGGTTTTGATGGCTTCTGGATCCTGAGGGACCTCCCCGATGCCTAGACGGTTGTATGGCTGAGGCCGTTGAGGCCCCCTTTGACCGCCCAGATGCAGGGTTTAACGCCCTAGAGGGCTGGACCTGGATCGGTTGCTACGGGGGCTATTACCTCCAGTCGAATCTGCTGGAGGCCTTTGAACATGGCTTCTTCACCCGCCAGTGGCAGGGCCGAGGCCCTGATGTGTTGGCCGGTTATGTCAGCGCGGGCATCAGCGTCCACCGTCCCCAGCAGGTCCACAGCGCGTTGGTGCTCCCGGCGAGTGAGGCCGTCGCGGAGCCCTGGCCCCAGGCCGATGGCTTGGTGTGCGATGCCGGTGGTCAGAGTCTCTGGGTCTGCGGCGCGGATTGCACTCCAGTGCTGCTCGCGGATCCGGAATCCGGACAGGTGGCGGCCTGCCATGCCGGCTGGCGTGGTGTCGCCGGGAGCATCGTTCAAGAGGCGATCCTGCAGCTGGAGCAGCGCGGCTGCCGCCGCCGTGACCTGCTGATTGCGTTGGGTCCAGCCATCAGCGGCCCCCAGTACCAGGTGGAACCGTCCGTGCCGGAAGCGATCGCTGAGCAGTTGCTGCAGGTGGATGCGTCCCTCACGTTCGAGGGGGCCCTGGCGGCGATGGAGGAGTGCGGTGCTCTGCTCGCCGATCCAGAGCCGCTGCGGCAGCGCCTCGATCTGCGGCTCGCCACCCGTTTGCTGCTCGAGCGCTTTGGTGTTCCCCCAGAGCAGATCAGTGTCTGCCCCCTGTGCACGGCATCAGAGCCGCTGCTGTTTCACTCCTGGCGCCGCGACCAGGTCAAGGCGGTGCAGTGGAGCGGCATCGTCTCCCAACAGTTGCCTAGTTGAACTCCAGGCTGAGCTGGCCGTTGTCGGTTTGGCTGCGCTTGGGTTTGCGTCTCTTCGGGGGGCTCTCTCCGGCTTCACCGGTTTCGGCCGAGCGCCTGAGGCTGAACCAGCTGAGCAGGGCCATCCATCCCTCCTGGTCCAGTCGATCGAGGTCCACCGCCGCGGGGAAGAGCTCCGGTGCCCGGGGTTGCGCCCAGAGCACCTGGCTGCCGGCGATTTGATCACTGCCAAAGGGCGTCAGGTCAGCGGGCAACCGCGCCAAGGCGGAGGGAATGTCTCCGATGCCGTGGCGTGTGTTGCTCAACGCCTCCATCCGCGCCTGGCGCGCTTCCTCGTAGTTGAGCACTGGGGCGGGGTAGTCCGCGAAGGCGGGGGGCTCTCCGAGCTGGTCATTGGTGAGGCGCTCGAGTTGCGGCAACCAGCGCCGGATGAAGAGGCCATGGGGGTCGCAGCGGTTCACGGCCACCTGGCCGGGGTGGTAGATCCGCGTCCAGGCTTTGCGTCTCCGATAGGTCGCCCCGGCCTGCATGGCCCATTGGTAGTGATCGATCGGGCAGTCCCCATCGATCAGGTGCCGCATGAAATGCAGGGCGCCGTAGCGCCAGTCAATTCCGCAGAGGTTGCTGAGAAAGCTGGCGTAGATCGCTCGGCTGCGGAAGTTCAGCTCCAGCCAGCCACCGCCCCCCCGCAGGCAGTGGGCCGCGGCATCGACGATCGGGAAACCCGTGCGGCCCTCTTTCCAGGCTTCGTAGAGCTCAATCTGTTGGGCGGAGAGCGCGCTTTCTTGGTCGAAGGCGCTCCAGAGGGAGCGCAGCTCCAGCTGGGGCAGGTAGCGGAAGCGCTGGTGAATGGAGCAGCCCCAGCGCAGGCGGCTGAACAGTTGTTGGATGCTGCGCAGGCGGCTGCGATCGGCGTTTTCCTTTGCCCGTAGGCCGGCTGCGGTGAGCCGTTGCAAGCACTGCCTGGGGCTGACGACGCCGAACTTCAGGTAGGGGCTAAGGCCTGAGGTGACCTTGGCGGAGGGGTAGCTCAGCTCCCAGTAGTAGGTGCGTGAATCGGATCCCTCGAGAAACCGCTCCAACCGCCCCAGGGCGGCATCAGTCCCTGCTGTTGGAATCGGCTTACCATCGCCGATTAGCCCCAGGTCCTTGAGGCTGGGGACCGGTGCATCCGGGCACTGCTCAGGTACTACGACCCGCTGCGGTTCCGGTACGAGTGGCTCGGCCATGGCGCCATGCCATTGGCGGTTCCAATCGCTGTAGGCCTGAAGCTCGCCGCTGGCACCGGCTGGTTCGATCCAGTCCAGCTCGATGCCTTGCTCCTTCAGGTGGCGGTTGACGCGGGCATCACGGACCCGGCCGACCAGGCGCTCACTGTCGGTATGGGCGAGGACATGGCGCGCGCCGCTGTCCTTGGCGAGACGGGCGAGGACCACTTCGGGTTGGCCGCGCTGCACAAGTAATCGCCCCCCAAGCCACCGCAATCGGGCATCGAGGGCCTGCAATGAGTGCAGTAAAAACTCAACACGAGCGACGGCAGTCTCAGGATGAAACAACAGCGCGTCATCCAGCACAAACACTGGAATCACGGGTCCTCTTGAGCAAGCCTTCGCCAGTGGTTTGTGATCCTGCGTGCGCAAATCGCGGCGATACCAGACCAGCGTGGGGGGCATTGATTGAAAAAAAACTCCTGGGAAATCCCGGCTCTTTGAAAAAATTCAGCCTTGCTGAATTGACCGTCGGGTGTAATGATGCAGAAGTTGCATAACTATCAATCTCATGCTCACCGGAGCTGATCTGCTCGCCAAGGTCAAAGAAATGGGCGACGTGAGCAAATCCGATGTTGTTCGGGCATGCGGATATGTCTCCAACAAGAAAGACGGCAGCGAGCGACTGAATTTCACGGCGTTCTACGAGGCGCTGCTGAATGCCAAGGGCGTTGATTTTGGCGGCTCGAGCGCCAAGGTTGGTAAAGGCGGCCGCAAGCTGAGCTTCACCACCAAGGTTCAGTTCAACGGCAACCTGATGGTGGGCAAGGCCTACACCGCTCTGTTGGACCTCAAGCCCGGCGATGAGTTCGAAATCAAGCTGGGTCGCAAGCAGATCCGTCTGGTGCCCCTGGGCGCTCCTGACGAAGAAGAGTGAGGCCAACGGCTTCCGCGACGCGGATGCCATCCATCGCAGCGGAGAGGATTCCGCCGGCGAAGCCGGCCCCCTCTCCCGCTGGATAAAGCCCTGGGGTGTTGACGCTCTCCAGGGCTCTTGTTCTGGGAATGCGCACGGGGGATGAGGTGCGGGTCTCAACGCCAGTCAGCAGCGCATCGTCCATGGCGTAGCCCGGGATGGACTGCTCGAACTGCGGCAGGGCCTCCCGCAGGGCTTCGATCACAAAGGCTGGTAAGGCCTGCCCCAGGTCTGCCGGGACCACACCGGGGCTGTAGGAGGGCTTGACCGTCCCCAGATCAGCGGGTGCCTGGCTGCCGCCGGCCAGGAAGTCCTTGAGCCGCTGACCGGGAGCCGCATAGCTCTTGCCACCGAGTTCAAAGGCTTTGGCCTCCCAGTGCCGCTGGAAGGCAATCCCCGCAAGGGGGTCGCCGGGGTAGGCGCCATAGCTTTCGACGTCGCCTGTCTCAATGTTCACGACGATGCCGCTGTTGGCGTTGCGCTCATTGCGCGAGTGCTGACTCATCCCGTTGGTGACGACCCGTCCCACCTCCGAGGTAGCCCCCACCACCAGGCCACCGGGGCACATGCAGAAGCTGTAGACGCAGCGCCCGTTGCTGACGTGTTTGACGAGCTTGTACTCCGCAGCCCCCAGGCGGGGATGGCCGGCGCAGTTTCCCCAACGGGCGGCATCGATCAGGGGTTGCGGGTGCTCGATGCGAAAGCCCACCGAGAAGGGTTTGCGCTCCAGCGTCACGCCCTGCTCCTGAAGCATCGCGAAGGTGTCGCGCGCGCTGTGGCCGACCGCGAGGACCACCTGCTGCGCCGGGATGATCTCTCCGCTGGCTAGGGCAACGCCGCTGAGGCGCCGCTCCCCATCGCTCTGCTCAACGCAGAGCTGGCTGACACGGCTTTCGAAGCGAATCTCTCCGCCGAGGGCCGTGATCTTGCTCCGGAGACCCCGAACCACCGTGGCCAACTTGAAGGTGCCGATGTGGGGGTGGTGCTTGACCAGGATCTCTGGATTAGCCCCCGCTGCGACCAGTTCCTCCAGGACCTTGCGCCCGAGGTGTTTCGGGTCCCGCACCTGGCTGTAGAGCTTCCCATCGGAGAAGGTGCCCGCACCCCCTTCCCCAAATTGCGCGTTGGATTCGGGGTTGAACGGCGCAGTGCCTTTCCAGAAGCCAAAGGTGTCCGCCGTGCGCTCCTTCACGGGTTTGCCCCGCTCGAGCAGCAGGGGTCTCAGCCCCATCTCCGCCAGGATCAGGGCACAGAAGTAGCCGCAGGGTCCGGCGCCCACAACCACCGGCCGCTGAGGCAGGGGATCTCCGGGGCTGGCCTGTGCCATGGGTTGGTAGTGGGTGTCGCTTGCGGGTTGCAGGTGGGGATCGCGCTTGAAGCGTTTCAGCAGTTGCTGCTCGAGCTGCGGCGGCAGTTCCAGCTCCAGGCTGTAGGCGATCTGGATGGCGGATTTCCGCCTGGCGTCGATGCTCTCTTTGATGACCCGATGCGCGACCAGGGCTGCTGGATCGATCTTGAGGCGTTTGCAGATGGCTGGAGCGAGGTCCGCTTCCTCGTGATCCAGCGGCAGCTTCAACTCGCTCAGTCGCAGCACCACTTGTCCTGAGCCTCGTTCCTGTATTCCAGCACCGCGCTGCCTAGCCTCGCCGCCAGTTGCGTTGAAGCGGTGGAAGCGACCTATTACGGGGCAAACGGCTGGTTACTGGACTGGTCGGGACTGCGGGTGCTGGTGGACCCCTGGTTCCGCGGTCCGTTGGTCTTTCCCCCCGGGCCCTGGTTTTTCCAGGGGCAGTTGTCCCGCTCCTTTGCGCTTCCTGCCGATCTCGATTTGCTGCTGCTCACCCAGGGACTGGATGACCACGCCCATCCCGAGACCCTGGCGCTGCTGCCCCGTTCCCTGCCCGTGGTGGGCTCCCTGACGGCGGCCAAGAAGGTGCAGCAGATGGGCTTTGAGCAGGTCACGGGCCTGCGCCCCGGTGAAACCACGGCCTTTGGCAAGCTTCGGATTGAAGCCACAGCTGGCGCACCGGTGCCCCAGGTTGAGAACGGCTACCTGCTGCGCCATCCCCAGGGGAGCCTTTACCTCGAGCCCCATGGCTACCTGCCCGCTGACCTCGCCCCGGAAGCACTTGATGCGGTGATCACGCCCGTGGTCGACTTGGGCTTGCCCGTTGCTGGCGCCTTTGTCCGCGGCCAGACCGTTTTGCCTGAGCTGTTGGAGCGCTTCTCGCCTCGCACGGTGCTGGCGAGCACGACCGGCGGGGATGTGGCCTTCAGCGGCTGGCTGAACCGCTGGCTCTGGCAAAAGGGGAACTTGGAGGAGGCCCAGCAGGCTGTGGCCTCAGCCGCCCGGCTGATTGATCCAGTCCCAGGAGAGCCCTACGCCCTGGGGGGCTTTCCTGGGTTCTGACTAGGGTTGACTTTTCTTGATCGGTCGCATGCTCTCGCGCTTTCCCGCTTGGTTGAAGCCGATGGGCCGTCAAGCGGCCTCGTTGCTGGCCCCCGTCGCCGTCCTGGGCGCCATGGCTGCGGCTCCCGCCTTGGCGATCCCTGAAGCCGAGGCGATCAAGAAACTTCAGGTGATTCCGGTCTTCGTGATCACCGATGCCAATGGCATTCCCCTGCCGATCCCCCGGGACGAGGCGTTGGTCCTGCCCCTCTATCTCGAGAGTGATCGGGCGAATACCGAGCTCAAGGCGCTGCTGAAGTCGAACCCGAGCCTCAAGGCCACCGTCACCCCTGTTCCACTGAATGTGATGAACGAGAAGGTGGTGGAGCTCAATAAGCAGCTGAAGGACAAGAGCAAGCCACTGGTGGCCCCGGTGGTGATGAACGACGCCGATATCAAGCAGGCCTATACCCTGCTCAAGAAAGAAGGGCTGAGTGACGAGGAGATCAAGAAGGGCCTGAATGTGGCGGTGTTCTTCACCCAGCCCTTCCTGACCCTCAACACCCCCGATGGTCCTCGCGGTGTGTTCTTCCTGAGCTACGACGAGTTGCAGAAGGCCCTTTCCAACGTGCCTGAGGCTGAGCGCAGCAAGCTGAAGCCCAGGGTTGCCGACCTCACCGCGGTGCTCTCTCAGATCAGCAAAGCCAAGGAGGACAGCTTTGTGATCTTCCCGACCAAGGAGTACTTCCGCCTGGTGGAAGAGGGCCGCACCAAAGCCCAATCCACCCCTCAGGCCAAGCCGGCGAAGTAACGCTCAGGGTTCGTCTTCGGACCTGGCCTCGGGAGCTGGCTCCGGCATCAGCTGGGCCAGCAAACCCGCTGCGATCAAGACTCCTCCGACCCCCAGGGCGAGGGACTTGTTGTCAGCGGCTGCCGCTGGTCCCCAGACCGCGGTGGCGATGAAGGCACTTCCCAACAGGAGTGTGGGCACCAGCACGATGCCCTTGGCTGCCCGATTGATGCTCAACGGCCGTTAGCAGGATCCTGAGGAGGACGCTAGGCCCGATGCAATCAGCTCCGCGCCCAGGTCGTGGTTGGCTTGCCCATCGAGGTGATTGATGCGGGCGATGAGGACCCCATCGGCACTGCCGGTCGGACGCAGGTTCACCTTGCTGCGCCGGGGCAGTTGCTTACGAATCCAGTCGACTGCGGCAGCGTCATCGTCTGGGTCCACCACGACGCAGGCCAGTTGCACGCTGTAGGTGCGGTTCCGGTCACCGATCTGCAGCAGAGTGCCGCTCCGCACCTGCAGCACCTCGGCCGCCAAGACCTGTCCCGGCCAGAGCAGCAGGCATGCAGCCGCTGCAGCACAGAGCCAGCGGCGGATCAACCCCAGCCTCACAGCTTGGCGCCGCAGTTGGGGCAGTACAGGCTGGAGCTGGAGGTGCTGTGGTGGCAGCTGTGGCACTCACGATTGGTGTCGATCGCTAGTTCCGGATGGGAGGGGAGGCCCACCATCTGGGCGTTGCTGGCACCGGGGGGCACCATCGGATAGCAGTTCTCGTTGCGGCGCACCTTCACCTCAATGAAGGCCGGACCGGGGTGGGCCAGGGCTTCGGCAAGTTTGGAGCGCAGTTCCTCCCGTCCCTGGATCTGAACACCTTTGACGCCGAAGGCTTCCGCCACCGCGGGGAAGTTCGGCATGCCGCCGGTCATCTCTGAGGCGCTGTAGCGCTCGCCGTAGAAGCTCTCCTGCCACTGGCGCACCATTCCCTGCCAGCCGTTGTTGAGCACCACCACCTTCACGGGGAGGTGGTACTGGCTGAGGGTGCCCAGCTCCTGGATGTTCATCAGGATGCTCGCGTCGCCGGCCACGCAGATCACCGGTTCTTCGGGGAAGGCGCACTGAACGCCCATGGCCGCCGGCATGCCGAAACCCATGGTCCCGAGGCCCGCGGAGCTGATCCAACGGCGGGGGAGGGTGTGCAGGAACTGCGCAGCCCACATCTGGTGCTGCCCCACGTCAGTGGTGAAGAAGGCTTTGGGGGAGAGCTCCTGCAGCATCGACACCACCTCTTGGGGCGCGATGTCTCCCTCGGGTGCCGGAACCACCAAGGGGTAGTGCTGTTTCCACTGGGCGATGCGCTCGAGCCAGGCTTCGGTGCGGCCGCGGGAGTCCTCCTGGCTCGAGGCGGCCAGCAGGGCCTCGACCGCTTGCTTGACGTCGGCGACGACGGCGACATCCGGCAGACGGGTTTTGCCCATCTCTGCCGCATCAATATCGATGTGGATGACCTGGGCCCGGGGGGCGAAGCCATCGAGGCGGCCGGTGACGCGGTCGTCAAAACGGGCGCCGGCGGCGATCAGCAGGTCGCAATCGGTCACCGCGAAGTTGGCGTAGGCGGTCCCGTGCATGCCGAGCATCCCCACCGAGAGGGGGTGGAGCTCATCAAAGGCACCCTTCCCCATCAAGGTGGTGGTCACCGGAAGCCGGAAGCGCTCCGCCAGGGCATGGATTTCGGCGTGGGCGCCGCTGCTGATCGCCCCACCACCGACATAGAGGAGGGGACGGCGGGCATTGCGGATGAGCTCCAGTGCAGCGGAGATGGCGCTGGGGCCTGGCGCGGGGGGGAGTTTGAAACCAGGGGGGACGGCCGCGCCGGGTTCAACGGGGATGTAGTCGAACTCTTCGACTCCGACGTCCTTGGGCACGTCGATCAGAACGGGACCGGGTCGGCCGCTGGAGGCAATCAAGAAGGCCTCCGAGACGATGCGGGCAATGTCCCGGGGATCGCGCACCACCCAGGAGTGCTTCACGATCGGCAGGGTGATGCCAAAGATGTCCGTCTCCTGGAAGGCGTCCGTCCCGATGGCCGCCCGGGGGACTTGGCCGGTGATGACCACCATGGGCACGGAGTCCATGTGGGCGGTGGCGATGCCCGTCACCAGGTTGGTGGCCCCTGGACCGGAGGTGCCAAAACAGACCCCGACCTTGCCAGTCGCGCGGGCGTAGGCGTCGGCTGCGTGGGTGCCGCCCTGTTCGTGGCGCACGAGCACGTGCTTCAGCCAGCCCCTGGACTCGGCCTTGTGCAGCTCGTCGTAGATGGGAAGGATCGCGCCGCCGGGATAGCCAAAGATGGTCTCCACGCCATGGCGACGGAGGGCATCCATGAGGGCGTAACCGCCACTCACCCGAGTCGGGGTGGAGTGATCAGCGGCGGTGGCCGCTTGTGAAACGGACGTCACGGTCACGGCGGCGGCGGACAGCGTTTTCGGATCCAATCACCCTAAGGTCTGGCCTGAGAAATGGGCGTTTCCACGCGCCTGGCGTCAGCCATTGCTCGCAGCAGCAGCACCGGGTCCACCCAACGCTCGTTCAGCTTGACGCCCCAATGCAGGTGAGGTCCGCTGCTGCGGCCGCTCATCCCGATGGCGCCCAGGGGTTCCCCCGTCCGTAGCCAGGAGCCATGGCGCAGGCTCGCGCCTCCGCTGCGCAGGGTGTCCTGTTCGATCGTTCCCTGAAGGTGGCAGTAGAGGTGCTCGTAGGGGCCGGAGCGGATCGCCACGCCGATGCCGCAGCTGCCGTCGTTGATCAGCCGCTCCACCCGCCCGGCCCACCAGCTGAGTACCGGGGAGCCCAGGGGAGCGGCGATGTCCAGGCCCCGGTGGAGGCTGGAGCCGCCGGATGCGCCGCTCCTGAGCCCGTAATGGCTGGTGTAGCCGCTGAACTGCGGAACAGGAAAACGGGCCTGTTGCCAGGGGTTGGCCAGGGCGGGCCCCAGCAGCAGGGAGGCTCCGAGAAGGGCCTCAGAGCAGGCCGATGGAATGCAGCGGGCCACGACCGCTCAGCAACTCCAGCAGGAAAGCGGAGAAGCCGAGCATTGCCAAGCGTCCGTTCCAGACCTCCGAGCTGTTGTTCCAGCCCCAGGCCCACTTGTCCTGGGGATAGAGCTTGACCTGGGTTGGCAGGGCCGCGGCTTGATCCAGGTTGACCTCCGGACCTTCCAAGGCGTGCTGGACCAGGTTGGCCAGGCCCTGAATAAAAGATGGGGTGGTGTCGAGGGCCGGAACGCGGCGGAAATTCGTGATGCCGGCTTCGGTGGCAATTTCCCGGTACTCGATATCGATCTCTTCGAGCGTTTCGATGTGCTCGCTGACGAAGCTGATGGGGACGACCACCAGATCCTTCACCCCGGACTCCCCGAGTTCATTGAGGGCGTCATCGGTGTAGGGCTTGAGCCACTCCACCGGACCGACGCGGCTCTGGTAGGCAAGCGTGAAGGGGTTGGCGTGGCCGAGATCGGCGGCCAGCTTGTCCATGATCAGCTGGGCGCAGCCCTCGATCTCCTTTTGATAGGGGTCACCGGCTTCCTCGACGTAGCTCTTGGGGACGCCGTGGGCGGAGAAGAAGACGTGGGCCGTGGCCGGGTCTGGGCAGGCCTGGATTTCCTTGCCGATCAACTCGGCCATCGCGCCGATGTAACCAGGGTCGTTGTAGTAGCTGCGGATGCAGCGGATCGGCAGCTTGGAGAAGGCGGGATCGCCCTGGCGCAGGCGCTGCAGTTCCCGGAAGCTGGAGCCGCTGGTGCTGATCGAGAAGTGGGGATAGAGGGGCAGGACCACCACCTCATCGATCCCATCGGCCTTGATGTCGGCCACGGCCGACTCGGTAAAGGGGTGCCAGTAGCGCATCGCCACGTAGCTGGTGGCCTCGATGCCGCGTTGGCGCAGGGTGCTTTGCAGCTCGCGGGCCTGCTGCTCGGTGATGCGCCGGAGGGGGGATCCCCCACCGATGGAGCGATAGGCGGCTTGGGACTTGCCGGCGCGCAGGCTGCTGATCAACCAGGCCAGGGGTTTTTGCAGCGCCGGATTCGGTAGCCGGATGATTTCCGGGTCCGCGAAGAGGTTGTAGAGGAAGGGACCGACGTCCTGAATGCGCTCAGGGCCGCCCAGGTTCAGCAACACCACGCCGACCTTGGCCATGCCCCGCTTCATCGGACAACAACAGCGGCGAGCGTAACGCTGCCGGCTGGGGGCTGGTCGCTCCCGTTCAGGCTCGATAAGGTCGGCCGGCTCGCTTTGGTCTCAAGATCAGCCTCGAACGCCTCGATCTGGCCCTTAGGGAACACAACGCGCTGCTGGCCGCCAGCGGTGTTTCGCTGCGGCTGGAGCGCCGGGGTTCCCGGCTCGGCCTGAGGGGACCCTTGCCCTGCCGCAGCGGTGGGTCGGCTCAGCGGGTGCAACGGATCAGCCTTGGCCTTGACGCTGACCCAGCCGGCCTCGAGCAGGCCCGCCACCAACTGAAGCTGGTCCTGCAGCAGCTTCAGCAGCAGCGCTTCTGCTGGGACGACTGGCTTCAAACCAAGGACGCTCCCAAGGGGCCATTGCCCCCAGCGACGGCCTCTTCGCTTGCGGCGCGGCTACAGCGCTTTGAGCAGGGGTTTTTCCAAGATCCGCGCCGCCGCCGCAATCCCTCCGGAGCCCGGACGACCTGGAGCAGCGCCTATCTGCCCTATGTCCGCCGCCTTGAGCGCTTGGCTGGGGACCAGGGGATGGCCTGGGGCCTGCCGCTTCTGGAGGCCGTTCTGGAGAGTTATCCCTTGGCCTCGCGGGGGCGACAGCAGTGCGGCACCACCCTCGCGGCCCTGGCTCGCGCAGAAGGGTTGGCGTTGCCCCCTGACTGGGGTGAGCGGGCGGGGGGCTATGGCCTGCATGCCGCCCAATTTCGCCAGCTCCCAAGCGACCTTCAGATCCTGGAGTGGCTTGAGCGCATTCCTAACCCCGGATGGCGCTTGGCCTACGGCCTGATGGCGACCTATGGCCTACGCAACCATGAGGTCTTCTTCACCGACCTCTCTGCCTTGGCACCCGGGGGCGATCGGGTGATCCGTGTGTTGCCCACGAGCAAGACCGGAGAGCACCAGGTTTGGCCCTTTCAACCGCAGTGGGTGGAGCGCTTCGGCTTGGAGCAACTAGGGGCTCAGCGTCAGCTTCTGCCGGCGGTCTGTACCGATCTCCGCCGCACCACCCTGCAGCAGGTCGGCCGCCGTGTTGCCGAGCAGTTCCGTCGCTACGACCTGCCCCTCACCCCCTATGACCTGCGCCATGCCTGGGCGGTTCGCACGATCCACATCGGTCTGCCGGACACGGTGGCGGCTCGGATGATGGGCCACTCCGTGGCGATCCACACCAGGACTTATCACCACTGGATCACCCGCCGGGATCAGCAGCAGGCTGTGGATACGGCCCTGGCCCGGCACCAGGCGAGCGCGGCTTAACCGCGCCAGATTGGAGGCACCCCTGACCTCAAGCTGTGGCCGATCCCAACGCCCTGGACCAGACAGCATCGGAGTTGGGGATGGGCGGAGACCTGGCCCCTGAGGTCACGGCCGATGCCTACCAGCGGCGCATGGCTCGCCGCAAGGAAGTGCAGCAGCAGCGGGTTGGGGAGCGCTCCCTGGAGAAGGGACTGGTGCTGGTCTTCACCGGTGATGGCAAGGGCAAGACAACGGCAGCCCTGGGGTTGGTGCTGCGGACCTTGGGCCACGGGGAGCAGGTGGCCGTTGTGCAGTTCATTAAGGGGGGCTGGCAACCCGGCGAGGCCAAGGCGCTGGAGCTGTTTGGTGAAGCGCTGCACTGGCATGCCCTTGGGGAGGGCTTTACCTGGGAAACCCAGGACCGCGAGCGTGACCGTGCCTTGGTGCAGCAGGCCTGGAAGCGCTCCTGCGAGTACCTCGCTGATCCCCAGCGCAAGTTGGTGGTCCTCGATGAGGTGAATGTGGCCCTCAAGTTGGGCTACCTCGATCTGGAGGATCTGTTGGAGGGATTGAAGCTGCGGCCGCCCTTGACCCATGTGGCGCTCACCGGCCGGGGCGCTCCGGCGGCGTTAGTGGAGCGTGCTGATCTGGTGACGGAGATGAAGCTTGTGCGCCATCCCTTCCGGGAACAGGGGGTAAAAGCCCAGGCGGGCATTGAGTTCTAAGGACTGGTCTGGGTTTGCACCGTGGCCAGGGCGCTCATCAGCACCGAGAGCCCGCTGATCAACAGCGCCCGATGCACGACCGGTTCAGCCCAGGCGCGGGGGTCTTCGGTGAGTTGTTCCACGGCCGAGAGGGTGAGCCGGGCCATGAGGCCGCTGCGGCTGGAGCCGACCGGTGGAATGGGTTGGTCCTGATTCCTGTCCATCCAGCACTCCCATCTGCTGGCATCGAAGCGCTCCTGGCCAGCGTCGGCAAGGGATCTCACGCTTGCTACTGTTCGGCCAACGAAGCTGCAGCACGAAGGGATGGCCTATCAGCGCGTGTTGCTGAAGCTCAGCGGCGAAGCCCTGATGGGCGAGCAGGGCTACGGCATCGATCCTGCGGTGGTGGATGCCATCGCTAAGGATGTCGCCGCTGTGGTCGCCGACGGCAGCCAACTGGCGATCGTGGTGGGCGGCGGCAACATCTTCCGCGGTCTTAAGGGGTCCGCCGCCGGCATGGACCGGGCCACCGCTGACTACGTCGGCATGTTGGCGACGGTGATGAATGCCATCACGCTCCAGGACGGATTGGAGCGGGCCGGCATTCCCACCCGCGTCCAGAGCGCCATCTCGATGCAGGAGGTTGCGGAGCCTTACATCCGTCGCAAGGCCATCCGCCACATGGAGAAGGGGCGCGTGGTGATCTTTGCCGCCGGTACGGGTAATCCCTTCTTCACCACGGACACCACCGCAGCGTTGCGGGCCGCTGAGATCGGAGCCGACGTGGTGTTCAAGGCGACCAAGGTCGACGGGGTCTACGACAAGGACCCCAACAAGCATGCTGATGCGGTGCGTTACGAGAGCCTCTCGTTCATGGATGTCCTCAGCAAAGAGCTAGAGGTCATGGACAGCACGGCCATCGCCCTCTGCAAGGACAACGCCATCCCAATCGTGGTGTTTGATCTGTTCGGTTCCGGCAACATTGGCCGGGCTGTGCGCGGTGAGCCCATCGGCACCAGCATCCTTCCTTCGGCCTGACGGGTCGGCCCCTTTCTTTCTTCAGCGACGCCCTTTTTCTCGCCATGGATCTCGAAGCCAGCATGCGCAAGTCGGTGGACTCCACCCAGCGCACCTTCAATACGATTCGCACCGGCCGGGCGAATGCGTCGCTGCTCGACAAGATCCAGGTGGAGTACTACGGCGCGGATACGCCGCTGAAGTCCCTGGCGACCATCAGCACCCCGGACTCCTCGACGATCCAACTGCAGCCCTTCGATGGCAGCTCCTTGGGGCTGATCGAGAAGGCCATCTCGATGAGTGACCTGGGTCTGACTTGCAACAACGACGGCAAGTTGATCCGTATCAACATCCCGCCCCTGACGGAGGACCGCCGCAAGGAGCTCTGCAAGTTGGCGGCGAAGTATGCGGAGGAGGGCAAGGTGGCCCTGCGCAACGTTCGCCGCGATGCGATCGACAAGGTGAAAAAGCAGGAGAAGGAGGGCGAGTTCTCCGAGGATCAAAGCCGCGATGAGCAGGACAAGGTCCAAAAGCTCACCGACAAGTTCATTGCGGAGATCGAGAAATTGCTGGCGGAGAAGGAAGCAGACATCCTCAAGGTGTGAGCGAACCGCACTGTTTTGATGTCGCCGTTGTCGGCGCCGGTGCTGCCGGCGGCGCAGCGGCCTTCCACCTGGCTGCGAGGGGACGTCGTGTTCTGCTGCTTGAGGCGCAGTCCCTTCCCAGGCCCAAACCCTGTGGCGGTGGCATGGCGGCCTCCGTGCAGCGTTGGTTTCCCTTTGATCTGCAGCCGGCCGTTGATCGGGTGATCACCCAGGTGAAATTCACCTGGTGCCTGGAGGATCCGGTGGTGGCGGTCCTTCCTGGCGACTCTCCGTTTTGGATCGTGCAGCGCTCCAAGCTGGACCACTATCTGGTTGAGCGGGCCGTTGCGGAGGGTGCGGAACTGCTGGATGGCTCCGAAGTGTCGTCAATCCAGCGGGATGGCGATCAATGGATGTTGGAAGCCGGTGGCCATGGCTACCACGCACGAGCCGTGGTGATTGCCGATGGCTCCAACTCTCGTTTTGCGGCCCCCTTGGGCCTGGGTCCCAGTCAGCCGCGGTTTGCAGAAGCCCTGGCGGCGGAGGTTGATGCCGAGGTGTTGGAGGGGTACACGGCCCGATTCGAATTCGGTCTCGTGCGCCATGGCTTCTGCTGGGCCTTCCCCAGGCAAGGGGGCTACAGCATTGGAGTGGGCACCTTCATTGGCCGCGAAGCGGCGGATGCGGATGCGGTGTTAGCCGAATTGCTTCCCTCCTTGGGCCTCTCGCCGGATGCCGGCCTGCGGCGCCGTTCTCCCCTCAGGGTTTGGGACGGTCACTACCCACTGCATGTCTCTGGCGCCGTGGTGGTCGGTGACGCGGCCTCCCTCTGTGATCCCTTTTTGGCGGAGGGGTTACGCCCAGCACTGATGAGTGGCGTGCGGGCCGCTGACGCGGTGGATCGCTACCTGGGCAGCTCCGCTTCCGATGAGCAACAGCAGGCCCTCTCTCAATACAGCGCCCAGATGCGCCAGCACTGGGGGGACTCCATGGCCTGGGGCAGGCGCATTGCACAGGTGTTCTACCGGGTCCCGAAAGTGGGTTACCAGCTGGGGATCAAGCGACCGACAGCGCCACAACGGATCGCCCAAATTCTCTCGGGCGAGATGGGTTACGGCGATATCGCCCAACGCGTGATTAAACGTCTGCTGTTCCAGCGGGGCTGAGCGCTCAGCCGACCTTGGTGCAGTCCTTGAGTTGCCTCAGGCGTTGATCGATTGAGCCCAGCAGCTCGATGGCGAACATCGGGGACTCCTGAACGGCGAAGAGGAACTTCTCGCGGTTCATCTTCAGCAGCTTGCAGTCGCTGACGGCTTTGGCATTGCCGTAGCGGCGATGCTCCGCGGTCACCAGGGCACCGGCCCCAAAGACGTCGCCGGCCTGAATGACCTCATGGCCGACCTCGTCGTTCCAGGTGAGCTCAACGGTTCCTTCCAGAACCCCAAACATGCAGTCTCCGGTCTCCCCGGAGGAGAAGATCGCATCACCTGCCGTTGCCTGAATCACCTCTCCCTGGCTGGCCAGGGCACGCATGGTTTCGAGGGCGTTCATGCAACGGCCAACCAACTCGGCCAGAGCCTAAGTCAGTTCTTAATGGCGAGGGCCGCACCGAGACCGCCACGGATGTCATTGGGCAAAAGACGTCCGTCGTGATCGGTGTCCAGGGCATCGAACACAGCATCGGTCCCCAGCCATTCCTCGCGGGTGATGCAGCCGTCGCCATCGAGGTCGTTGAGCAGGAAGATTTCCTGGGCGGCATGTTGGAAGGCACCGGCTCCCTCCAGTTCTCCCAAACGGTGGGCCAACTGGGCTTCCAGGGTCTCGATCGCTTTGGTGAATCCCTGGATGCCCTCATCCAGTTTTTCAGTGGCCATCTGATCCTCGGCCATCATCGCCTTGAAGCCTTGGGCATCCAGGTGGATCTGTTGCTCCGTCGTCGCTGGATCAAAGGGGTTCAGTTTCCGTTGCAGATCCCCCTGGGTGTTGCGCAGTTGATCCAGGAGTTTGGGTGAGATGGTGAGTAGGTCACAGCCTGCCAATTCGACGATTTCGTCGATGTTGCGGAAGCTCGCTCCCATGACCTCGGTTTTGTAGCCGAAGGTCTTGAAGTAGTTGAAGATCTTGGTGACCGAGAGCACGCCCGGATCCTCGTGGCCGGGATAGCTCTCGCGGCCAGTGCTCTTTTTGAACCAGTCGAGGATGCGGCCGACAAAGGGGGAGATCAAGGTGACACCAGCCTCAGCGGCGGCCACGGCCTGAGCGAAGCTGAAGAGGAGGGTGAGGTTGCAGTGGATGCCCTCTTTCTCGAGCACCTCCGCAGCCTTGATGCCTTCCCAGGTGGAGGCAATCTTGATCAGAACGCGATCACGGCTGATGCCCGCTTGGCGATAGAGGCCAATCAGCTTGCGGGCTTTGGTGATCGTCGCTTCGGTGTTGAAGCTCAGGCGCGCATCCACTTCGGTGGAGACCCGGCCGGGGACGATCTTGAGAATTTCCTTACCGAAGGTGACGCAGATCTCGTCGAGGGCTTCGCGCACCACCTCTTCAGCCGGTGCCGAGGGGCCGCAGACCTCGCGGGACTCCCGCAGGGAGGTATCAATCAGGTTTTGGTAGGCCGGGATCTGGGCTGCCGCCAGGATCAATGAAGGGTTGGTGGTGGCATCCCGGGGGGTGAACTGCTGAATCGCGTCGATGTCACCGGTATCGGCGACAACAACAGTCATCGCGGCCAGTTGGTCGAGGAGATTGGCCATGCCGGGCACCAAACGTATTTTCAAGCTAGCGATGCCAATCGGGGCCTGACTCCCGTTGTCATCAAGCGGTCACGCAGTGCGATCTACTGACGGGCCGTTGTGGGAACCGTGCGGCTGGGCGGGATTTTCTCAATCACCAATAAGGCCTCAATGATTTGCTTGGCCACGGGAACCGCCACCGTTGATCCGTAGGCGTTTTCGCCCTTCGGCTCATCGACAACGACCAACACGACATAGCGCGGTTGGTTGATCGGCAAATGTGCGATGAAGCTCGTGATCTTGGCTCCGGCCACGTAGACACCATTGCGTGCCTTTTGCGCGGTCCCTGTTTTGCCGCCAATGCGGTGGCCTGGGATTTGCACGCCGCGGCCACTGCCTTTCTCCACCACCGTCTCCATCCAATTGAGGACGGTTTGGGCGATGGCGGGCCGGATCAGTTGCACCCCTGAGGCCGGCGGGGCGCTGGCCAGGTCATCACCGGAGCGCAGGCCGCGGGTGATGTGGGGACTGACCAGCCGGCCGCCGTTCGCCAACATCGCGTGCAGCTGGATCAATTTCAGGGGCGTCAGGTTGAAGCCTTGACCGAAGGCGGCCGTTGCGGGCTCGATTGGTTGGGTTTTAAAGGTCTCGAGGGATTTGAGCTGACCGGCTACGGCGCCGGGTAGGTCGGTATCCGGGGTGTTGTCGATTCCCAGGGTGTGGAGCCAATGCCAGAAGCGTGCCGGTTGAACCCGCCGCATCGCCTCCACCATCGCCACGTTGCTGGAGACCTGCAGGACCGTTGGGAAGTCGATCAACCCATTGCCTTTGCGGTCGTGATTAAAGATCGGCCAGCCGCCAACGGTCAGTTGTCCGGAGTCATTCACCTTCCCTGAAGGGTCAATGGCGTTTTCCTGAAGGGCGATCGCCAGGTTGATCGGCTTGAAGGTTGACCCCGGTTCATAGAGATCTTGGACGGACCACTCGCGGAACAATCCCGGCTGGAACTTCCAGAACTGGTTGGGGTTGTAGGTCGGGGTGGAGGCCAGGGTCAGCAGCTCTCCGTTGCGGACATCCATGACCAACGCGGCCCCGCGCTTGGCCTTCCATTGCTTGACCTGTTTGGCCAGTGCCATCTGGGCGACTTGCTGCAGGCGGGCATCGAGGGTGAGCTGCAGCTTGAGGTCGTCGCCGTAGAGCACCCCGGGTTTCAGACCATCGGGCAGGGGCGTGCCATCGGCTCCACGCCGGAGACTTTTGGAGGCTTCTTGGCGACGCAGGTCGCGGTCACGGCTCTGCTCGAGACCCGCCTGGGGGACCCGCTCGAGGTTGAGGAAGCCAACGACATTGGCGAAAAGTCCCCCTTGGGGATAAACGCGCTGGGGATAGGCCTCAAGGTCGACACCGCTGATGCCCAGCTCGCGCACCCGTTGTGCGGTTTCTGGGTCGAGCTCGCTGGCCAGCTTCACCCCTGACTTACGGCCATCCATGGCCTTGAGCAACTCGCCCATGGGCTTGGCCAGGACGGGGGAGAGTTTGCGCGCCACATCCAGGGGGCTGCGCAGCCTTCCGATGTCGTCTCCAGGGAAGGAGAAGTAGCGGGGGTGGGCCCAGAGGGTGAAGCGCTCTTCATCCAGAGCAACTAGGCGACCTTGGCGATCAACGATCGTCCGCCTGCGGCCAAGGGGCGTGATCGTTTGGGTCTGAATCGCTCGGGCCCGGTTCAACAATTCGTTGCCCTGGATCACCTGAACCCAGGCCAGCCGCAGCGCTAAACCACTGAGTCCAGCCGCCAGAAGGCCGTAGACGAGCCAAAGACGGCGCGGGGGCACCGGCTGCAAATCCACGACGCGGTTGCGTCTTGGACCACGTCCTTCCCGTGGTGCAGGCTCGCGGCGACCCTGCAGCCCCTGCTGCGCCATCAGTAGCCCGGAAGAATTTGACCGGGATTGACCTGGGCCAAGAGGGCTTCAAAGTCAGGCCCTGCTGAGACGGCCGGCGGAGCGACGTACACGAGCTTTTCACTGCTGGTGGGCTCCAGCAGGGCCGGCTTGCGGGTCATCGAGAGGTGATGCTGCTCGAGCACCGCCGCTGATTCCTGCAGGCGGTGCTCCAGCCGCTGGGTCGCTTCAAGGGATTGGAAGCTGCTGGTCCAGCGGCCCTGCCAATGGAGCGTCAGGGCGCTGAGACCGACAACGGCAACTCCCAGGCCGACGAGACTTCCATCGGCAATGCGATGCAAATTGCCAAGCCACGGCGCTTGGCGATCCAGCTTGCGTGCAAGCAGCGTTCCTTGAA
The DNA here is from genome assembly GCF_054459035.1 of Synechococcus sp. LTW-G. Lineage (NCBI taxonomy): Bacteria > Bacillati > Cyanobacteriota > Cyanophyceae > Synechococcales > Synechococcaceae > Synechococcus > Synechococcus sp. LTW-G. The sequence continues at coordinate 398,398 of NZ_JBTKYW010000001.1, read as the reverse complement.
TCAGCTCGAGGGAACGGCTGGAGCGGCTGCCCGGCGCTCTGTTGCTCTTCTGGAGCGAAACGGCAACCACAAACATCAACGCGTGCTGCGCAAGTCAACCACGCGAGAGCGCTTCCAGCAAGGGGGTTTTCACCAACCCAGAACAACGAGATTGGCGAAGGTCAGGCTGTTCCAGAGGGCGTGCATCAGCACGCAACTGCCGAGCCGTCCACTGCGCCAGCGCAGCCAGCCCAAGCCGAGCCCCAGCACCATCAGCGGCGGAAATTCTCCGAGGCTGGAATGGGCCACGGCGAAGACAGCGGCGCTGACCACAATTCCCCAACCCGATCCCCAGTAGCGGGCGGCAACGGGCAGCAGCGCACCGCGAAAGATCGTCTCCTCAAACAGGGGGGCAAGGACGATGGCGGTGACTCCAAAACAAGCCAGAGCGGGGATGTTGTGTCCGTTGAGGACCAATTCCAGGAGGGGATTGCTGCCGCCCGGATCGCCAAAGAGTTGTCCCTGAAGCCAGCCCACCAGGCTCACCAGGGGCAGCACCATCAAGAAGCCTTTGAGGGCTTGGCCAAAGCAAAGCGGCAGGGGGGACCAGCGGAATTGCAACCAGCCCCCCTGGGGCCCTGGCCCGAGGGGCTTCAGCAGCAGCCTCAGGATCAGCAGTGGCCCTGTCATCAAGGCGCCGTAGAGGACCACGACACTGATCCCCTGTTTGAGCACAGCCTCGATCGGCCAGTCCTGCAGCAGCCGCGTCAGCAGCGGTGCCACCAGCAGGGGAGTGATGAGCTCACCGACGACCACAAAACCGCCGGCCACCAGCAGAACCGTGTCAATGCCGGAGAGGGCTGGGCCGAGCCATGGGGGCGCCGCTGGAGTCTTTCCGCGCCAGCGCCTCCAGAGCTCGCGAATCAGCAGGGCGATGCCGCCGAGCAGTCCCAGGCCGGGCACCAGGGTGACCGCCAGCAGCTGCACGCTGGCCTGCCTGGCGACCTGATCACCCTGGCAGGCCTCAGCGCCCAGCAGTGCTTCGCAGCTCCACTGGCGTACAAGCGTTGATCCCTTGAGCTCGGAAAGAAGTTGCTCGCGCGCCTGGCGGCTGTGCTGTTCGGGGTTCAGCAGCACGGTGGCGATCGCCTGTTGGGCTCCCCCTTCTTGGCGGAGTTGCTTCAGCAGGGTCTGCGCCTGGCTCGGGTCCCCTGTGCGTTGCAGCAGCAGGGCTTGCTCAAGCAGCAATCCTGGGGGTGGATTGCGGCCCTCCTCCTCGCTGTCGTTGATCGCGTTCTGGAGGCTCTCTTGGAGGGACTGCAGGGGGTCGCCCGAGCTCAGCAGCGGACGGATGGGCTCGCTCAGGTTCCCCTGGGCCAGCACGCTCAGCTCCAGCTGGCGTCTGCTGAGGTCATCGCCAACGGAGGGGCGTTGCAGGCTGCTGACGAGTCCGTTGAGCCAGAGCAACAGGCTGAGGGCCAGGCTGACCAACGCCAGGGCCGATTTCCAGTTGGGTGTGTCTGACCTGCGTGGACTGTTGGACTCCTTTTCCGTGCTCACCCCACCGCCCCGTGCATCTCACTGGGCTGCATTCTGCGGCCCAGTGAGGGGCCATAGAGCCCTCAAATACGATGCCGTTTCGTTAAGGAAGTGCCCGTGTCCCTCCGGATCCTGCTGGTTCGCCACGGCCTGAGCAGCTTCAACCTCGAGCACCGGATCCAGGGCCGAGATGACCTCTCGAGCTTGACCGATGTGGGCGCCAAGCAGGCGCTGGCCACCGGTGAAGCCCTGCGGGGTCTGACGATTGATGCGGCTTACAGCTCTCCGCTGCGGCGCGCCCACGACACGGCCAAGGCCCTGCTGGCGGCGCAGGGATCCAGCGTGGATCTGCAGTTGAGCGATGACCTGCTCGAGGTGGACCTGGCCCCTTGGAGTGGCCTGCTGAGCAGTGAGGTCCAGACGCAGTTCCCACAGGACTACGCCACATGGAAACGAAGCCCTGAGCAGCTCCAGCTACGGCGCGCCGATGGATCCGAGTACGCCCCGATCCCAGAGTTGATGGCGCAGGCCCAGCGCTTTCTCGATGGTCTGCTGGCGGCCCATGACCCGGGGGGAAGCCCCAAGACCGTTCTGGTGGTCGGTCACAACGCGATCCTGCGTTGCCTCGTGCTGGCCCTCCTTGGCTTGGAGGCTTCCGGCTTCCGTCGCCTTCGCCTAGAGAACGCCTCCTTGTCGGTGTTCAACGTCAGTCCTGCGCCAGCCGGTTCGGCCTCCAAGCCCGTCGCAGTTCAAATTGAATCGCTGAACGGCACGACCCACCTGCAGCCCGAGGTTTGCGGAAGCAGCCTGCCCAGCAAAGGCCCCGGCCCCCGGATGCTGCTGGTGCGCCATGGCGAAACCGACTGGAACCGCCAAGGGCGCTTCCAGGGTCAAATCGATATCCCCCTGAACGAGAACGGCCGAGCCCAAGCCGCCGCCGCCGGCGAGTTCCTGCGCAAGGTGAGCTTCGATCGGGCCTATTCCAGTTCCATGTCTCGCCCCCGTCAGACGGCGGAGGGGATCTTGAATCACCACGCCGGGGTGCCCCTCACCAGCGTCTCTGATCTGGTGGAAATCGGCCACGGTGAATGGGAGGGCCGCCTCGAGGAGGAGATCTCTGCGGGCTGGGCGGAGCTCCTGGCCGACTGGAAACGGGCCCCCGAAACCGTGCAGATGCCAGGCGGGGAGACCATTCACGACGTCTGGGATCGCTCCCTGCGGGGCTGGAACACCATTGCGGCGAGCTTGTCCGCTGAGGAGACCGCCCTGGTGGTGGCCCACGATGCCGTGAACAAGACCATCCTCTGCGCGTTGCTGGGCCTGACTCCGGCAGACATCTGGGCCATCAAGCAGGGCAACGGCGGCGTCACCGTGATCGACTACCCCAACGGAGCCGATCAGGCTCCAGTGGTGGTGTGTTTGAACCAAACGGCGCATCTTGGGGGGGTGATCGATCGAACCGCTGCCGGTGCGCTCTGATCGCCCCAGTTCCCCGCGTTGACCATGTCCATGTCTCTCCCCCAAGCCCTGGTGCTGCGCCAGGTTCAGCTGTTGGAGGGACCAGGCCAGGCGATTCGCCGCACCGACGTGCGTCTGGAGCAGGGCCGGATCGTCGCCTGGGGTGAGGGTTGCCTGGATCAAGGCACCCCAGAGATCGAGGCCTCGGGGCTCCTGTTGGCCCCTGCCCTGGTCGATCCCCATTCCTGCCTGGACGATCCCCAGAACGGGGTGGCTGAAACCAGGGTCTCCCTGGAGCGTTCCGCGATTGCGGCGGGCTATGGCACCGTCGCTGTTCTGCCGGACTCCTGCCAGTGGCGCGACTCCCCTGAGCGGCTTCAGGCCCTGGGTCCGGTGTCTTCAGGGGGCTTCGAGCTTCTGCGCTGGGGCAGCTTCAGCCTGGCGGGGGATGGCCAGGAGCTGGCCCCCCATGGCGATCAATTGGCCAGTGGAGCCCTGGGGCTGGCGGATGGCGCCCAACTCCCCTCTCTGCCGCTACTTGAGCGTGGCCTCAGCCTGGCGGAAATGGACAACGCTCCCGTCCTCCTCTCGCCCCGTGATCGCCGCCTGGCTCAAGAGGGGTTTGTCCGAGAGGGGGTCGCGGCCCTGCGGGCGGGATGGCCCATGGATCCCTCCACCAGTGAAAGCCTGCCCCTGCGCAGCCTGTTGGCGTTGGCCGAGCGCTATCCCGCGCGACGCCTGCAGCTGATGAATCTCTCCACCGCCGAGGCGGTGAACCTGCTTGAGGCCGTCGCCCCAGACCAGCGCCCGCCCGCCACGGTCTGTTGGTGGCATCTGCTGGTGGACTCCGCCAGCTTGGATCCGATCGCGGAGGGGTGGCGTGTGGAGCCGCCCCTGGGATCTGCCCTGGATCGCCAGCGGCTGAAGCATGGGCTGCGCCAGGGGCTGATCAGCGCCGTGGCGGTTCACCATCAAGCGCTGGATCCTGAAGAGCAGTTGCTTCCGGTGGATCAGCGCCGCCCTGGTGTCGCCGGCCATCGCTTCGTTCTGCCGGCCCTCTGGCAGGAGCTGGTGCAGACGGATGGCTGGAGTGCCGAGGAGCTCTGGCAGGTGCTCTGTTTTGGCCCCGCCTCACTGCTTGGTCTCGCTCCTCCCCAGCTGTCTCTCGGCACGGATCGCTGGTTGCTCTTTGATCCCCAGCAGGTCTGGTCGGCCCAGCAGGATTCCTACGCTCCGCTGGCTGCCAACCAGCCCCTGGCGAAGGCAACCCTCAAGGGGCAGGTGCTGGCGACGGGGCTTAACCCCCAGCTTTGGCGCCGGAGTCCTTAAGCGGATCGCTGCTCGTTAACGCACCGGATGTGGGGAGGGGCCAGAAGCGCCAGAAGGCCCGTCCGATGATTTCCTGTTCAGGAAGGAAGGCGCCACCCGGCCAGAAACGACCATCCCAGCTGTTCGCCCGGTTGTCCCCCAGCACCAGGACATGGCCCGGAGGGACAACGGCATTCAGGGTCCGGCACTGCCCCATGCCCAGGGCATCGACGGGGCAGTAGTTCTGCACGTAGGGCTCCTTGAGCCAGGTGCCATTGATGTTGACCTGCCCTCGCGGGTTGACGACGACCCGATCACCGGAGACGGCGACGACGCGTTTGATGTAGGCATCACAGGCCGGATCGGCGACCCCTGGAATGCTGTTCAGAATGGGCAGCTGGGCCAGGACGCAACTGAAGGGTCCGACCTTGCGATCAGCGCTCAGAACGGGATCGAAGTGGTGGGGTGCATGGAAGACCACGATCTCCCCTCGTTTGGGTGAGCGGCTGCGCAGGGAGAGTTTCTCCACCAGCAGCCGGTCCTGCAGCTGTAGTCCAGGCAGCATCGAACCCGAGGGGATGTAGCGGGCCTCCAGGACGTAATGGCGCACGCCCAGGGCCACTCCGAGGGTGATCAGCACCCCCCTCCAGAACACCCAGGGACTCTCCTGGGGGGGCTGTTGAGGGTTGCGTTCGGGGTCTGAACCTCCGCTGTTGCTGCTGGCGGCTTGTGTTGGATCGTGCGAGGACAAGGACGGGGCTGCCAGCTGGGGGTTCGGCTAGGGAAGATTAGGTCCGTCCCCTCGCTTGATCGATGGTTCGTCCGCGTTGGTTGTCCGTTCAGCGAACCGGCGCGGCGCGCAGCTGGTTGATCTGGGATCGGACCATTGCCCTTTGGGCCACGGTCAATTTGGTCTGGGTGGTCTTTGACATCACCTATGTCCCCTTCCGCACCTTCTGGTTGCAACGGAATCTGACCCCGATTCCCCAGGTGCCGCTGGTGGTTCCGCTGACGGTTCTGCCCAACATCACCCCGCTCTACGACCCGGTGAAGGGCATTGAGCCCCATCGGGAGACCCAGGGCTATCTGCAGCAGTTCGATCAACTGGATGCGGCCCTGCTCAAACCCGCTCCATTGAGCAATTCGCTTCAGCTGCGCCGTCAACAGGTGGCACTGACCGAGGCGATGATCAACGAGAACCCCTTTGCCGCCTCAGGCAACAGCGGCACCCTCGAGAAAATTAAGAACCGCCTGCGTCAGCGTGCTGGCTTGGACTCCGCCAAGCAGTCCGCCCAGCGCCTGCTCTCGGATGGCTGGCTAAAGCAATACTCCTGGGAGGAGGAACGGCGCTTCTGGCAGCAGCAGATCCTGCCGCTGGTGGCCACGAGCTATTGGCGCTCGATTGATGAAAACGGCCGCCCCAGCGATCACTTCTGGCGCTACGACCTTCTGCTCTTTCAAAGCGTCTTTGCCTTCGACATCCTGCTGCGGATGCTGCGTTTGCGGCGGCGCTTCCCAGGCCTGAGTTGGCGGGATGCCCTGCTGCGGCGTTGGATCGATCTGCCGCTGTTGCTGCCCTTTTGGCGCTGGATGCGCCTGGCGCCGGTGGTGGAGCGTTTGAGTCAGACGGGATTGATCAATGTCGAGCCGCTGCGGGCCGTGATTAGTCGCGGTGTCGTCTCGCTCTTGGCGTTGGAGCTCTTTGAGGTTTTGGCTCTGCAATTGGTGGATGGCACCCAATCGCTGATTCGCTCGCCCCAGTGGCCGCGCATGATTCGGAGCCTGCGCAGCCACCAGAGTGTCAGCGCGCTACCCCCCCAGCTCGAGCAGCCCCTGCTGGGTTTGCTGCAGTTGTGGGGACCGATGGTGCTCGGCCAGGTCACCCCCAGGCTGACCCCAGAGCTGCAGTCCCTGCTCAGCCATGCCCTCGAGCAAAGTTTGCGGGAGGTGCCGGGGGGGGCGGTGGTTCCCTCTGCCCTTGCCCGTCAGCTCACCGCCAGCATGGTGGAGACCGTCGTTGAGCTCTCCCGGACAACTGCGGATCGCTTGGCACAGAGCGATGACCGGCAGGCGGAACTGCTGCAGCGCTTCGGTGATCGCTTCTGGGAGGAGTTGGCGGCGGCTCTGGAGCGCGGGGACACCCTGGAGCGCAGTCAGGAGCTGCTCTGCGGCTTGCTCCAGCAGGTGAAGTTGAACTACTTGGCCCAGGTCAACCGCGCCGGCATCGGCGCCTTGATGGAGGAACTCGATGAACTGACAGCGCCTGTGCCGCTTAGCCCAGAGCCGCCTGCCACTCCTCAGGCTTGAATCCCACCAGGGCCGTGCCGGCTTCAGTGATTGCGAAGGGACGCTTGATCAGCTTCCCGTCAGCAGCCAAGGCAGCAAGGGCCTCGTCATCGCTGAGTGCAGCGACGGCCGCGGCACCAAGGGCGCGATAGCTCTGGCCACTGGTGTTGAACAGCCGCTTGCGCCCCAGGCTGTTGAAGGCCAGGCGCAGGTCATCCAGGCCCGGGGGATCGAGGGTGATATCGATCAGCTCGAGATTCCCCTTCCTAACAGAAAAGCCCTGCTGGTCAAGCCATTGCAGGGCTTTGCGGCAAGTGCCGCACTTGGGATAACTGAAGAGCCGAAGACGGCTGCTGCTCACTTGCCCAGCAGGCTCTTGATGGCGCCCACGAGGCTGTTGGAGCCGCTGCCGGTGCCGCCTTGGGGGCGGGTGCGAACGGTCACATCACCGTTGACGCTGGTGCGGCAGCTCAGGCGGTAGTTAGCGGGACGGTCAGCCAGGTAGACCTGCTCGACGTCGCTACGGGGGGAGAGGTTTTGCATGCCCTCAAGCACCTCGACGACGCAGGTGCCGCACTGGCCGACGCCACCACAGTTATTGAGGTTGTTCAGACCGCCGTAGGGATTGACGCCTGCATCCACGGCAGCCTTGCGAAGGTTGGCCCCTTCAATGCATCCGACCTGCTGGCCTTCCTGTTCAAAACGGATGGTGGGCACGGTCGAGCGGGGATCTTCGGCGCCGACAAACCTACCTGGCCGCAGACGTTCTTTGACGTTGTTTGCTGCGGCTGACACCAAATGCAGCGTCCTGCCGTGTCGCATTGGGCTGCTTAGCATTGGCCTTTCTTTGGCCGAAACGGTGCATCCAGCGGGTTACGACCGTCTCCAGAGCCAAGTCATTCCCGGCTACGGAAGTCTGGCTCGCCTGGCCGTGGCCCTGCTCAGCAGCTCACCCCAGGCTCAGATCGAGGGTTCATCCGTCCTGGTGGCGGGCTGCGGCACCGGCGCGGAGCTGCTGGAAGCGGTTGCGCAGCGTCCGGATTGGCGGCTGACGGCCTTGGATCCCAGCGACGAGATGCTCCAGGCCTCGCGCGATCGCCTGGGTGAAGGGGTTCCCATTCGTTGGCATCAAGACACGGTTGAGGGGTTTGTCGCCGCTGACGCCGAAGCCGGTGGCTACGCCGGCGCCCTCTCGGTGCTGGTGCTTCAGTCCCTTCCTGATGACGGCAGCAAACTGGCCTATCTGAGCGCCCTGGCCCAGTGCCTGCAGCCCGGGGCTCAGCTGGTCTTAGTTGACTTGATGCGCAGCTCCCTGACGTCGTTGGAGCCCCAGCTCGATGCGGCCTGGGATCGCTTCCAGCGTGCCAGTGGCCTCGATCTCACCCGCGATCAGTTGGCCTCGGAGGGTCTGCATCCCATCGGTTTGGCCCGTCTCACCAGCCTGGTCAACGCCGCTGGTTTTGGTGATCCGGCCCGGGTGTTTCAGGCCCTGGGTTTTGAAGGCTTTTTGCTGCAGAAGCGGGGTTAAGGCTGTTGCGCTGCGGCGCTGCAGGCTTCGATCAGCGCAGGGACGGCGTCCGCATCGAGCCACCCCAGGATGTCGACGACCCGGCCCTCCATGCTCTTGTAGGTCCGAAAGAATTCGGCCACCTCTTCCAGCTGCACCGGAGCGATCTGTCGAATGCTGTTGATGCCCCGTTGGTTGGGATCGGCCGCAGGAACGCAGAGGAGCTTGCCGTCATGGGCCCCCTCGTCGAGCATGTCGAGGATGCCGATGGGACGGGCCTGGATCAGGCATCCGGCAAAGGTGGGTTCGTGCATGATCACCATCGCGTCCAGAGGAGCGCCGTCCTCTGCGAGGGTGTTGGGGATAAAGCCGTAGTCGAAGGGATAGCGCACGGAGGAGTGCAGCACCCGATCGAGGGCCATCACTCCAGCCTCTTGGTTGAACTCGTATTTATTGCGGCTTCCAGCTGGAATCTCCACCACCAGGTTCACTAGCCCTGGCCGCGGGGAGGCCTGCAGACTGCGCAAATCCATGGCTGGGTTGCTCGATCACGCCAGAGGGGGGAGCCGCAACCTGAGCGGGACCCGATCGACTGCCCAGCACGCTGGCGATGGGAATCACCATGGTGCAGACGGCAACGACAAAGCCCAGAAGGGGAGCGGCGGAGTCGTAAATCGGGCTGGAACTAAAGGGTTCCTCGCTCGATTCGCTCAACACGGGGGTGGATCTGCTGCTTGCGGCTTGCGTGGTGGCCGGAGCCTGAGCCGCAGGAGCGGATCCGCTGGTTCGGGGAGGGGGGTCTGAGTCCATCGAGGGGGTTAATGAAAACCCTCAGTACAGATTAGATATGTGCATCCTGACATCCTGCGATGGGACTGTCAGGTGCAGCGTCTATGCCGCGGGGCGTTCTTGTTCGTGCTGATCCCGCCGGCTATCGAGGGTGGTGGGGCTGAGATTGCTGGAGTCCAGAAGTTCTCGAATCGTGCGCAGTTCTTCGAGGATCGAACCCAGGAGTTGCTGGGTTGCCGTTGAAGGGGAGTTCAGCACCTCAACGGTTACTTCCTTGATGCGCAGGACGTCCCGGGCGAAGCGAGCCACCTCATTGGGGTGGAACATCAAGGGTTCTTTCTGATCGCTGCGGTACTCGGGGTTGAGTTTGCGGGGATTGAAAGGCGGGTTGAGGTTGCGCGGATCGGTGTTGGTGTAGCGGTAGACCGAGGCCCGTGAGCGGTTCAACGAACGCTGAACTTCGTCGATGCCAATCAGGTTCTCGGATTGTTCGGAGCTATTGGCTGCGCCTTCTGCACTGGCTTCAATCGCAGCGGCTGCACTGGCCATCCCTTGCCCCATTCCTGAAGTGAACGAATGGGGGTTCATGAGACGTGCGTGCGACGGGTTGGAATCCTGCGGAAACTAGCAGGCTTTCCTCTCTGCAACTGAAATTTCGTCTTGATTTCCGCTTCACTTGTGGCGCTTTTTTAAGCGGGTGGGACGGAACGGTTCGTGGGGCAGCAAATGCTGGCTCCAGGGCTGCTCGAGCAGGTGATAGCTTCCGGCCTCTTTCCTTGCTCGGATCCCATGCGCGTCTCCCGCCTGATGCTGGTGACGCTGCGGGATGACCCCGCCGAGGCTGAGATTGCCTCCCACAAGCTGCTGCTGCGAGCCGGCTATATCCGCAGGATTGGCAGCGGCATCTACGCCTATCTCCCCCTCCTCTGGCGCGTCCTTCAGAAGGTCTCAGCCGTTGTCCGCGAGGAACTCAACGCGGCGGGCGCCCTGGAGACGCTCCTGCCCCAGCTCCAGCCGTCTGAGCTCTGGCAGCGCAGCGGGCGCTGGGCCGGGTACACCGACGGCGAGGGGATCATGTTTCACCTTGAGGACCGTCAAGGTCGCGAGCTCGGTCTCGGCCCGACCCACGAGGAGGTCATCACGGCACTCGCCGCTGATCTGCTGCGTTCCTACCGGCAACTCCCGGTCAACCTGTACCAGGTCCAGACCAAGTTTCGCGATGAGATTCGTCCCCGCTTCGGTCTGATGCGTGGGCGCGAATTCATCATGAAGGACGCCTATTCGTTCCATGCCAACGAGGACTGCCTGAAGCAGACCTATGGCCTGATGGACCAGGCTTACCGCAGGATCTTTCAGCGTTGTGGCCTGCGGGCCGTCGCCGTCGAGGCCGACAGTGGTGCCATCGGCGGTTCGGCCAGCCAGGAATTCATGGTCACGGCTGAATCCGGTGAGGATTTGATCTTGGCCGCCGGCGATGGCCGCTACGCGGCGAACCAAGAGCGGGCGGTTTCCCTACCACCCGAGCCCCACCCGCTTCCGCCCGGCTCGGCTGTGGAGCGGATCGAGACCCCTTGTCAAAGCACCATTGAGGCCCTGAGCCAGGCCCAGGGTTGGCACCCCACGCAGGTGGTCAAGGTGCTCCTATTGCTGGCTCGCTTTGAAGACGGTCTGCAGCAGCCGTTGCTCGTCTCCCTGCGGGGCGACCAGCAGCTCAATGAGGTCAAGTTGAGCAATGCCGTCAGTCACCGGCTCTCGGCTAAGCACGGAACCCTTTTGGACCTGCAAGCACTGCAGCCCGATGAGGCGGCCAAGCAAGGCCTGACGGGGATTCCCTTTGGTTACATCGGGCCGGATTTGAGCGATTCGATGCTCTCTGGTGCCAAGTCTTGGGCCCCCCGCTTTGAGCGCTTTGCCGATGGCACCGCCACGGCCTTGGAGGTCTTCATTTGCGGCGCCAATGAGCGCGACGCCCATCGGCTGGGCGTGAGCTGGGGTGCGCTCGGGGGGGCTCCTGATTCAGCCGATCTGCGCTCCGCGCAGCCCGGAGATCGCTGCATTCATGACCCCAGCCAAACCCTCGAAGCCAGCCGTGGCATTGAGGTGGGGCATATCTTCCAGCTCGGCAGGAAGTACTCCACGGCCCTGGACGCCACCTTTACCAATGAGTCCGGCCAGGAGGAGCCCCTGTGGATGGGCTGCTATGGCATCGGTGTATCGAGGCTGGCCCAGGCCGCCGTCGAGCAACACCACGACGCCAACGGAATCTGTTGGCCCACCGCAATCGCTCCCTATGAGGTGATTGTCGTGATCGCCAACGTCAAAGAAACGGAGCAGGTGGACTTGGCGGAACGTCTCTACGACCAGTTGCAGGCGGCCGGCGTTGATGTGCTGCTCGACGACCGCTCTGAACGGGCTGGCGTCAAGTTCAAGGACTCAGAGCTGCTCGGAATTCCCTGGCGGGTCGTGGTCGGTCGCGGCGCGGCTGAGGGGCAGGTGGAGTTGGTTCAGCGCTCCACTGGTGCCAAACAGGACCTCGCGGCTGACCAGCTGGAAGCCACCTTGCTGCCCCAGCTCCTGCTGGAGCGTCAAGGACTTCTGGCCTCCGAGGCCCCCTAGGATCCCGCTCAAGTTGATCCCGAGTCCGATGGCAGCTGGTTGGCGTCGAATCAAAGCAGCTCTGCTGGCTGTCTGCCTGGGCCTGACCCTGCTGGTGACGGCTTGCTCTGGCAGCTCGGGTCCCCTGACCGGTAACTACGCGGAGGACACGGTCGTCGTTGCTGATCAGTTGATGGCCACCATTGCCATTGCGGCTGATGATCCTGGCCGCAGTGAGGCGGAGACCTCGGCACGGGCCCTGATCAATGACTACATGGCCCGCTACCGCCCCCAGGCCAAATTCAACGGCTTGGCCTCCTTCACCACGATGCAGACGGCCCTGAACTCCCTGGCGGGCCACTACGCGAATTATCCGAATCGCCCCGTCCCCGATGCCCTGAAGGAGCGCCTGAATAAGGAACTCAAAAAAGCTGAGACCGGTGTCGTGCGCGGCGCCTGATCGTCTCCGCCTTCGTTGTTTGAACCCAAAGCGGCCCATCCGGGCCGCTTTTTTAATCCAAACAATTCCGTGATTGTTTTGACGGAGGGTCACCCCATCTGAGATCCTTGATCCTTGTGCTTAGAAGCGGCTGCGGGCCGCTGTGTCCTTGGCCAACGTTGTCGTCATCGGTGCTCAATGGGGTGACGAGGGGAAGGGCAAGATCACCGATCTCCTGAGTCGTTCGGCCGATGTGGTCGTCCGTTATCAGGGCGGTGTGAATGCCGGCCACACGATTGTTGTGGACGACAAGGTGCTGAAGCTGCACCTGATTCCCTCCGGCATTCTTTACCCAGGAACCGTCTGCCTGATCGGCTCCGGCACCGTTGTGGACCCCAAGGTCATGATCGGTGAGCTGGACATGCTCGCTGAGAACGGCATCCCGGTCGACGACCTGCGTTTGGCCGCGACGGCCCACGTGACGATGCCCTACCACCGCCTGTTGGATCAGGCGATGGAGCAGCGCCGCGGGGATCAGCGCATTGGCACCACCGGCCGTGGCATTGGCCCGACCTACGCCGATAAGTCCCAGCGCAACGGGATCCGGGTGATCGACATCCTGGATGAATCGCGCCTTCGGGAACGTTTGGCCGGTCCGCTGGCGGAGAAGAACGAGATCCTGCAAAAGATCTACGGCATCGAGCCCCTGGATTTCGACGCCGTCGTTGCTGAGTACGTGGCCTACGGCCAGCGCTTGGCTCCCCACGTCGTCGATTGCACCCGCACCATTCACCAGGCGGCCAAGGCCAAAAAGAACATCCTGTTTGAGGGTGCCCAGGGCACCCTGCTGGATCTCGATCACGGCACCTACCCCTACGTCACCTCCTCGAATCCAGTCAGTGGTGGTGCCTGCATTGGTGCTGGCGTCGGTCCGACCCTGATTGACCGCGTGATCGGTGTGGCCAAGGCCTACACCACCCGCGTCGGTGAAGGTCCCTTCCCTACGGAATTGGAGGGCAGCCTGAATGACCACCTCTGCGATCGAGGTGGTGAATTCGGAACCACCACCGGACGTCGCCGCCGCTGCGGTTGGTTTGACGGGGTGATCGGCCGCTATGCCGTTGAGGTCAACGGTCTCGATTGCCTGGCCATCACCAAGCTCGATGTTCTCGATGAACTCGACGAGATCCAGGTCTGTGTGGCCTATGAACTCGATGGCCAGCGCATCGAGCACTTCCCCGGCTCCGCTGAGGATTTCGCCCGCTGTCAGCCCATCTTTGAGACCCTGCCGGGTTGGCAGACCTCCACGGCTGATTGCCGCCGCCTCGAGGATCTTCCCCCGACGGCCATGAGCTATCTCCGCTTCCTTGCTGAGCTCATGGAAGTGCCGATTGCGATCGTTTCCTTGGGTGCTGATCGCGACCAAACCATCGTGGTCGAAGACCCCATTCACGGTCCCAAGCGGGCCCTGCTGAGCCGCTGATTCCCATGCCTGAAGTGAAGACCTTGGATGTTGTCGGGATCGGCAACGCGATCGTTGACGTGCTTGTTCAGGCCGACGATGCCGTCATCGAGGGCTTTGGCCTGACCAAAGGCACGATGGCCCTGATTGATCAGGACCAAGCCGAGTCGCTCTACTCCAAGCTCGGCCCTGGTTTGGAAACCTCTGGGGGATCCGCGGCTAACACCCTGGCTGGCATTGCCCAGCTTGGCGGGCGTGCTGGCTTTATTGGTCGGGTGCGGGATGACCAATTGGGCACGATCTTTGCCCATGACATCCGTGCTGTAGGTACCCGTTATGAGACCCCCGCAGCAACGGCAGGGGCATCGACCGCACGCTGCTTGATCCTTGTGTCACCGGATGCGCAGCGCACCATGTGCACCTACTTGGGTGCCTCGGTTGGCCTCGATCCCAGCGATCTGAATCTCGAGATGGTGGCCCAGGCGAAGGTGCTCTACCTCGAGGGCTATCTCTGGGATAGCGACGACGCCAAGGCTGCTTTTCTTTCGGCCGCCAAGGTGGCGAAAGAGAACGGTGCCGAAGTGGCGCTGAGCCTCTCCGATGCGTTCTGCGTGGAACGCCATCGCGACAGCTTCCTTGAGCTGGTCGACGGCCATGTCGACATTCTCTTTGCCAATGAGATGGAGATCACCTCCCTCTACAAGGCCAATAGCTTTGATGAGGCCGCCCAGGCTGTCCGCGGCCGCTGCCGCATCGCCGCCTTGACCCGCAGCGAGCAGGGTTCTGTGATTCTCAGCGGCGATTCATCGATCGCCATCAAGCCCTTCAACCTGGGCCCGCTTGTGGACACCACGGGTGCCGGTGACCTCTATGCCGGTGGTTTCCTGCATGCCTATACCCAGGGCGAATCGCTGGAGCGCTGTGGTCAGCTCGCCTCGCTCTGCGCTGGTCAGGTGGTGACCCAGCTGGGCCCCCGCTCCCAGGTCGATCTGCAGGCCCTCGCCCAGACGCACCTCAACTAGGGCGGCAGGCCGCTTCAGCCCAGGCTCCATAGCCAGGGCTTGCTTCTGCACTCCAGACGATCCATTCGGGTGTCTCGTAGCTGTGGTGCTCATGGACGGCGGCCTCCAGGGCCTGCTGCTGCTCTCGAGTGGTTTTGATCAGCAGCTCGACCTCCGCGCTGTCCTCGATCTGTCCTTGCCACCAGTAGAGGGCCCGTTGCGGTCGCAGGGCAACGCAGGCCGCCAGACGCCTCTCCAGAAGAACGCGGGCGAGGGCCTCGGCGGTCTCTGTGTTGGCCTCGGTGGTGAGGGCCAGGATCAACGATGGGCTCATGACCGCGCTTGCGCTGCCCCAACTTGACGCAGGATTCCTTCCGGTGTCAGGCCTTCTGGCAGCTGTTCTGCGGGGGGGCGGATCTGGATCAACTGCAGGCCCAGCTCCTGGCTGAGGTTCTGCCAGATCTGCTGGGTGAGTCCCCCGGATTGCCTGCAGAGCACGGCGCTGATCCTCCAGCGCCGGCAGAGGGCGCGTTCGATGGCGCCCTCGGGCAAAGCCCCGGGCCGTACGCAGGCCAGTTGTTGCGGTTCAAAGCCTGCCGCTAGGGCAAGACGCAGGCTCTCCGGGTTGTCGAGGATTCGCGCGAAGTGCTGCGAAGCGGAGCTCTGGCGCAGGGCCGCTTGGAGGTGTCTCGAGCCAATGGCCAGGAGCAGTCGCTCTCCCCCCAGCGCGATGGAACGCAGATCCTCGAACTGTTGGATCCCATGGATCCGGGTTCCTTCAGGCAGGCGAGGGGTCTCCCGTTGCAGTCGCAGCAGGGGTTGGTTCATGGCCTGGCAGCGCCGTTGCAGCCTGGCGCTGATCACTGCGGCGAAGGGATGGGAGGCATCGAGCACCCAGCGGGGTCTGAGCGTCCTCAGCAGTTGATCAACAGCCTCATCCTCCTGGAGCTTCCCCACCTGAAAGCGCAGATTGGGGTGGGAGCGATAGGCCCGTGTGGCGGAGGCGCTGACCACGCTGACCAGGACTTTCCAGCCCTGCTGCAGCAAGGCCTGGGCCAGGGGCGGACCATCCCCGGTGCCTGAGACCAACCAGATCGTCTCGGCAGGGGCCGAGGTCGAGGAATCCCCCTGGTGAAATTCCAGGCCTTGCATCAGGATGTGGCCCCGTGCCATTGACCGGTCCTGTGAACCATTGCTTGCTGGAGGTGGAGGTGCTTGAGGCGCCTCAGGTTCGATACACCCAGGACAACCAAACTCCAGTGGCGGAGATGGCCGTTCAGTTCGATGGGCTGCGTCCTGATGATCCGGCGGGTCAGCTCAAGGTTGTCGGCTGGGGAAGTCTTGCTCAGGACCTGCAGAACCGTGTGCAGGTTGGCCAGCGGCTGATGGTCGAGGGTCGTCTGCGGATGAACACCGTGAGCCGCCAGGACGGGACCAAGGAAAAGCGCGCTGAATTCACGCTCTCCCGCCTGCATCCCCTCGGTGGCAGTGGCAGTGGCGGTGGCAGTGCCGCCCCTCGTCCCGCCGCTGCTGCACCGGCTGCTGCACCGGCTTCGGCTCCTGCCCCTGTCCGCAGTGCCGCCCCCGCACAGCAGCAGCCTCCCACCTGGAACACCGCACCCCTGGTTCCTGACCTTCCCGAGGGCGAGGACGAGATTCCGTTCTGATCGCTTAGCTGCTGGGGCTGAGTCGTTCTTGGGCCTGCTCCAGCAGCTGACCCAGCTCACGCTCCAGGGCGGCCAGGTCTAAGCGCAGTTCTGGCCAACGTCCCTGGTCCAGCTGCTGCAGCAACCAGAGCCGGTCCCGTTGCAGCTGTTCAACCAGCTCCGCTGTGCTGGGGGCATCCTGCGCGGGGTTGGGCTCCTGCCCCCCGTTGACCGAAGATGCCTGCATGCTCGCAATCGCTTCCCCCGGCAGCCTAGTCACCTTGGCTGGTGCGGCCCTCTCGGTCATTGGCTGGATTGGTTACGCCACCTCCAATCCGAACCTCAGCCTGCCGACGATTTTTTACGGCATCCCGATCCTCTTGGGTGGGTTGGCTCTCAAGTCCTCCGAACTGCCTCCTGCAGAGCTCCTGGAGGCAGAGCCAGATGCGGTTGCCCTGCGTGAGCAGGCCGCCAGTAAGACCCTCCGCAAGCTGGTGAAAGACGTCACCCGTTGGCGCTATGGCCAGAAGGCTCACCTCGAGAGCTCTCTGGAGGCCCTCAAGCTCTGGGATGAGGATGAGCCCCCTCAGTTGATCAGCGTGCTTGAGCGCGCCGTCGACGGGCGCTATGCCGTTGCGATGCGGTTTCGCTGTGAAGCGGTTCCCTTCGAGCGTTGGCAGGCGAAACAGGACCGACTGGGACGATTCTTCGATCGCGGCCTGCGGGCAGAGCTGAGTGAGCCCTCCAAAGGTGAGGTGCTCCTTGAGTTGTTGCCTGCTGCTGGCTAAACCTGAGCACATCTAGGCCCCTCTTCTCGAGACAAGTCCCTCCCTTGAGCGAACGTCCTGCTGATCGCACTGACGCCCTGCGGGTGTCGGTGCTGAGTGAAGCCCTCCCCTACATCCAACGTTTTTCTGGCCGCCGCGTCGTCGTGAAATACGGCGGTGCGGCCATGGTTCGCGAAGACCTGCGCGATGCGGTCTATCGCGACTTGGTGCTGCTTGCATCGGTCGGCGTGAAGCCGGTGGTCGTGCACGGCGGCGGGCCCGAGATCAATGAGTGGTTGGGGCGCCTGAACATCGAGCCCCAATTCCGCAATGGCCTGCGGGTGACCTGCCCGGACACCATGGATGTGGTGGAGATGGTCCTGGTGGGCCGGGTCAACAAGCAGATCGTCAACGGCTTGAATCGTCTGGGCGCCAGGGCCGTGGGCCTCTCCGGTAGCGATGGCCCGCTGGTGCGGGCTCGCACCTATGGCGATGGGACCAATGGCCTGGTGGGGGATGTGGCTGCGGTGGACCCGTCTGTTCTCTTCCCCTTGCTGGATGCCGGCTACATCCCCGTCATCTCCTCGGTGGCAGCCGACGCTGAGGGCCAAGCCCACAACATCAATGCCGACACCGTCGCTGGGGAGTTGGCTGCATCCTTGGAAGCGGAGAAATTGATTCTCCTGACCGATACCCCGGGGATCCTGCGGGACCGGGAAGACCCCAGTTCGTTGATTCGCTCCGTGAGTCTCTCCGGCGCCCGCGAGCTAATCAGCAGCGGTGTCGTGGCCGGTGGGATGACGCCGAAAACCGAATGCTGCATTCGCGCCTTGGCCCAGGGGGTCGCCGCCGCCCACATCGTCGATGGCCGAACGCCCCATGCGCTCTTGCTGGAGGTGTTCACCGACGCGGGCATCGGCACGATGGTCACCGGCCGATCCCACCTCTAGGTGCCGGTGGAGGAGTCCAACCCGGCCCAGCCCTCGGAGCCGTTTGATCCAGCGACGCTTCTCCCGGCACGATCAGCCCTGGAGAGGGGCGACTACGGCACCTGTGAACGCTTGCTGGAGCCGCTGCTGCAAGCCCACGGTGCGATGACCCGGGCTGGGGGAGAGGTCCGGCTTCTGCTGGCCACGGCCCAGTTGGGGCGTGGGGATCACAAGGCCGCGGCGGCGACCTGCCGCAGCCTTCGGGCCTGCCGCGACACCACCCTGCGCGCCCAGGCCAAGGACCTGCAGGAGATCCTTGACGCGCCGGCCTTGGTGAGGCCCAGGGAGTGGTCGATGACCCTTCCGAGCCTGGGGGAGATGAAGCTCCTGGAGGGCGAGCTCAAGGCGATGGCCCGTCAACGCCGCCGCCGCCGCGGACCCCCAGAGCAACCACCACCGCCCACTGGACCCACCCAGGCTCCCTTGGGTTTCGCTGTCGTGGCGATCGTTCTTTTACTGCTGACCGCTTTGCTCGGTGGGTGCGTCGACCTCGAGACCCAGTTGCGCTTCCCCGGCCCTGGACGCCTGCAGTTTGAGCAGCGCAGTCAATCCCAGACGGATCAGCCCCTTCCTTGGCAGAGCCAATGGCGGCAAGGGCTGCGCGGCCGCTCCCTGCGCGTGGACCAAGACCATGGCCGCCTGACGCTCGCCTCGCCGGTGCTGCCTGCTTCTCAGGCTTTGAAGCTGCTGCAGGACAGTCTTGAGCAGGGTGCTGCATTGGCCAACCTGGATCTACCCGCCCCTGAACTGGACTTCCAGGAGCGCAACTGGTTGATCGGCGTGCGTCAGCGGCTGGCCATCCAGCTTGATCTGGAGACGCTCCAGCCCCTGCCTGGATTGCAGTTGAGCGTTGCCCTCGAACCACTACCGCTGCGTGCGATTCAGGCCTCTGGGCCCATCCCCGCTCGGGCCATGCGCCGGGGCAAGGGCGAGCCTGAGGTTGTCCGTTGGCGCCTTGAGCCTGGGGCGGTGAATACGCTCCAGCTCTCCTGCTGGCGCTGGAGCAAGCTTGGCCTGGGCACCTTGGCTATCAGCCTGCTTCTGCTACTTGTGGCACTGCTTCAGCGGCTGCGCATTGCCGCTGGTTTTGGCTTGCCCCAGCTGCCGGCCTAGAGCTCGAGCGGATCTGGGTCGATCGCCAGACTGACGTCATGGGGGAGCAGGGCCCGCAGCTCTGTCTCCATGGGCAGTGGAAGCTCAGAGCCGGCTGGTCCGTGCAGCAGGAGCTGCCAGCGGCTGTTCCCCGCCACCCTGGCCACCGGCGCTGGAGCTGGTCCGATCAGCAGCCAGCCCTGCTGCATCAGCGCCGCACGCAGGTGTTCCGCCAGGCTGGAGGCGGCCGTCGCGGTTCGACTGGCGGATGGTCCCGCGAGGCGCAGCAGGCATGCCCGGCTAAAGGGAACGAGGGATGCGGCCTGCCGTTGTTGGAGTTCCTCCTTCAAAAAGGCTTCATAGCGGCCATCCACCAGATGGCGAATCACGGGATGTTCGGGGCTGTAGGTCTGCACCAGGACCTCCCCAGGACGGTCCCCTCTCCCCGCACGGCCAGCCAATTGCAGCAGCAGCTGCAGGCTTTCCTCTGCGGCCCGCAGATCGGGTCGATGCAGGAGCCCATCGGCGGCCAGCACGGCAGCCAGGGTCACCCGCGGCAGATCCATCCCCTTGGCGAGCATCTGGGTTCCGATCAAGACATCGGCTTCCCCGCGGGCAAACCGCTCAAGGAGTTGTCGATGGCCATCGCGCCCGCGGGTGGTGTCCCTGTCGAAGCGCAGCAGTCGCAGCTCCTCCAGTTCGCCCGAGAGGTGCTCCAGCACCTGTTGCGTTCCGGCCCCAAAGGGCTTGAAGGCCGAGGAGCCGCAATGGCCGCAGCGGCGCTCCACCTCTGCCCGGTGGTCGCACCAGTGGCAGCGCAGCCAGGAGCGCTCCCGTTGCCGGTGCACCGTGAGGGCCACGTCGCAGTGGGGACACTGCACCACTTCGCCGCAGCTGCGGCAACTCAAGAAACTGCTGTAGCCCCGCCTGGGCACCAGCACGACCGCCTGCTCCCCCCGTTCTTTGAGGTTCTGGAGCCGGTCCATCAGCGGCCGACTCACCAGACGCCGGTGGCCCTCCGCCAGTTCCTGCCGCATGTCCACCACCAGGACCGGTGGCAGGACACTGCTGCCAATCCGCTTGGGGAGTCGCACCAACTGGCACTGCGCCTGGGGGCCTTGGCAGGCGCGCCAGGTCTCCAGGCTTGGGGTGGCACTGCCGAGGATCAACTTGGCCCCGCTGGCTTGAACCCGCAGTTGGGCCACGTCTCGGGCGTGATAACAGGGCATCGGGCTGTCCTGTTTGTAGGAGCGATCGTGCTCCTCATCGAGCACCACCAAGCCCAGCTGCTTGAGCGGTAGAAAGATCGCCGAACGGGTGCCCACCACCAGCAGCGGAGAGGGGCTATCGAGGCAGTGGCGCCAGGTTCGAATGCGCGCGCCGTCACTGCAACCCGAGTGGTATTCCGCCACCGCCGCACCAAAGCGGGCTCGGCTGCGATCCAGCAGCTGGGGAATGAGTCCAATCTCTGGGGTCAGCAGCAACACGGACCGTCCCGCTTGAAGCTCGCGCGCGGCGGCCTGGAGATAGACCTCCGTCTTGCCTGCCCCCGTCACCCCCCAGAGCAGGAGCTGGCTTCCTGGTGGAGCTCCCTCAATGGCGTCTAGCGCTTGGGCTTGATCCTCAGTGAGCTGCTTGGGGATGCTGCCGTCGCCCCCTGGGCGCATCACCTCCTCGGCCTGAAAGGGGCGCCGCTCTCGCCGAAGGATTCCCCGGCGCTGCAGGGTGTCACTGACCGAGCGGCTGACCTGAGCGGCCTCGAGGGCCTGGGTTTGCCAGCACTGGCCGCCGTGGGCCTCCAGCACCTGGAGCAGACGGCTTTGGGCGTCGCTCAAGCTGCTCCGCTCCGTTTCCGTGGGGGGCTGAATTAGCTCGAGCCAGAGCTGCTCCCGCGGCCGCTGAGCCGCTGCGGCCGGGCGCTGCCCAAGCCAGCCAGGGGGTAGGACCGCTTTGAGCGTTCGGAAGGAGGTGGTTCGGCACTGTTGCGCAACAGTCTCAATCAGGCTTTGCCAGTCGGGCTCAACAGCGGCCTGTTGATGGACGGTTTCGATCGGTTGCAGGGCTTTGCCGGCTAAGGCCGCGGGCCGTTCATCCAGCAGCTCCAGCACCAGCCCGATGTGGCGCCGTCCACGGAGTCGAATTTGCACCAGATCCCCTCTGGCGCAGGGGACTTGCTTGGGGTTGCTGTAGGTGAACACCTGCCCCTCACGGCCCGCCTCAAGCCAGACCTGGACCCAGGAACCCTGGCTATCTGCTGGGGTGGGGCCGGTCACTCTTGCAAAGCTCTTGGGAGTTTCTTAAGATGAGTCTGTTGAGCAGTCCATAGGGCTGCAGTCGGAACCCGGCAAAGTTCCGTCCAGCGGGAAGATCTTGAGGAAAGCCAGCACTGCTGCGCGCCCGATCTGCGACCACCCCTGACAGCCTTGCTGGGCTTCTGGCCCCGTTCCCATTCCTTTCTATTCCCCTCAGCACGCCGCCAAGTCCCTTGGCATGTCTGCTGGGTTCGTTGACGCCCCACCAATTCATCGTTCCCATGGGTCATTGAGCCTTGACCGGCTCTGTCGCCCGATCGATGCGGCCCTTTGCCGACTCCGGTCGATCGATGATTGGCACCTCGCCCTTGGCTTGGTCGGGTCTGCGTCTGACGTGTCAACCGCCTCAACATCATCTAGCCGAACGCGATGAGTCCTGCTGCTGCGACAAAGAAGTCAGCGACCACCAAGACCACCACGAAGGCAGCTGCGACGGCCAAAAAGCCCGCTGCTGAAATCCTCGCCGTGGCCAATTCTTCGGGTGAGACCGTCAAGGTGACGAAGGCCAAGGCCGCCAGCAAGACCAAGAAGGACGCCGAGGCCGCGAACAAGGTCAGCCCAACCAAGGCCAAGGCCACGAAGGCTGCATCGACGAAAGCGGCCTCCACCAAAGCCGCCAGTAGCAAAAAGCCTGCATCGACCAAGGCTGCTTCCACAAAGGCTGCGGCATCGAAAGCCACCAGCAAGAAGGCCGCGGCCGCCGACCTGGACAAGGCGTCTGATCAGCTGCTTGCAGCGGCGGGTAAGGCTCCAGCTGCCGATGCCAAGGCCACGGAGAAGGATGCAGCGAAAACCGCTAAAGCCCTGGCGAGCATCAAGATCGGGCCGAAGGGTGTCTACACCGAAGACTCCATCCGGGTTTATCTCCAAGAGATCGGCCGGATTCGACTGCTGCGTCCTGACGAGGAGATTGAGCTGGCCCGCAAAATTGCGGACCTGCTGCAGCTCGAGGAGCTAGCGAACCAGTTCGAGGCAGACAACGGCCACTACCCCGACACCAAGGAGTGGGCGGCTCTCGTCGAGATGCCCCTGGTCAAGTTCCGCCGGCGCCTGATGTTGGGTCGCCGCGCCAAGGAAAAGATGGTCCAGTCGAACCTCCGTTTGGTGGTGTCGATTGCCAAGAAGTACATGAACCGGGGCCTGAGCTTCCAGGACTTGATTCAGGAGGGCTCCCTCGGACTGATTCGCGCCGCCGAGAAGTTCGACCACGAGAAGGGCTACAAGTTCTCGACCTACGCCACCTGGTGGATTCGTCAGGCGATCACCCGCGCGATTGCGGATCAGTCCCGCACGATCCGTCTGCCGGTCCACCTGTACGAGACCATTTCTCGGATCAAGAAGACCACCAAGACCCTCTCTCAAGAGTTCGGCCGCAAGCCCACTGAAGAGGAGATTGCTGAATCGATGGAGATGACCATCGAGAAGCTCCGCTTCATTGCCAAGAGTGCTCAGCTGCCGATTTCGCTGGAGACACCGATTGGCAAGGAGGAAGACTCCCGCCTGGGTGACTTCATTGAGGCTGATATCGAGAATCCTGAGCAGGACGTCGCCAAGAACCTGCTGAGGGAAGATCTCGAAGGCGTTCTAGCGACCCTGAGCCCCCGTGAGCGCGATGTGCTGCGCCTGCGCTACGGCTTGGACGATGGTCGGATGAAGACCCTCGAGGAGATCGGGCAGATCTTTGATGTGACCCGCGAGCGCATCCGCCAGATCGAGGCCAAGGCCCTGCGCAAACTGCGGCACCCCAACCGCAATGGCGTGCTCAAGGAGTACATCAAGTAACCAACTCTTTGACTCCGCTCCAAGCGGTTTAAGGTTCATCCGCCGGCGGGATTTCCCGCCGGCTTTGTCTTGAGGATTCGATGGGCTTGCGGGTCTCGATTGTTCTGCCCACCTACAACGAGCGGGGCAACATCGAGCCGCTTCTGGCCCAGCTGCTTCCCCTGGGTGAGCAGTGGGATTTGGAAATCCTGGTGGTGGATGACGACTCGGCGGATGGGACAGCAGAGCTGGTTCGTCAGCTCGCCCATGACGAACCGCGGCTCCGTCTGATCCGCCGGGTCGGGCGCTCCGGTTTGGCCAGCGCCATCAAAGAAGGTCTGCTGGATGCCACGGGGGACTTTGTCCTGGTGATGGACAGTGATGGCCAGCATGAGCCTGGCTCTGTCCGTCGCGCGATTGAGACCCTGGAAGCCGGTGGTGCGGACCTGGTCATCGGCAGCCGCTTCCATCCCGAGGCCCAGATCCTGGGGCTGAGCGATCGGCGCGAAACCGGATCGACGTGGGCCAATGCCAGTGCCCGCTTCAGCTTGCCCAAGCGCTATGCCCATCTCACGGACTACATGAGTGGCTTCTTTGCTTTGCGCCTGGAGCCGCTGCTTCCCTTGATCCGTGGCGTGGATGTCAACGGGTTCAAGTTCCTCTACGAATTGCTGGCGGTGAGTCGTGGGCGCTTGAGCACCGCCGAGGTGCCCCTGACCTTCCAGCCCCGCACCTATGGCAGCTCCAAGCTGGATCTGGCCATCTTCTGGGATTTCCTGATCTCAATCCTCCACACCCTGAGCTTCCGCCTGCTGCCCAGGCGAGCCATCAGTTTTGGTTTGGTCGGTCTCAGTGGCGTTGCGGTGCAGCTGCTGATCACGCAGCTGTTCATGGCTCTCTGGGGCCTTGACTTTGAGCAGGCGCTCCCGATCGGTGTGATCTCGGCAGCCAGCTCGAACTACCTGATCAACAACGCCCTGACCTTCCGTTTCGCTCGCTTGAAGGGCATCCTGCTGCTGCGCGGACTGTTCAAGTTCCTGTTGGTGGCCTCCCTACCGGTGATGGCCAATGTGGGCCTGGCTTCGGCCTACTACAGCCTGATCGCACCGAATGTCTTCTGGGCCCAGTTGGCCGGGATCATTGTGGTGTTCGTCTGGAACTACGCCGCCAGCAGCCGTTTCGTCTGGAACACCCCCAACTAGTAATGCAGAGGCTCAAAACCTGGCTGGATGCCAATCCCACCCGGGCGCTCATCACGGCGAACGCAGCCCTGTTGGGCCTCTGTGTTCTGGCTTTCTTTAACCAGTTGGGAAGCCTGGGCCTACTGGATAAAACCGAGGGGTTGTTCGTTGAGGTCCCCCGCCAGATGCTTCTCAGCGGTGACTGGGTCACCCCCCGCTGGAACGGTGAAACCTTTTTCGATTACCCCGTTTGGGGGTACTGGATGGTGGGCCTCAGCTTCCAGCTATTCGGTGTCAGTGAATGGGCGGCCCGCTTCCCTGCGGCCCTCGCCGCCAGCGTGGTTGTCTTCGCCGTTTTTGGTCTGCTTCTAGCCCTGGCGCCATCGACGGAGTCCGTCAGTCAACGGCTGGGGCGCGCGACCCTCTCCAGCGGGCTGTTGGCCTTGAGTCCTGGCTGGGTGGGCTGGGGCCGCTCCTCTGTCACCGACATGTTTCTAGCCAGTGGCATCAGCCTGGCCCTGTTGGGCTTTGCCCTGGCCTACTGGCGCAGGGATCAACAGGTCCTCAGGCGCTTGGGCCATGTGGCGTTGGCGCTCTTCTGCGGGATTGCGGTGCTGGCGAAAGGCCCCGTTGGCCTGCTCTTACCCGGCCTGGTGATCATTGGTTTTCTGCTGCTGCGGCGTGATCTCTGGCCGGAGGTTCGTCAGACCCCATGGCTGGCGCTGCTGTCCCTGTTTTTGGGTGTGACCCTGCCTTGGTATGTGGCAGCGACCCAGGCGAACGGGTTTACCTTCCTCGCGCGCTTCATCGGCTTCAGCAACCTGGAGCGCTTCACCTCGGTGATCTACGCCCACCCAGGTCCCCCTTGGTTTTATTTGCCATGGTTGCTGCTACTGGCACTGCCCTGGTCGCTCTATCTCCCGGCGGCAATCCTCAAGCTGCAGGTCTGGGCTCCCCAGCGCTGGCATCGCAGTGATGCGGGCGAGGCCCTCGCCCAATTCGGCTTGATTTGGCTTGTGGTGGTGGTGGCTTTCTTCTCCGCCGCGGCGACCAAATTGCCCGGCTACATCCTTCCGGCGGTTCCGGGTGCAGTCCTTCTGGTGGGCCTCTTGTTTGCGCCCCTTTCCCCGGGCACGGGCCATCCCCCTTGGCTGGATCGTCTGCAGCGGGGCAGCGGTTGGTTTAATGCCGTGCTCTTGGGGCTGATGGCCTTGGCCGCCGTCCTTGCCCCTCGCTTGATTGAGGTGGATCCGGCCTACCCCGGTTTCGCGGATGCAATCTCCCAGTCCGGCTTGCCCTGGCTCGTGGCGCTCCCTTTGGCAGGTGCCTGCGGCGCGTTGATCTGGTTGCTTCGTGCGCGGGATGGCGTCGTCCTGCGTTGGCTTTGGCTCCCCAATGCCGCTGGGTTTGCGGCGGTTTTGGCCGTGGTGATTCCCGTCTTGGCGCCCCTGATGGATCGTGAGCGCCTGCTGCCGATCCGGGTGTTGGCCCGTCAGGCTGCGGCCTCAGCTGCGCAGGGTGAACCGCTGCTGGTGGCGGGCTACAAGCGCTACAGCGTGGTCTTCTACAGCGGTCGTCCGGTGCTCTTCGTTCACGACGCCCGTTCGGCCATCGATCAGCTTGAGGCCCAAGCCCTGCCCGTTGACTCGGTGTTGGTCCTGGGGTCTGATCGTGAATTGCTGGACCTTGGAGTGGGACCCGGTGATGCGGAGCTGCTGGGCCGCCTGGATGCCCACCGCCTGATCAGACTGGACCGCACCACCCTCGATCAGTTGAGCCAGAGACGGTGATCGCCATGCCTCCTCTTCTGCGTGAGTGGTTGAACGCCCTTGGACGGCGCCGATTGCTGTTGACCCTGGCCATTGCGGTTGTCTTGCTGGTGGTGAGTCCAACCCTCAAGGCCAATGCCCCGGACTCCTTCGATCGCGTCCTGCTCGATGGGCTGCACCAGCGCATCCCCGCCTGGCTTGGACAGCTCCTGCTGGTTGTTTATCAAGCCAGTGGCATTCATGTGACTGCGGTGTTGGTCCTGGCTGTTCTGGGTTTCCTGGCCTTCAAGCGCTTCTGGCCCGATTTGGTCTGCGTCGTGGCCGGAACTGGCGGCATTTTGGTGATCGTTGATCGCTTGCTGAAGCCCTGGTTTGATCGACCCCGCCCTGACGCCAGCCTGCTGGAGCTGAGTGGCCGCAGTTTTCCCAGCGGCCATGCAGCGGGTTCGGTGGTCTTCTATTTCATGAGCTGCACCCTGCTGGCGGCCCACTACCCCAGGCTGCGCCGGCCGTTGTTTCTCCTCTCGAGTCTTTGGGTCGCCTTGGTTTGGCTGAGCACCCTCTATTGCCGCGCCCATTGGCCAACGGACATCCTGGCTGGGGCGGCCGTCGGTTATGTGTGGCTCAGCTTCTGCCTGGCCGGTTTCACCGTCTGGGAACGGCACCACCCCACTTCTTCCTCCATCCATGGCTGACGGGCCCTCGCTGCTGGCATCACTGAAGGGACTGCGCACGGCGCCTGAGCTCTCCTCAGCTGAGCAGGGGCAACTGCTGGAGGCATTGACCCAGGCCATGGCGACCTGCGACTGGTTCACCGTGGGTGTGATGGCCCCCTCCGCAGCCCTTGCGGTCTCGACCCTGCGGGCGCTTGAGCAGCGCTTCTCCTGGGAAACCCTGGAGCTGGATCCAGCCGGTGAGGAGCTGGCGACGATCGAGGGCCCCGTCTTCCTGAAGGCGAATCAGAACAACGGTCGTTTTTTGGTGCGCCGTGAGAGCGGCCTGGGCCAAGGTCTGTTGATCACTGGACACAACCCCGTGGATCCCAGCACCGAGGACACCTGGGGGCCCCTTCCCCTGGCCCTCTTCGCAAACGACGACTGATCAAGACTTTGCGGCCTTTGGCCGCGATGGGCACACCAGTCCCTAGTCTTGGCGGCTGTTTGCTGCCTTGATGCATTCCGATGGCTGGTTCCCAACTGCGCATTGCCTCTCGCCGCAGCCAGCTGGCCATGGTCCAGACCCATTGGGTGCGTGATGAGCTAGCCAAGGCCCATGACGGTCTCGAGATCACCATCGAGGCGATGGCCACCCAGGGCGACAAGATCCTCGATGTGGCCCTGGCCAAGATTGGGGACAAGGGTCTGTTCACCAAGGAGCTCGAGGCTCAGATGCTGGTGGACCGTGCCGACATCGCCGTCCACAGCCTGAAGGACCTGCCCACCAACCTGCCTGAGGGGCTGATGTTGGGTTGCATCACTGAGCGGGAGGATCCCGCCGATGCCTTGGTGGTGCATGAGAAGCACAAGGACAAGACCCTCGCGACCCTTCCTGACGGGGCCGTGGTGGGCACCAGCTCCCTGCGTCGTCTGGCCCAGCTGCGTCACCACTACCCGCACCTCACCTTTAAGGATGTGCGCGGCAACGTCATCACCCGCCTGGAGAAGCTCGATTCCGGCGAATTCGATTGCTTGATCCTGGCCGCCGCCGGTCTCGGTCGTCTGGGCCTAGGCGATCGCATCCACGAGCTGATCGATCCCTCCATCTCCCTCCATGCCGTGGGTCAAGGGGCTCTGGGGATTGAGTGCCGCGATGGCGACGCCAAGGTGCTGGAGCAGATCAAAGTGCTGGAGCACGTTCCCACCGCCCGTCGCTGCCTGGCTGAGCGCGCCTTCCTGCGCGAACTGGAGGGCGGCTGTCAGGTCCCCATCGGTGTGAACACCCGTTTTGAAGGGGACGAGCTCGTGCTCACCGGCATGGTCGCCAGCCTGGATGGCAAGCGTCTGATCCGCGATCAGGTGCAGGGGGATCAAACCAACCCTGAAGCCCTGGGGATTGACTTGGCCCACAAACTGAA
The DNA here is from genome assembly GCF_054459035.1 of Synechococcus sp. LTW-G. Lineage (NCBI taxonomy): Bacteria > Bacillati > Cyanobacteriota > Cyanophyceae > Synechococcales > Synechococcaceae > Synechococcus > Synechococcus sp. LTW-G. The sequence continues at coordinate 370,444 of NZ_JBTKYW010000001.1, read as the reverse complement.
GGCCCAGGGAGCAGGAGAGATCCTGGAGGAGATCTTTGCAACCGTTCGGCCCGAGGCCTGACACCCTTCCGGACGGGGCCCCGCCTGAGCTCGATGAGGCTCGGCCCCTTCCGTTTCAATGGAGCCTGTTGGCCTGGGCGGCCCTCGTTGGCGGTCTGACCGGATTGGCCGTGGTCGGCTTCCACGAGCTGCTCGGCCTGATCAATAACGGTCTGTTTGGCCCGGCCGTGTCCTGGGCCCTGGCCTTGGTGGGACAGACCCAGCCCGAGCCGCCCGTTCTGCCGGTGGATCCCTTGCCGGTCGACAGCGGCACACCGCTGCGGGCCTTGCTGCAGATCGGTCTGGGGGGCGTGGGCTTTTTGCCGGATCCCACGCCGCTTCCTCCCGATCCCACACCATCGATCACGGGCGGTCTTCCCCTGTGGTTGGCCTCCTGGCCTGTGGTGCTGATGCCCGTGATCGGGGGATTGGGGGTCGGTCTGCTGCGGCTGTGGTCCAGGGACCTGGGTCCAGGACTGCCCAGCTTGATGGCCATGGCTGACGGCGCGGTTCAGGCCAAGCCCAAGCTGCCCTTTCAGCGTTTGCTGGGCGCTTCGCTGAGCCTGGGCAGCGGCGCGTCCCTTGGCCCTGAGGGGCCCAGCGTGGAGAGCGGCGGCAACATTGGCCTGTGGCTTGGGATGCGCGGCGGACTGCCCCCCGAGTCCCAGAAGGCCTTGGTGGCGGCAGGTGTTGCTGCTGGACTGGCGGCCGGTTTTAAGGCCCCGATCGCCGGTGTCTTTTTTGCCTTTGAGGGCAGCTACAGCACCATCCCCGGCCGTCCCAGTATCCGCGCAGTGCTGGTGGCTGCGGTGGCCTCCGCCCTTGTCACGCAGCTCTGTTTGGGCAGTGACCCGATCTTTCGCCTGCCGGCCTACGAGGTGCGCTCGCCCCTGGAATTGCCCCTTTATCTGGGCTTGGGGCTCTTGGCGAGCGGAGTGTCCTTGGCGCTCCTGCGCCTGCTGGCGGCTGGCAGGAGTCCACGGGTCCAGCGCCTGCTGGGACGCCTGCCATCTTGGTCCCTGCCCGCACTGGGGGGCTTGGCCATTGGCTTGATGGCCCTGGGCTTTCCTCAGGTCCTTGGGGTGGGCTACGACACGATCGAGGCGCTGCTCGGCAGTGGAGGCGGCATCGCCCTATTCACCCTGGTGGGTCTGCTGCTGGTGAAGTTGCTGGCTACGGCCTTGAGCAGCGCCACAGGTTTTGTGGGTGGTGGTTTTGCGCCGTCGTTGTTTGCCGGCGCGGTCCTGGGCAATGTCTATGGCCAACTGCTGGGGGATAGCGGTTTTGGCCTGCCGGTCGCGGAACCCCCCGCCTACGCCATGGTCGGGATGGCTGCGGTTCTGGCCGGCAGTGCCCGCGCCCCTTTAACGGCCCTCTTGCTGCTGTTTGAGCTCACGCGTGACATCCGCATCGTCCTGCCGCTGATGGCGGCCGCGGGTCTGAGTGCAGCCTTGGTGGAGCGCTGGCAAGGCCTGGCTGACCCCGGTCTGCTGGGGCCTGATCTGATTGAGGACCAGCGCCGTCATGCCTTGGCATCCCTGCCCGTGCTCGATGCCTTTGAGCCCGAGGCACCGCTGGTGCTCAACGCTGGGGAGTCGGCCCAGTCAGCGCTGCAACAACTGCTCTCGGCCCATGGTCACTGCCTGATGGTCGAGCAGGAGAACTGGGTGGTGGGCCTGGTCACCCTGGCTGACCTGCAGCGGGCTCTAACCGGCTTGGGGCCGGCGGTCACCCTGGCGGAGTGCCGGCGCTCGGAGCTGCTCTGGCTACCGGCTTCTGCGAACCTCGCCCAGTTGGAAGATCAGTTGCGTCCTAACGGACTGCGTCAGCTGCCTGTCTTTGATCTCGCCCTGCCGGACCTGCCCCATCTCCCTAGCGCCCTCCCTGCCACGGGCCTTCCGGTGAAGGCCCTGCAGGGATTGGCCAGCCGCGACGGCATGGCGAGGGCCGTAGCTCGAGCCCAAACGTCCGCGGACTCCAAGCCATGAAAAAAGCCCCCGGTTGGGGGCTTGGCTGCGATCAGTTGACCAGCTTGGGAGCGATGACGTCCATGTAGCGGGCCTCGCACTCCTTGACGATCTTGACGGCTTCGGCGGAGTCGAAGAAGCCATTGACGCGGCAGGTGCCGGGCTTCTTGAGGTCCTTGTAGTGCTCCCAGTAGTACTGGGTTTCCTTCAGCCAATGCTCACCGAGTTGGGTGTAGCTGGTGATGTGGTCCATGCGCTTGTCATCGGCCAGCACGGCAATGACCTTGTCGTCGACTTCGCCGCCGTCGTCGAATTTCATGATGCCGATGATCCGGGCTTCCACCAGGGAGCCGGGCACCAGGGGCTCGGTCACACCGACGATTTCGATGTCGAGCGGGTCGCCGTCCTCATCCCAGGTGCGGGGGATGGTGCCGTAGGCGAAGGGGTAGGCCAGGGAGGAGTAGCCGACGCGATCGAGCTTGAGGTGACCGGTTTCGGTGATCAGCTCGTACTTGTTGATCGTGTTGCTGTTCAGCTCAACGATGGTGTTCAGCCGCAGTTCCGCTTCATCGGCAAAGGCCGGCAGCACGTGCAGCAGGTTGAGCATCGTGCGGCTTGGGGCGTGGTCGATGTTCGCCATCAGGGCAGCGGGCCTTAAGGATGGGCGGCATCCTACGGAGTTCCCGGAACCGGCCTTTGGCCTAGGCCGCGAGCGCCTCGGAGCTCAGATCTTCGTGATCCTGCTGGGCTTGGCAGGCCTGGATCCAGGACCAGGCTTCTTGCGCTGAGTCGGTGAACCTGACGAGCTCCAGGTGCTCCTCGCGGATCAGCCCGCAGTCCGCCAGGTAGTCGAAATCAATCAGCCGTTGCCAAAACTCCGTTCCAAAGAGGATGACGGGCATCTGACCCTTGATCGCGGTCTGGCGGAGTGTCAGGACTTCAAACAGCTCATCAAGGGTGCCGAAGCCGCCGGGGAAGAGGACTGCAGCGGCCGAGCGTTTGACGAAGTGGAACTTGCGTAGGGCGAAGTAATTGAACTGAAAGCAGAGCTCGGGGCTGATGTAGGGGTTGGGCTCTGGTTCCCCCGGGAGCTTGATGCTCAGACCGATCGAGCGTCCACCGGCATCGAAGGCACCGCGGTTGGCCGCTTCCATGATTCCGGGGCCGCCACCGGTGACGATCACATGGTTGTGATGACCGGCCTGTTGGTCCGCCGAGACCAGCCGGCTGAACTCACGGGCCGCGTCGTAGTACCGCGAGAACTCCAACTGGGTCTGGCTGCGTCTCAACTGCCGTTGCAGTGGGCCGCTGTTGGGGTTACGGGCGAGTTCGGCTTCTGCGGCGGCCAGTCGCCCCTCGGCAGCGGAGCGCTCAATGATGTTCACCCCACCAAAAATGATGATGGTGGACTCAACGCCCTCGGCTTCAAGGATTTGCTGTGGCTTGGTGATTTCCAGCAACATGCGGACGCCGCGCATCTCCGCGCTGGAGAGCAGTCCCTCATCGGCGTGGGCCAGCTGATAGCTGGAGGACTGCAAGATCCGGCTTAGGTTTTCATTGACCAAGCGCTCGTCTTCACTGCGCCTGGTTGCTTCCGCACCGGCAGAGTTGGTGGCTTGGCTGTTAACGCTCTGCCCATGCTGCTGGGGCGAGAGATCGAAACTGGCCCTGCGGGGGAATTGATTTGCCATCTCTTTCCTGTCGCGCAGGCCCATCAGAGCGCAACGGTCAGCGTTTGCACACCTTTGTTCCGTTTCTTTATGCGGCGAGTCGTTCGAGCTTCTGCTGCAGGTAGCGGAGGAAGGGGTGATGGCTTAAGGGGGAGCCTGAAACCTGCTCCACCAGCTGCATGGCGTTGACACTGCGCCCCAGGGGATACACCTGCTGTTTGAGCCAGAGGCCCAGCGCTGCGTCATCGCCCGCTTCTAGTAGCGATTCGATCGGACCGAGCTGCCCTTCGATCGTCTCGCTGATCTGGGCGCTGATCAGGTGTCCCAGGGCATAGGAGGGGAAGTAGCCAAAGAGTCCTTCACTCCAGTGCACGTCCTGCAGGCAGCCCTCTCGGTCGTTGCTCGGCTCGATGCCGAGGAGCTCCTTCATGGCCCGGTTCCAGGCACTGGGCAACTCCTCAACGGACATCCCCCCCTCCAGTAGTGCGAGCTCGAGCTCGTAGCGCAGCAGTACGTGCAGGCCGTAGCTGACCTCATCGGCCTCCACCCGGGTCAATCCCGGAGCGATCGGATTGAGATCGCGCCAGAACCCCTGGCTGCTCCCCCAGACATCCTGGCCAAGGGCCTGGGCGAAACGCGGATGCCAGCGGCAGGCCATGGCCTGGCTGCGGGCCAGTCGGTTTTCGTAGAAGAGGCTCTGGCTTTCGTGAACGGCCATGGAGGTGGCTTCCCCCAGGGGCCAGGGGAACCAGTGATCCCCCGTGCGCGGCAGTCCCTGTTCATAGAGGCTGTGCCCCCATTCATGGGCGGTGGCCAGGAAGGCTGAGAAGGGTTGTCCCTCGACGACGCGGGTGGTGATCCGGAAGTCATCCGGCCCCAGGGTGCTGGAGAACGGGTGGGGTGAGCGGGCCCGGCAGCAGCGCTGAGGGTTGTACCCCCACTCCTGCAGCAGTTGATCGCAGAGGCTCTCCTGGGATTGGTCGCTGAGATCCCAGCGCTCAGTGCTGCCCTTGGGGAGCGCCTGGGCTCGCTCAAGCAGCGGCGGCAGCTCGTTGCGCAGGGGAAGCAGCCAGCGGCTGAGCGCCTCTTTGCTGACGTCCGGTTCAAAGGGTTGGGCCAGGATTTCCCAGGGGCTTCGCTCCTGGCCCGAGGCATCCCGTTCGGCCGGAGCCAGTTGGCGTGCCTGCTCGAGCCGCAGATCAATCAGGGATTGGAGGGCCGGGGCAAAGCGGGCGAAGGCGTTGTCGCGCTTCGCCTCTTGCCAGAAGGCGTAGCCCTGGGCCTGGGCCTGGGCCAGTTGCCCCACCAGGGCAGGATCCAGGCGGGACTGCCGCTCCCATTGCTGGCGCAACAGTTGGAGGTTGCGCTGCTGCTCGTGACTGGCCTGGGCTCCTGCTTCGGCCTCGGCATTGGCCAGCAGATCGGCGTATTCCGTTGAGGTCTGCCGCTCGTGCAGCTGCAGCGCCAGCAGGGCCAGCTGCTCGCCGCGCCAGTGGGCCGAACCCGGCGGCATGGCGGTGTTTTGGTCGAAGTAGAGCGTGCTCTGAATCCCTCCGAGCAGTTGGGTGGTGTGCAGGTGATCGCGAAGCTGTGCGTATGCCTGTCCTGCGCTCAAGGGAATGCCCGGCTCTGGGCGCGACCCTAGGCACTGTCCTCAGCTCCAGTGGAGCTGCATCGCCACAGCTCCTTCAAGGCTCAATTTGACCGGGCAGTTTTCAGCGGCTTTGCGCAGGACCTTTCGGGCCTTCTCATCGAGGTGGGCCGGTAGTTCGATCCAGACCTCGAGCTGGGCGATCTTGCGCGGGGCCTCGCTGGTCATGACCTTCTCCACCCGGGCGGTGCATCCCTTGAGATCCCAGTCGTGACGTTCGGCGACGATGCCCATGATCGTCAGGATGCAGGTGCTCAGAGCTGTCGCCACCAGGTCGGTTGGTGAGAAGCGCTCGCCCTTGCCTTGGTTGTCGGTTGGGGCATCGGTTTCCAGGGCGGAGCCCGATGGAGCGTGCAGCGAGGCACAACGCAGGTCCCCGCTGTAGCTGCTGTTGATTTGGGTCACGGGGCGGTGAGTGGTTGCCGCCAGGTTGGCAGTTTTGTCTCGCCTCGCTTAGGTGGACCTGTCGATGTGGCTGACGATGGATCCCGGAGCTGGCTCACCGATGCTCGGCTTGGCCAAGGCGATTCAGCTCTCAGTGGCCCCAGTGTTTCTGCTGACGGCCATCGCGGGCCTGTTGAGTGTGATCAGTAACCGCCTGGCCCGTGTGCTGGACCGGGCCCAGCGGTTGCAGAGCATCCGCGACGAAGCCATGGATCTGGCGTTGTTGAAGCGGCGGATGACCCTGCTGACCCGAGCCAGCGAAGCGGTCACCACAACAGGCGTGCTGGTGGCAGCCGTGGTGGCGGTCACCTTCGTCAGTGCGATCGCCGTGATTGACCTCACGGCGATCGTTGTGCCGCTGTTCGTTGTGGCGATGCTCTCGCTGATGGTGGGGCTCTTGACCCTGCTGTTGGATACCCGCGTCTCAGCGCGTCTGATCCGCCGTCGCTTCTAGGCGGCAGTTGCAGAGTTGATCCAGGTTCGGGCGTCCCGTGAGGGCAAGGCGCCAGTGGGCCCAGAGTCCATAGGCCCAGTCCGCCAACGGTCCGACGATGGGCCAGGCCGTCGGGGCGTACAACCAGCCCAGGCCGATCAGCCGATAGGCCTCGCGAAAGACCGCGACGTCCCGCAGAACTGTTCCATTGCCCTGGATGGCATGGATGCGCCCCATGGCCTGCCGGTAGCTGATGCCCTGGTGCTGCTCCGGGCTGTAGTCGCTGGCGTTGATGTCGACAAATGCCAGATGGGAGTGCTGATCCCTCTTTCGCAGGAAATTCACCTCCCGCAGGCAGAGCGGGCAGCCACCGTCGTAGAGGAGTGTGAGCTCTGTCGTCATCGGCCCAGCCTGAACGATGGCCCCGGCTCTCCGTGGCTGATCGCTTTGACTGGAGCCGGGTTGCGCTGGATCAGTGATGGGCTTGCAGCAGGCGCTCGAGCAATTCGAGTTCAACAGCAGCGGCAAGGGGTTTTTGCGCATCGACCCTGAGCTGAACCGCTGGATTCGCTCCACGGGCCTGCGACAGGGCGTCCTGCATCTGAGTGCTCTCCACACCAGCTGCAGCCTGACCATTAATGAGAATGCCGATCCGCGGGTTCTCGATGACCTAGCGGCCTGGATGGAGGCGGTTGTTCCTCAGGTCGCCCATGGCGCCTTGGATGGCTCGGATTCCCTGCGCCGTTATCGCCATGACGACGAGGGGCCTGACGACATGCCCGCCCACATCCGCTCGGCGCTGACCAGCCAAACCCTCTCCCTGAGTGTTGTGGATGGGGAGTTGCTGCTTGGCATCTGGCAGGCGGTCTACCTCTGGGAGCACCGTTCGAGGCCCCAGTGCAGGCGGGTCGCAGCCCATCTGGTTGGGGAGTGAGTGATGACGCTTTCTCTTGAGGAACTGACCCTCGCGCTGACGCGCCTGCAACAGCGGGTGGAGACGCTGGAGGCGGAACTGGCATCCCTGCGTGGCCGGGACCTCTCGCCTTCAACCCAGTTGGCGCGGCGCAATGCCGAGCGACTGGCGGAGGAGGTGCGGCGCCGCAGGGAGACCACACCGGAGCCTGAGGAGGACACGGATATTGATCTGCTGATCGATCGCTTGCACGATCTGGCCCTTGAGAATGGCCCCAGTTCTGGCAGCAGTTGATGGCCTCATTAATCAGCGTCGTCCATGGGCCTGAACGCGCCCAGCTCGAGGCTTTGGGGGTGGAGCAGTGGCCGATCTGGAGCTGCGAGATCAGCTCCTTCCCTTGGACCTACGACGAGCAGGAAATCTGTCTGCTACTGGAGGGGGATGTCACGGTGACCCCCGAGGGCGGTGAACCGGTGCGCTTTGGTGCCGGTGATCTGGTCACCTTTGCGGCCGGTCTCTCCTGCCACTGGGATGTGCATCAGCCTGTACGCAAGCACTACCGCTTCGGTTGAGCCGCGCCAGGCTGAGGGCTGTTGGATGGGTTGCTGATGGCTGCTGTTCCGCTGACTCCGGCTGAGATTGATCAGCTGCCGCAGCAGTTGCCCGGCTGGAGCCTGGTGGATGGAAAGCTGCACCGAGAGTTGGTCTTTGCAGATTTCAACGAGGCCTTTGGCTTCATGAGCCGGGTGGCCCTGTTCGCCGAAGCGATGGGCCATCACCCGGAGTGGCGCAATGTCTGGAACCGGGTTGTCGTCGATCTCACCACCCATGACACCGGTGGGCTCTCCAACCTCGATCGGCAGTTGGCGCAGCGGATCAGCGCGTTGCTTTGACCGTAGATTCACTCCACTGAGGGGCGCCTCGCATGTGCGGATTGGCAGGCGAACTCACGCGTGGATCGGCCGAGACCATGCCTCGCGCCCAAGCCGAGCGCATCGCTGAACTCTTGGTCCATCGCGGTCCCGACGACGCCGGGATTTGGCAGAGCCCGACCTGCACCCTGATCCACCGCAGGCTCTCGATTCAGGACCTCTCCCCGGCGGGGCACCAGCCGATGCAGTCCCCCTGCGGGCGCTATCGGCTGGTTTTTAACGGTGAGATCTACAACTACAAAACCCTGCGCGCCGAGCTGGAGGCCGAGGGTGAGACCTTTGTCTCCACGGGTGACACCGAGGTGCTCCTGCGGCTGCTGATCCGTGAGGGGGCGTCAGTCTTGCCCCGATTGCGCGGGATGTTTGCCTTCTGCCTGTTCGACCAGGAGCGCCAGAGCGCCCTACTGGGCAGGGATCCCTTTGGGATCAAACCGCTCTATCTCTACCGATCGTCAGACCAACGCCTGCTGTTCTCATCGGAGGTGCGGGCGCTGCTGCGGAGCGGATCAATTCCTCGTGAACTCAATGGGGAGGCGCTGCAGCACTACCTGATGTTCGGCTGCGTTCCCCAGCTCGGGACCTTGGTCGAAGGATTAAACGCCCTGCCCCCCGGCCATCTGGCCCATTGGTCCAACGGCGCGTTGACGATTGAACGCTTTTGGCAACCCCGCTTTGGTGAGGAGAAGGGCGACACCTATGGCGCCTTGGTGGAGCGAACACGCAGGGCCGTTAAGGAGAGCGTCGAAGCGCACATGGTCTCGGATGTGCCCGTGGGTCTGTTCCTCTCTGGCGGCCTGGATTCATCGGCGATCTTGGCGGCTTCTGACCAACGGCTGACGACCCTCTCGATCGGTTTTGAAGAGGAGGCTTTCGATGAAAGTGCCCTCGCCGAGCAGGTGGCCCAACGCTTTGGTTCCGACCATCGCCGTCTGTTGTTGCGACGCGACAAGGCCTGGTCCCATCTGCCGGCTTTCTTCGATGCCCTGGATCAACCCAGCACCGATGGCTTCAACACCTACTGCGTCTCAGCTGAGGCGGCCGATGCCGGATTGAAGGTGGTGATGAGTGGCTTGGGGGGCGATGAACTCTTCGGCGGCTACCCGCTGTTCCAAACCGTTCCGAAGTTATTGGCGCTGCGTCAACGGCTCGGACCGGCCGCCTGGGCTGCTTCCCAGCTCATTCGGCCCATCAAGCGTGCCAAGCTCCAGCGCTTCTCGGACTACCTGGCCAGTCCGCCCGGTGTGCCCGCGGCCCACCGCTGCATGCGCACGATTTTTTCAGCCCGCGAGGCCTCCCGTTTAATTCAGCTTTGGGATCTCCCCGCTCCATCAACGCCTCCCCTGCATGAGGGGTTGGAGGCGACTAGTCTCGCTGATCAGATCGCCTGGCTCGAGACGTCGAGCTACATGGGAGCGATGCTGCTGCGCGATAGCGATGCCCTCTCGATGGCGAGTTCGCTGGAGCTTCGGGTGCCGCTGGTCGACGTCGCTCTCTTTGAGGCTCTCGCGCCCATCGCCGCCTCAGAGCGCTTGGCCCAGGGGAAGCAACTGCTCCGGGACTCCTTCCCGGAGGTGACGGCGGTTCTGCAGGACGCCCCCAAGCGTGGGTTTGTGATTCCCTTTGACGAATGGTTGCGCTCGCCATCGGCTAGTAGCGGTCTCCCTGAACTGGATCTCAAGGCGGCCTCGCGGCGGGTCGACCTCAGGCCCTGGGCGCGCCAGTGGGGACTGCTGGTTCTGGCCGATTGGTTGGAGCGCAACATGGGGATTGCGCTCCAACCCGGCTAGTTCGAGGGACTTAGACCAACAGCGGCAGCTTGCTGGGGTCCACCTGCTGGAAGCGCAATGTCTCGCCTTCTACGTCGACGGCCACGTCGTGCCCGGCGCTGAATTGCCCCGCGAGGATCCCCTTGGCAATCGGGGTCTCCAGCTCCTTCTGGATCGCGCGTTTCAGCGGGCGGGCGCCGTAGACGGGGTCATAGCCAACTCCGGCGAGCCAGTCGAGGGCATCGGCATTGACCTGCAGCCCGAGCTTCTTGTCCTCTAGGCGCTTGGCCAGCCGCTGGATCTGCAGCTCCACGATCTGCCGCAGTTCCTCCTGCTTGAGGCTGTGGAAGATGATCGACTCATCGAGTCGGTTGAGGAACTCGGGGCGGAAGTGTCCGCGCAGGGCCTCATTGACTCGTGCTTCCATCTCGCTGTGGCGAGCGGGATCACCGGCGAGATCAAGAATCGACTGGCTGCCGATGTTGCTGGTCAGGATCAGGACGGTATTGGTGAAATCCACCGTGCGCCCCTGGCCATCGGTGACGCGACCGTCATCGAGGATCTGCAGCATCACGTTGAAGACGTCGGGGTGCGCCTTCTCCACCTCGTCAAAGAGGATCACGGCGTAGGGCCGGCGGCGAACGGCTTCAGTGAGTTGTCCGCCTTCCTCGTAGCCGACGTAGCCCGGAGGCGCTCCGATCAGACGGCTGACGGTGTGCTTCTCCATGTACTCGGACATGTCGATGCGCACCATCGCCTCTTCGCTGTCGAACAGCTGGGAGGCCAGGGCCTTGGAGAGCTCGGTCTTGCCCACACCGGTGGGGCCGAGGAAGAGGAAGCTGGCGATCGGGCGGTTGGGATCGCTTAAACCAGCGCGGGAGCGTTGGATGGCGTCAGCCACGGCGGTCACGGCCTGCTCCTGGCCGATCACTCGGGTGTGCAGTTCATCCTCGAGCTGCAGCAACTTCTGCATCTCGCTTTGCACCAACTTGGCCACAGGAATCCCGGTCCACTTGGCGATCACCTCGGCGATGTCGTCTTCAGTGACCTCCTCACGCAGGAGCGACTTGTCATCGCCCTCGCCCGTGAGTTCCTGTTCTTTGGCGGCCAGCTTCTTGTGCAGACCCGTCAGGGTGCCGTACTCCAGCTCGGCGGCCTTGTTGAGGTCGTAGCTGCGTTTGGCCTGCTCGATTTGCAGCTGCACTTGCTCGATCTCCTCTTTGATTGAGCTGAGCTCATCGATGGAGCCTTTCTCTTTTTGCCACTGGGCATTCAGGGCGCTTTGCTGCTCACTGAGGTCCGCGAGTTCCTTTTCCAGCCGCTCCAGCCGGTCCTTGCTGGCGGCATCGGATTCACGTCCGAGCGAGAGCTTCTCCATCTCCAGCTGCAGGATGCGGCGATCGAGTTCGTCGATCTGCTCCGGCTTGGAGGTGATCTCCATCTTCAGGCGCGCGGCGGATTCATCCACCAGGTCGATGGCCTTATCCGGCAGGAAGCGATCAGCGATGTAACGGCTACTGAGGACAGCAGCAGCCACCAGGGCATTGTCAGCAATGCGCACGCCGTGGTGCACCTCGTAGCGCTCCTTCAGGCCGCGCAGGATCGAGATGGTGTCCTCAACTGTGGGTTGATCGACAAAGACCTGCTGGAAGCGGCGCTCCAGGGCCGGGTCCTTCTCGATGTGCTGACGGTGCTCATCAAGGGTGGTGGCCCCGATGCAGCGAAGCTCACCGCGGGCGAGCATCGGCTTCAGCAGGTTGCTGGCATCCATGGCGCCACCGCTGGCACCGGCGCCCACCACGGTGTGGATTTCGTCGATGAACAGCACGATCTGTCCCTCGGAGGCCGTGACCTCCTTGAGCACAGCCTTGAGCCGCTCCTCGAATTCACCGCGGTACTTGGCCCCGGCGATCAGGGCCCCCATGTCCAGGGCAATCAGTTGACGGTTCTGCAGGGCCTGGGGGACGTCTCCATTGACGATCCGTTGGGCGAGCCCTTCGACGATTGCCGTTTTGCCAACGCCGGGTTCACCGATCAGGACGGGATTGTTCTTGGTGCGGCGGCTGAGGATCTGAATCGTGCGGCGAATCTCCTCGTCGCGACCGATCACCGGATCGAGTTTTCCATCGCGGGCCGCCTGGGTGAGATCGCGGCCGTATTTCTCCAGGGATTCGTAGGTGCCTTCGGGGTTCTGGTCTGTCACTTTCTGGGATCCGCGAATCGCCTGAACGGCCTCTTTGAGCTGGGCAGCATCGCTGCCGGCTTGCTTGAGCAGTTGTTTGCCGCAGCGATCATCACCCGCCAGGGCGAGTAGTAAATGCTCAATGGCGATGTAGCTATCGCCGTAGGACTCCTTGAGGCCATTGGCTTGATCCAGGACGCTGTTGAGTCCTTTGCCGAGATAGACGTTCTCAGGCGCAGAGCTCAGGGATGGCTGCCCTTCGATGTAGGCCTCGATGGTCTGGCTGAGGGTTCCCACATCCACCCCGGCCTTCTCGAGCACCCGATTGGCCAGACCCTGTTGAGCCAGGAGCGCGGCGAAGAGATGCTCGCTTTCCATCTGCTGCTGCCGGCGCTGCTGCGCGAGCTGCTGCGCTGCAACAACTGAGGCCCAGGCTTTCTCGGTAAACAGTTCGGCGGTGGGATGCATGGCGGTCCTCCCTCAACTGGGTGGTAACCAAACCGTATGGCGATTGTTTGGCTTTGAAGGAGAGGAGGACCGAAGTTCAAGCTTCGGTCCTCCACCCCTCAGGGATGCAGGCCGTCCGCTCCGGACGGTTTTCCGATCAGCGGGGCGAGCCGTTGTAGATGACGTTGCTGACCGTGCGGCCATCGCTTGAGATCTGGATCTCGGTTTCCGTGGTGGCGGGAGTGCCCTGCTGCTGCCAGCCGGGTGCACCGCCGAGGAATTTGAAGCGGAAGCCCTGGTTGTTGTTCTGCGTCAGGCAGCTGCCGCCGCCATCACCGGTGTTGAACATGCAGGCGGCGGGGCGATAGACGCTCAGACCACCGTTGTTATCCACAGCCCAGTTGCGGGCGGAATTGAGGGCCCGGACGTTGGCGGCGCTCACCTGGGCGAGGGCAGGAAGGCTGCTGAGTACAGCGGTCGTTGCGACCAGCACAGAGGTCTTCACCAGCGACTTGAACATGACCGTTGCTGCGGAATGAGAGGAGTCCTCCTCAGTGTGTCCAGTGTTTCTCTATTGGTCAGCGGGCAGGGTCAAGACACCACTGGTCTGGCTGCAGAGCCTGGTCGGGCAGCCGTCGGCCCCGTAGATCGCATCCGCAGGGGACAGACAGCCCAGCCGGTTTTTCGCCGCAACGGCACTCGGTGCGATCCGTAGGGGTTGGAGTGCTGGCAGCTCGGGGTTGACCACCAGTCGGCAGCGCTTGGCCTCAAGGACGCGCAGCGCATTCGGCCCAATCGCCGCCGCTGTTCCCCCTCCTTGAATCAGTTCGAGTGGGGCGAAATTAGTGCTGGACTGGGCTTTGACCGTCGTCCCCAGCAGCGTCAGGCTCAGCAGCAGTAGCGGCCAGGCTCTCTCTCTCGCCATCATGGCTGGGTCCAGTGACTCCAGTCTGGTCAAGACACGCCGAGATGCCCGTCGATTCAGCAGAGCAAGAACCCTCCCGGTCTGAATTGGTGCAGCGGTTAGCCCAGGAGTCCTTCAGCTTCGACGGCACAGCCCGCGACCCTGAGCGCAATTGCTGGCTTGTGGTGCATCGCCATCAGCACGGTTGCCTGCCGAGTGAATACGACATCCGCGAGGTGGATGAGGCGCTCTATCTCGAGGTGCTTGACGCCCGGCGTGCTCTGGCTCAGTCCTGAATCAAGTGCCGCTCAGCTGTTTGTTGAGCGCTGCCCGTACCACCGTCAGCTGCATTTCTGAGCGGTGGAATCGCGGAGAGTTTCGAGCGCTTGAGAAAGTCCACGACCGATTGCTCTTGAGTCGTTCTGCTCCTGTCGTGGCCTGTGCGGTTGCCCATGGCGTTGGCTGTTGCGCATCGTTCACCCTCGCGCGCTCAGCCTTGTATGGCAACGGCTCTCGCCTTTAGGAGGCATAAAAAAAAACCGCCCCCGGAGGGGCGGTTTGGTCTGTGGGGTCTGAGAGATCAGGCCCAGCCGTTCTGGCTCTGGGACTCGACGTAGGCAGCGACGTCAGCGATGTCACCTTCGCTCAGCTTGCCGCCGAAGGCGGGCATGGCGTTCTTGCCATTGGTGACCTGGTACTGGATGGCCTCTTCGTGACCAGCGCTGTAGTTAGCGAGGTAGGACTCGAGGGCCTCTTTCTTGAGGGTGCGCTCGGCGTTCACCACGTTGCCGCCGCCCATGTGGCAAGCAGCGCAGTTCGCGGAGAAGATTTGAGCGCCGTGGTCGGCATCAGCGGCGAAGCTGGGGGAAGCACCCAGCACCAGCGCCAGGCAAAGGGCAATCAGGGAGAGGAGACGGCGCATCTGAGCTCGTGCAACCTGGCCAAATTAAGAGGCCGAAGTGGCCCTCGTCGCGTTTGCTGCAGAGGTTCGCAACATTTGAAACCTCCTGTTGTGATTAGCCCCGGTGTTTCAGCCCGGCGTCCTCGAAGACCGCCTCGAGCGTGGGCGCATGGCTCACCAAGCCAAAGCGCTCCGGAGGGCTGATCGGGTCGTGGACAAAGTGCCGCTGGCGGATCGAGAAACGATCCCAAGCATTCACTTCGATCCGCAGCAGCTTGATCAGGCCTTCAATCAGCCAACCCTGGAGATCCAGGCCAAATGGTGGGTACCAGGCGCGGCGCCAGCGGCAGAGGCGTCTGACAGTTTCATCCACCGTCACCATCGGCTGTCCCAGCACCAAGCGTCGGACGGCACCCTGGCCGACCTCTGGATTGGGCTGATGGGGATGGGTCGCCAGGTGCACGCAAACCCGGGCGATGTCGGCCGCATGGATGAAGTGGAAGCTGGCCTCGGCCCGCAGCCACTTGGCCAGCCAGAGCCAGCGGGACCCTTCCTTCAGTCCGGCCGTCAGGTAGCTGGTGGGGAATTTGCCGCCGCCGTCCACCCGTCCGCCAAACACAAGTGTCGGGAACACCGCCACGATGCGCTGGGCCAAGGGATGCTGCTCCAGCTGCTCCAGGCACTGGGCTTTGGTTTGGATGTATTCGGTGCCGTAGGGCATCGCCTCCGGCAGCAGCTTCAGGTCCTTGTTGAGGATGCTCGCGGTGGAGAAATAGACCACCTGCTCCAGCACCTCTGGATTGGTGGCCGCCAGGATCTGCTTCACCGCCACCACGTTCACCTGTTGGGCCCGTTCGGGATCGCCCCAAGCGGTGGCGGTATGGATGATGCGGGTGGCCGAGGCGATCTGGGCGCGGTGGGGTTCCACATCGCGTAGGTCGCCCACCAACAGGGTGATGCGCGGATCGTTGGCCGGGACGGCGGTCAGCTTGCTGGGATCGCGAAGCCAGAGCAACAGCTCGGCGTCGCTCTCGCGGTAGAGCAGATCAGCGATGTGCTGGCCAACGCAGCCGCTGGCCCCAGTAATCAGGATCCGTGCGGGGGCCGAACTCAAACCGCAGCTCCGAGGCGGTCCATCACGGACTTGCCGGCTTCGAAGAAGAACTGACCGTTCTCTTCAGGGGTTCCAGGAAGGATGCCGTGACCCAGGTTCAGGATGTGCTTCCGGCCGCGGGCCTTACGCACGCAATCGTCGATGCGATCGCGGATCGCGTCTTGGCTGCCGAAGAGCAGGCCGGGGTCCACGTTGCCCTGAACACCGATGTGCTCGGGCATGCGGGCCAGGCCTTCAGCCATATCCACGGTCCAGTCCAGGGAGACGATGTCCACACCGGTCTTGGCCATCCGCTCAATCACGCCAGCGCTGCCGGAGATGTAGAGGATGAAGGGGGTGTCGGGGTGGGTCTGCTTGACCAGGTCCACCACCTTCTTTTGATAGGGCGCGGCGAAGGTGTCGTAGTCAGCTGGGCTCAGCTGACCGGCCCAGGAGTCGAACATCTGCACCACCTGTGCACCGGAATCGATCTGGAAGCGCAGGTAGTTGGCGATCGACTCGGCGAAGTGATCCAGCAACTTGTGCAGGATCTGGGGTTCGCGGAAGGCCATGGCCTTGATCACCGCGTAGTTCTTGCTGCTCTTGCCCTCAACGACGTAGGCCGCCAGGGTCCACGGGGCACCGACAAAGCCGAGGACGGCAGCCTCGTTGCCCACGCTTTGGCGCAGGCGGCCAAGCACCTCACCCACAAAAGGCATGGTCTCAGCCGGGTTCAGGGGAGTCAGGGCCTCCACCTGGGCCATCGAGCGGATGGGGTCCTGGATTTGGGGGCCCTTGCTCTCGATGATGTCGAAGTCAATGCCCATGCCGGGCAGGGGCGTGAGGATGTCGGAGAAGAGGATGACGCCGTCGGGCTTGAAGGCGTTGAACGGCTGCATCGAGATCTCGTAGGAGAGATCCGGGTTCTCCGAGCGCTCGCGGAAGCTGGGGTATTTGTCGCGCAGGTCGCGGTAGATCTTCATGTACCGGCCGGCCTGGCGCATCATCCAGACCGGAGGACGCTCCACCTGCTCACCACGGGCGGCGCGCAGCAGCAGAGGGGCGTTGGAAGACATGAGGACCAGCGAAGGGGCCTTGGAACCTACCCGAGCAGACCCCCGATTGAGGCCTTCCAGGCGCCGGGTTCCGCCGCATCGTCATGAACTTCAGTCTCGCCGGCAGCCTGGCCCTCCTGGCTGCGCTTCTCATCCCGCATGAAGACCAGCACCGACAGGGGGGGCAGGCAGAGATCGAGGGAGTTCTCGTAGCTGTGAATGCCCCACTCGTCGGTGAACTTGCCGCCGAGGTTGCCCAGGTTGCTGCCGCCATAACGGGCGGCATCAGTGTTCAACACCTCGGTGTAGAAGCCGCTCAGCGGCACGCCCACCCGGTAGTGCGAGTGGCTTTGCGGGGTGAAGTTCGCCACCACGACCAACCATTGGCCGGTCGTGCTCTCCCGGCGCATGAAGCTGATGACTGAATGACGGTTGTCATTGCAGTCGATCCATTGGAAGCCGTACTCCTCAAAGTCATCCCGCCAGAGAGCTGGTTGTGACTTGTAGAAGACGTTCAGGTCATCCACCAAGCACTGCAGGCCTTGATGGGGCTCGTACTGCAGCAGATCCCACTGCAGGTCACCCCAGACATTCCATTCGGCCCTTTGACCGAATTCCATCCCCATGAAGATGGTCTTCTTGCCGGGATGGGTCCACATGTAGGCCAGCAGTGCCCGGGTGTTGGCGAACTTCTGCCAGTCGTCCCCAGGCATCTTGTGGAGCAGGTTGCTCTTGCCGTGCACCACCTCGTCGTGGCTCAGGGCGAGCATGAAGTTCTCGGTGTAGGCGTACCAGATCGAGAAGGTGACGTTGTTCTGGTGGAACTGGCGGAACCAGGGGTCGAGCTCGAAGTAATCGAGCATGTCGTGCATCCAGCCCATGTTCCATTTGAGGTTGAACCCCAAACCGCCCATGTCCGTGGGCTTGGTCACCATCGGCCAGGTGGTCGATTCCTCGGCAATCGAGAGGGCCCCAGGGAAGTGCTGGAAGAGCACGTGGTTGGCCTGCTGGAGGAACTGAACCGCCTCGGTGTTCTCCCGCCCGCCGTGCTCATTGGCAATCCACTCGCCATCGGGACGCAGGTAGTCCCGGTAGAGCATCGAGGCCACTGCATCGACGCGGATGCCATCGATGTGGAACTGCTCAAACCAATAGATCAGGTTGGCGACAAGGAAGTTGCGGACTTCGTTGCGGCTGTAGTTGAAGATCAGCGTTCCCCATTCCTTGTGCTCACCGATGCGGGGATCAGCGTGCTCATAGAGGTGGGCGCCATCAAAGAAGGCCAGGCCATGGGCATCCTTCGGGAAGTGCCCAGGAACCCAATCGAGAATCACGCCAATGCCTTCGGCGTGGCAGCGATCCACAAAGGCCCGGAATTCATCGGGCCGGCCAAAGCGGCTGGTGGGCGCATACCAACCCGTGACCTGGTAGCCCCAGGATCCATCGAAGGGATGCTCCGAGATCGGCATCAATTCGATGTGGGTGAAGCCCCGTTCCTTCACATAGGGGATCACCCGATCGGCTAGCTCGGGGTAGGTCAGGAGGCGCGCGCCGGGCTTGAGGTCGGCGGCGGGCACGGGCAGGCGTGCTGTGCCATCGGCCTCGATGTAGGGCTGATCGGCGCTGGCATGCATCCAGCTGCCCAGGTGCATCTCATAGACAGAGATCGGCTGGTCGAGGGGATTGCGGTTATCCCGCTCCTGCATCCAGGTGCTGTCCCCCCAGTTGTAACCCTCCAGGGCTTCGACCACGGAGCCGTTATCGGGCCTGACCTCGTGGCGGAAGCCGTAGGGATCAGCTTTTTGGTAGCAGTGCCCCTGCTGGCTGCGGATTTCGTACTTGTAGATCTCGCCGGGCTTGAGCCCCGGGATGAACAGTTCCCAGCAGCCGCCCAGGCGCGACTGCATGGGGTGATGGCGACCATCCCAGCCGTTGAAGTTGCCCAGCACGGAGACGCTGCGGGCGTTCGGAGCCCAGAGGCAGAACATCACCCCGGCGACCCCGTCACGGCTCACCACATGGGCGCCCATCCGCTGCCAGATGTGGTGATGGTTGCCTTCGGCAAAGAGATGGCGATCGAGATCCCCCATCCACTCGTCGCGGAAGGCCCAGGGGTCATGGGCGACGTGTTCGATGCCGCCGCGCTGAACCCGGACTTGGTAGCCGCTGCCGGGGTTGCTGGGCAGCTCCGCTTCAAACACCCAGGGGTGGTGGGGTGTTCCCATCGGCTGGGGGGCGCCTGCGCCAATCAGTTCAACCCGATCGGCCTCAGGCATCCAGACCCGGACCACCCATTGGCCGTTGTCTAGGGGCTGTGGTCCCAGGACAGCATGGGGATGGTCATGGCGGCATTCCGCAAGGCGCTGACCGTCTTCAACCATCCACTCGAGCTGAGCCAGCACAGAACCTCAAGGCAAAGCGTGGCTGGGAGCTTAAGCGGGTTTTTGCCTAAGAAGCTGCAGCGGGTGCAGCAGGTTGCTCGGGGAAGTCGACGCCCGTGATTTGGTTCTCGTTGTTGAGGATCACGTAGAGGTTGTCGCTGAGTCGGTTGAAGTGCACATTCACTAAAACCAGGCGCATCTCGGGGGTCGATTCCGCCTCAACGACGCGGTTGATGTTGACGAAGTTGCCAGTGATCCGCTGCAGCCCGAGCCACTTGCGCTGAAGGGCATCAGGGGTGATTTCTTCCTGGAAGGAGGGGCTGAGGAAGCTCTGGGCCGTGATGAAGTTCCCCGTGCTCACGGCTTCGATGAAGCTCTTGGCCACCAGGCTGGTGGCATCGTCGGCCCGGTCGACGTAGTAGCGCGAGAGCTTGCCGTCGCCATTGAGGACCATGAAGACCACACGCTTGCCGGCGCTGGTGTTCAGTTCCGCCTCCACGGTGCTCTTGCCCATGCCGCTGCGAACACTCAGCAGGGTGTAGCCCAGCACTTTGGGCTGGGTGCGCATGGTGGCCGCGATCATCGAGGGGCTGGTGATCGCTTGCCGCTCAGCCGAAAACTGGGCGTAACGGGAGTTGGCATCTCCGTCTTTGACGGCCTTCAAGATGCGGAGTGCAGCAGCCCGGGCCTGGTCCACGCTCAACGCAGTGCCTTGGGCAATGGCCTTGGGCTGTGGATTGGACAACGCCTCCCCAGACGCGGGGGTTGCCATCAGGCCAGACGTCGCCATGGCCAGGAGACCGGCGGAGAGCAGGCGCAGGTGGCGCGGCATTTCAGAGGCTCAAAGTGGGCCTCAGTTTGCCCCAACCATCGGAAGAATGCTGAGGGCTGAGCTGTCCAGCTGGAGGGACACCGTGATCACGCGATGGTTGGGTCCTACGCCGGAGCGGGGCTGCGAGCCATCGCCCGGATTCACGGCGATCTGAGGCCAAGCCGCCAGGGCGATCGAGAGTCTGAGGGCACAGTCTGCTTCGACGTTCACCAGCAGCGGTTGCAGTGAGACAGTGCGCCGCTGAGACACCTGGGCTGATGCCCCAAGCACGCGGGAGAACCCCGTTGAGAGCTGCTCAATTCGGCCATCGCTATGGCACAGCGAGAGGGCGACACACAGATCAAAACCCGGTTGATCGGAGGCTGCCTCGAGCTCCAATTGGGGTTGTCCGAAGAGTTCGGTCGGGCGATCAAAGCGGGCGGTGGTGAAACAGGCCACGTCGGTGCGTCCATCCAGATCGCGTCGATCGACCGGGCCCGCATCCAGTCCGAGGTGCCCCCCTCGGCCGCCCATGGCGCGCCATGGGTCATGCACGATCACCACCTCTGAAGTGGAGCTGGCTCCAAGGCAGAGTCGCCCTTCAGCTGCGAGGCCGTTGCTGGCGAGGGACCAGCGTTGGCCGCTGCACTCCCGTGGTGAGCGCTGCTGCCATGCACCGGAGCCCACCTCCATCAGCTCGGTCTCAGGCAACGGCTCGGCTGGGCCACGTCCACAGAGATGCTCCTGGAAAAATTCCAGCTGCAGCTGATCCAGTCCCCCCTGCCAGTTGAGGTGACTCCAGGCGCCAATGCGCAGCAGGCTGGATCCGCCGGCAGCCGTGGAACGTCTCCAAAGATCCAGCACACCCCTCAGGTGGGGGTCATGCCACCCGCCAATCAAGAGCATCGGCCGCTGCCAGAGCTCCTCGGGCGGCTCGTATCGAATCCATCCTTCTGGCCGTTCTGGGTCGCTGTTCAGCCAGCGCAGCCCCATGCCCATCGGGTCGAAGCGCTCCAGCAAGGCCAGGCCGTCATGCAGAAAGGAGCCGTTCTCGAGGCTGCGGCGGATCTCGATCCACCCTTGCCCATCCCCCTGACGCTGGCAGCGTTGGGCGGCGAGCTGCAGCGCCCAGCCCAAACCCAGGGCCCACCAATGACAGCCCCCCTCGCTGGCCCAATGCAGCCGTTCATCCAGGCCGCACATGGCCGGTGCCAGGGCATCCGGCAGATGCTCCGAACCCGAGACCAGCAGCTGGCTGAGTCCTTGGTAGGAGAAGCCGTAGGTCCCTACCTTTCCGTTGCACCAGGGCTGTTGGCGGATCCAGCGCAGGGTTGCGGTGCTGTCACTGGCCTCCTGCTGGAAGCCGAGGAACTCCCCCTCCGAATCGCCGCGGCCGCGGACGTCTTGGACGACAACGGCGAAGCCCCCCTTGGCGTACCAACTGGGGTGGGCGTAGGTGACGGTTGACGCGATCGCCTGCCCATAGGGCTGACGCATCAACAGGCAGGGCCAGGGACCTTGGCCCTCTGGCTTCCATAGGGTCGACTTCAGGGCAGTGCCGTCAGAGCAGCGCAGCTGCTCTTGGATCACCGGACTTTCGGGCAATACAGGCCCACCACATAGGTGGAGAGGATTTCGGCATCGGTGGTGTTCAGACCCTGCTGCTTAGCAACCAGGGCTATCGCTTCAGGGGAGTTGTAGGAGATGCCCTTGGCGTTGAGACCCTGCAGTTCTGCGCAGAGGGCCTTGGCTTTCTGGGGGTTCTGCTTGACCGACTCCAGCAGCGCAGAGTCCGCCAGCGCCGGAGCGGCCTGGATGAAACAGAGGGTTGCAGCGACCAGGGACAGGCCGCTAAGGCGGAGGCGTGTCACTGAAAGGACTCCTGATGGGTCTATTTGAGGTCGCCTGTGCTACAGCGCTGCGCGCTAGGGGTCACTTCGTCGAGCGACTGGCCTCCTGCGCCCGTTTGATCCAAGTTCGAATCAGTGCGGGTGTGATGCGTGCCGGGGCCATCCCGGTCAGCGAGCGCTCGAGGCGGCCCAGCTGGGTCAAGAGCTGCTGGGGCGATGCCGCCGCTAGGCCCTGACGACTGGCTATTCCCGCGTAGAGCAGGAGGGCCGCTTGGTAGGGCTCAAGATCGAGCTCCACCACCAGCTGGGCCTGACCGCGCAGTTTGCGCAGCTGGCGTTCCAGCGCCCCACCCCGTCTGGAGAGCTGATCGAGCTCCCGATCGGAGAGGGCTGCAATCGCTGGCCAGCTTTGGATGCCGGCTTCGATCAGGACAGCCTGCTCCCTGGCGAAATGGGAGGGAAGCGGATAGGGGCTGCCTTCGCTCACCGCTTGGCGTTGACGCTCACTGTCACGTCGCCCGTGCCCCAATCGCGAACGGCGGTGGCCAGCACCACGGGGCGATCAACGCCATCGCCTTGGGGTTCGACCCGGCGGAGGCGGACTTCAACGGTGGGGTCCTTGCGGCCGCTGCCGCGCAGGTTGCGGGCGACCTGTTCCACGCTGGGTCCAAAGGTCTCGGCAGCGAGGTCCGCTGGTGCGGCCGCCACGACGAGATCAGAGCCGTTGTCGAAGACCACGGGAACACTGACGGCACCCTCCACCACCAGCCTTGGGGCGTAGCTCACGGCAAAGGCCAGGCAGGACAGCGAGAGGAGGACGGTGAAGCTCGTGACGCCCACCAAGCGGAAGCGGAAGCCCCAGCGCGCCAGAAAGGCCACCACGGTGATCAGCAGCAGTCCACCAGCGGCAATCCCCAGCCATTCGCCAGCCGTGAGCAAGAGGGGATCGGCGCGCATGGGGAATGTTCTGGATCAAGAAACACTCTTATATTGCGGCCTTCTCAGCCCCAGAGACCCACGGGCCCAGCGCGCCGCCGAAGGAATCCCAGAACGCGCGGCCCCGCGGCCTCTTCCCTGCCTGCCCTGCTGGCGGCCGCGGGGATCGCGCTGACTTGGTTTGGCCTCGATCGAGTCGCGGCCTGGCAGTACGGCCTGCGAAAGCCCTGGCTCGAGTTCCTCGCCAGTCGCTCCATGGGTCATCCCCTGGAGCTCGGTCCCTATCGCGGATTGCGGCCCCTCGGTCTGGCGGCCGGCGCCAGTCGCTTCAAGCCGGGGCTCGACAACCCATCCACGATCGAGGCCCAGGCGGTTTCGGTCTCCCTGGACCCCCTGCGCAGCCTGCTGACCCGCAGCTGGGTGTTGCAGTTTCAAATTGATCGTGCCCGCGTTGACCTGCGGCGCAACAGCCAAGGTTTCTTCTGGCAACTGGGGCGTGTGCCTGCGGGGGGACAACCGCCCCCACTGACACTGCGTTATGGCTTGAGCGGCGGCCCCGCCCAGGTGCGTATTCACGGGGCGAAGGGTGAGCCGACGTCCCTGGCGCTGGAGGGATCCCTGTCGGTTGATTTGCGCCGGCGTCGTCTGGATACCAACACTCAGCTGCGCAGCCGTGAGGGGGGGCAGCTGAGTGTTGAGGTCCGCAATGACTGGCAACGCCAACGGCTGCAGTTGCAGCTCCAGCCCCAGGCGCTGAAGCTCGCCTCCCTCTTGCCGTTCCTTCCGGGTGAGGTCAAAGCCGATGTCAGGGGCGGGCTCAATGGCCGGCTGCGCCTGGAGCGCACCGCCTCAAAGAATCGCTGTCAGGGACAGCTGGATCTGACCGATCTGCGCTGGGCGCCAGGGGGGGCAATGGAGCCCTTGACCTCCGCTCGCTTGGACCTGCGCTGTAGTCCTCAAGGGCTGCGCCTGGCCTCTTCCCCTCTGCGCTGGAGTGGTTGGCGCGGCCAGCTGCAGGGCGAGTTTCCCCTGGTGGGGGCACGGTCCAACCAGCTTCAGCTTCAACTCCAGGCCCGTGAGCCCAAGGCGGGCCACCGCTTCAGCGCCGCGCTCGCTGGGCCGCTGGCTGAGCTCCAGCTCCAACTCGATGGTCAGCTGGCCGGTGTGGCCCTAGCCAAGCAACCCCCTCAGCCCTTGGTGTTGAAGGCCCAGGCCCTCCTGCGCAACCAAGCAGGCCTAACCGCTGAGCTGAAACGGTTGCTACTTCGCCAGGGTGGCGGTGAGCTGGTGGCGAGCGGTCAGCTTTGGCCCAACCTCCAGCTCCGCAGTCAGACACTCAGCCTGGGACCGCGTCAGCAGAAGGCCTGGGGCCCTGTCCTTGGCTCGCGTCCGGACCTGCAGCTTGCGCTCAAGCAACTGGGCCCCTGGAGCAAGCCCCAACTGAGCCTCGAGCTTGAGCAACAGCGCAACCCGCTGCTGGGTTCGGTTCGCTCCCAGCTGATCTGGCGCCCCTCGGCCCTGCGGTTGGAGCGCTTCGAGTCGCCCTATCTAACGGCCCAGGGGCCGCTGCCGCTTGGGCGCACGCCGATGGGCCTGGAGATTGACCTTCGGCGCTTTCCCCTTGAGCGCCTCTCTGCGTTGCTGGGGACAGAGCTGCGGGGAAAACTCAGTGCCTCAGGGGCACTCCGCGGTTCCCTGCAAAGCCTTAGACCCGACCTCACTCTTCAAGCGGAGGCGCCTGGGCTCGGTCCGCTTGGTCTTGATGAGAACTGGGTTGGGACCTTCCAGGGCTTATCCCTGCGGCTGCAAGTCGAAAACAGCTCCGTTCCTGGAGTGTTGCAGGCGCGGCTGACCCCTGACTGGCAGCTCAGCTCCCTCAGCCTCAACAGGGCGGGAGGGGCGTTCGCCCTGACGGCGGGCAACCAGCGCTACCGCTGGAGTGCCGAGGGTTTACCCCTCTCTGGCTTTGACCTGGCCCTTTGGCCAGCGGCCGCCCCCCAACCGTTGTCCGGTTATTTGAGCGGGCAAGGGGCCCTCGCCATGAAGCCCCTGTCCCTCGACGGTCAGCTCCGGGTTGATCAACCGCAGCTGCTTGGACTGTTCGGTCGCTCCTTGCAAGCCAAGGCTGCGCTTCGCCAGGGTCGCTTCAGCCTGGACGGCCAATGGACGGCCCTTGGCTACGGAACGGTTGGCATTCAGCTCAAAGGCCAACAGGCCGGCCCCCTCTGGCTGCGGTTGGAGGCTCGCCAACTCCAATCGCAAACCCTGCAGGAGCTGCTGGCCGCTGTCCCCCATTGGGGTGGACTCCCTCCGACGCCAAGTGGTCGTGCCTTTGAGTTGGGCGCGCTGGTGTTCAACACCCAGGGCCAGTCCCTGGCGGATCAGCTCACGGCCCTGGCCCAAGCCCAGCGTCAGCGCCAGCGGGCCCAATCGCCGCAAACCAAAGCCGCACTGCAGGACCTGCGGGGGGTGTTGGATGCCGACTTCACCTTGAGGGGGCCATCCGCTGACCGTTTATTTGTCGACCTCGCGGCCCAAGGACACCTGTGGCTTCAGGGGACGGATCGCGATCTAGCGCTTACGGATCAGCCGACGGTTGTGCGCCTCCATGGTCCCCTCAACCAAGGGGGGGAGTTTGAGCTGGCCCATCTGCCACTGGCACTGCTGGCATTGGTCGCGCCGGTTCCAGAGGGTCTCCGGGGATCGCTCTCCAGTCGCGGTTCCTATCGCCTCGGAGGCCCCAAGCAGCGTCCAGCATTTGAACTGAATTTGGCCCTTCAGAACGCTTATTTGGCTGACCAGCGTCTCGATCTGCAGCGAGGAGAGATTCAGCTCGCAGAAAGTGTTCTCAAGCTGGACTGCCAACTGAGAGGAGGGGGTTCTAGGGACTCGGTAGAGATTCGTGGACAGATCCCTCTGTCTTCAGAGTCGGATCAGCTGGAAGTGCGGATCGGGACACGTGGTGATGGTCTGCGCTTTCTCACGGCCCTCTCGGGTTCGGCGGTGCAGTGGAAGCAGGGCAGCGCCGACCTGGAGCTCCTGGTGCGCGGCTCTTTGCTCCAGCCTGTGGCGAACGGCTTTTTGCGCTTCAGCAATGGGGTGATGGAGCTGGCTGATCAGACGGTTCGCGATCTCGATGCGGTCCTGCTGTTCGACTTCAGTTCCCTGGAGATGCAAAGCCTGAGCGCTCGCGTCGGCGAGAAGGGGCAGCTCAGCGGTAGCGGAGATCTCAACCTCTTTGCCTCGGGTGAGGGTGCGCCAGCACGCCGTCTGAATCTCACTGTTAAGCAAGCCCCGTTCAAGCTGGCGCGGATGGCCGCCGTCGCCGACGGAACCGTCGAGATCGGCGGCAGCCTGCTGCGCCCCGTTCTGGGCGGTGAGCTCGCCCTGAGCCGCGGGGCGATCAACGTTCAGCCCGGTGAGCTCGCCACGGAAGACGCCCCCAGTAAGCCCACCAACGTTCCTGCCCTGCTGGAGTCCAAGTGGGAGTTCAACAAACCCCTGCTCGTCATGGGGCGTCAGTTGGAGAGCTCCAGCAGCCAAGACCTGCGGGCCGCCCTGCCAAACTTGGGCTCCGTCAGCTTTGAGCGCTTCGGCTTGCGCTTTGGCCGCGATCTGCGGGTGGAAGTCCCCAACGTCCTGAACTTCGGTGTGGGTGGTTTCTTGACCCTCAATGGCCCCCTGGACCCCAAGATTCAGATCAGTGGCGTCGTACGGCTGCTGCGGGGTCGCCTGGGCTTGTTCACCACCACCTTCAGCCTCGATCCCGATGCCCCCAACGTGGCGGTCTTCACCCCCAGCCTGGGCCTGATTCCCTACGTGGACATCGTCTTGCGCACGCGGGTGTCCGACACCCTCTCGGCCTTTGGCGATGGCAGCAATCGCTCCACCATCTACGACTGGAGCACCAATGGCTCCTTCAACAACGCATCCTTGACCCCCAACAGCTTTGATCAGCTGCAACTGGTGCGGGTGCGGCTCGAAGTCACGGGGCCTGCGGACCAGTTGGTCGACAACATTCGCCTGTCCAGTACCCCGCCATTGCCTGAGGATCGGTTGCTGGCCTTGATTGGCGGCAATTCCCTGGTGGGTCTGGTCGGTGGCAACGCTGGAGCTGCTGTCGCCACCGTGGTTGGACAGTCCTTGCTCTCCCCTTTGGTGGGCAGCCTGACGGAATTGCTGGGCCAGCGGCTCACCTTCGCGATCTATCCGGCCTACGTCTTACCGACGAACTACGACGCCGAATCCAACCGCTCAGGTCAGGTGCCATCGCAGCTGGTTCCCGTCACCGACATCGGCTTGGATGTGAGTGATCGTTTCAACGCCTCTGTGCTGGCTGCTCCCAACCGCAGCGACATCCCGCCCCAGGTCACCCTCGGCTACCAGGCCAAGTCCTGGTTGGGACTACAGACCTCCATCGATGCGGAGGCCCGTTGGCAGACCCAGATGCAGGTCTTCTTCCGTTTCTAGCGGCCATCCCAATGAGCGAACTGATCGGAGTGGATGTGGGAGGGACGGCCATCAAGTTGGGCCGCTTCTCCACCGGCGGTGAGCTCCTGGCCGAGTTGGAATGCCCCACGCCGCAGCCGGCCATGCCCGGCGGAGTAGTGACTGCAATCGTCGATGCGGTTGCTGCCCTTGATCCCGATCGACGGGCCTCGAGGGTGGGCATTGGTTTGCCTGGACCGATGGATGCGGAGGCCCGGGTGGCTCGGGTCTGCATCAACCTGCCGGGTTGGCAGCAGGTGCCCTTGGCGGAATGGCTCGAGCCGCAACTCGGCCGGCGGGTGACCCTCGCCAACGATGGGAACTGCGCCCTGATGGGTGAGGCCTGGCGGGGGGCTGCGGTCGGCTACCGCGATGTCTTGCTGCTCACCTTGGGGACCGGCGTGGGTGGAGGAGTGCTGCTCAATGGTCAGCTCTTCACGGGTCAAGGCGGAGCCGCCGCTGAACCGGGACTGATCAGCGTCAACCCCGATGGCCCCGCCTGCAACAGTGGCAACCGTGGCTCCCTGGAGCAGTACTGCAGCATTGCCGGCCTGCGCCGGCTGTTGGATCAAGACCCCCAAACCTTGGATCAGCTGGCCCGTGCGGGCGACCTGCAGGCCTTGGAGGCCTGGCGGGAGTACGGCCGTTGGCTTGGGGTCGGCTTGAGTTCCTTGATCTATGTCCTGACGCCCCAGTTGGTGCTGATCGGAGGTGGTTTGAGTGCCGCCAGCGCCCATTTTTTGCCCTATGCCCTGGTGGAGGTGGAGCAGCGGGTCCAGGCCGAAAGCCGCCTGGGCCTGGAGATCCGCTGTGCTGCCCTTGGCAATGGGGCCGGTCGACTGGGGGCCGCTCGCTTGGCTCTGGAACGGCTGAATGATTGAGCCCGGCTGGGATGATGCTCACTCGAGCCCCAGAAGTGTGTGAACGTTCCCGATCCATCGCCTGAACTGTTGCAGCGCGCTGGTGGCGTTCGAACCGCTGCGATGGCCCTGGGGCGTTGCAGTGATCAAGAGCGACGGCAGGCCGTCCTGGCGATGGCCGATGCCCTCGAGGCTGAGGCCAGCACGATCGTCGCGGCCAATGCCGCTGATCTCGAGGCCGCGGCAGCCGCGGACCTGGCGCCCTCCCTGGTGGCCAGGCTGAAGCTGGATGCGAACAAGCTGGCCGGCGCGATCGAAGGGGTGCGTCAGGTGGCCCAGCTGCCGGATCCGGTGGGCGTGTGCCAGATGCACCGGGAGCTCGATTCCGACTTGGTGCTCGAGCGCCTCAGTGTTCCCTTGGGGGTCCTGGGGGTGATCTTTGAAGCCCGCCCCGATGCGGTGATGCAGATCGCCTCGTTGGCCATTCGCTCCGGCAATGGCGCCATCCTCAAGGGCGGCAGGGAAGCCAACCGCAGTTGCACGGCGATCCTCTCCGCCCTTCGCAGCGGATTGGCGGCCTCGGCGGTCTCCCCTCAGGCCCTGGAGCTGCTGACGTCCCGTGAGGAAAGCTTGGCCTTGCTCAAGCTCGATGGCCTGGTGGATCTGATCATTCCCCGGGGTTCCAACGAACTGGTGCGCTTCATTCAGGACAACACCCGCATCCCTGTCCTGGGCCACGCCGATGGGGTCTGTCACTTGTATGTCGACCAGGAGGTTGATGTTCCCCAGGCGATTCGTATTGCCCTGGACGCCAAAACCCAGTACCCGGCTGCCTGCAATGCGATCGAGACCCTGCTGATTCACCGCAGCAGCGCCGCGACGTTCCTCGAGCAGGCGCTGCCGGCCTTTGCCGAGGCTGGTGTGGAGTTGCGCGGAGATGCCGCCAGCCAGGCTTTGGGGGTTTCAACAGCAGCCGAGGAGTCGGACTGGCGGACGGAGTACTCCGACTTGATCCTCTCGGTCCGCGTCGTGGATGACCTGCAGCAGGCCCTCGATCACATCGCCCGCCACGGCTCAAGGCACACCGAGTGCATTTGCACCACTAATGGCGCAACGGCGGAGACGTTCCTGCGCAGTGTCGATAGCGCTGGGGTCTATCACAATTGCTCCACGCGCTTTGCCGATGGCTTCCGCTATGGCTTTGGCGCCGAGGTCGGCATCAGTACCCAAACCCTGCCGCCCCGTGGCCCCGTTGGCTTGGAGGGGCTGGTGACCTACCGCTACCTGTTGCGTGGTGACGGGCACATCGCCGCTGACTACGCCTCCGGCGCCCGCAGTTTCAGCCATCGCGATTGCCCCCTGTGAGCGGTAGCGATCGGATCGTGGTGCGGGACCTGCGCCTTTGGGCCCATGTGGGCGTGCTGCCCCATGAGCGGGAATTCGGTCAGTGGTTTGAACTCGACATCGAGCTCCGTTGGGACCTCAGTGATGCCGCCGCCCGTGACGATGTGACCGTGACCCTGGATTACAGCCGTGCCATTCAGGCCCTGCAGCGCCAGGCCAGGCAGCTGCGTTGTCAGACCTTGGAGCATTGGAGCGGCCTGATCCTGGATCTGCTCGAGGACCTCTACGGCCCGGTGCCGATGGCGATCGAACTGCGCAAATGCCAGGCACCTGTCCCTGGATTTGGTGGCACGGTTGGCGTGCAGCGCAGCCGGCACCAGTCCGCCTGATCGATGACCAAGCGTCCTCTGGTGCTGCTGCATGGGTTGTGGGACACCCCCCGTTTGTTTCGCCGGCTCGAGCAGGCGCTGCTCGAGCGTCAGCCAGACCTGGAGCTCTTTGCACCCCACTTGCCCCATCGCCTGGGCGCCACGCCCATTCGTCAGCTCGCCGCGCAATTGGATCGCTTGATTCAAGGGCGCTTTGGTGCTGAGAGAGAGCTCGATCTCTTCGGGTTCTCGATGGGTGGTGTGATTGCGCGCACCTGGCTGCAGGAGTGGGACGGGGTTCGGCGAACGCGCCGTCTGGTCTGTTTAGGCAGTCCACAGCAGGGAACATTGACGGCGCAGTTGGTTCCTCGCTGGCCCTTTGCAGGCATTGCTGACATGAAGATCGGCAGCGCACTCCTGCGGGATCTCGATGCGGGGAAGCATCATTTGGATGGCTTGCAGTGCGTCAGTTTGTACAGCCGCACGGACATCACGGTGTTTCCTGGTTGGCGGGCGGTTCTGCCCCAGGGGCCGCGGCAGGCCCTGCCCGTTTGGACCCACCGGCAACTCATCGTGAATCCACGGGCGATCGCAACATTGGCTGAGGAATTGCTGGCGCCTTAGCCACAACATTTCCCATCACGGCCGTTGTCGCTCGAGGGAAGCGTGTCTATGGGTAGGCAAAGTTTGAAGGCCCCCTATGTGCTTTTCAGCCTCCGCCAGTTTCACGGCATCGGCGGTTTTGATGCCGTTGGGGCTCTACAGCACCCACGTCGCACAGAAGACAGGAAAACGGGATTACATCCCACTGGCGCTGGTGCCCTTTTTCTTTGGGGTCCAACAGTTTGTTGAGGGTCTGGAGTGGACCGCGATTGACCAAGGCGGAGTGGAGCCGTTGAGCACCCTGGCGGGGCTGGGCTTCCTCTTTTTCGCCTACTGCTTCTGGATGATCTGGATTCCCTGGAGCGCCTGGTCCATCAGTCGATCGACGGATTCAAAGGGGCTGCAACAACGGCTGCGCTGGGTCGCGATTGTGGCAACGGTCTTGGGCATTGCCTTCTACTTGCCCGTGTTGTTTAACCCTCCCGCTCTGCAGCCTGCGGTCCACAGCAACGGTCGTCTGCTCTATGACGTCTCCAATCTGCACAGCATTATCCATAACTTCGTCAACACGGAGCCCGTGGGTGAGCTGGCGTATTGGGGCTTCATTGTTCTCCCCTTGATTGCCCTCTCTGATAAGGCCGTCAAATTGTTTGGGGTCCTGATCTTTGTCTCGATCTTCCTGACCTGGTTGACCTATAGCGCCACGTTTAATTCGGTCTGGTGCTTCTATTGCGCTGTTCTTTCCATCTACGTCATCTGGATTGTGAACCGGCCGGCCTTGCGTGCTGCATCCGGCCGCTAGTTGACGGGGGAGTTGAAGCATGGGAGTCCAAGCAGTACTCGACGCTCTCGGTACTTGGCTCGTTCAAACCGATGTTGGCCTTGGTTTGTTGCTCGTGGTGGGACTGTCGATGTCCCTCTCCCATGTCTTTTCTCTCCTGGCCAATCGCCTCAACCGCCGCCAAATCATCATCCATCTGATTCTTGATGGCCTGATGCTTTCGGTGGCTTTTCTCTTGAGCAGCACCATTGACATGGTTCTGCTGGCCACAAGAGCCAGTGTTCCAGTCCACCCCAGTGCCTTTATTGATGGGGTGGCTGTGTGTTTGCTGCCGGCGGTCTTTTATTTGCTGGTCGCCGCGCCCTATGTCGGTGAAACCATCGGCTTTGCGATTTGGGTGCTGATGCACCTCAACGTGGTGTCGTTGTTGCATGTGCGCTTCGCTCTGCCCTACGGCGAGGCCTTGCTGCTGGCGACTCCTGGTTATGCCGTTGCCGTGTTGCTTGTCTGGTTGTTGTTCCGCCAGAGCTGGCAGGCGGGATACAGCACCCTGGCCTCCCAACTGTCCGATGCCCATGGGGCTTGAGTGATGAACCGGTCATCCCCCGCTCAGCAGGCGGCGATCCAAGCCCAGCAACACAGCACTCGCTCGAGGCTCGCTTTCATTGTGCTGGTGCTGGCCTTGGGGCTGGGGGTGAGTTGGTTTGGTGTGGGCCATGTGCTTTTGGCCCTGCGCTCGGTCTTTGATTGGGCCGACATCAACCTGCTCTTGCGTTGGTCTGGCTTGCTGCTGTTGGTCTTGATTCCGACGGCTGGCATCTATTCCCTGGTCACGCAATTTGCCTTTTGGGAGGGCTGGTTGGAGGGGCTCCCGGATCCCACCGCCCTGTTCCCCACGTCCCCTGCGGCGGCTGAGCATCGCTGTTTTGTGGTGTATCTCGATGGGATTCACCAACTGGAGCGCGATCATCCGCCGCGGGTCTCGGCCTTTCTGCAATTGCTGGATCAGCAGCTCAACCACTCCACCCGGTTGGTGAAGGGCTTAGAGGCCTACACCGTTCTGCCCGTGGCCCTGGCTCAAGACCTCGGCAGTGCCTGGTTTTGGCGTCGCTTGTTTGCCCTGCAAGAGGAGCATCCCAACGGTTGGATCCAGCTGCTGGCTGCCGTTTTGGTTCAAGCCAACAACGTGATCAAGGTGGGGATTTCCTCGGACCACCGCTACGGCCCGATCATGAATTACGAGCTGTCCCTCAAGATCGCGTTGCGGTTGGGGGAGGTCGGGTTTCGGCCTGATCAGGGCCAGCGCATCGTTTTGGTGGGATACAGCGGTGGTGCGGAGATGGCGATGGGCGTCGCGGAATACCTCCGGCGCATTTGCCGTGCTCCCGTGAGCATCGTCAGCTTCTGCGGCGTGTTCAGCGGCAATCAACTGCTGAGCCAGCTCTCCAAAATCACGATGATCATTGGGAGCCGTGACCCGGTGGCGGCCTTTGGCCGCATTGCCTATCCGGGGCGATCACCGTTGCTCCCCCTGTCGAATTGGAATCGAGCCCTAAAGCACTCCCGCATCGAACGGCGGGAGATTGAGGGCATGAACCACAACGGTTTGAGCGGCCCGTTTGCTGAATTGCACCGCGAGGCAGTCGTTGAGCAGATCGTCCAGGCGATTGAGTCAGAGGACTAGGGCCTGCTGGGTCAACCGGAATGGGCTGCTTTGGGGTTGTGAGGCTTTGAGGCGTCGTTTGGCATCGCGGCTGCCCTCCGCAAAGCAAAAGCCATCGTGGGGCAGCTCTGTGAGGGCGCGGCAATAGCGCTCACGGGCCCTGTGCTGTGACTCGTGCTGTAGCTGCAGTCCACGGGCTCGCTGCAGGAGTCGTTCTCGCCAGATGGCCCCGAGCAGGCAGGGGAAGAGGTCGCAGCGTCCGTCCATGGCCTGTTGCAACACCGCAGAGCTATCGATGCAAAATCCCAAGGCCCCATATCCCCCAAGCCAGAGCGCATCGGCATCGCTCTGCTGGTTGTGTATCAAGGCCATGATGTCGCAGAGATCCATCACCTCGAGGAGACGTTCAGCGCAGAACGGCTCCCCCAAGTAGCGGATCGTTCCATTCTCTCGGTCGTTCTGCCAGGGACGATGGAGATCGTTGAGGGCTTCCCAACCGCAGAGCCCCTCGGTGCCCTGGTAGTACTGCAGGCGGATGAGATCGTTGCCCCGCCGCCATTCCAGCTCCAGACAGCTGTGGGGAAGCAAGCTCTGGATGTCCTGCTCCCCCGCTCCAAGCAGTCCAGTGCGGATGGGGAGGGCCAAGGGCACCTGGCTGCACCCCTCTGGATTGGGCAGGCTTGCCCCAAGTCCAAAGCTGGCCACACTGGCGCGCAGCTGGGCCTGAAGGCTCCAGCCCTCTTGCTGCAACTGGCTGAACCAGGCCCTGCAGCTGTTGGCTCCATCGATTTGCCACTGATCCTGCTCCAGCGCGTTGGCTGCGAGGCGATTGAGCACGCGGGCGGCCAGTGCGTTGCGCTCTCGCTCGCTGGCGGACTGTTCATGGTGCAGTCCGGCGTTACGCCAGATGAGCCCGCCGCTGAGGCGCTCGGCCTCTGTGTTGCCTACTTGAGGGTCTGTTGGATCCGTGCTTGATGGATTGAGCCGAAGGAGCTGCTCCAAGCTGCTGGGCAGGTCGGCGTCCTGTTGTCCGCGCCAACGGCCCATGGCAGCGGCGTGTTCCCCATTGAGGAAGTGGGGCAGCGCATCGGCCACCGCCCCAAGCAGGGCCGGAGTGAGCAGTTCGCGCTCTACGAGTCCGCCCAGGGTCTGCAAGCGCTGGGGCAAATCCGCCGGAGCCAATTTCCAGCCCTTGGGCAATAGCCAGAGCAGCGGCAGCAACTTTGGCTTGTGGAGCTGGTGGGCGAGGCGTTTAAGCCAATCCGATCGGGTTAAGCCTGAGCGAAAGACGCTCTGATCGAGGGCGTCTTCAAAGGCGAGCAGCGGAACGCCGCAGGACCAGTCCGGATCCAGCTGCAGGGGATCGGCAATGGAGGCGAGGGGGGAGCCTGAAGCCATGGGGCGGCCCATCTCCCCCCATCCTGTAGGCCCTGGACTTAGACGGCTACCAGGCCGGAGTGGCGAATCAGAGCATCGCTACTGGGTTGACGCCCCCGGAAGGCCTCAAACACCTGCTTGGGGTCCAGGCTGCCGCCAAGGCTCAGGACCGTGTTGCGGAAGCGGCGACCGGTCTCGCGAATTTGGTCTTCGTTCTCCAGGCCGACGTCCTCAAAGGCTGCGAAGGCATCGGCACTGAGCACCTCGGCCCACTTGTAGGAGTAGTACCCCGCCGCATAGCCGCCGGCGAAGATGTGTCCGAAGGAGCAGAGGAAGGCGTCCTCGTCGATGGGGGCCAGCACTGAGGTGGTGGTAGCGATCTCCCTTCGGAGGGCCTCCGGTGTCACACCGGACTCCGGCGTCCACTGGCTGTGCAGACGCAGGTCCACCAGGGCGAAGTGCACCTGACGCAGGGTCGCTGAACCGCCCATGAAGGTCCGTGCGGCCAGCAGTTTGGAGAATTCGCTCTCGGGTAGGGCCTCACCCGTTTGCCAGTGACGGGCCATCCCCATCAGGGTGGCGCGGTCGTAGCACCAGTTCTCCATGAACTGGCTGGGCAGTTCAACGGCATCCCACTCGACGCCATTGATGCCGGCCGCCTGGGGGTGCTCCACGCTCGTGAGCATGTGCTGCAGACCATGGCCGAACTCATGGAAGAGGGTCTCGACCTCGTCAAAGGTCATCAGGCTCGGCGTCTCTCCGACCGGCGCACTCTGGTTGCAGATCAAGTAGGCCACCGGCAGGACCACGCTGCCGTCAGTGCCCTTGGAGCGCACCAGGCATTCATCCATCCAGGCGCCACCTCGCTTGCTGCCCGGACGGCTGTAGGGATCGAGGTAGAAGCCAGCCACGGGTTGGCCTTGCTCGAGGATGCGGAAGAAACGCACATCCGGATGCCAGATCGGCGCCTCCCCATCGGCCGCCTCGATCCGGATTCCAAACAGTCGCTCGCTCAGGGCAAACAGCCCATCGAGCACCTGCGGGAGGGGGAACCAGGGCCTTAGGGCTTCGCTGTCGAGTTCAAAACTCTTTTGGCGAAGGATCTCAGCCCAGTAGCTGATGTCCCAGGGCTGCAACTCAGTCGCTTCTGGGGCGCCGTGGGCTTGGGCGCAGTTAGCAAGCGCCTGCAGTTCCTGCTGGGCAATCGGGTAGGCGGCGCCTCGCAGGTCCTCCAGCAGCGACTCCACGGCCTGCTCGGAGTCGGCCATCTTCGAGGCAATGCTCAACTCCGCCCAGTTGGCAAACCCCAGCCGCTCCGCCTGTTGTCTGCGCAGCGTCAGGATCTCTTCGATCAGCGGCCAGTTGTTGAGGTCACTGCCGTCTTGACCTGAGGCACGGCTGACGTGGGCCTTGTAGACCTTCTCGCGCAGATCACGCCTGCGGCTGTACTTCATGAAGGGGACGTAGCGGGGCATGTCCAGCCCCATCAGCCACGGCCCTTGCTCAGCACTGGCGTCCTCGTCGCCGGCCTGGCGTGCCGCTTGGGCCAACTGCCCCAGCAGGCTTGCCGGTAGACCTTCGACCTCGGCGGCGTCCGTCAGTCGCAGGGTCCAGTTGTTTGTGGCATCGAGCACATGGTTGCCGAAGCGGGTCGAGAGTTCCGCCAAGCTCTGACTGGCACTGTTGAAGGCCTCTTTGCTGGCGCCACTGAGGCCGACCCCGCGCAGCTTCATGTCCCGAAGTTCGGCATCGAGAATCCGTTGTTGGGTGCCATCCAGGCCAGAGCGACCCGCCTCGAGTTGCTGCAGGGCGCGATAGATCACCTGGCTCTGGCCAGCACGGTTGCCGAATTGGATAACCGAGGCCTGTTGGCTGGCATGGGCATCCCGCAGCTCTGTGCTGTTGCAGACCCCGTTGAGGTGACTGACTACACCCCAGCTCCAGCGCAGCCGCTCACCCAGCCGCTGCAGTGGAGCCATCACATCGTTCCAGCTCAGTGTCTGGTTTTGCTCGAGTCTCTGGCCTAAAGACTGCTCGAGGTCCCCCAGTTCGCTCTCCAGGGCCTGCATCAACGCCGGGATGTGCTCGCTGACGGCCTCGGGGGTGATCGCCTCAAAGTTCGGCAGGCCTTCGCCCCGCAGGATCTCCGGTTGAGCGTTGGCAGCGCTGCTGACAGTCATCGGGGCTGAGGCAAAGGGCCTTGTTCGGCCCATTCCAGCTCAGGGACTGACGCTGCGGTGAATTAGCCGAGGGCGGGTAGCCGAAGGGCCACGACGGCGTGCTGCGCCAGGTCGTTGGCAAGGGCCGTGGTGGTCGCCTCATAGAGATCAATCGCCACTCGAGGCCAGAAGCCAATCACGAGGGTTGGGACGAGCAGGGTGAGTCCAATGACCAGTTCCCTAGGCTTCATGTCGCCGAGAACCGCCAGCGCCGGGATCCGGGGTCCAAAGAACACCCGTCGGCAGAGGCTCAACAGGTAGATCGGGGTCAACACCACACCG
Source organism: Synechococcus sp. LTW-G (assembly GCF_054459035.1). Taxonomy (NCBI): domain Bacteria; kingdom Bacillati; phylum Cyanobacteriota; class Cyanophyceae; order Synechococcales; family Synechococcaceae; genus Synechococcus; species Synechococcus sp. LTW-G. The sequence goes on along the minus strand of NZ_JBTKYW010000001.1, from coordinate 334,084 downwards.
ATGGCCGCCAGGACAACGGCGATCACCCGGAAGCCCACGGTGAAGCCGTCATTGCTCGTCACGCCAAGGAACACGGTGATTTCACTGACGAATCCACTCATGCCAGGCAGGGCCAGGGAGGCCAGGGAGCTGGCGACAAAAAAGGCGAAGGTGATCGGCAGAACCTTCGCCAATCCCCCCATGTTGGGGATCGAGAGGGTTTTGGTCCGCTCGTAGAACACGCCGGTCACGAAGAACATCGCGGCGGCGATCAGTCCGTGGCTGATCATCTGCAGCATTGCTCCGCTCATCCCCAGGCTGTCGATGGCACCGATGCCGAGCAGCACGAAGCCCATGTGGCTGACGGAGCTACAGGCGATACGCCGTTTGACGTTGTCCTGGGCCAGGGCGTTGAGGGCGCCGTAGACGATGTTGACGATGCCCAGAACGATCAGTGCGGGCGCCAGCTGCAGGTGGGCTTCCGGCAACATCTGCACGTTGAAGCGCAGCAGGGCGTAGCCCCCCATCTTCAGCAGCACCCCAGCCAGCAGCATCGAGACCGGTGCATTGGCTTCTCCGTGGGCATCGGGAAGCCAGGTGTGGAGCGGGAACATCGGCAGTTTCACGCCGAATCCCACCAGGAATCCCAGGTAACAGAGCAGGCCGAAAAGGCCGCCTGGAGAGCGGGCAATCAGTTCGCTCAGGTTCAGGGTGAAGGGACCGTTGAGGGCAAGGGCCAGGCCGCTCAACAGGATCAACAGCGAGGCCGTCGCCGTGTAGAGGATGAACTTGGTGGCCGCGTATTGACGCTGCTGGCCGCCCCAGATGGCGATCAGCAGATACACAGGAACCAATTCGAGCTCCCAGGCCAGGAAGAAGAGCAGGAAGTCCTGGGAAAGGAAGACCAAGGCCTGGGCAGAGGCCTGCACCAGGAGCAAAGCGAAGTAGAGCCGGGTTTTGGTCTTGATGTTCCAGCTGGCGGCCACCGACAGCAGGGTGACCAAGCCAGAGAGCACCACCAGCGGGGCTGAGAGTCCATCGGTGGCGAGGGACCACTCCAGGCCGATGGCGGGAACCCAGGCGAAACGCTCAACCAGTTGCAGGCCCGCGATCGAGCCGTCGTAGTGCTGGCTGTAGACGTAGAGCATCAGCCCTAGGTCAGCCAACAGGGTCGTCAGGGCAACTGTTCGCGGGAGCTTGGGGTCCGTGCCATCACCGGGCAGGAGCATCACCAGCGGTGCGATCGCGATCGGAAGCAGAGCGATCAGGCTGAGCCAGGGAAAGGTTGTTGGCGCCGCCAGCATTCCCTGGGCGAGGGCGGAGTCTCCAAACGCGGAGCCGGGAATCGCAGCGGACGCGGCCATCAGGGGCAGGTTGGCGTCCATCGCGTGCACGGCTTTTGGGTATCGAGGGCGATGTCCCGTATCTGGGTTCAGCCCTCAAGGGACTCAACCCTCCTCCTACGGGAGGTGCCTATCAAGGAAGAAATCTACCAGTGAGACCGATCTGGTCTAGGCATTTCTACTCAGGTTGAGTGGCCTAGGAGGGCAGGTGCTCCCAGCGGCTTCCGGCCTGGTGGAGCTGCAGCACCTGGGAGCGGGAGGCCACCCCAGCACCCTCCCAGGCCCGAACCATGGTTTTGCTGACGGCCACCGCCGAGTCTTCCGGGCAGAGGGCCAGGATGCTCGGCCCGGCGCCGCTGATGACGCAGCCCCAGGCCCCCGCGGCCATGGCGGCCTCGCGCACCTCCTGGCCCCCTTGGATCAAGCCCCAGCGATAGGGCTCGTGGATGCGGTCGTGCATCCCATCGGCGATCAGGTCGCCATTCCCGGTGCGTAGTCCCTGCAGCAGCAAGGTCAGGCATCCGAGGTTGGTCACGGCATCGGGAATGGAGATGGCCTTCGGCATGACCCGTCTGGCTTCGCTCGTGGACAGACGAATGGCCGGGATGGCCACCACCACCATCACCTTCGGGTCCCATTCGCAACGCACCACGCGCCAGCGATGGGAGGCGGCTCGAGCGGTCAGGCAGAGGCCACCGAGCAGTGAAGGAACCACGTTGTCCGGGTGCCCCTCAATGTCGATCGCCAGCTCGAGCAGCTTCTCGCGACTGAGCTTCTCGCCGATCAGCGCGTTGGCCCCCATCAGGCCGGCCACGATGGCTGTGGCGCTGCTTCCCAGTCCCCGTGCTGGTGGAACCGCCAGGCGGACCCGCGCTTCGACAGCAATCGGCTCTTCCCCTGCTTCTTTCCAGACCCGCTGGGCGGCGCGGTAGACGAGGTTGTCCGGGCCGCCCCGCAGGTGCGATCCCTCGCTGCCTTCGATCACCAGTTCAAACCGCTCGCCACTGCCTTCGATGCAGCGCATCTCGAAGCGGTTGTTCAGATCCAGGGCCGCTCCGAGGCAATCAAAGCCGGGACCCAAGTTGGCTGTTGTGGCGGGGACATCCACCACAACCCCCTGTCCAATGCGGGGGCGGGCCATGCGCTCTGTTCTGCTGGGGTCAGTGTCCCACTCAGGCGTTCAACAGCCGAGCCCGGCAAGCGGCACTGAAGAGTCCAGTCTCGCTGTCGATCAAGGCGTGGACAGGGATTTGTTCCACAACGGCGTTGAGCCGTCCTTTGTTCAAGAAGGCCCCAAGGAAGCGCTCTGAGCGCAACTCATCGAGAAGCTTGCCCGCTGTGCCACCTCCCAGCCAAAGCCCGCCATAGCAAAGGCTTTGCAGGGCAAGATCCCCTGCGCAGCTTCCGTAGGCCTCCAGCCAGAGATCCAGGGCTTTGCGGGCGAGGGGATCGCCAGCCGCTGCGGCCGCAGCGGTCGCAGCAGGCAACTCGGTGTCGGCCGTCTTCATCAGGGCATGGTTGCGTCCGTCGGGATGGGTGGCCAGGCGCCAGCGCATCACGTCGCCCAGTCCCGTGCCGCTCACCACCCGTTCAATCGAGAGGCGCGGCAGACCGAACTCGGCCATCAACCAGGTCTTCAGTTGCCACTGCTCCTCGTTGCAGGGGGCGAATTCGCCATGGGAGGCCTCGCTGGCCATGGCCTGCAAGCCCCCTGCCGTGGGCACTCCGATCGCTACCCCCAGACCGGTCCCGGCCCCAAGAATCGCGATCGGCGCCTTGGGGTCGCCGCCGCCCGCAGCCGGCTGCCGCAGGGTCGTCTGTTGCTCTGGCTGCAGGTGAGGCAGCCCATAGATCAGAACGGCAAAGTCGTTGACCAGCTCGAGCACCTCGAGCTGGCAGGCGCGGGCCAGTTCCACCTCATCCAGCAGCCACGGGAGGTTCGTGAGTTTCACCCGGCCCTGGCGCACCGGACCCGCAATCGCGAAACAGGCCTGGCGAGGTCGCTCCAAGCAGGACGCCTCCCCGTCGAGGAAGTGATTGACCAGGGCCGAGAAATCAGCCCAATCGGCCGAGACGAAACGCTGACTGGCCTTTTGAATCAGTGCCGTTCCTTCGACGCTGTATAGGCCCAGCAGGGTCTTCGTGCCGCCAATATCACCGGCTAGAAGCGTGGTCATCGGAGATCAGCGGGGGCTGATCTTGAGCCCCGCTTCCCGATCTTGATTCGCTTCCTTGGCAGCGGCCACAACGGTCTCCAGCTCGATGCTGCCCAGGTCGCCCTCCCGGCGGCTGCGCAGGCTGATGGTCCCGCCTTCGGCCTCCTTGGCGCCGATCACCCCCAGAACGGGGATCTTCATCTGTTCGCCATTGCGAATCAGCTTGCCCAGGCGGTCACCGGAGTGATCCACGCTGGCGCGTACGCCGGCCGCCTTCAGGGCCGCTGCGACGGATTCGGCGTAGCCGGCGACCTCATCGGTCACTGGCAGCAGGCGGATCTGCTCGGGTGCCAACCAGAAGGGAAAGTCACCGGCGTAGTTCTCGGTCATGATCCCGAAGAACCGCTCCAGTGAGCCAAAAATGGCGCGGTGGATCATGATCGGCCGCTGCCTGGATCCGTCCGCTGCCACGTACTCCAGGTCGAAGCGTTCAGGCAGGTTGAAGTCCAGCTGGATCGTGGAGCATTGCCACATCCGGCCGATGGCGTCCTCGATCTTGAGGTCGATCTTGGGGCCGTAGAAGGCACCACCGCCTTCGTCGATCTTGTAGGCCCATCCCTTGCGCTCCAGCGCTTCGATCAAGCCCTGGGTGGCGAGATCCCACACCGCGTCTTCGCCGATGGACTTCTCAGGCCGGGTGGAAAGGTTGATTTCGTAGTTGCGGAAATCAAAGGTCGAGAGGATCTGTTCGGTGAGATCCAGGATCGCCAGGATTTCGTCGCTGATCTGCTCCGGCAGGCAGAACACGTGGGCGTCGTCCTGGGTGAAGCCCCGCACCCGCATCAGGCCGTGCATCACACCGGGACGCTCGTAGCGATACACCGTCCCGAGCTCGGCCCAGCGGATCGGTAGCTCGCGGTAGCTGCGCAGGGTGCTGGCGTAGGTCAGCACGTGGAACGGGCAGTTCATGGGCTTGAGCTGGTACTCCCGCTCGTCCACCTGCATCGGGCCAAACATCGACTCGCTGTAGAAGTCGAGGTGGCCAGACGTCTTCCAGAGGCTGATGTCAGCCACGTGGGGGGTGTAGAGCAGCTCGTAGCCGGCGTTGAAGTGGAGCTCCCGCCAGAGGTTCTCGATCAAGAGGCGCATGCGGGCGCCGCGGGGATGCCAGAAGACCAAGCCAGCGCCGGCTTCGTCCTCAATCGAGAACAGGTCGAGGTCGGTCCCGATCCGGCGGTGGTCCCGGCGCTTGGCTTCCTCTTGCCTGCGCTTGTATTCGCTCAGCTGTTCTGGGGTTTCCCAGGCGGTGCCGTAGATCCTCTGCAGCTGGGCATTGTTCTCGTCGCCACGCCAGTAGGCGCCTGCGACGCTCTCAAGGTCAAAGGCCTTGGCATTCAGTTCCTTGGTGTTGCTGACGTGGGGGCCTGCACAGAGGTCCCACCAGTCCTCGCCGAGGGTGTAAAGGCTGATGGGTTCTTGGATCCCGGCCAGAATTTCCAGCTTGTAGGGCTCGTTCTGGGCCTGGATCCGGCTTTCGGCCTCCGCTCGGCTCACCTCCAGACGCTCCAGCGGAAGCTTCTTGTTGATGAGCTTGATCATTTCCTTCTTGATGGCCTTGAGGTCGGCCTCAGTGAAGGGATCGGGGTTATCGAAGTCGTAGTAGAAGCCGTTCTCGGTCCAAGGTCCGATGGTCACCTGGGCCTTGGGGAAGAGGCGCTGGACCGCCATGGCCATCACGTGGCTCATGGAGTGGCGGATACGCAGCAGCTGCTCGCTTTCGCTGGTTTTGGGCAGGTGCACCGTGGCTGCAGGCTCGGCAGTACGGGTCGCGGTCACGGCAACGGCATAGCAACCCCGATCCTACGCAGCGCAATTCAGACCATTACTAGGGTGTGGGGGTGAGCAACCCCCAAGAACCCCAGGCTGAGTCGGCCGAATTGCTCGACCACTTGCTCGAGTCACTCTTTGGTGACTTTCGCTATTGGTTCCAGCGCGGTTTGGTCCTTCTGGATCACGCCCCCGATCACCTGGTGCCACCGGTGGAACAGCGGGAGTTTCGTTCCGCCCTGGAGGAGGCGCTTCAGGCGATCGCTGCCGCGAAATCACTCCGGGCCGCCTGCTCGACTCCCATGGCCGTTGATATGGATGCCATGACCCCTTGGCATCGCCTGATGATGCGGGTCTGGAACCTCTCCGCGATGTTGCGGGTGGCGGGAGTGCCGCTTCCGGAGCAGGAGCGCCCCGATCCTCCTCAGGCCTGAGCCCAGCGGCTGCGCTTCAGTTGCTTGAGGTTGGATTCGTAGAAGTTGGCCAGCTCCGCAGCCTTCTTCACGGGTTGGCCGTAGGCGCTCAGTCCGTTGTGGCTAGGGAAGGAGGCCCACTCCTTGGACAGCACGGCCATCACCCCGCGGGTTAAGCCGCTGCGGTCGACTTGATCGAGTACACCGCGGCGATCCACCAGATACAGGGCCGCTTGGTCCTGGTTGTGGGGCTTGAAGCTGCGAAGGCTCAGTTTGTTTGCGGCTTCTTTCCACGTGCCGGGCAGGAATTGATAGGCACCTGCGGCCGCGCTCGTGTAGCGCTTCACCACCACCACATCAGGGTGTTTGGCAAGGCTGCTGAAACGCCCGCCGCCGTAGAGGGTGCGATAGCCCTCGGGGCCTTGTTTCCAGGTGCCCTCGGCGTAGCGAATGGTGTTGAGCAGGGCCCGGCGCTCCGGGGTGATTGCATACAGCTCTCCGTCCTCGGTCTCGCTGGCAGCTGCCACGATCTGCTCTAGTGACTGATCCACCTCGACTCCCTTGGAGGGAGCCACGAGGGGGCCAGCGGCCAGAAGCAGCAGACCCAGTGAGCAGGCCGGAGCGGCGGCACGACTGGGCTTGAGGGAATGCTGGAGCGAATGACGAATTGGCAAGCGGCACAACGTCGCAGTCCATTGAGACTGCTGGCTAGCCGAGTCTCAAGGTGAGACTTCCCGTCCGAACTGGACAAGTGCTGCCTCGATGTGCTGCAGGTTGATTTTTAGTTCTCCAGGGCGATTGGCGAGGTTTTTGGTTGGCCAATGCGCCGCGACGAATTAGCCACCTTTATCTTTCCTTCCGTTTTTGATTAGCGGCTTGGGGCCTCAGTTCGCCTTGAGGAAGCCCAGGGCCTCGCGGGTTCGCTCCAGAGTGGCCTGGGCCACAGCATTGGCGCGTTCGCTGCCGGCTTTGAGGACGCGGTCCAGTTCGGCGGGATCAGCGCTCAGGTCGTTGTAGCGCTCTTGAATGGGGCGCAGCGCTTCGACCAGCGTCTCGGCCAGTAGGGGCTTGAAGGTTCCCCAGCCCATCGCGGCACACTCAGTCGCGGCGGCCTCACGACCTTTGCCGCTCAGCAGGGCATAGAGCCCCAAGAGGTTGTCGGTTTCGGGGCGCTCTGGGTTGCCAAATTCGAGGCCCATCACGGGATCGGTTTTGGCGCGCTTGACCTTCTTGGTGATCACCTCAGGCGAATCCAGCAAATTGACGCGGGATCCTTCGTTGGGGTCGCTCTTGCTCATCTTGCTGCGCCCGTCGGTCAGGCTCATTACGCGGGCACCCTCCTTGAGGATGAGCGGCTCGGGCACCTTCAGGACGGGGATGGGCTCGCCTTCGGCATCCCGCGGGGCAAAGCGAGCGTTGATTCGCTGCTGGGCGATGTCTCGGGCCAGCTCCAGGTGCTGTTTCTGGTCCTCGCCAACGGGCACGAGGTCAGCGTCATACAGAAGGATGTCCGCCGCCATCAACACGGGGTAGTCCAGAAGGCCAACGGAGACTTGGTCCCCCTGTTTGACGGCCTTCTCCTTGAACTGGATCATCCGCTCCAACCAGTTGAGCGGTGTGACGCAGTTCAGGAGCCAACAGAGCTCGCTGTGGGCTGAGACATGGCTCTGGACAAAAACCGTCGCTTTCTCAGGATCGATTCCGCAGGCGAGATAGAGGGCGGCGGTGTTGCGCGTGTCATGGGCCAGGGCGGCCGCGTCATGGGGCACGGTGATCGCGTGCAGGTCCACGACACAGAAAAAGGTGTCGTGGGTCTCCTGCAGTCCGACCCAGTTGCGGATGGCTCCGAGCCAATTGCCCAAATGCAAGGCGCCAGTGGGCTGAACTCCGGACAGGACCCTGGCGCGTTGCATGCGAGCTGGCGAAATGTTCGCCGGATTCTGCCTGGAGGCAGGACCCGGCAGCGGCCTCGAATCAGGCCTCGGTGGTCTCTTCGGTGGTGGTTTGCTCTGCTGCCACTTCGGTGGTTTCCGACGAGGCTTCCTCGCTCACGGTCTCCTCTTGAGGGACGGCGGCTGCTGGTTTGGCGGGACGGGCAAACGGATTGGGGCGGTTGCCAGGGCGCTCATTGCGCTCGCCACGACGGTCACCGCGCTCGCCCCGTCCCCGGGAACCGGCACTGGCCTTCTGCTGGGCAACGATGTCGTCAATCCGGCCCTCTTCGATCAGCTGGGCCACGGTGCGCAGGGACAGGCCCAGGGCTGCCACGGTGGAACGGACGCCAAAAGCCTCTTGCACGGCGCGGGCGGCGCGCATCTCGTTATCGCTCAGGCGAATGCGGAACCCGCCACCTTCGCGAGGACCGGGGTTGCCTTGGGACTGCTCGCCCGAATTCCGCTGGAAATCACCGTCGGCCATGGCCGCACACCTGAAGAAGTCAGCGGCAAGTGTGCCCTACCGACAGTGAGGCCGGCCAGTGCCAAATCAGGCGATGGTGTTCTGGACTGCCTGCTCGTGCCAAGACCAGTACCGGCAAAGGATTTGGTCCCTCCGATTCGATGCTGCTTCGGTAGCGCGAGAGCAGGTCGAGGTAGGCCTGCAGCGTCCAGCCATGGCAACCCTGATCTTGTGCGGCCCAAAAGCGTTGGAGCGCCTCGGAGCAGGCCACCTTCCCGAACTCATCCCAACATTGCTCTTCCGCTTCTGCGCTCGAGAAACCGGCGCGGATCAGGTTGCGGAAGCGAATTAACTCTGGGGCTTCACCACTGTTGTCGGGTGGTAAAACCGCGCTGAGCCTGCTGATGGGCAGGATCTGCAGCCGCAACCAGCAGCGCTCGAGCAGGGCAATGGGCCGATCGCCATCCCAGCGAGCCAACAGTTGTTGGCGGTCACTGAGATCGGCCAAGAGCTGCTGCTGATGGGGGGTCAGCCAGCGCAGGAGCTCAGCCATGGGTCCCCTGGAAGGTGATGGTGGATTCCGCGTACTCCCGTGGTTCCAGGTGGATTGTGCAGCGAACGGGTCCAAAGCGCCGCTCGAGATGCTCCTCCACGAGCTCGGTAATCCGATGGGCTTTTGGCAGGTCATCGGCATCCACCACCATGTGGAGCTCAATGAACACGCGCTGACCCAGAACCCCGCGGCTGGCGATGTCATGGACGTTGAGGACTCCAGGGACGCCCATCGCCGTCTCGTGGATGGATTCCGGTGCAATGGCGATTTGATCGACCAACCAGGGCAAGTTGGTCTTCAGCACCTGCCAGCAGACACGGATCAAGAGGACGCAGAGCGGGATGGCCATCGCCACGTCCAGCCAGGTCTGCTTGAACAGAACGACCCCACAGAGACCGACCAGGACCACAACGGTGGTCCAGATGTCGCTGGTGGTGTGTTTGGCATCGGCTAACAGCAGCTGGTTGCCCAGGCGTCTGCCCTCACTGCGCTCGTATCCGGCAAGCAGCAGATTGCAGCCCAGGACGATGAGGAGCAGCAGCAGCTCCTGGCCATCCAGGCGGATTGGTGGCAGGCCCGAGCTGATGCGCTCGAGGGCTGTGCGCACGATCTCAAAGGCCGTCAAGCAAATGAAGCCCGCAATCGCTAGGGCTCCGACCGCTTCGTATTTGTCATGGCCGTAGGGGTGATCGCGGTCCGGCTTGGGGTCCGAGAGGCCATTGGTGATCAGCCCCAGGAGGCTGGACAAGCCATCGGTGGCGCTGTGCATGGCATCCGCCAAGAGCGCAAGGGATCCGCTCAAGAGACCAATGATCAGCTTGAGCAGCGTCATCGCCACGTTGACCCCGAGGGCCACCAGCAGGACCCTCTGGACCTCGGACCGGCGGTCGGCCCGCTCGTTGGTTTGGCCAGCAAGACCCATGGCCAAGAAGGCTCATTGAGTTCCTCCCACGCTATTGGGTCTGGGCATGGGTTAATAGCTGAGCTAAAGAGTTGGCGCGGCCGCCGAATTCAGGCTCCCCATTGACGGTTCCTCAGGTCTCAGCTGAATCCCCATCGCCGAGGCCCGTCTCACTGGGGGAGGAGCTCAAAGCGCAGGTTCTGCGCCAGGGAATGCGGCATTGGCCCTGGCTTGCGGCAGCAGGCGGCGGCTGGATGGTGCTGGAGTCCCTCCATGGGCCCCTCTCCTCGCTGATGGGCTTGGGTGCCGCAGGGGTCGGCCTCTGGTTGCTTGGCGGGCGCATGCATCCAAGCGGTCAGCACCTGCCTCAGTCCTCCGAGGGTTGGCTTGAGCGCTGTGAGGCGGTTCTTGAGCAGTTCCAAGTGCTGCAGGCAGCCAGCACTGAGGAGGGTCGTGCTCAGGCCAAGACCTTTGAGCTCCACCAGACTCAGCGCCGCTCTCAGCTGGAGCTGTTGCGTCAGCGCCAAGAGGAGACCTGCATTCAGCTGGCCCTGGTGGGGACCGCAGCGTGGAGCGCTTCCGAGCAGGAGCAGCTGTTGTGTCACTGCCCCTCTGTGCATCCACTTCGGGTGCATCGCAGTCACGCCCTGCCCTTGTCTCCTCAGTCCTGGCAGTGGCCGGAGGTGTTTCGCCACTGCGAGCTGCTGCTGTATCGACTCGATCTGCCCCTGACGGCGGCTGACTTGCGCTGGCTTGAAGCCCTGCCAGAGCAGCAACGGGTGGGAATTCTGGTGCGCACGAAACTGGAGCTCGAGAGTTCCGCCCAGCTCCAGCAACTCGAGCAGCAGCTTCCCGTTCATCTGCGCGGGCGCTGTTGGCCGCTTGCGGCCCAGGAGGCCAGTGGCTGGCGAGACCTCACCTCCTGGTTCGCGGAATCCACACCGCTGAGCCGGGAGCGCAACCAACAACGCTGCCTGCAGGAGTTGCATGCGTCTTGGCAGCTTGAACTCGAGGGCCTGCGCCGCCAGCACTGGTCCCGTTTGCTGCAACGCACCCAGTGGACCGTGGCGGCGGGCGTCGTTGTGGCGCCGCTTCCCAGCTTGGATCTGTTGGTGCTGGCCGCTGCCAATGGCTTGATGCTGCAGGAGATGGCCAGGCTTTGGAATTGCCCTTGGTCCCTTGAGCAACTGCAAGCCTCGGCGTCTGAGTTGGGCAAGGCGGCGCTGAGTCTGGGGGTTGTCGAGTGGAGCTCTCAAGCCATGGCGTCGGTGGTGAAGTGGCACGGTCCGACATGGCTTGTGGGGGGTGCCATGCAGGCCCTCAGTGCCGCCTATCTGACCAGGGTTGTGGGCCGGGCGATGGCTGACTACATGGCTTTGGCCGCCGGCGTTCCCGAAGCGGAGTTGGATGCTCTCTTGCAGCGCCAAGCTCCCCTGTTGGTTGCCCGCGCGGCGGACGAGGAGAAACTGGACTGGAGCGCGTTTTTGGTATCTGCGCAGCAGTGGCTCAAAGAACAATCGGCCCCCGCCTAATCGCCAGGCCGCACAGACTCGAGCGCTATACATAGCTTCATGAAGCCTTCATGAAGCTCTTCATGAACATTTTGGTTCTTTCCTGAATTTAATTTTTGCTCCAGGAAATGTTTTCTAGGGGCTCCTAGGTTTTGCAGGCTGCATCTGCGGCATTCGTACTCATTTGGCTCGATTGGGCCTTCCCCTATGACCACTGCTCTTCGTAAGAGCGGCTCCAGTTCTTGGACGCAGTTTTGCGAGTGGGTCACCAGCACCGACAACCGCATTTATGTGGGTTGGTTCGGCGTCCTGATGATTCCCTGCCTGCTGGCCGCCACCATTTGCTTCATCGTTGCCTTCATCGCCGCCCCGACGGTGGATATCGATGGCATCCGTGAACCTGTTGCCGGATCCCTGATCTACGGCAACAACATCATCTCTGGCGCTGTCATCCCCAGCAGCAATGCCATTGGTCTGCACTTCTATCCCATCTGGGAAGCCGCCAGCCTCGACGAGTGGCTGTACAACGGCGGTCCGTATCAGTTGGTGGTTTTTCACTTCCTGATCGGCATCTCCTGCTACATGGGCCGTCAGTGGGAACTCTCCTACCGCCTCGGCATGCGCCCCTGGATCTGCGTGGCCTATAGCGCTCCGCTGTCTGCTGCTTTTGCAGTGTTCCTGGTGTATCCCTTCGGTCAGGGCTCCTTCTCCGATGGCATGCCCCTGGGCATTTCTGGAACCTTCAACTTCATGTTGGTGTTCCAGGCTGAGCACAACATCCTGATGCACCCCTTCCACATGCTTGGTGTGGCTGGTGTCTTCGGTGGTTCCCTGTTCTCCGCCATGCACGGCTCCCTGGTGACCTCCTCCCTGGTGCGTGAAACCACCGAGAGCGAGTCCCAGAACTACGGCTACAAGTTCGGCCAAGAGGAAGAGACCTACAACATCGTGGCTGCCCACGGTTACTTCGGTCGCCTGATCTTCCAATACGCCTCCTTCAACAACAGCCGCAGCCTCCACTTCTTCCTGGGTGCTTGGCCTGTTGTCGGCATCTGGTTTACGTCCATGGGCGTGAGCACCATGGCCTTCAACCTGAACGGCTTCAACTTCAACCAGTCGATCCTGGATTCCCAGGGTCGTGTGCTGAACACCTGGGCTGACGTGCTGAACCGCGCCAACCTCGGTATGGAAGTGATGCACGAGCGCAACGCTCACAACTTCCCCCTCGACCTGGCTGCGTCCGAGATCACCCCGGTGGCTCTGACTGCACCGTCGATTGGTTGATCTCAACCACTGGCTGATTTCAGCCAAACCTGGAGCCCCCGCTTTGGCGGGGGCTTTTTCGTTGCCGTTGAGGGGTTTTGATGGGACAGCAGCTGTCTTGGACTGCCGTTGTCTTCCTCTTCAGCCCTGCCTCCCCTCCGCCTAGCCGTGGTCGGCCACGTCGAGTGGGTGCAATTCCTGGCGGTTGATCAACTACCTCGACCGGGTGCCATTGGCCATGCGCTCCGCAGCCTGGAGGAGCCCGCCGGTGGTGGCGCGGTCGTGGCGGTCCAGATGGCGCGGCTGACCCAACAACCCGTTCAGTTCTTCACGGCCCTGGGGCGGGATGCGGTTGGGGAGGCCTGCGTGCAACGCCTCCAAGCCTTGGGTCTTGAGCTTCATGTGGCCTGGAGGGATGCTCCGACCCGGCGGGGCCTGAGCCTGGTGGATCTCGGAGGGGATCGGGCGATCACGGTGATCGGAGACCGCCTGAGCCCGTCCCTCAGTGATCCGTTGCCGTGGGAGGACCTGGCGGACTGCGATGGACTCTTCGTCACGGCGGCTGATGCGCTGCTCCTGCGCGCCTGCCGCGCCTCCAAGGTTCTGGCGGCCACACCGCGGGTCCGTCTACCCGTGCTGCAGGAGGCCGCTGTTCCCTTGGATGCCCTCATTGGCAGTGGCCTGGATCCTGGAGAGGCGGTGGATCCCACACAACTCACACCCGCGCCCCGGGCCTTGATCCGCACCGAGGGAGCCGCCGGAGGCCACAGCGTTCCAGGCGGCCGGTACGACGCGGCTCCGCTTCCAGGGCCCCTGGTGGAGAGCTATGGCTGCGGCGATAGTTTTGCGGCAGGTGTCGTCACGGGCCTTGCGGCCCAGCGGTCGCTGGCTGATTCCATCAGGCTGGGCGCCCAGTGCGGAGCAGCTTGTGCCACACGCTTTGGTCCCTATGGCTAACCGACTTGGTCGCCTGGCCCTGCGGGTCCTCAGGGTGACGGCAAGCACCGCCTCGATCATTGAGCTTCTGCGCTCTGATTGGACCGGAGGTGTCTCGGCTGGGCTGGCCTGGCTGTTGTTCGTGCAGTTGGAGCGCCGGGTTCAGGCCGGTTCGACGCATGATTCCGAGGAGCCGCTGAGCTGACTGACGCCGACCCCGGCCGGTGCACAGAGGTAGGTCCCATCACCCACACGCTCCATTTGGCCGTCCAGGGCATGGACGGCGCCGGCCACGAAATCGAGGATTCTCTGCGCTTCGCTGGGCTCCATTCCTTCGAGTTGCAGCACGACGCATTGGCGCTCCCGCACCGCTTCGACGGCATCGCTGGCCTGCTCGAACTGCCGGCAGCGCAGCACCGTGACCTGCGGGAGCCAGATCCCAAATGGCGTCTGCATGGCCCGCTCGTGCAGCGATGTCTGTGTTCTGCCCCATGTGGGGGCATCTGTCTAGGCGTTGCGGGTCGAGCCCGGGATTGTTGAAACGTGCCTGGATCGGCCGATTCGCCCACCAAGGGCCTCCTGGCCTGCGATTATCGAACTACCTTTGCCGAGGAGCCGGGCTTGGAAGCGCTGGACCACCAGGTACTGCCGGCCTTCCTGCTGACCCTCGGCGCAGGCCTCTCGACAGGGATCGGCAGTTGGCTTGGCGTGCTCAGCCGGCGCTTTAGCCCGGGATTACTGACGAGTGCCCTGAGCTTTTCTGCCGGGGTCATGATCTTTGTCTCCTTCGTGGAGATCTTCCCGAAGGCCCGCCAGTCCCTGACGCCTGCCCTGGGCACCAGCACGGCCTATCTCGTCACGGTTCTGGCCTTTTTTGCCGGGATGCTGGCTCTGGCGCTGATTGATCGCTTGCTCCCTTCGCACGAGTTGGCGATTTTGCCTTTGCGCGAAGGCTCCGATTCCTCTGCACTGATGCGCACTGGGCTGTTTTCGGCCCTGGCCATCGCGATTCACAACTTTCCCGAGGGGTTGGCGACCTTTGTGGCGGCGCTTTCTGAACCCCGGCTTGGCATTGGGATTGCCATCGCCATTGCCATTCACAACATCCCGGAGGGGCTCGCGGTCTCAGCGCCCGTCTATTACGCCACCGGTAGCCGAAGCAAGGCGTTCTGGATTTCCTTTGCCTCGGGCTTGGCGGAACCACTCGGAGCGCTGATCGGCTACGTCTTTCTGCGGACCTTTCTCAATGACGTGGTTCTGGGCCTGGTGTTTTCCAGCGTCGGCGGAATCATGGTCTACATCTGCTTCGACGAGTTGCTCCCGGCGGCCCAACGCACGGGCGCTAAGCACCACCTGATGATGTTTGGGGTCACTGCGGGGATGCTCGTGATGAGCATCAGCCTGGTGCTGCTGACCTGAAGCGCTCGATGGTTTCCGCTTCCGACCAGCGCTGGTGTTGTGGTCGCGGTTTCTTACAAGTCTCAGTGGCTACAATTGGTTTGAAGTGCCTCCCTTACCAGTTATTCCCTTGTATGTTGTGATCGCTGGGGTCGCTATAATTGGAATTGACCAGAGTGATACTTAGCAAAGGAAGCGTGAGTTTTCCCGAAAAGGTTATCTCGTTGACGTGATTAATCCTCAGCTGAGCGTGGTCTGATTTCGGTTTTCTTGATCGCTGAGAAATGAGATCATGTGGTGAACATATTCTTGAATGTAAATCCTATAATAAGGTCATCATAGTCGAGGTCCCCACCGCCGATGGTGTCCTCTAGGCCGAATAAATTGTCGCCTAAAGTTTTGAAGTGTGAGAGCCCATCGGGATTGGCGCCGGGATAGGCGAAAAATATGTTGCCGTTTACTTTTGTGTATGGCGCTAGATGGCTAAACTCGGTGAGTTCAAAGTCAGCGGTTTTAACTTGATTGTCGGCAACAGTTATATTGTCTATCGTGGTTACTATATTGGAGTCGAGCAATGCGGCCGCTGCATATCCGTCTTCGCCTGGAGCGATGATTGAGCCATAAGCATCAAGAACGCTGCCCTCAGTGTCAACCGTGCGATAGAAGCCAGTCAGCGAATCAAGGTCTGCTTCTCTTGCTGTGTAGAGGGTTCCTGAGACGGTTTGCTCTTCTGTAAATGTCGTGAAATCTAAGCTGCATGCGATGTCTTGCTGTTTTGCAATCAGGGCCCCTATTCCTGGATCTACATCGTGCTGGGTGAGCAAAAAATCTATTTCGTCTTCACCGCTTATGGAGATGCTGCCATCGGTATTTATCTTGTGATCGAGCCAGGAAAAGCGTGGATCACTGAGGCTGCTCAGATCACTGAGGCTTGAGTTAGCTGTGGAGAAGAATCGAATGCTCTGGCCGTTAAGCAGTAGGAGCGATCGGTTGAGAGAATGGGCTTCATGCATTGTGACGTCGGTCGCCTCGAGGCTGTGGAAGAGGCTGACAGCTTTGTTCTTGAGTTGATCAAGATTTGCAGGGATGGCATCTGCCTTCCTTTCCTCCCCAGCCGACACGATGATGTAGCCGATGGAGTGAGTGGTGCTGCTTCTCGATGTGAGTGAGGCTTGGAGGTACAGTACGGCTGCGACCGTGCTGTTTTCTGGATCCGCGAGGGTGAGTAACCCATTATCTTGTGAGGAGAAGATGGGATCCAGGCCAACGGTTGCAGCGGTAGTTTGCAGGCTCAGGTAGCCATTGCTCCGGCTATCGAGGTCACCTGTGCCTCCATCGCGATAGCTGATCGAGAGGACATCGCCAAGGCCATCTCCATCAATGTCGTAGAGGGAGCCGCCGGTTCTGGTGATGGGGTTGTAATTAAAAGGGGAGAGAGCCCCTTGATCGTCGATGTTATAAAGAGTGAATTTAGTGTTAGAACTGCGTTTGTTATTGTCGGCAAGAGTGATTTCGGGGGCTACGCTCGCAAGGTCGAGAGTGATGTTGACTTCTGTTTCCTGTCTTGAGCTATCTAATCTTTGATCCAGTTGCATAAGCCTGCTAGCGAGCGTTATTCCTTTCTTGGCTAGTTCTGCGAGTTCGGAAGCGGAGGTGGCGACTGATGTGGTGGCGAGTGTAATGGCAGTCTTGAGTCTTTTGAGTCTTGACTGAAGATGTAGATAGACTTTGTCTGAACTTGTATCGATGGAGAGTGTGAGGGAGTTATTGGAGTCGGAACCATCAATATTGGTGTTGCCAGCAGAATCAGAAAAGACGCCTGAGGCGACTGAAATCACGCCGTCTTGTGTGCTGTTGGTGTTTGGAATGAAGGTAGCGGAATAGGAGGTGCCGGAACCTGAGAAGTTAGAGAGGGATCCGCCGGAGATTGATAGGTCGGATGCGGAGAAGTCAGTCGAAGATTTCGAGAGGGTGAAGTAAACGGTTGCGGTTTGGCCTGCTTTAAGCGATGTGAGATCGGAGGAGAGCGCAATGCTGGGCCGTATGGTGTCGATGAAGAGTGTGAGGAAGTTATTGGATTCAGAACCATCAATATTGGTGTTGCCAGCAGAATCAGAAAAGACGCCTGAGGCGACTGAAATCACGCCGTCTTGTGTGCTGTTGGTGTTTGGAATGAAGGTAGCGGAATAGGAGGTGCCGGAACCTGAGAAGTTGGAGAGGGATCCGCCGGAGATTGATAGGTCGGAAGCGGAGAAGTCAGTCGAAGATTTCGAGAGGGTGAAGTAAACGGTTGCGGTTTGGCCTGCTTTAAGCGATGTGAGATCGGAGGAGAGAGCGATGCTGGGCCGTACGGTATCGATGGAGAGGGTGATGGAGTTGTTCCAGTCGTCGCCATCCTCATTAAAAATCCCAGAACTGGAGAAAGCATTATTTCCAACGCTAATGACACCATTGGCTGCGCTGTTGGCTGTGGGTATGAAAGTGGCGGTATAGGTGGATCCTGATCCGGCGAAACTGTCGACTAAACCACCGCTGATGGAAAGATCATCAGCGGTGAAATCCACAACTACGTCTGAGAGGATGAACGTCAGTGTGGCTGTCTCACCTGCTTTCAGTGATGTTGAGCTGGTGAAGAGAGCAATGCTTGGACGGCCGTTTTCATCTCTGAGTCCGATAATGCCAGCTGATTGGCGACTGGTCAGAACCTCAGCGGCTGAGCCGCTCAGCGATGTTATGGATGAAGCATTGATGATTCCTGATGTGTTGCCATCGAGGGTGTTGAGAACAGAGGCTGCGAGAGTGGTGTCGCTGAGAGTGACGGCCTCATTGCCAAGGCCAGTGATTCCAGAGCCATTGGCGGAGTAGGCGGAATTGATGTCGGCTGCAGCACCAGTCAGTGTTGTTATCGATGTGGCATCGATGGTGCCTGAGGTATTGGAATCGAGAGTGTTGAGAACAGAGGCTGCGAGGGTGGTGTCGCTGAGAGTGACGGCCTCATTGCCAAGGCCAGTGATTCCAGAGCCATTGGCGGAGTAGGCGGAATTGACGTCTGCTGCAGCACCTGTGAGTGTTGTTATGGATGTGGCATTGATGGTGCCTGAGGTGTGGGCATCGAGGGTGTTGAGAACAGAAGCACTGAGGGATGTGTCGGTGAGGATTGCGTTCGCATTGCCGAGGCCGGTTATTCCTATTGAGTTGAGAGCTGTACTGATGTCTGCAGCCGTACCAGTTATTGACTCAATGCCTGAGCCATCGATGATGCGTGTCGTGGCATTGTCGATTTCATTCAGATCGACCGCTTCAATGTTTGCAATGGTGAAAATCAGTAATTCGTTCCCAAGTCCACTAATCCCGATTGATGTGTATAGGTTTGCGATTTCACTGACGGAGCCTCTGATGGTCGTGATCGATTGTGCATCGATATCTACAGTTGTCGTCTGATTGAGGATATTGAGATCGTCAGCATCAACGGTTGTATCCGTGATGGTGATGTTGTAGGCGTTACCGGTTTCAGTGAGTGCAGCAAGAGTTGCGAGATCGCCATCGGAGAGTGTGGCGGTGACGATGCCAATGGTTGCTGCTGCGAGTGTGTTGGCCTCTGCGGTTGTTGCAACACCGCCGTTGACATGGACGGAAGCACTGTTAAGGCCCGAAATACTAGTTGATGCATAGACACTAATCAGATCGGCTGCAGTGCCAGTAAGTGTCGTTATGGAGGAGGCGTCGATCGCTCCCGACGTGTTGCTATCGAGTGTGTTGAGTGCAGAAGCATCGAGTGACGTATCGGTTAGAGTGATGTCTTCATCACCGAGGCTTGTTATCTCACCGGAGGAGTGGGCGGCGTAGGCGGTAATGAGATCATCAGCGTTGCCGCTGAGTGTTGTTACGGAGCCGGCATTAATGATTCCTGTGGTGTTGGTATTAAGGGTGTTAAGAACAGAAGCACTGAGGGATGTATCGGTGAGGGTGACGTCTTCATCGCTAAGGCCAGAGATGCTGCCAGAGCTGTTGGAGGCGTATGCGGTATTGATGTCATCGGCGGTGCCGTTGAGGGTGGTGATATTGCTGGCATCGATGATTCCTGTGGTGTTGGCATCAAGGCTGTTAAGAACCGAAGCATTCAGGGATGTATCGCTGAGGGTGATGTCTTCATTGCCAAGGCCAGAGATGCTGCCAGAGCTGTTGGAGGCGTATGCGGTATTGATGTCATCGGCGTTGCCGTTGAGGGTGGTGATATTGCTGGCATCGATCGTTCCTGTCGTGTTGCTATCGAGTGTGTTTAGAACTGAGGCCTCTAGGGTGGTGTTGCTTAGGGTTATATCTTCATCACCGAGTCCAGTGATGCCTGAGCCATTCGCGAGGTAGGCGGTACTGATGTCTGCTGCATCTCCTTCAAGAGTCGTAATGTTGGTTGCATCTATTGTCGCTGCTGTGTTGTTATTAAGGGTATTGAGATCAGATGCGTTAATCGTGTCTTCAGTGAGTGTTATGCTGGTGATATTAAGGCCAATTATTCCGGTTGCTGAGAGTGCAATGTTGCGTTCTTCTGTTGTTCCGGAAAGTGTTGTTATCCTTGAGGCATCGATTGTTCCGGTCGTTCTCTTGTCTAGTTCATTGAGAATAGATGCATTTAAAGTGGTGTCTGACAGAGTGATGTCTTCATTGCCAAGGCCCGTGATTTCACCGGAGGAGTGGGCGGCGTAGGCGGTAATGAGATCATCAGCGTTGCCGCTGAGTGTTGTTACGGAGCCGGCATTAATGATTCCTGTGGTGTTGGTATTAAGGGTGTTAAGAACAGAAGCACTGAGGGAAGAATCAGTAAGGGTGACGTCTTCATCGCTAAGGCCAGAGATGCTGCCAGAGCTGTTGGACGCGTAGGCGGTATTGATGTCATCGGCAGTGCCGTTGAGAGTGGTGATATTGCTGGCATCGATGATTCCTGTTGTGTTCCCCTCGAGGGTGTTGAGAACAGAAGCATTGAGGGATGTATCGGTGAGGGTGACGTCTTCATCGCTAAGGCCAGAGATGCTGCCAGAGCTGTTGGAGGCGTATGCGGTATTGATGTCATCGGCGGTGCCGTTGAGGGTGGTGATATTGCTGGCATCGATGATACCTGTGGTGTTGGTATTAAGGGTGTTAAGAATAGAAGCACTGAGAGAAGAATCAGTAAGGGTGACGTCTTCATTGCCAAAGCCTGAGATGCGTCCAGAGCTGTTGGCGGCGTAAACGGAATTGATGTCCGCTGCCGCACCGGTGACTGTCGTCACCGAAGGCGCATCAATTGTCCCTGTTGTGAAGCTAATTAGGCTGTCTAGTTCAGCCGTACTCAGCGATGTGTCTTCGACCGATATGCTTTCGTCGCCAAGTCCAGTTATTCCTGGGAGCTCATATAGAGATTTGATGTCGGCGTAAATGCCAGTGATGCGAGTTGCAAAAGACGCATCAAAACTGTTGTTGTTGCTTGCAAGTATTATATAGGTCGCTGCTACAGTAGCCATCTTATTCTTGCTTTGCTGCTCCTCGAGTGTGTCTGTGAGCCTTCGCTCCACGCTTTTGTTGACTATATAGCCTCGAGTCGGTTTCTAGTTGCACGTCCTTGCGCAATCCTTGAATGGCGAAACGTTTCTTAGCGTTCCCTTTTTGGGGCTCTTCTTTGAGTGATCTCGGCTGGATCTTTACTGCTTCCACCGGTAGAGTTCGTGTATAACTATGGAATGCGGTTAGGGGGTGGCGTCATTCTTGGCGGCTTTCTCGTCTAGATTGTGACGAACGTCTTCACTGCTTTACCAGCATCTAGTCGCGACTAGTTGTTTCATAAGACACAAGCAGGCGGCTATTCCCATCCATGGCCAGAGACCTGATTGCAGTTGAAGTCGTCTCGCGAGGAGATCAGCGCTGGACTTGGTGGCCGTTGCTGCCCCTCTATCCCTACGGGCGCAAGCGCACGCTGGTGCGTGAGCTGATCCCAGACCAGCTCTGGAGTTTTGAGCAGCTTCAGGGTGTCTTTTACGTGGCGGTGCCCATCCGAATGACGGTGGTCCGTGTTCGTGGTGGCCTGATGCTCTATGCCCCAGTCGCGCCTACCGTCGAGGTCCGTCAGGCCCTTCGCTCCTTGGAGGAGCGTTTTGGAGCGGTCCAAACGATTGTGTTGCCGACTGCCTCAGGGTTGGAGCACAAGCTTCCTGTCCCGCCGATGGCACGGGCTTTTCCCAAGGCGGAGGTCTGGGTCACCCCCGGTCAGTGGAGCTTCCCGATCAACCTGCCGGCTAGCTGGTTGGGCTTCCCGCGGGCGCGAACCCGGGTTCTTCAGGAGGATGGCTATCCCCACAGCGACGAGCTGGTGTGGTCGTCCTTGGGTCCGCTTGACCTTGGGCTGGGTCGCTTTCAGGAATTTGCCTGCCTGCATCAGGCCAGTGGCTCGCTGCTGCTAACGGATGCCTTGGTGGCCATTAACCCAGAGCCACCAACCATTTTTGATTTCGATCCCACCCCTCTGCTCTTCCATGCCCGTGACAGCGGCGATCAACCCCTGACGGACACGCCGGAACTGCGCCAAAAAGGTTGGGAGCGTCTGGCTTTGTTTGCTTCGTTTTTGCGGCCGGAGGCCCTGGAGGTACCACCCCTCCGCGAGCTGTTGTCCAAGGCGTTTCAGCCGGGCTGTCGCTCAGCCCGGAGTTATTTCGGCCTCTTCCCATTTCAGTGGCGCTCGAGTTCCCGTACTGCCTTTGCAGCGTTAACCCAGCCGAGCGGCTCGCTTCTGGTGGCACCCGTGCTGGAGCGCCTGGTTTTTCCTCGTTCCAGGCCCGTGGTGATTCGCTGGTTGCGGGAATTGGCGCAACTGCCCCAGGTGCGCTGGGTCGTGCCGGCCCATTACGACGCTCCTGTGCCCTGTTCCAACGAACAGTTGGCCCAGTTGGCCGATGCGTTCGAGCGCAGGGAGTGGGCCCCAAACGAGGGGAACTGGGACTACCTCGCCTCGATCGATCAGTTGTTGGTGCGCTCCGGTGTTGTTCCGGGTGAAGACTCGGCCTAGAGCCTGAGTTCGCCGGGGTCTGCGTCGGCGCCGCCGTCGTCGAACAGCGTTGCTTCCAATTCCATGCGCTGCTCCATTTGGCGCAGGAAATACCCCGTCATCATCGCCGAGGCGAGAAGGCCAGCCAGATGGTCACGGCTGGCGGTGATCTTCACGTCGAATTGCTCACCGGGAATCATCCCGAGCAGGCCTTGGACGTTGTGCCGAATGATGTCTTGAATGTCGCCGCTGGCGGAGCGAGCCACGCGTTGCAACACGTCCGGAGACTGTTCCTGCAGGTACTGAATCAGGGAGTTGCCGCTGATCGGTTCGCTGTCGCTGGTCAGGAACTCCGGGTTGAACATTCCGGGGTGATCCACGTCAGGCTTGCACCCTACCCCAGCTGATTCTCTGGCTCTGGGGCGGGGAACCGAATCAAACCGGCCCGCCTGAGGGGCCAGTAACGCAGAACAGCGGTGCCAATCAGATCCTGCTCGGGCAGTGGTCCCCAGACGTGGGAATCGAGGCTGGCATTGCGGTTGTCCCCAAGAACCAAGAGGTGGTGATCGGGGACGGTGACGGGGCCAAAGCTGTAGTCGATCGCCTCAGTGCGCCAGGGTTCCGCGACGGCTTCACCGTTGCGGAGCAGCTCACCTCCGCGGATTTCCACGACATCGCCGGGTTGGCCGATCACCCGTTTGATCAGAGCTGCCGCTGGGTCATAGCCAGCGGCGACGAGCTGCTCAGGGGCACGGAAGACCACGACGCTTCCTGTTGGAACGCCAGAGCCCAGTTTGGGCCGGATTTTCTCCACAAGAATCCTGTCCTGCAGTTGCAGGGTGGGGAGCATGGAACCGGAGGGAATCCAGCGCGGTTCGATCACTGCCCAGCGCAGCACCAGGGCCAATGCCAGCCACAGCAGGATCGATCTCCAGCCCTTCACCGCTGACTCGGGTGCTTGTCGCGGAGTCTGCATCGATTCAGCGTGGGCCGGCATGATCGCCACATCCTGATCAATGGCCCGCCCCGGTGCCTCTGCCCCCTCCCCACCCCTGCAGTGCTGAGGCGAATCTTCAGGCGGCGCTTGCGTTGTTGCTTGAGCTCCAGCGCCAGGGGCTGAGGCGTCTGGTGCTCTGCCCTGGGAGCCGTTCGGCTCCCTTGGCCTTGGCCGCTGGACTGCTGGCGGAGCAAGGGTTGGAGTTGTTCTGCGGCGTGGACGAGCGCTCAGCGGCCTTTCTTGCCCTCGGTTTGAGTCGCGGGGACGGTCGTCCTGCGGCCCTGGTGACCACCTCGGGAACTGCGGTGGCGAATCTGCTTCCTGCCGTCGTGGAGGCCGATTTCGGTGCGATTCCGCTGCTGGTGCTGAGCGCCGATCGCCCCGCCCGCTTGAAGGGCTGTGGGGCGAATCAGACGGTGAATCAAGAGTCGTTTCTTGCCTCCTCTTGCCGCTGTTTGCTTCAGGGGGATCCCCGGGGTCTGGCGGCGATGGAGCGCTCGGAACTGCGGGTGTTTGCCCAGCAGGCCTGGGCGAAGGCGCTGCTTCCCCCCTGGGGCCCGGTGCACTGCAATCTCCCCTTTGAAGAACCCCTGCATGCCCCGGCCGAGAGCATCAGCCGCCTGCAGAGCGAACTCAAGGCGCAGCCCCCTGAGGCGGCCAGTGCCGAAGACCTGATTCCCTCTCTTGCGGCCGGGGCTGGAGAGGGTCTTCCCTTCGATCTCGATCGCCCAGGGGTGGTGATCGCCGGTCCCTGGCGTGGTCGCGCGGAGGACTTGCCGGGCTTTGCCGCTGCCCTGCAGCGCTGGCAGGCGCGGACGGGGTGGCCGGTCTTGGCTGATCCGCTTTCCGGGCTGCGGGGTTGGCCTGGCCTGAGCTGTGTTCTCAGCTACGACCTGTTCCTGGCAGAGGGCCATCAGCTGCCTTCTGCGCCACAACTGTTGCGCCTGGGGCCGGTGCCAGCGAGCCGTCGTCTGCAGGCCTGGATTCAGCGAAGCGCCGGCGTTCAGTTGTTGGTGAGTGAACAGGATCCGCGCAACTTCGATGCCTTGGGCACGGCCAGCCAGCATTGGCCCCATGGACTGGAGGCCTGGCTCGCTCAGCACCCCGCGTCCCGCTGGGACGCTCCAGTGGCTGCTGGTAACCAGCGGTGGCGCGACCTCTGGTGGGCGGCTGAGCAGCAGGTGCAGCAGCGTCTGGACCAGCTGCTCCCGGCGCAGGGGCTCTCGGAGCCAGGCTTGGCCCGGAACCTCAGTCGCGTTCTGCCAGCCGATTGGGGCTTGATGCTCGCCAGCAGCAGTCCGGTGCGGGACTGGGAGAGCTTCTCGGCCCCGGATGCCCCTTGCCGCAGCATTGATGGCTTCCGCGGTGCCTCGGGCATCGATGGGACGTTGTCCCTCGCTGCCGGTTTGGCCATCAGCAGAGGCCCCCTGGTGCTCTTGAGCGGTGACTTGGCCCTGCTGCACGACGCCAATGGCTGGCTTTGGCTGCAGCAGCTGCGAGAGCGTGGCGCCCAGCTAACGGTCGTGATGGTCGATAACGGCGGCGGCGGCATCTTTGAGCAATTGCCGATCCGTCCGGCCCTGGATTTCGAGCGCCTGTTCGCGATGCCACAAGCTATGGACCACCTGCGCTGGGCCGAGGGCTATGGCATCCCCGCCCAGCGCGTAGAGAGCCTGGAGGCGTTGCCCCCGGCCTTGGCTTGGGCGCATGGGCAGACGCTCAGCCTTCTGGTGGTGCAAACCGATCGCCAGGCGGATGCGCAGTTGCGGCAAAGCCTGCGCCGCACAATGGTCGAACTCGCCACCCGCTGAAGCCGCTGTGCAGTGGATTCCCCAGGGCTCCTACGACGACATCCTGTTTGATCTCAGTGAGGAGGGCATCGCCCGGATTCAGATCAATCGCCCGGAAAAGCGCAACGCCTTTCGTCCAAAGACCGTCAGCGAACTCTTTGATGCGTTTTCACGGGTGCGGGATAACCCGCGGGTTGGGGTGGTCCTCTTCGGCGGGGTCGGCCCTGCCCCCGATGGTGGTTATGCCTTTTGTGCCGGCGGTGATCAGAGCGTCCGCGGTGACGGGGGCTACGTCGGTGATGACGGCCTGCCGCGGCTGAATGTTCTTGATCTTCAGCGCCTGATCCGCAGCCTGCCCAAGGTGGTGATTGCCCTGGTGGCCGGCTACGCCATCGGTGGCGGACAGGTGTTGCACCTGCTCTGTGACCTGAGCCTGGCGGCTGAGAACGCTCGCTTCGGCCAGACCGGTCCGCGGGTGGGCAGTTTTGACGGGGGCTTTGGCGCTGGTTATCTCGCCCGCGTGGTCGGCCAGCGCAAGGCGCGGGAGATCTGGTTCCTCTGCCGCCAGTACGGCGCCCAGGAGGCGTTGGAGATGGGCTTGGTCAATGCCGTTGTTCCCCTTGATCAGCTCGAGCTGGAGGGGATGCGTTGGGCGCGGGAGGTGATGCAGCACAGCCCGACGGCGATCCGTTGCCTGAAGGCGGCGTTTAATGCGGAGACCGATGGTCTTGCGGGCATCCAAGAACTGGCCGGGCAAGCCACCCATCTCTTTTATCGAACGGAAGAGGGGCAGGAGGGCAGAAATGCATTCCTGGAGAAACGGTCTCCCGATTTTTCTGGCTCCGACTGGCTGCCGTAGCACAACTGAAGTCTCGTAGCTAGTCCTAGGTGAGACTGCTGCTTGGCTTGTGACCTTCTCCCGCTCGACTGGCCTCGCCCTCCTGGCGCCTTTGGCCTTGGCCCTGCTTCCGCAGATCGCTGAGGCACGCCAACCCGACCCCATTCCACCTCCGGCACCGGTCATTAGTGATGCGGTGGCCCTCTCCCGCATCCCGACCTCGCTGATGAATCAGGAGGGACTCCACCTGGTGCTCGATCGCCAGACGCGGCAGTTGATGGTGATCAAGGACGGCCGGATGCTGCATCGCTACCCCGCCGCCGTTGGTACGGACGGTTGGGAAACGCCTGCCGGCAGCCATCGGGTTCTCGAGAAGGTGGCCAAGCCCGTTTGGCAGCATCCAGGCAATGGCTCCCAGGTCCCTCAGGGCCCGAAGAATCCCCTGGGTTCACGCTGGATTGGCTTCCATCGCAACTGCACCCCCAAAGAGAATGCCTGGGACGGTGAGCGCTATCTCAGCGTCAATGGCTGCACGGTGGCGGGCTTCCATGGCACGCCCCACCGCTGGACCGTTGGACGTGCGGTCTCCCATGGCTGCGTACGTCTTTACGAAGAAAACGTCCAGGAAGTGTTTGAGCTGGTCGAGGTCGGCACGTTGGTGACGGTCCTTCCCTAGAGACTGCCCGTAAAGTTGCGCCCACTTGCGATCCCATCGCCATGCGGGTGCTCTTTGCTGCGGCTGAATGTGCACCGATGGTGAAGGTCGGCGGGATGGGCGACGTGGTCGGCTCCCTCCCCCCGGCCCTGGCACCCCTGGGCCACGACGTACGGCTGATCATGCCGGGCTATGGCCGCCTCTGGAGCCTTCTGCAGATCCCGGCTGATCCCATCTGGCGTGGCCACACGATGGGCACCGATTTTGCGGTGTTCGAAACCCGTCATCCGACGAATGGCTTGCCCCTGTACCTGGTCGGCCACCCTGTCTTCGATCCCGAGCGGATCTACGGCGGCGAGGACGAGGACTGGCGTTTCACCTTCTTTGCCAGTGCCGTCTCGGAATTTGCCTGGCACCACTGGAAGCCCGACATCCTGCATTGCCATGACTGGCATACCGGGATGATTCCGGTGTGGATGCACCAGGACGCGGAGATCAGCACCGTCTTCACCATCCACAACCTCAAGTACCAGGGCCCCTGGCGCTGGAAGCTCGATCGGATGACCTGGTGCCCCTGGTACATGCAGGGTGACCACACGATGGCGGCGGCATTGCTTTACGCCGACCGGGTCAATGCGGTCTCACCGACCTACGCCCAGGAGATCCGCACGCCTGAGTACGGCGAGAAGCTCGACGGCCTGTTGAATTTCGTTAGCGGCAAGTTGCGCGGCATCCTCAACGGCATCGACCAAGACGCCTGGAACCCGGCCACCGATTCCACCCTGCCCGCGACCTTCTCCGCCGATGACCTCTCAGGCCGCGCCGTGTGCAAACGGGCCCTGCAGGAGCGCATGGGCTTAGCGGTCAATCCCGACACTTATCTCATGGGTGTGGTCAGCCGTCTGGTGGACCAAAAAGGCATTGATCTTCTGCTGCAGGTGGCGGACCGGGTCCTGGCCTATTCCGACAGCCAGATCGTGGTCTTGGGGACCGGGGACCGGCACCTCGAGGCGGGGCTCTGGCAGATGGCTTCCCGCTATCCGGGGCGTTTTGCGGTCTTCCTGACCTATGACGACGCCCTCTCGCGCTTGATCTACGCCGGTAGTGATTCGTTCTTGATGCCGAGTCGGTTTGAGCCGTGTGGCATCAGTCAGCTCCTGGCGATGCGCTACGGCTCCATTCCGGTGGTTCGCCGCGTCGGTGGTCTGGTCGACACCGTCCCGCCCCACGACCCAAATGGCCACACCGGCACGGGGTTTGGCTTCGACCGCTACGAACCACTCGACTTCTACACCTCGATCGTCCGCTCCTGGGAGGCTTATCGCCATCGCCAGAGTTGGACGGAGCTGCAGCGCCGTGCCATGCAGGCCAATTTCAGCTGGGATCGCTCCGCCCTGGAGTACGACCGGATGTACAAGGAGGTCAAAGGGGTCAAAGAACCGACCCCCGATGCCCAGGCGGTGGAGCAGTTCTCCCAGGGTCAGCAGGCCGATCCGAGCCGCCAGGGCCTTGACCAAGCCTCTGAGGCCGAGGCTGGTTCTGGTCTGCGCAATCCCCTCTCGCTTCTGCGTCGCCGGAGCAGCCGCTGAGTTCTCCTCCGCCCACAGAACGGCGCAGCAATCTGCCGGCGCCCTACAAGAACCCTTGGCTTTCCCTGGCCGAGGACCTTGGCGCCGTCCGCGGCGACCTTGTGCTCCGCTTCCGGGAACTTTGGCGACGCAATCGCCAGGGAAGCCTCTGGTCGCCGTCCTGGTGGCCGTCGGATCTCGCTCCCCTGTTCTGGCCGGCTTTAGCCCTGCTCTTAGCGGCACTGCTCGGGTCGGTCCTGGTCCTGCTGCTGCGGGTCTGGCCCTCTGCCCCTGATCCAGCCGCACCAGCCGCCGTGGTGCAGAGCGCACCTGAGCTGCAGCAATCCTCCGAGCCGCTCAGCGATCCGGAGGTGGCCCAAGCACCTGCTTTGGTTGAGGAGCCGCCTGTTCAGCCGATTGAGCCGATCGAACCGAGCGATGCCGACGCTGTTGATTTGGAACCTGAGGGATTCGAGGGGCCCTATGCCCCCGACCCTTTGCTTGAGCTGGTGCAGCGACCCGAGGCCGATGGACTGCTGGTCCAGGCCGAGGGCGTTGCCGACCAGTCCCTCTTAATCCTGCAGGTGCGGCCAGCCTTCCCGGCACTGACCCCGCAGGAGCAGCAGCGGCGCGCTGAGGTTTGGCAGCTGTGGGCCAATCAGCTCGGCTACGAACACCTGGAGCTACGCGATTCCCGCTCTGGCCTCATCGCTCGAGATGCCCTGGTCGGTGAGGGCATGATCGTGCTCAGCGAATCTCCGTCCACCTGATCCGATGCAGCTCGGCGCTCTGATGGCCCTCTGGGGAGCCCCCAAAGGTGCCTCAACCGATTGGGATCCCGAGGCTGCCGTCGGCGAGATCTGCACCGACACCCGGACGCTCTCGGCTGGTCAACTGTTCGTTCCCCTGGTGGGTGAGCGCTTCGATGGCCATGTGTTCCTGCCCCAGGCGTTGGCCGTTGGAGCCCAGGCTGCCCTTGTGCAACGGAATCGACGTCAGCTAGTTCCAGAGGGTCTGCTCCATTGGCTCGTCGATGACAGCCTTGATGCCTACCAGCAGTTGGCGTTGCTCCATCGCCGGCAGTTGCATTGCCCCGTGGTGGCCGTGACCGGTTCGGCGGGGAAGACCACAACCCGTGAATTGATTCGCTCAGCCCTGCTGCCCTTGGGTCCTGTTCAAGCGAGCCGTGGCAATGAGAACAACGACATCGGTGTTCCACTCACCCTCCTCAACGCCAGCGACGAACACCGGGCTGTGGTCGTCGAGATGGGCATGCGTGGCCTCGGTGAAATTGAACGCTTGAGCCGCGCCGCTGCCCCAGACGTGGCGGTGGTCACCAACATCGGGACCGCCCATATCGGACGTCTGGGAAGCCGGGAGGCAATCGCCCAGGCCAAGTTGGAAATCACGGCCGCCCTGCGGGAGGACGGTCTGCTCGTTGTGCCGGCGGGCGATCCACTGCTCGAGGCGGCTGTGGCTCAGGTTTGGTCGGGTCGGGTCGCACGGGTTGCTCTGTCTGATGAAGCCGGCGCCGATCAGGCCGATTGGATCGGTGAGCTCGATGAGCACACTGGGGTGATGCGCGTGGGCGGATTGCGTATTCACTTGCCCTTGGAGGGGCGCCATAACGCCCGCAATCTGCTGTTGGCCCTGGCCGTTGCTGCCGAGCTCGGGGTGTCAGCAGGCGCATTGACCCAGATGAGTGTTGCGGTCCCGGGGGGGCGCAACCGGCGCCTGCAGATGGGCGGCTTGACGCTGTTGGATGAGACCTACAACGCCTCCCCAGAAGCCGTCTTGGCGGCCTTGGATCTACTGGCGCGCCAGCCCGGCCGCCGCTTTGCGGTCCTGGGCACCATGCTGGAGCTCGGTGAGCAGAGTGTTGCCCTGCACCGCCAGGTAGCCGAGCGCGCCGCTGCGCTGGATCTCAATGGTTTGGTGATCGTGGCCAGTGGGAGCGAGGCTGAGGCGATGGCCCAGGCGGCTGCGCCCTTGCCTCGGGTGTTGGTCGTCGAGCGGCCAGAGGCCGCTGCCGCAGCGCTTCAGCAATGGCTCTTGGCTGGAGATGTGCTGTTGCTGAAGGCCAGCCGCGGTGTTGCCCTTGAGCGTTTGATTCCGCTGCTTCCAGAGGTCTGAGCCAATCTGGCCTGCTCGCCTAGGACCAGTTCTCCTTGATCAGTTGCTTGGCGCGGCCGAGCGCTAGGGCACCAGCGGGGACATCCTTGGTCAAGGTCGATCCGGCTCCCACCGTCACGTTGGCCCCCAGGGTGATCGGCGCGACCAGCACGGAGTTGGCTCCGGTTTTGCTGCCAGCACCAATCACGGTCCGGTGTTTGTTGACCCCGTCGTAGTTGGCGGTGATGGTGCCCGCGCCAACGTTCACCTGTTCACCGAGCTGCGCATCGCCGATGTAGCTGAGGTGGTTGACCTTGCTCCCGGCGGCGATTTGGCTCTTCTTGATTTCGACGAAGTTGCCGATCCGGCAGTCCCGGGCCAGTTCGGTCCCAGGCCGGAGCTGGGCGTAGGGGCCAATCGTGCAGCCATCAGCGACGACCGCATCACGCACGACGGAGTAGAGGACCTCCACCTCTTCGCCAACGCTGGCGTTCTCGAGGAAGCTTCCAGGGCCGATGCGGCAGCCACGGCCCACGTTGGTGTTTCCGCGGAAATGGCATTGCGGTTCCACGACGACATCTCGGCCGAAACGGGTGCCATCGCTGAGGGTGCAGCTCTCGGGGTCGACAAAGGTCACGCCCTCGGCCATCCAGTGGCGACGCAGGCGCTGCTGGATCACCGCTTCGCATTGCGCCAGTTGGTAGCGGTCATTGATGCCATTGATCTCATCGGCATCGGCCACCTCCACGTGCATGGCGGGGCTGAGCATCGCCACGGTGTCCGTGAGATACAGCTCCCCTTGGTCGTTATCGGTGCTCAGTTGGGGGAGGACCGCAGCGAGCTTGCTCCAGTTGAAGCAGTAGATCCCGGCGTTGGTGAGGTTGTTGGCTCGCTGCTCCTCGCTGCAATCGCGGTGTTCGACGATGGCGGAGACATGGCCACTGGCATCGGCGAAGACGCGCCCGTAGCCGGTTGGGTCATCCAGCCTCGCGGTCAACAGGGTCACGGCCGCCTGGGAGGTGCGGTGGCGCTCGAGCAGTGCCGTGATCGTCTCCTCCCGCAGCAGCGGTACGTCCCCATTGAGGACCAGAAGCTCACCCTCAAAGTCCGCCAGGGGCGCCAGCAATTGCTGGACCGCATGGCCAGTGCCGTTCTGGGGCTGCTGCAGCACAAATTCCAACCCCCCGTGCTGGCTCAGGGACTGCTCGACGCGCTCGGCCTGGTGCCCGACGATCAGGATCTGGCGCTGGGGGTCCAGGGCGCGGCAGCTGCCGAGCACGCGCTCCACCAGGGTTGCTCCCGCCAGTGGCTGCAGCACCTTGGGCAGGTCGCTTTTCATGCGGGTGCCCTTTCCGGCGGCCAACACGGCAACGGCGAGCATCGGCAGGGGCGGGTAGCTGAGCGGGAATCTACTGGTGGTTCCCGCAAGTCCCCAGCGCCGGCGCCAGGCACTCGTGCCTTCCACGTTCCCCTCGCGCATGGCCTTGGCCTGCGCCTGTTGCCGCTGTTGAAGAATCGTTTTGCGGTCCAGGCAGAAGCCCGGGTCGCGGTAGGGCTCGGCGGCGTTCGTGCCGAGATGCTCCATCTCCATCGGTGTGAGCGACCGAAGTCTTGGGCCTGGTGTCAGGGGGGAGGGGCTGGCCGCGGTGCCGCCGCTCCAATCCTGTTTGTGCTGCTGCAGTCCGCAGGGTGCCTCGATCGCCGCGACCTCGAGGCCGGCCAGGCGCAGGGCCTGACGTACGGCCGCCGCACTGCAATAGGTCAGCAACCGGCCCTCGGGCTTGAGCAGGGAACCCAGGGCACCGAGAAATTCAACGCTCCAGAGCTGGGGGCAGCGACTGGGCGAGAACGCATCCAACAGCAACAGATCGAACTGCCCCTTCTGCTCTTCGACCAGCGGCTGGACCGCCAGCCTGGCGTCTCCCCAGAGCATGCCTGGGCTGCTGCAGAGTTCCTGAAGCCGCGCCACCGTGCCGGGTTGCCACTGCGCGCGAAAGACAGGGCTCGTCAGGGCTTGGGCCAAGGGTTCGCGGTCGAGCTCGAGTCCCCACCAGTGCAGTTCCAGCCCTCGGCTGGCGCAGGCCTCAATCAGCGCAGCGGTGTTGCAGCCGGTGCCGACGCAGACATCCAGGACCCGAAGGCTGCTGCCCCGCCCCAGGCGCTCCAGCCCTGCAGGTTCCACGAATTTCTCGCGTGCTTCCGTTAGGGCGCCGCGGCTGCTGTGGAAGGCCTCGCCGAACTCCGGACTGAACAGGCTGAAGCTGCCGTCGCCGGTGCTGCGGACCTCAAGCTTGAAGCCGTTCGAGGTCATCCCAGAAGCCCGGGTAGGAGACGGCGGCCGCTTCCGGTCGCGCGATCGTGGTCACGCCCGAGGCGATCTGGGCGGCGACGGCCAGGCTCATGGCGACCCGGTGATCGGTTTCGCTATCGACTTCGGCGCCGTGCAGCATCACGCCGCCCTGGATGGTCATCCCGTCGGGGAACTCCTCGATCTGGGCACCCATGGCTCCGAGTTGACGGGCCATGACCGCCAGACGATCGGTTTCCTTGACCCTCAACTCCTCGGCCCCCGTGACCCGGCTGGGACCTTCGGCGCAGCAGGCGGCCACGGCCAGAACAGGGATCTCATCCACCAGCCGGGGGATCAGATCGGCGCCAATGCTGAAGCCCTTCAGGGGGCCATGCACGACCCGCAGATCACCCACGGGCTCGCCTGCGACGTCCCGGGCATTGAGCACCTCGATGCGGGCTCCCATCTGCTCGAGAACATCCAGAATGCCGGTGCGGCTTGGGTTGAGGCCGACGTTTTCGATCGTCAGGTCCGCCCCGGGGGTGATCGCTCCAGCAACCAACCAGAAGGCGGCGGAGCTGATGTCACC
The DNA here is from genome assembly GCF_054459035.1 of Synechococcus sp. LTW-G. NCBI lineage: Bacteria > Bacillati > Cyanobacteriota > Cyanophyceae > Synechococcales > Synechococcaceae > Synechococcus > Synechococcus sp. LTW-G. The sequence goes on along the minus strand of NZ_JBTKYW010000001.1, from coordinate 301,556 downwards.
AGGCACAACCACGTCCTGCCCTTTGAGGCTCGAGCCCGGCACCACGGTCACTTCCGTTTGGCCTGGACCTCCAACGCTGAGGTCGGCGCCGAAGGCGCGCAGCATCCTCTCGCTGTGGTCCCGGCTCTGGACTGGCTCGATCACCGTCGTCGGTCCGTCCGCGGTGAGCGCCGCCAGAAGGATCGCGCTTTTGACCTGGGCGGAGGCCACGGGGGTGCGAATCGTGGCCCCTCTCAATTGACGGCCTTCGATCGCCAGGGGGGCGAGGTTTCCGCCTGCGCGCCCATGGATCGTGGCTCCCATCTCGGAGAGGGGACCGCCCACCCGCTTCATCGGCCGGCGCCGCAGGGAGTCGTCACCAGTCACAACGAAATGGCGACCACTGCGGCCCGCCAGCAGACCCAGCATCAGGCGCATGGTGGTACCCGAGTTGCCGCAATCCAGCACGCTCTCGGGTTCTTGAAAGCCATCGAGGCCGACGCCTTCGACGACCACGGTTTTGCCGGCTTCGATCGCTGAGACTTGAACACCCATCGCCCGCAGGCAGGCGGCGGTGCTCAGCGGATCCTCCGCGGGAAGCAGTCCTTCAATCCGTGTTGTGCCCTCGGCGATCGCGCCAAAGAGCAGGGCGCGGTGGGAGATCGACTTGTCGCCTGGGACCCGAACGTGGCCCTTCAGGCTGCGGCCGTTGCTGGTGCCCAGGGCGAGGGACATGGAGGAGGACTTGGTTTCAGCGAGCGTAGGAACTGATCGAAAACAGGCTCAACTCGCCAAACTGAGCACACCCCCGATCAAGGGTCCATGGCCGAGCAACTTCAGGCAGTCTTTGGCTTCCTCGCTCTGATTCAGGGCGACGCTGAGCTGCGGGCGCGACTCAATGAGGTCTGTACCGCCGATGAGGTGGCAGCGATCGCCAGCGCGATGGGGCACCCCTTTGAGGCCTCCACCTTGCTGGGGCTGTTTGAGCGCTGCAACGAAGCCCCCGTCGCTCGCTCCGGGCTGATGGATGAAAAGCTGATCCGCGTTTATCTCCAGCGGGACGCCCTGGCTTAACCCAGCATCAGGCCGCCCTCGTTGCTTAGGCATTCCTGCCAGCTCTGAAGGTCAAACAGGAGTTCTTGAAGGGTGAGCTGCTTGAGCTCGCGATCCAGGGCGGATTGCAGCCGCCGGCCCATGCTCTTGAGCACGTCCTGCTCGGCGCGGCTGCTGTCCCCGGGGGCGTCGAGCACCAGGGGGGCACCGACGGCCTTGAGGACCTCTCCTACGGGAATGGCCTCGGCGGGGCGGCTGAGGCGGTAGCCCCCCTGGCGACCTCGCTTCGCCTCGACGAGTGCTGCGCGCCGCAGCTGCAGGAGCAACTGCTCGAGCATTGGGGCGGGCAGTCCCTGGGCCTCGGCAATCTCGCTAACGGAACACCACTGGGGGTTGACCATGGCGAGGTGCAGTAACGCCTGGAGTGCCTGCAGAGCGCTGCGCCGCAACATCGTTCAGGCCGGCCGTTGCAGCCGCTCGAGAACCTGCTCGAGCACATAGCCAAACAGCGCAGGGTCGGGTTCCTGTTGACCGACGTCGCCCAGGCCCAATTCCTCCCAGCGTTGATCTACAAGGCGCTCGAGTTCGGCGGGCCGTTGCAGTGGCTCGCCCCAGGGGTGGTTGCGCTCGGGGCCCACTTTGGTGGTGGCGTCGATCGCTAGCCGTCCCCCCAGTCCCAGCTGTTCGCTGGCGAAGTCAAGCGTGTCGAAAGGGGTGTTCTCCAGGACGAAAAGATCGCGCTGTGGATCCACCAGGGCACTGATCGCCCAGATCACCTGCCTTGGATCGCGAATGTTGATCGACTTATCGACGACGACGACGAACTTGGTGTAGGTGAATTGGGGTAGGGCACTCCAGAAGGCCATGGCGGCCCGCTTGGCCTGCCCCGGGTAGGCCTTGTCGATGGCGATCACGGCCAGCTTGTAGCTGAGCCCTTCCATGGGCAGGAAGAAATCAACGATCTCCGGAATTTGCTGGCGCAGGATCGGCGTGTAGATCCGGTTCAGGGCGATGGCGAGCATCGCGTCTTCTTTGGGGGGCCGTCCGCTGAAGGTCGTGAAGTACGTGGGATTGCGCCGTTGGGTGACGCACTGGATGCGCACCAGCGGTGAGGGTTCAACGCCTCCGTAGAAGCCCATGTGATCGCCAAAGGGGCCATCGGCCAGCTCCTCCCCTGGGGTGATCGTTCCCTCCAGAACGATTTCGCTGTGGCTGGGCACCTCCAGATCCAGGGTTTTGCACTTCGCCAGGCGAACCCCCTCACCGGCGTAGAGACCCGCGAAGAGCCACTCACTGAGTTGAACCGGGATCGGGGTCGCAGCGGCCATCACCAGCAGCGGGTGAACGCCAATCGCGATGGCGATCTCCAGGGGTTTGCCCAGGGCAGCGGCTTTGCGCAGGTGGCGGGCGCCGCCACGGACGCTCAGCCAGTGCACGGTCATCGTGCTGATCGACTGCTGTTGCAGCCGGTAGACACCGACGTTGGGGGTGCCGGTCTCCGGGTCCTTGGTGATCACCAGGCCGAGGGTGATGATCCGGCCGGCATCACCGGGCCAGGGACGCAGCAGGGGCAGGCGATCGAGGTTGACGGCATCACCCTGAAACACCTCCTGCCGGCAGGGGGGCAGCAGGTCGAGGTCGGGTTTCGCCTTCAGGACATCCAGCAGGACCGAACCAAAGCGCAGGGCTTCCCTCGGTCCCTTGGGGGGCTTGGGCTGTTGCAGCAGGGCCAGGCGCTCGCCGAGGGCTTCGAGCTCCTCGGGTCGCTCCATCCCCATTGACCAGAGCACCCGCTCCAGGGTCCCCAGCAGATTGACGGCGACGGGGATGCTCGAGCCCTTGACGTTCTCGAACAGCAGGGCGGGACCGCCGCAGCCGAGCACCCGATCGGCAATAGCCGCCAGCTCGAGGTCCGGGTCCACCGGAGCGCTGATGCGGCGCAACTGACCCCGAGCCTCCAGCAGCTCCAAAAAGCCCCTCAGATCGCGTTGGGATCCAATGGCGTTGGCCGCAGATCCCATGGCGCTCTCAACTTTTCAACAGGTTCTGCCTACTGTGACGCACCCCCTTGAGTCACTGCGGCCGTGCAGATCTCCTATTTCCACACGTCGGAGAACGTTCCCAGCCTGCGCCCCGTGGCTGAGGGCGGCCCCGACGCGGCCGTTGTGATTGATGTCCTGCGGGCGACCACCACCATTGCCTGCGCCCTGCAAAGCGGTGCCGAGGCCATTCAGGCCTTCGCCGAGCTTGAGGCCCTGAATCAAGCGGCCGATGCCTGGGTCCCTGAGCGTTGCCTGCGCGCGGGTGAGCGCGGTGGTCAGCGGGTGGAGGGCTACGACTTGGGCAACTCTCCCCTGGCGGTGACCCCTGAGGTGGTCGGGGGCAAGCGCATCTTCATGAGCACGACCAATGGCACCCGCTCCCTGGAGGCTGTGAAGCCCGTGCCGCTCTTGGTGACGGCCTGTCTGCCCAACCGCACGGCGGTCGCCAAGCGCTTAATCGACCATGGGGTCGAGCGGGTTTGGGTCGTCGGCAGTGGTTGGGAAGGGGACTACTCCCTGGAGGACAGCCTGGCTGCCGGTGCCGTGATTTCAGCTGCGATGGAGTGTGCCGTCTCGCCCCATGTGGGGGTGCGCTGCGCCAATGATGAGGCCCTGGCGGCCCTGGCCCTTTGGCAGCAATGGCGCCATGACACCGAAACCTGCCTGCGGGCCGCAAGCCATGGCCAGCGTCTGATCGGTCTGGGTAACCATGACGCCGATTTCGCCTGTTGCGCGGCCGTCGACACGATGACCATGGTTCCCACCCAAACCAGCCCAGGGGTGTTGCAGGCCGCTTGATCCCCTTACAGTGGCCGCGGTGGCAAAACTCCAGCGTTGACAAGCTTTCTGGCGTCGGCAATCCAGCTCAACAGCAGCGCTGATCTCACCGCCAATTTCGCCGCCGCTGAAGAGCAGATTGAGCTGGCCGTTCGCCGCGGTGCCGAGTTGGTTGGCCTGCCGGAGAACTTCGCCTTCATGGGTGAGGACAGCCAGCGCCTCGAGCAGGCCGCGCTCATTGCTGAGCAGGCGCAGCGCTTCCTCATCACCATGGCGCGCCGCTACCAGGTGACCCTGATGGGTGGTGGTTACCCGGTGCCGGCGGGGGCAGGTCTGACGAGCAACCGTGCCCAGCTCGTGGCCAAGGACGGTCAAATTCTGGCCACCTACGACAAGATCCACCTCTTTGACGTCGATCTGCCCGACGGCAATACCTATCAGGAGTCAGCAACGGTTCAGCCCGGCAATACCCTGCCGCCTGTCGTCGAGGTTCCTGGCCTGTGCCGCGTTGGACTCTCCATTTGCTACGACGTTCGTTTCCCTGAGCTCTACCGGCACCTGGCGGCTGAGGGTGCCGATCTGCTCTTCATTCCGGCGGCCTTCACAGCCTTTACCGGCAAGGATCACTGGAATGTCCTGCTGCAGGCCCGGGCGATTGAAAACACTGCCTATGTGGTCGCACCGGCGCAAACGGGTCATCACGGTGGTCGTCGCCAAACCCATGGCCACGCCCTGGTGATCGATCCCTGGGGCACCGTGCTCTCCGATGCCGGGACCTCGGTGGGCCAGGCCGTCGCACCGATCGATGTGGGCCATCGCCAGCGGATCCAGGCCCAGATGCCGAGCCTTCAGCACCGCAAGCCAGCGCTCTTTTAAGGCGAGAGTTGTGTCGTTGCTGACGCTGCAACACCAAGTCAGGCGGTTGTCCCGTCTTGGGTTTGCCCTGTTGCTTCCCTGCGTCACGATCCTCTCCGCCCTGCCGGCGAGGGCGTGGAGTGCCCTCTCGGCCTGGGGGATTAGTCGGGACGGTGTCCTGGAGCTGCGGACGCCGCCGGCCACCCGTCTCCAGGCCTTTTTTGAGGAGGGCAATGGCCCTGTTGGCCCTCGCATTTGGGTGGATCTACCCGGTGCGCCTCAACGGTCCAGAACCCTGGTTGGCAATGGCGCGATTCGGGAGGTTCGGATTGGCCGACCCACCGATAACGCCACCCGTCTGGTCATTGAGTTCCAGCCGGGCACACGTCTCGATCCCCGCCAGATCAAGTTGGTCGGCACCGATGTCGATCGCTGGTCGATGGACTTCGGCCCCAGCGTCCGCGGGCTTCGGGCCATTGGAGAGGGCAGCCTTGAGCGGCCCCAGGGCCCCAGTTGGCGGGCGCTTCCGCCTCCCTCCTTGCAGCTTCCGCGCGGACCGATTCCCAAGCTTGGTGATCTCCCCTCGGTTCCCCAAGGGCGCTACACCGTGGTGCTCGATCCAGGCCACGGCGGACCGGACCCTGGGGCGATTGGGATTAACAACCTGCGGGAGACCGATGTCGTTCTTGATGTGAGCCTCCAGGTGGCTCAGGTCCTTCAGGCCAAAGGCGTTCGAGTCCTGCTCACCCGCTCCTCGGAAGTGGATGTGGATCTCCCCCCACGGGTGGCCTTGGCCAACAACAACCGAGCGGATGTTTTCGTGAGCATTCACGCCAACGCTCTGCGCATGGACCGGCCGGACGTCAATGGCGTTGAGACCTTCTATTTCCAAGGTGGCCGCTCCCTGAGCCTGGCTCAATCGCTGCAGAACCAAATGCTGGCGGCTTCGCCTGGAACCCCGGATCGTGGTGCTCGCTCCGGCCGCTTCTTTGTGATTCGCCGCACGGTGATGCCTGCGGCCCTTGTTGAAATGGGCTTTGTGACCGGGCAGCTGGATGCTCCGCGTTTGGCCGATCCGAGTTTCCGGCGGCGCCTGGCCGTTGCTATCGCTATGGGCATCCTCAACTACCTCGTGGCTTATCCATGAGCGGGGCCCCCATCGGTCTCTTTGATTCCGGCGTTGGTGGTTTAAGCATCTGGCGGCAGGTGGTTCACGCCTTGCCGTCGGAGTCGCTTCTCTATGTCGCCGATCAGGCGAATGTCCCCTACGGCCATCGCTCCGCTGACGAGATTCAGGCCAACAGCCTGGGAATTGCGGACTATCTCGTCGCCCAGGGCTGCAAGGCGATTGTGGTGGCCTGCAACACCGCATCGGCGGTGGCACTGGAGCCCCTGCGGCAGCGCTTTCCCCAGCTGCCCATCCTTGGCCTGGAGCCGGCGGTGAAGCCAGCGGTCCAGCTCACCCGTTCGGGGGTGGTGGGGGTGATGGCGACACCGGCCACCTTTCAAGGGCAGCTCTATCGCGCCACCGTTGGGCGCTATGCCACAGCCGTACAGGTGGTGGAGCAGGTTTGTGTGGGCCTGGCTGAGTTGGTCGAGCAGGGGGATCTTGAGGGCCCGGATTGTGATGCCCGCTTGATGGGCTACCTCCAGCCGATGCTGGACGCAGGTGCCGACACGATTGTTCTGGGCTGCACCCACTACCCCTTCGTGATCGAGTCCATTCGCCGCCTGGTGGGACCGGCGATGGCGGTGCTGGATCCAGCGCCTTCCGTTGCGCGCCATCTCGCCGATGTGCTCGGCCAGGCCGGGCTGCTGGCCACGGATTCAGCCGGGGTCTTGGCGCCGCGCTTCGCCACAACGGCCGATCCCTTGGCCTTCAATCGGGCCCTTTCGCGTCTGGTGGGGGTGAGCAGCTCCAGTCAGGCACTGACTTGGCAGCTCGGACCCGATCAAACCCGCTGTCTGACCCCCGCTTAGGCAGCGGTCGGAGGCAGGCGCCTTCTAGGATCTCCCCACCGCTGGGGGTCATGGCCACCGTTGCAGAGCTGCTACAGCCCGTCGAGTCCGATCTCGAGGCTCTGCTGAGTGATCTCCGCAGTCTGATCGGTGCTGGGCACCCGATTCTTCAGGCCGCTGCGGAACACCTCTTCAGCGCCGGTGGCAAACGGTTGCGCCCCGGCATCGTTCTCCTGATTTCAAGGGCCCTCGCGCCCCAGGGTGAGCTCACGAGCCGCCATCGCCGGCTGGCCGAGATCACCGAGATGATCCATACCGCCTCCCTCGTCCATGACGATGTGGTGGATGAAGCCTCCACCCGACGTGGCGTCGATACGGTCCACAGCCGTTTCAACCACCGGGTTGCGGTTCTTGCTGGCGATTTCCTCTTCGCCCAGGCCAGCTGGCACCTGGCCAACCTCGACAACCTTGAGGTGGTCAAGCTGCTCTCGCGCGTGATCATGGATCTCGCCGACGGTGAGGTGAAGCAAGGGCTTTACCGCTATGACACGGGCCAGAGCTTCGAGACCTATCTCGAAAAGAGCTACTGCAAGACGGCGTCCCTGATTGCCAACAGCGCCCGCGCGGCTGGCGTGCTCAGCGGTCTGCCGGAGGACCAACTCGATTGCCTCTATCGCTTCGGCCGCCAGCTCGGATTGGCCTTCCAAGTGGTCGATGACATCCTCGATTTCACTGGCAGCGACCAACAGCTCGGCAAGCCCGCGGCCAGTGACCTAGCCAGTGGCTACCTGACGGCTCCTGCCCTCTATGCATTGGAGGAACGTCCTGCCTTGGCGGGCTTGATTGAGCGCGAGTTCAACCAAGACGGGGATCTGGCTCAAGCCCTGGAGTTGGTCCGCGGCAGCGAGGCCATCCAGCGCTCCCGCACCCTGGCGGAAACGTTTGCGAATGAGGCCTACGAGGCCCTGAGCTTCCTGCCCCCGTCGGATTGCCGTACGGCACTGCTTGAACTGCCGGAATTCGTGCTGAGCCGGTTGTACTGAGCTTCAGTTCAGCAGCGGTAAGACCTGGTCGAGGGAGCTGATCCTGTCAGTGATTTGGGCTGGGTAGAGCACTGGGTCTGCATCCGGTGCAGGCACGACGAACACGCGGCAGCCCGCAGCGAGGGCTGCATGGGCCCCTGCCGGTGAATCCTCGAAGGCCCAGCTGTCCTTGCAATTCACCCCAAGTCGCTGGGCGGCGAGCTGAAAGACATCTGGATGCGGTTTGCCGCGTCTGAGCTCAGGGTCGTCTCCGTGGACCCGTTCTTCAATGGCCGCCAGCCAAGGGTGGGGCTTGGCTTTCAAGTTCACCGCCTCTTTTGAGCTGCTAGTGGCCAGGGCCATCGGTAGGCCCAACTCCAGGCAGCGACGGATCAGCGCCTGGGCGCCGGCCATAGGTGGCGCCTGAATCAAGAGGGCCTCGGCAATGGGCTGGCGAATGGCCAACAGCTCATCAACGCTTGGAACCAGCAGCTGGCTCGCGCGGATCCACTCACGCACCTGCTCAGCGCAATCCAGGCGCCGGCGTCCCCGCAGTTGCATTAGTTCTGGATCGGCCAGGGGGCGTCCGAAGTGATGGGCCGCCTGCTGCCAGGCCTGCGCATGCAGGGGTTCGGTGTCGAGCAGCAGCCCGTCCAGGTCAAACAGGCAGGCGGCGGGATGAGCCATGTCCCCATCCTGAACCCTGCAACAGCGTTACAGCGCTTCAGAGCAGCCTTTTTCCTCGCTTGAATGGCTCCATTGCGTTGTCGATGGGCCATGGCTGAGACCGGGATTGAGTCGGTGCTCAATGAGGCGCGGGTGTTTGATCCGCCGGCCGCCCTGTCGGCATCCGCTCGGATCGGCTCCTTGCAGGCCTACCGGGACCTGGCCGCCCAAGCTGAAGCCGATCCCGATGGGTTCTGGTGTGAAGCGGCTCGGCGGGAGCTGCATTGGTTTAAGCCGTTCGAGACGGTCCTCGACTGGAGTAACCCACCCTTTGCCCGCTGGTTTGAAGGGGGCCAAACCAACCTGTCGTTTAACTGCCTGGATCGCCATCTCGATGGTCCCCGGGCCGACAAGACGGCCCTGATCTGGGAGGGGGAACCAGGTGATGTGCGGCGCTTCAGCTACCGCGAACTACACGCGGAAGTCTGCAAAGCGGCCAATGCCCTGAAGGCCCTTGGCGTTGGTAAGGGCGACTTGGTGGCCCTGTACATGCCGATGGTTCCGGAGGCCGCCATCGCGATGTTGGCCTGTGCCCGTATTGGTGCGCCCCATTCCGTGGTCTTTGGTGGTTTCTCCGCCGATGCGCTGCGCGATCGCCTGATCGATGGTCAGGTCAAGCTCGTTGTGACGGCGGATGGGGGCTTCCGCAAGGACAAGCCGGTTCCCCTCAAGCCCGCCGTGGATGAAGCGCTTGCGGCAAAGGGTGGTGCTCCGAGTGTGGAGAAGGTTCTGGTCGTCCAGCGCATCGATTCGGGCTGTGCCATGGAGTCGGGTCGTGACCACTGGTGGCATGAGCTCGTGGATGGTCAGAGCAGCGATTGCGCGGCGGAGCCGATGGAGAGCGAGGACCGCCTCTTCGTCCTCTACACCTCCGGTTCCACCGGTAAGCCCAAGGGGGTGGTGCACACCACGGCTGGCTACAACCTCTGGGCTCACCTGACCTTCCAGTGGATCTTCGACATCCGTGAAGACGACGTCCACTGGTGTACAGCGGATGTCGGCTGGATCACCGGCCACAGCTACATCGTCTACGGCCCTCTCTCCAATGGCGCGACGACGGTGATGTACGAAGGGGCTCCTCGCCCCAGCAACCCCGGGGCCTTCTGGGAGCTGATCCAGAAACACCGTTGCACCATCTTCTACACGGCGCCCACGGCGATCCGCGCCTTCATGAAGAGCGGCCGGGAGGTGCCGGATCAGTACGACATGAGCTCCCTGCGGATCCTCGGCACAGTGGGGGAGCCGATCAATCCAGAGGCCTGGATCTGGTATCGCGATGTGATCGGCGGTGGTCGCTGCCCGATCGTCGACACCTGGTGGCAGACGGAGACCGGTGGGGTGATGATCAGCCCCCTTCCTGGGGCGACGCCGACCAAGCCGGGCTCGGCGACCCTTCCACTCCCCGGCATCCAAGCCGACATCGTCGACCACGACGGCAACTCCCAAGGAGCGGATCAAGGTGGCTACCTCGCGGTGCGTCGTCCCTGGCCGGGAATGATGCGCACGGTCCACGGCGATCCCGACCGTTTCCGTAAGAGCTACTGGGAGGAGATTCGCCCGGCCGATGGCTCCCACATCTACTTCGCCGGAGACGGCGCCCGCCGCGATGCCGACGGTTACTTCTGGGTGATGGGCCGGGTCGACGACGTGATCAACGTCAGTGGCCACCGTCTGGGGACGATGGAAATTGAAAGTGCTCTGGTCAGTCATCCCGCCGTGGCGGAATCCGCTGTGGTGGGTCGCCCGGATGACCTCAAGGGTGAGGGCATCGTTGCGTTTGTGACCCTTGAGGCTGGCCGCAGTGGTGATGACGCCTTGGTGGCCGAACTGCGCAGCCATGTGGGCAAGGAGATCGGTCCGATTGCCCGCCCAGATGTGATCAAGTTCAGCGACGCCCTACCGAAGACCCGCAGTGGCAAGATCATGCGCCGGATCCTGCGCTCCCTCGCCGCCGGTCAGGAGGTCAGCGGTGACACCTCAACCCTGGAGGATCGCTCCGTTCTTGATCAGCTGCGGGTCTGATTCGGGCTCGTCCACCACTGCAGCAGCTGATCGGCCAGTTGATCCAGTTCCCTCTGTCGGGCTGGATCATCGGCCCATCCCCCGAGCAGGTTCTGGCGTAGCCCTGCGCTGGCTGGGGTTAGGTGATCCCCGGCGCGCTCGAGCAACCGGGAGCGGTCTTGGCTGCGGTTTTGAAGCACCTGCATCAGCCGAGGGCTTTGATCAAGTTGGTCGCTTTTGAAGCGCACCAGCAGGTTGTTGGCTTGTCTGTAATTTTTGGCGATCAGTCGCAGGGTCTCCTCGGGGGAGGGGCTGAACTCGCTCGTGACCCCGAGGGCCCCCCCGAGCTCGGCGAGTAGGGGAACACTCCTCTCGGCGGAGAAGTTGTTGAAGCTCATCGCTGCCAAGGCGCTGCAGCCTCGACCGTTATCGGGCGCCAGGAGGTGCAGCTTGCAGCCCAGGCTGTGGCCCAGCCTCAGCGGCGGGGGCTGATCGGGGTCCCTGCGCTGGCGGAAGGTCCTCCAGGCGTCATTGGCCTGTGCCTGATGGTCAAAGCCGGGTACATAGCTCCAGGCGTGGATGGCCATGCCCCGGCGCGCCAAGGCCTCGAGAAGCCGCCGATAGCTGATCTGCGGTGTCGCAGCGAGATAGCTGCCGCCAATGAACTCGATCAGCCCCCGCGGTTGGGGAGGGGTCCAGCACCAGAGGCTTCCGCGCTGGCGCCAGCTCATGCGGCCTGAAGGCGCTTGAGGCAGTCCAGAGCTTCACGGCGATGGGCCGGGCCATCGAGCAGGTTGTTGAACACGTGACGAACGACCCCGCTCGCGTCGATCACGTAGGTCACGCGGCCCGGCAGCAGTCCAAGGACGCCGGGCACCCCAAAGGCCTTGCGCAACTGGTTGTTTTGATCCACCAGCAGGGGATAGGGCAGGTTGTGGCGGCTGGCAAAGCGCTGATGACTGCTGGCGTTGTCGCCACTGACGCCCCAGACCTCCGCCCCTAAGGCCTGCAGGTCGGCATAGCTATCGCGGAAGGCGCAGGCCTCCATGGTGCAGCCAGGGGTGTCGTCCTTGGGATAGAAGAACAGCACCAGAGCCTTGCCCGCGAGTTGATCGCTGCGGCGCTCCACGCCGTTCTGATCCTGCAGCGCGATCAGGGGAGCGCGATCACCGCTTTTCAGGGCTTGGGCCAAGGCCGGTACAAGAGCTGCGCAAACCCTAGGGAGGGGCTGGCCAGGGCTGGGATTATGGGGCGACTGCAGAGGTGGGGATGACCAGGGGCGACGCGGAGATGGACGAACAACAGCCCCGTGCTGGCTGGGAGCAGGTCGATCTGCTCAGCCTGGTCAGTGGATCCGCCGCGGCGCCAGTCCTGCCTGAGCCTGTGCCGCAGCCCGCTGCGGAGACGGCTGTTGTTGTCGACCGGCCTGAGGAACCTGAGCCATCGCCTGCCGCGCGTCTCTCTGGTCCCAGTGGCCCCGAGCTGCTGTTGATCCTCGACACGGAGACCACCGGCCTCTCCCCGGCGGAGCATCGCTGCATTGAGGTCGGCGCGGTTCTTTTTTCGGTGCCGGATCGCTCGGTGTTGAGCCAGGTTTCGTTTTTGATGCCTTGCACCAGCAATGCCGCTGAAGCGGTGAATGGCATCGCCCCGGCCCTGACGCAACGCCCTCAGCCATGGCAGGCGGGTCTGGCCTGCTTCGAGGCCATGGTTGAAGCCGCTGACGTCCTCCTGGCCCATAACGCCGCCTTCGATCAGCAGTGGTTTGGTCTGGGCTCCCTGCCGGCACTCAGCAAGCCCTGGCTTTGCTCCATGGAGGACATTCGCTGGCCCCAGGAGCGTCAGCTGCGCTCTACGCCCTCGGTACGTGATCTGGCCTTGGCCTATGGCGTGCCGGTTTGGGCGGCCCATCGGGCCCTCACCGATTGCATCTACCTGGCGCAGGTCTTTGAGCGTTGCGAGGACTTGGAGGACCTCCTTCTCCAGGCGATGGAGCCGCGCCGCCTCTACCGCGCTCGTCTCTCCTATGAAGAACGCCATAAGGCCCGCGAGGCGGGCTTCCGCTGGAATCAACCGGTGAGCGGAGCCTGGAGCCGGCGCCTGTCTGAACGGGAGGTGGCCCTATTGCCATTCCCTGTCGTTCCGGTCGATGAGGCTGCGGAATTGCGCAGCGCCTGATTTGCTTCAACAAGAGGAAGCGGATCCACTCATTTCAAGGAGCAGCTGAGCCTTCTCTCCATCGTGGTGGGTGAGCTCTAGTCAGTTCCATGTCTGTGCATGCTCGCGGTCATCCCTCTAGGCCCTGCGCCCTGAGCAAGGTTCAGCGCTGGCAGCGCAGCCGCACTTGGGCCCGCTTAATTCGCGAAGCAGAAGCCCTCTGGCACGTGGATGTGCGCGAACTCCATCGTCTGGCCGCGCTGGAGTTGTCGCAGCTGCTGGAGGAGGTGCCGCCGGGATTGCGTCCCAGGGTGAACCGGTGGCTGCAGGGGTATCACGTGCACACGCGACTGGAGCCCGATTCGAGGGAGTAAAGCCTCAGCTTTGTGGACCAAACACAAAAAAACCACCTCTGGGGGAGGTGGTTTTGCGGAAGTTGCCGGTGATCAAATCGGAGCGGCGGGATTTGAACCCACGACCCCCACTACCCCAAAGTGGTGCGCTACCAAGCTGCGCTACGCCCCGGCGAGAAAGAAGCTATCACAGCGCTTTGCCGCGTTTCGAGCGGATTTTTCGCAGCATTCGCCGGGTCAGTTGATCGCGGTTCAGGCCCGCGTAGCCCCAGAGGCGCAGGGCGCGAGCGAGCTCCCTTAATTCCCGCAGATTCATCGAGGCCAGGCGCAATTCAGGCACCTTCTGCCAGGCGGTGGCGGTCGGCGGCAGAGCACTGCCCACGCCGCCCGGCTTCAGGCTTGAGAGGGCACCGTCGGCCATCCACTCAGGCACCAGCACAAACAGAACGGCCAGCAGCCCGTAGAGCTCCACCAATCCGCGGGGAAGGGGGTGCAATTGCCGAGGGGCGTTGTTCTCAGCCGATTCGGTAATGGGTCTTGGCTCCGCGTCAGCGCCGGCGCCATTGTTCCGCAAGCCAGGCGTTCCCCCAAGGGGGGCAGAGCCAGAGCTGTCTGCCTAGATCAGGTCAGCCGGGCGCGCCTGAAGCGGTTTGGGGCGCTCCAGGGCGGGCTGCTCTTTCCAGAGCATCGGTGGCTCGGTGCTGGGCGCTAGGCGGACATACCAAAACACCAGGGCAAAGACCAGCCCAAGGGTGGCCAGGATGCCAATGATCACGGTTCGATCCGGTAAGGGGCTCATCAGACCTGATCCACCCGTAGGCACTGCATCCGCATCGGCAGTTGCTCGAGCGTGAGCTCATCGCCACGCAGGATCATCTCCATGCCGTCACTGCTGTAGCGAACGCCAGGTTCGTTGCTTTGCAGCCGAAAAAAGGTTCTGCGGTATCCACCGCTGATGAGGGAGGCCTGGGATTGATTGCGCTCGATCACCAGCATTCCCTTGTCATGGCAGAGGTAGCGATCCTTGATCGCGTAGTCCTCCCACCAGGGGGACTGCATGGCCTGAGCCATCAGCAAGGCAAGTCCGAACATCAAAGGCGAATTGGGCTGTTGTCTCCCCGCAGAACGCAGTGGCTGATGCTCCAGTCGTAGTTCTGCCAGACCGCAGCCGGGAGTTGGTAGTGACAGCCCTCCCACTGCTCATCGAGCAAGACCCCCTGGGGTTGTGCGGAGCAGTAGGGGCGGCTGCCTGGACGGGCCAGGTACTGCTGGTGATAGCCCTCGGCGAAGAAAAAGGGTTTGCCCAGGGCAATTTCCGTGGTGATGGCTCCTTTGCCGGAGCCATTCAGCAGCTGCTGGTAGCGATCAGATGAGGCCTTGGCGACCGCCAGGAGCTTGGGCTCGTTGACGTAGATCGATGAGCGGTACTGGGTACCGGTGTCGTTGCCCTGGGCCATCCCCTGGGTTGGGTTGTGGCATTCCCAGAAGAGCTTCAAGAGATCACTGAAATCAATGGCGTTGACATCCCAAACCACACGCACGACTTCGGTGTGACCGGTTCGGCCGGAGCAGACCTCCTCATAGGTCGGGTTCGGGGTGTAGCCACCGGCGTAGCCCACCGCGGTCGTGATCACCCCGGGCAAGCGCCAGAACCCCTTTTCGGCGCCCCAGAAGCATCCGCAGCCAAACAGGGCTTCCTGCTGACTGGTGCTCAACGGAGCCTTCAGCGCTGTACCCAGGACCACGTGGCGATCCGCCGTCGCGATCGGATCGGAGCGTCCTGGTAGGGCCGCTTCTGGTGCAATCAGGTTTGTCTTTGATCCACCCATGCCCTGAAACAGTCCGAACACCACAACAGCCTTTGCTGGCCAGAGCCTAGGGAGTTCAACCCTCGCTCGAAGTCGATTCCAGGGCGATGTGATTCAGCAGGGTTGTGGTGAAGGTGAAGAGCAAAAACGGCAGGGACAGCACCAGGATCAGCCCAACGCCCACCAGGGCCACGATCGGTTTGCTGGCGCCCATGAGCGCGAGTCCGGCCGCCAGGCTGACAAAGATGACCAGCATCCAAATCAGGATCTGGCCGTAGATATCGCCAAAGGTCAGGGTGCAGCGCAGGCGGTAGGCAGAGCTGGTGAGCATGGGGGCGCTCAGCGGAGGCGTCCCTCCAGCTAAGCGAGCTCAAGCGGGCTTGTCCTGGGATGTTGCAAGAACGATGCTGTCCTTCAAGCCACGCGCGTGAGTTGTTCCTCCGCCTGTTCCCGCTCCCAGAGCCTGCGGTAGGTGCCGGCTTCCTCGAGGAGCGCGTTGTGGTGTCCCTGCTGCACCAGGCGCCCCTCATCCAGGACAAGGATTCGATCACAGGCCGCTGCCGCTGAGAGTTGGTGGCTGATCATCAAGATCGTTCGGTCCCGCTGGGCGCGAATCGAGCTCAGGATGTCGGCGGCCGTGTTGTTGTCCACGCTGGCCAGGGCGTCATCGAGCACCAAGAGCGGGGCTTGAACCAGCAGGGCACGACCCAGGGCTGTGCGTTGGCGCTGTCCGCCACTCAGGGTGATGCCGCGCTCACCTACGAGGGTTTCGTAGCGATCGGGGAAGCCCCGCACATCAGCGGCTAGTCGCGCCTGCTCGGCTGCTTGCTCGATCCGCGCTTGATCCGCGTCTGGTTCTCCATAGCGGAGGTTGTCGGCGAGGCTCGCAGTGAAGAGGTAGCCCTCCTGGGGGACCAGGGCGACCTGTTGGCGGAGCTGCTCGAGGTCGAGGGCTGTGATGTCAGTCCCATCGAGGTACAACTGCCCTTCAGGCACGTCCACCATCCGGCCCAGGGCCCTGGCCAAGGTGGTTTTGCCGCATCCCACGGGTCCGACAACGGCCACGAGCTCCCCTGGGGCAAGGCGGAAGCTGACGTCCTCAAGGGTGTTGCGCTCCGCGTCGGGGTAACGCAGGGTGAGGCCTCGGGCTTCGATCCCAGCTGCTTGGCTGCCCGTCCGTTGGGGGACCGGCTTTGGTGCCTCAGGGGATTGGATGCGCGGCGTCCGGCGCAGCAGCTCTTCGACGCGTTCCAGGCTCACCTGGCCGGTCTGGAAGGTATTCAGCGTGAATCCCAGAAGGGCCGTAGGGAAAACCAGTCGCTCGACATAAAGGATCAAGGCCACCAAATCCCCGATGGAGAGGCGACCGCTCTCCAGTTGCCCGCTGCCGAGGGCGAGCAGCAACAGCAAACTGACCGACGAGATGCCCTCCAGGAGAGGGAAGAGCGTGCTGCGGGTGCGGGCTAACTGGAGAGCGTCATCCCGGTAACGCTTGTTGCGCCGCTCGAAGGCCTCCCGCTCGGTGCGTTCTTGGCCATAAATCTTGATGGCGCTGATGCCGGAGAGGTCCTCCTGGATCAGGTCGCTCAATTCCCCGAGCGCTTCCTGCTGACGGCGCTGTTGCCGCATCATCCGGCCGCCGAAGAGTCGAACGGTGGTCAACATCAAGGGGTAGAGCCCCACCGCCGCCAGGCTGAGCAGTGGGTCGATGGCGAGCATCGCCGGCAGCGTCAGGGCGTAGGCGAGGGCGGTGTTCGTGAGGCTGAGCACCGCAAAGCCCAGCAGGCGCCGCACGTTCTCCACATCACTGGTGGCTCGGCTGATCACTTCGCCGCTGCCGGTGCTCTGCACCCAACCGGGCTCCTGGCGGAGCATGTGATCGAAGATCTTCTGCTTCAGCTGGGCCTCCACCTGCCGGCCCACTCCGAAGACCAGCATTCGCGAGACCAGCCGGACGCCCCCCATGAGAGTCGCCAGCACGACGATGATTCCCGCCTGCCGCAGCACGTCGCTGTAGGTGAAGCCGTCCTGGAGGTCATCGATGACGCCCCGCACCATCAGCGGGATCGTGACGCTCAAGAGGTTGACGACCACTAGGGCGGCGACGCCCAGAAGCACCGTGCGCCGATAGGGCCGCAGGTAGCGCTGGATCAGTCCGAAGCGGATCGCCGCCATGGATCAAGGCAAGGTTTCGCCAACCTAGGCAGCGACCCCAGAACAGCGTTGTTGAGCGATGCTGTGCCGGCGCACCCTCAGTCGGCTCGATGGACGAGAACCAGCAGTCTCATCCTCTTTATGGAACCGAACGCGACCTGGTGGACCGGTTGTTGGCCACTGAGGCCCCTGCTGATGCTGATCTGGTGGAGCTGGGTCGCCTGTTGATGCGTTACGAGGGATTTCCCGGGGCCCTGGATCTTCAGGAGGATCTCCAGAAGACCCTGCGTCTGTGGGGCTTAAGCCGCGAGCAACTGCATCAGCGCACGCGGGCGATCTGGGCTGGCGGCTATCGGCCGGGGGCTGAAGCGGCACCTCAGGCCGTCGGATCTGGTTTTGACACGTCCGATCAGGACAGTCCCTGAGCCTTGTTTTTGCTAAAGACCACCTTCGTTCTTGCGTTTTGATGACAGCCCCCCAGTCCTGGTCGGCCCTTCTTGATCAACTCCTGCGCGGTGAGTCGTTGCAGGGATCGCAGGCACGCGACCTGATGGAGGCCTGGCTGTCTGAACAGCTCGAGCCCGTTCAAACGGGCGCCTTCCTCGCGGCCCTTCGCTCCAAGGGGATGAACGGTGAGGAGCTGGCGGCCATGGCTGAGGTCCTGCGCGCTGCTGCACCCCTGCCCTGTGCCCGGCCTGACCTTGAACTGGTGGATACCTGTGGCACCGGTGGGGATGGGGCCAACACGTTCAACATCTCGACGGCCGTTGCTTTTGTGGCCGCCGCCTGTGGGGCCCAGGTCGCGAAGCACGGAAACCGCAGTGCCAGCGGCAAGGTCGGCTCTGCCGATGTTCTGGAAGCGGTTGGACTGAATCTCAAAGCTCCAACCGACGTGGTGGTTCAGGCACTCAATGCCGCCGGCGTCACCTTCTTATTTGCTCCGGGCTGGCATCCCGCCTTGGTTGGACTGGCCCCCCTGCGCCGGGCCCTGGGGGTGAGAACGGTGTTCAACCTGCTGGGTCCCCTGGTCAATCCCCTCAGGCCGGACTATCAGGTCCTCGGTGTCGGAGCAGCAGAGTTGCTCGATCCCATGGCCGATGCCTTAGCCCGCTTGGGCTGCCGCCGTGCCGTCGTGGTCTTTGGCCATGGCGGGCTCGATGAAGCATCCCTTTCTGGCCCGAGTGAGTTGCGTCTGATCCATGACGGACAGGTGGAACGCCAGCTCTTGGATCCCCAGACGCTGGGCTTGAGCCTCGCTCCGATGGAGGCCCTCCGCGGTGGAGAACTGGAGGACAACGCTCGGATCCTGGAGGCTGTGCTCCAGGGCCAGGGGAGCCAGGCGCAACAAGATGTGGTGGCCCTGAACGCGGCCCTGGTGATCTGGGCCGCTGGCTTGGCTGACTCCGTTGCGGCAGTCCTGCCTCTGGCGCAGGCCGCCATGGAGAGTGGAGCCGCCTACGCGCGGCTGCGCAGCCTCAGTCAGGCCCTGGCTTAGAACTCCCTTAAGGGAAGATGTCGGCATGAGCAGCTCACCCACCCCTCAACCAGCCCTTCTTGTGTTGGCTGACGGCCTGGTGTTGCGTGGTGAAGCCTTTGGCGCCAGAGCGACGGCCTTCGGTGAAGTGGTCTTCAACACCGGTATGACCGGTTACCAGGAGGTCATGACCGACCCCAGCTATTCCGGGCAGTTGGTCACCTTCACCTATCCCGAACTGGGCAATACCGGGGTCAACGGCAGTGATCAAGAGGCCGATGTCCCCCATGTTCGCGGTGTGATCGCCCGTCAGTTGGCTCCCACCCAGAGCAGCTGGCGCAGTGAAGGCAGCCTCGAGGCCTGGTTAGAGCAACACGGCGTGGTCGGCATCTCCGGCATTGATACCCGCTCCCTGGTGCGCCACCTGCGCGAGGGCGGTGCCATGAACGGTGCCATCAGTACTGACGGCAGCACGCCCCTGCAGTTGCTGGAGCGGGTCCAGGCGATGCCCTCAATGGCTGGTTTGAACCTGGCGAAGGACGTCTCCACCAGGGAGCCCTACACCTGGTCATCCCTTTGCCCTGCTGCCTTCGATCAACGCCTCCAGGACAATCCCGCGACCCCGTACAAGGTCGTGGCGATCGACTTCGGCATCAAACGGGCCATCCTCGAACGGTTGGTGGCCCATGGCTGCGATGTCACGGTGCTGCCGGCCGACGCCACCTTGGAGCAGGTGCTCGAGCGCCAGCCTGAAGGTGTTTTCCTCTCCAACGGCCCTGGCGACCCCTCGGCTGTGACCAGTGGGATCAACCTGGCGAAGTCGTTGGTTGAGCAGGAGGCACTGCCCCTGTTCGGGATCTGCCTGGGGCACCAGATCCTGGGCCTAGCCCTTGGTGGAAGCACGTTCAAGCTTGGCTATGGCCACCGCGGTCTGAACCACCCCTGCGGGACCACCGGTGTGGTGGAAATCACCAGCCAAAACCACGGTTTCGCCTTGGACGCTGACTCGCTCCCGGCCGATCAGATGGAGGTCACCCATCTGAATCTCAACGATCGAACCGTGGCGGCCTTTGCCCATCGCCAGAAGCCGATCTTCGGGGTGCAGTACCACCCAGAGGCCAGTCCTGGCCCCCACGATGCCGACCATCACTTCGGGCGTTTCGCCGCGCTCATGAGCGAGCGACGGGGCTGATCGATCGCAGTTTGTTGCGGTCGTGCTCGTTTCGAAAACCCTCACTACACTGCGATCGCCAGTGACGTCAGAGGTCAGCAGCCATCACTGATCTGCAGCGATTGACCGTCTCTCTACGCGGTGGTTTTGAACAGCAGGACGGATGTCTCCTGTTCAGCTTCACCGGGCAGTTGGATGCTTACTCCGAGAAGCAATTTCTCGCCTTTATCAACGACCACCTCACCAGCACCCCGCAGCCGCTGGTGCTGGACCTGAGCAAGATCGATTTCATCGATTCCTCGGGTCTCGGTGCCCTGGTGCAGTTCGCCAAACACTGCAACGACCAGAAGATCCAGTTCTTGGTGGTCGGCAATGCCAGGGTCGTCCAGACGGTGAAACTGGTAAGGCTTGAGGAGTTTCTCCATCTCCAGCCAGACCTCAACACCGCCCTCGGAGCCATCGCCGCCTAATTCGGCAGCCTGGCTGACCCAACTCCAAGCACCGGGATGGCCCGGGGAGTTGGGTCCGCTTCAGCTGGCCTGGCTAGGGGATGCGGTCTGGGAGTTGCACCAGCGCATGCGCCGCTGCCGCCAGCCGGGACGCAGTTCCGATTTGCATCGAGCCGTTGTGGCGGATGTCCGCGCAGATGCCCAGGCGGAGGCCCTCGATCGCCTGCAGGAGAAGGGATTGCTCCAGGAGGCCGAACTGGAGTGGGTGCGGCGTGGACGCAATAAAGCGGGTCGTGGGCCCCGCAAGGGAGAGGCTGGTGTCTATGGCAAGGCCACGGGATTTGAGACAATGGTGGGCTGGCTCTTTCTGCAGAACCCCAGCCGCCTTGCACAGCTGCTGGCAGAACTCGAGGACGCCGACCGATAACCCCTTTGCCTGACAACCATGAGCCCCCGTTTTGATCGTCGTAAGGACCAGCGCTCGGGCCCAGGCGGAGGGAAGCCACCCCGCGGCGGCGGACGGTTTGCCGATGATCGATCCGGTGGCGAGCGTCGCGGCGACCGTTTTGGCGGCGAGCGTTTCGGATCGGATCGGGGTGGCAACCGTTTTGGCGGGGACGAGGCCGGCGGTGGACGTCCGGGATACCGCTCCGGTGGCCGTCCTGGAGGTCGTCCTGGCGACCGATCTGGCTTCCGTGGCGGCTCGTCCCGTCCGTTTTCTCCCCGCGGTGAATGGCGTCCCGACGGAGAGCAGCGCGGTGGTGGTGGCGAGAGACGTGAGCGCTTCTCCCGTTCGGAGGGCCGCCCCGATAGCCGGGGTGAGGCCTCCAGTCGGCCCGAGCGCCGCGGCCCGCGACCCCAGGGCCGCCCGTTTTTTAAGGGACGCTCCTCTGATCGCTTCCGCGACGAGGCTCAAGAGTCCGGCCGGGACGGTTACCGCCCTGGCGGCAAGGGGCGTTTTGGCGCTCGTCGCGACGAGCAGGGTGGCGGGCCCAAGCCGTTCTCCCGTGATCGCGACCAGGCCAAGCCCATCGCCGTCGAGGTTCCCGTTGGTGAGGCCGAACGGTTCAACGCCTATCCCGCCGATGATTTGATCTGGGGGCGCCATGCGGCCCAGGCGGCCCTGGAGAGCGGCCGTCCCGTGCACCGCATCTGGTGCACCCCGGAAATGCGTTTTCAGCCCCGTTTCCTTCAGTTGCTGCGGGAAGCCAAGTCCGGCGGCGTGCTGGTGGAGGAGGTCACCTGGTCGCGTCTCGGCCAGCTGACCAATGGGGCGGTGCACCAGGGCATCGTCATGCAGGCTGCGGCCGCCGACACCCTGGATCTGGGCACCCTGATCGATGGCTGCCGCGACCTGGGTGAGCCCCCGCTGCTGATGGCCCTCGACGGCATCACCGATCCCCACAACCTTGGGGCCATCGTCCGCAGCGCAGAAGCCCTCGGCGCCCATGGACTGGTGTTGCCCCAACGCCGCAGTGCCGGTCTGACCGGTTCCGTCGCCAAGGTGGCTGCTGGAGCCCTGGAGCATCTGCCCGTGGCCCGAGTGGTCAATCTGAACCGCGCCCTCGACAGTCTGAAGAACGAGGGCTATCGGGTGATTGGCCTGGCGGGAGAGGGCAGTGTTGCCCTGAGTGAGGCTGACCTGGACGGTCCCCTGGTGGTGGTGACTGGCTCGGAAGGGGATGGTCTCTCGATGCTGACCCGCAAGCACTGCGATCAGCTGGTGCGGATCCCGATCCGTGGCGCCACCCCCAGCCTGAACGCCTCGGTCGCCACCGCGATGGTTCTTTATGAGGTGGCCCGTCGCGGCTGGATGAAGCAAATCTCGGGGGCCGCGCCGGCCCCGCGGATCGTGCGTCCTCAGTTGCCAACGCCTGCCCCCCTGGAGCTGCCGGAAGAAGGCAGTGCAGAAGCGACCTCCGCCGTTCCCGAGGACGACATCGTTCTCAGTCCCGCTGAAGAGGCCCGTGCCGATCAGCTGGTGGCCGATGTGATGGCTGAGTTCCAGGGGGATTCAGCTGCGGTTGTCGAACAGACCGATGGGGCCGATGGGACGGATCCAACCGCGACGTTCTCCTCCGACATCAAGCTCTGAATGCTGCGCTTGCCCATTCCGGAGCCAGAATGGTGTTATCGCCTCCCGTCTGGATGACGCCCCTTCTTCGGCCTCTGCGCAGCATTGCCAATGGGTTTGGTCTGGCTTGGTGGGCCCGCGTTGAAACGAGGCGACCGGATGTGACCTACTGGTTTGGTCCCTACATCAGGCGCAGCAGCCTTGAGACTGCGTTGCCTCCTTTTCTGGCTGACCTCCGCAGCGAAGGAGCTGCTGAGGTCAACCACTCCCTGATCAAGACCCGGCGCGCCGAGCCCCTGACCATTGCGGCCGAGGGTTAGCTCACGGGTTGGCTGATAGCGTCAACCCTTGGTTTGGACCTGGGTTTGATGGGTATCGCCGAGTGGCGCGACCAGCTCAAAAGCGGCGACGTGTCCGCCCGTGAGCTCACGGACCATCACCTCAGCCGCATCGAGGCGGTTGAGCCCAGCGTTAAGGCCTACACCGAGGTCACGGCTGAACGGGCCCGTGCCGATGCCGACCGGATCGATGCCCTGAGGGCCTCTGGTGCTGAGCTCCCGCCGTTGGCGGGTGTTCCCCTGGCGATCAAGGACAACCTCTGCACCCGTGGGATCCGAACGACCTGCTCCAGCCGGATGCTGGAGAACTTCGTTCCCCCCTATGAG
Organism: Synechococcus sp. LTW-G; assembly: GCF_054459035.1. Lineage (NCBI taxonomy): Bacteria > Bacillati > Cyanobacteriota > Cyanophyceae > Synechococcales > Synechococcaceae > Synechococcus > Synechococcus sp. LTW-G. Next base: position 278,837 of record NZ_JBTKYW010000001.1, on the reverse strand, counting down.
TCCACGGTGACCGATCGGCTCTGGGGTGCCGGCGCAGTCCTGCTTGGCAAAACCAATCTCGACGAGTTCGCCATGGGCAGCTCGACCGAGACCTCAGTCTTCGGCCCAAGCCGCAACCCCTGGAACACCGACAAGGTTCCCGGTGGCAGTTCCGGTGGCAGTGCCGCCGCCGTGGCAGCTGGTGAGTGTGCTGGTTCCCTGGGATCAGACACCGGCGGCTCCATTCGCCAGCCCGCCTCCTTCTGTGGGGTGGTGGGTCTCAAACCCACCTACGGCCGTGTCAGCCGCTATGGCTTGGTGGCTTTCGCCAGCTCCCTGGATCAGGTGGGGCCCTTCGCTAACAGCGTCTCGGATGCCGCCGAGTTGCTCCAGGTGATCGCCGGTGAGGATCCCCGCGATTCGACCTGTCTGAAGGCTCCCGTACCCGATTACAGGGCGGCCTTGACCCAACCGGTGGCGGGGCTGCGTGTGGGCATCGTGCGGGAGTGTTTTGAAGCCGAGGGCCTGCACCCTGAGGTCAAGGCCTCGGTGATGGCCGCTGCGGCCCAACTCGAGGCCCTGGGCTGTGACCTCGTTGATGTCAGCTGCCCCCGCTTCAACGACGGCATTGCCACCTACTACGTGATTGCCCCCTCGGAGGCGTCCGCCAACCTGGCCCGCTACGACGGCGTGAAGTACGGCTACCGGGCTGAGGATGCCGCGAGCCTGGCGGAGATGACCTCCCGCAGCCGGGCCGAAGGCTTCGGTGACGAGGTCAAGCGCCGGATCCTGATTGGCACCTATGCCCTCTCGGCCGGCTACGTGGATGCCTACTACAAGAAGGCGCAGCAGGTCCGTACCCTGATCCGCCGTGACTTCGACGCCGCCTTTGGTCAGGTGGATGTGTTGCTCACCCCCACCTCACCCACCACTGCCTTTGGCTTCGGCGCCCACGCTGAAGACCCCCTGGCGATGTACTTGGCTGACCTGTTGACGATTCCGGCCAACATGGCCGGTCTCCCGGCCATCAGCCTCCCCTGCGGTTTTGATGGGGCCGGCCTGCCCATTGGCGTGCAGCTCATCACCGGTGTTCTTCAAGAGGAGCGCCTGCTCCAGGTCGCTTATCACTACGAGCAGGCCGCGCGCGTGATGGACAAGCGTCCCCAGGCGTCCTTGGTGCCCTGATCCCTAGTGGTGGGGTGCCGGGCTGAAGAAGTGGTGGCTTAGACCCTGAATCTGGTGTTACCGGCTTAGCCTGGACTCAGCCTCGGCTCCACCGCTTTCTTCGCGCTTGGCCTTCGTCCCCCTCCATAACCACAGCGACTACAGCCTTCTCGATGGGGCAAGTCAGCTGCCGGCCATGGTGAAGCGGGCTGAGGAGCTGGGAATGCCGGCGATCGCCCTGACCGATCACGGTGTGATGTACGGCGCGATTGAGCTGCTGAAGCTCTGCCGCGGCAGTTCCGTGAAGCCGATCATCGGCAACGAGATGTATGTCATCAATGGCTCCATTGATGACCCCAACCCACCGAAGAAGGAGCGCCGCTACCACCTGGTTGTCCTGGCCAAGAACGCGGTGGGCTATCGCAACTTGGTCAAGCTCACCAGCATCAGCCACCTGCGGGGCATGCGCGGGCGGGGCATTTTCTCCAGAGCTTGCATCGATAAGCCGACCCTCGAGCGCCATAGCGAGGGCCTGATCATTGCCACGGCCTGTCTGGGCGGTGAAATTCCCCAGGCGATCCTGCGGGACCGCCCCGATGTGGCCCGGGATGTGGCCCGTTGGTACCAGGGGGTCTTTGGTGACGACTTCTACCTCGAGATTCAAGACCACGGCTCCCCGGAAGATCGGATCGTCAATGTGGAGATGGTGAAGATCTCCAAGGAATTGGGGATTCCGTTGGTGGCGACCAACGATGCCCATTACCTCACCAGCAATGACGCCGAGGCCCACGACGCCCTGCTGTGCGTGCTGACGGGCAAGTTGGTCACCGATGAGAAGCGTCTTCGCTACACGGGGACGGAGTTCATTAAGAGCGAGCAGGAAATGCTCGGACTCTTCGCGGACCACCTGGAGCCCGAGGTGGTGGCCGAGGCCGTTGCCAATACGGCCCTGGTGGCAGAGAAGGTCGAGGACTACGACATCCTTGGGCGCTATCAAATGCCCCGCTTCCCAATCCCCGAGGGGCACACCCCGGTGAGTTATCTGCGGGAGGTGACCGAGCAGGGACTACGCGCGCGCCTGGGGCTTCCGGAGGGCAGCGGTTTCGAGGCCACCTATGGCGAACGCCTCGATTTCGAGCTCCAGGTGATGGAGCAAATGGGCTTCCCGACCTATTTCCTGGTGGTTTGGGACTACATCCGCTTTGCCCGAGACAACGGCATCCCGGTGGGCCCTGGTCGCGGTTCCGCCGCCGGCTCCTTGGTGGCCTACGCCCTCGGCATCACCAACATTGATCCGGTCACTAACGGTCTGCTCTTCGAGCGCTTCTTGAATCCAGAGCGCAAGTCGATGCCTGATATCGACACGGACTTCTGCATCGAGCGACGCGGTGAGGTGATCGACTACGTCACCGAGCGCTATGGCGAAGACAAGGTCGCCCAGATCATCACCTTCAACCGGATGACCTCCAAGGCCGTCCTCAAGGATGTGGCCCGGGTGCTGGATATCCCCTACGGCGATGCCGATCGTCTCGCCAAGTTGATTCCGGTGGTGCGCGGCAAACCCGCCAAGCTCAAGGAGATGATCGGTGAGGAATCACCCGCCCCTGAGTTCCGCGAGAAGTACCTCGGCGATCCCGCAGTGAAGCGCTGGGTCGACATGGCGATGCGCATTGAGGGAACCAACAAAACCTTTGGCGTCCACGCTGCGGGTGTGGTGATCGCCGCCGATCCCCTCGATGAAGTCGTTCCGCTGCAACGCAACAACGACGGTCAGGTGATCACCCAGTATTTCATGGAAGACGTGGAGTCCATGGGTCTGTTGAAGATGGACTTCCTGGGGTTGAAAAACCTCACGATGATCGACAAAACCGTCGATCTGGTGCAGCAGAGCACAGGGGTCAGCATCGATCCCGATGCCCTTCCCTTGGATGACGAAGGCACCTTTGGCCTGCTGGCGCGCGGAGACCTGGAGGGCATTTTTCAGCTGGAATCCAGTGGGATGCGCCAGATCGTGCGGGACCTCAAGCCCTCGTCCCTGGAGGACATCTCCTCGATCCTGGCCCTCTACCGACCGGGCCCGCTCGACGCGGGGCTGATTCCCAAATTCATCAACCGCAAGCACGGCCGCGAGGCGATTGATTTCGCCCACGCCAAGTTGGAGCCGATCCTGCAGGAGACCTACGGGATCATGGTTTACCAGGAGCAGATCATGAAGATCGCTCAGGATCTGGCGGGCTATTCCCTTGGAGAGGCGGATCTTCTCCGCCGGGCCATGGGTAAGAAGAAAGTCTCGGAGATGCAGAAGCACCGAGACATCTTTGTCAAAGGTGCAAGTGAGCGCGGTGTCGACGCCAAGATCGCCGATGAGCTCTTCGACCAGATGGTGCTCTTCGCGGAGTACTGCTTCAACAAGAGCCATTCCACCGCCTATGGCGCGGTGACGTATCAGACCGCCTACCTCAAGGCCCACTACCCCGTTGCCTATATGGCGGCGCTGCTCACGGTGAATGCCGGCAGCACCGACAAAGTGCAGCGCTACATCTCCAATTGCAATGCAATGGGGATCGAGGTCATGCCCCCCGATGTGAATGCCTCCGGGATTGACTTCACCCCCGTCGGCGATCGCATCTTGTTTGGCCTCTCGGCCGTGCGCAATCTCGGCGAGGGTGCGATTCGTGCCCTGCTGGAGGCCCGCAGCAGTGACGGTCCCTTCCAGTCCCTTGCCGATCTCTGTGATCGCATTCCCGGCACCACCTTGAACCGCCGCTCCCTGGAAGCGTTAATCCATTGCGGTGCCATGGACGCCCTCGAGCCGGAGGCCAACCGGGCTCAGCTGATGGCCGATCTGGATTTGATCGTTGATTGGGCCTCGTCCCGCGCCCGCGACCGCGCCAGTGGCCAGGGCAATCTCTTTGACCTGTTTGCGGCTCCAGCCAGCGGGGATGCAGAGGAGACCCAGGGGGGTGGATCTGACCTGAGCACCGCCCCCAAGGCGGCACCGGTCAAGGACTATCCGCCCACCGAAAAGCTCAGGCTCGAGAAGGAATTGGTGGGTTTCTATCTGTCTGATCACCCGCTCAAGCAGCTGACCCGACCGGTCCAGTTGCTTTCACCCGTCGGCCTGGGTGGCCTCGAGGAGCAGGCCGATAAGGCGCGGGTCAGCGTCGTTGGCATGGTCTCAGGCCTACGCCCGGTGACCACGCGCAAGGGGGACCGGATGGCGGTCCTGCAGCTGGAGGATCTCAGCGGCAGTTGTGAAGCGGTGGTCTTCCCCAAGACCTACGCCCGCCTTTCGGATCACCTAATGGTCGATGCCCGGCTGCTGGTCTGGGCCTCCGTCGACCGGCGCGACGAACAGGTCCAGCTGATCGTGGACGACTGCCGTGTCATCGACGAGCTCCAGTTTCTTGTGGTGGAACTGGATGGACCGCAGGCCAGCGACATCGCCATTCAGCACAAGCTGCGGGAATGCCTGAACCAGCACCGCACCGAGAAAGACGAGGGAGGTGTTCGTGTCCCCGTCGTGGCGATGGTCAAGGACCAAAGCCAGGTGCGCTATGTGCGCCTGGGCCACCAGTTCTGCGTGCGCGACAGTCGTGCCGCCCTCAGCAGTCTGGAGGCCCAGGCCTTCCGGGCTCGGCTCAGCTCGAAGCTGGTGGCCGCTTAACGGAGTTGCGCAGCCGGCTGATGTTCACGCCGATCTGCTCGAATCCCAGCAGGGTTCCTGCTGAGGTTTCCCAACTGGCTGACAAGACCCCGTAGCTCAATCCGAGCAGGCCCAACAGGAAAAATCCCCCAGACGTCACCAGGGTGGCGGCGGGGGGAATGTCCAGAATTCCACGGCTGACCACCACATAGCTCACGATGAAGGTGGCCATGCCCATCACCGTGGGAATGCCGGTGGCGATGCCCACCCGTCGCGCCATTCGATTGGCGACGGCCGGTGGGATGGCTTGTGGGTTGGTCGGCTTGGAGCGACCCTGGGCTGCTTTGGATTGGCTCGGGGGAACGCTTGGCGCGAGTCCGCCGCCGCCCTTCTGCGGGCGGGAGCGGTTTTTCCCCTCGTTTGCCATCTCAGCCGCGGATGCCGAGCTTTTTGATCAGGTCGGAATAGCGCTGCTCGCTGTTGCTGCGCAGGTAGCTGAGGAGGCGCTTGCGGCGGCCGATCATCTTCAGCAGACCCTGGCGGGACGAGAAGTCATGGATGTTGCCCTGCAGGTGACCACTCAGCTTGCTGATGCGCTCGCTCAGCATCGCCACCTGAACTTCCACGGAACCGGTGTCGGTGCCATGGGTCTGGTGAGCGTTGATTAGTTCCTGCTTCTTGGTGGTGTCGAGCGGCATGCGCGGCGTCTGGCCCTGACGGTGCAAACAACCAACTTACTGCCCCATGGGACACCCAGGTCTCAGGCCACGTCCCGGGAGAGATAGCGCAGGCTTTCCCGCAGCCAGGCGTCGCCGTCCTCCCCAAGTTCAGGGCCCTGTGGGCTGATCGCCCGCAGGGCCCGGTTGATCTCCAGGGCTTCGTAGCCGAGCGCCGAAAGGGTGAGCTGAACCTCTTCCCGAACGCCCGCGGCCGGCCCCTCTCCGCTGTCGCTGACCTGCAGATCGTCCGACTGGCTCAACTGCAGGCTTTCCCCGTAGCGTTGCTGGAGCCGGGTGCGCAGTTCCACCGAGAGCCGCTCGGCGGTGCGCTTCCCCACCCCCGGCGCCTGGCAGAGCTGGCGAAGATCGGCCTGCACAATGGCGCGCACCAGCTCCTCGCAACTCAGTTGCCCAAGCAGCCCCAGGGCCATCTGGGGGCCGACGCCGCTGACGGCCACCAGTTCGCGGAAGAGATCGCGCTCATGGCGTGCACAGAAGCCATAGAGCGTCCAGCTGTCCTCGCGGATGACCTGGTGGACATGCAGGGCGGCCTCGGTGCCGTTTCCCCCGAGCTGATCCCAGTGGCGACGGGGCATCTGGACCTCGTAGCCCACCCCTGAGCAGACGAGCAGGACCCCGAATCGGTTGTTCAGGTGCCAGCGATCGGCGAGTTGCCCTTGCAGCCAGCCGATCATGGGGAGACGCTTACTGCCCGCCATGCTGCCCGGTCTGACCGCCCAGGCTGATCGCCTTGCACCACTTTCTCGCCTGTTGACCTGGGCTTTGGCCCTGCTGTTGTCAGCCGTGTTGGCCCTCGGGCTGGGTGGATGTGGCGGTTCTGGTCAGCCCCCCCAGAAGGTGCTGCTGTCGGCCCTTGCGCTGCAGATCGATCTCACCCAGCGCTCCATCGCCGATGCCCTGACCCTGGATGCTTCTGGCCCACCCCAGGTCAGCCGGGTGCGGGTGGAATCCCAGGAGAGCCTCCCCATTGGCGGCGGCAAAGGCATCCATCTCACGGGGCGGTTTGATTGGCGCCTGGCCGGGGATCCCATTCGCGTCGACAGCGCTTTTGATCTGTATCTGCAGCGCGGTGAGCGGGGTCAGAGCTGGCGCTTGGCCCGGCCCAGTGGCAGTGAGGACGGCGCGACCCAGGACTGGTTGACCTATCCCCTTCCGCTGAAGGGTGAGCAGAGCTAGGCGGCTTGGCGCCGCTGTGGTTTCAGGCTCAGGAGCGTTGCAGCTAACACGAGCACTGCGGCCGTGGTGGTGTCGGGGTCCAAGGGTTCCTGGAAGAGCAGCCATCCCCACAGGGCAGCCAACGGCACCTGGCCGTAGCTCATGGCCGTCGCTCGCGCCGCTGGCATCCCGAGCAATCCCTTGGTGATGCCGATCTGGCCCAGCTGGGTGAAGACCCCAACGCCGATTAAGGCCAGGAGTTCCCATGTGCTTGGCCAAACCGGCTGCAGCAGCACCAGTGGCGCCGTCAGCACTAACCCCACCAGGGGGAAGTAAAAAACGATCACCAGGGGATGCTCGGTGCGGCCAAGGGCACGCACGCTGACGTAGGCACAAGCCGACAACAGCGCTCCCGCCAGGGCCAACAGCACGCCCCCGATGGGTAAGGGCGTGGCCTGAACCTGCAGTAATCGACTGCCGAGGGGCCCAAGCAGGCCCATGAGCTCCATCGGGTTGCTGAGGATCAGGACCGCGAGCCAGCCCAGCAGCGCGGCGATCCAAACCTTGGCCCCGAGTCTTTCCTTCAAGAGCAGCCAGGCCAGCAGTGCCGTGAAGGTGGGCTGCAGGTACTGAAGGACCGTGGCGGGTGCCAGGGGCAGTTGAGCCAGGGCTGCGAAGACGCAGAACAGAGCTCCCGTGCCGATGGCGCCTCGCAGGATCAGCAGCCCTTTGCGCTGTCCCCAGGGATCGAGACCGGCCTGCCGCAACATCGCGACACTCAGCACCAGGCTGATGGCGGAGCGAGCCATCACCACCTCGGCCACAGGGATTCGGCCTCCAAGCGCTTTGACGCAGACCCCCATCAGGCTGAAGCTCAGCGTGCTGGACAGCATCCACAGGCCAGCCCTGCCATCCTGGAGCGTCACTTGCGCCCGGAGCGTGTCAGTCCCTCGCCTCCATCCCCGCACGATCGAGGCCGTTAAAGAGCGCGCTGACATCGTCGATGTGGTGGGCGAGCACGTTGTGCTCAAAAAGAAGGGCAGGGAATTTGTCGGGGTTTGCCCCTTCCACGACGACAAATCACCGTCGATGACGGTGTCACCGGCCAAGCAGTTCTACTACTGCTTCTCCTGTGGCGCCGGCGGCAACTCCATCAAGTTTTTGATGGAGTTGCAGCGTCAGAGCTTCAGTGACGTCGTCCTGGAGTTGGCGCGCAAGTACCAGCTTCCCGTGGAGACCCTGGAGGGTCCTCAGCAGGAACGACTGCGGCAGCAGCTCTCCCGCCGGGATCAACTCCACAAGGCCCTCTCCCTGGCTGCTGGATGGTTCCGCTCACAATTGCGCGCTCCGGAGGGCGCCGCGGCCCTTGACTACCTCAAGACCAGCCGTGGTCTTGATGAGGCCACCCTTGAGGCCTTTGGTCTGGGCTATGCCCCGGAGCGATGGGATGGTCTGCTGAGCCATCTCCAACAGGTGGAGGGACTCAGTCCTGAGCTATTGGAGGCGGCCGGGCTGGTGGTGCCACGCCGCGGCGGGGATGGCTTCTACGACCGCTTCCGCCATCGGGTGATGGTTCCGATCGCGGATCGCCAGGGCCGAATCATTGGCTTTGGTGGCCGCAGCCTCGATGGCGGTGAGCCGAAGTACCTGAACTCTCCGGAGACGGAGGTGTTTGAGAAGGGCAAACACCTCTTTGGCCTCGATAAGGCTGTCAATGCGATCCGCAAGGCCGATCGCGCGGTCGTGGTGGAGGGCTATTTCGATGTCATCGCCCTCCATGCCGCGGGCATCACCAATGCGGTTGCGGCCCTCGGGACAGCCCTGAGCAATCAGCAGATCACCCAGCTCTGTCGCTGCTGCGACGGCAAACGGCTGATCCTGAACTTTGATGCCGATGGCGCTGGTGTCCGGGCCGCCCAGCGCGCCATTGGCGAGGTGGAGCAGTTGGCCCTGCAGGGGCAGCTGGAGTTGCGGGTTCTCCACCTGCCGAGCGGCAAGGACCCCGATGAATTCCTCAAGCAGCACGGCGCAGGGGACTACCGCTCCCTGCTGGATCAATCCCCCCTCTGGCTCGATTGGCAGATCGACCAGGTCCTGCACGGCTGCGACCTCAGCAAGGCCGACCAGTTCCAAAAGGCGGTCACGGATCTGGTGGCGCTGCTGGGCAAGCTGCCCGCCAGCGCCGTTCGCTCCCGCTACCTCCAGCAGGTGGCCGAGCGCCTCAGTGGTGGCCAGGCGCGGCTCGCTCTGCAGTTGGAGGACGACCTGCGCCAGCAGGTCAAAGGTCAGCGCTGGCATGGGCGCTCCCGCCGCTGGGAGCAGCCCGGTGAGGCGGGCCTGCGGGAGCGGGCCGAGGCCGAGGTCCTGCGCCTCTATCTCCACTGCCCGGCCTATCGCGGTCCGATCCGCGCTGAGTTGCGCCGCCGCGAGCTCGATGACTTCGCCATCGCCCATCACCGTCAGCTCTGGGCGGTGATCAGCTCCCTCGAGGAAGACAACCTCGGTGTTGGCCGGCTGGAGGCGATCAACCGTGGCAGTGAGGCCGGTTCCGATCTCGCGGACCTCGATCTGCCGCGGTTACTGAGCGATCAGCTGCTCTTGGCGGATGATCCCGACTCAGGACTGCCAACGGAATTGCTCGCCCGCCTGACTCCCCTGCTGGAGCCCAGCGACGTTCAGCGACTCGCCCTCAGCAACCCACCCTTGCAATTGCGTGGTGCCATGGCAGCCCTCGAGCGGCAGCGCAGCGTCAAACGCTGTCGTCACCTTCTGGATGCCTGGAGCAGTCAACGCCTGGAGACCCTCGAGCGCTGTATCGCCCGTCTGCTTGATGACAGCCAGCAGCCGGATCCTGTGCCCCAGGGCGCCAGCCAGGACATGGAGGCCCGCATTGAGGCCATGTTCGCTGAGCTCAACAGCGATGCCCTGCGTTTTCAGGATCTCTATTACAACGAGCGCAAACACATCGATCACCTCGATTCCCAGCGGCGCGCCAGTTTTGAGGACGTGATCGTCCAGGACGCCCAACCGGCCTAGGGCTGCCTGTTCTTTCCCTACAGCTCTGCCATTTCCGCTTCAGCGCTGCTATCACCAATCTGAACCGTTCCGGCTCCTCCCCTGACTGACGCCCGTTTGCTCGTGACACGTGCTGCTGGTGTGGCCGTTTTGAGCGGCAGCACCCTGCTTTTTGCTGCGCCTGCTTCGGCGCAAAACCTGTTGGTTCAGATCATTCAGAACCAGTGCGCCATGGCGATGAATGCGGACTTCAAGGCCGCTGGCAAGTCCCCGCCGCCGGGCATGGTTCAAGACACCTGCAACTGTGTGGCCCAACGCATCGAGCAGCGCGATTCCATTGAGGAGGCCAAAGCCTTCTGTGTGAAGCAGAGCACCGTCAAATACGGCACCGTTTGACGGCCTAGCGAGCCCAGACGGTGGGCAGGTCGCTGAGTCGCGTGGTGGCGGCCCTGGAGAGCTGTTCCCGTCGCATGAGCCAAGCCGGCTGCAGGCCGCAGGCGGCCCATTGCACCGTTCCGCGGCCATGGCGGCGATTGAGCCGATCGATGCTGGCCATGAGCGCCTCCCTCCGCTGTTGCTCGGCGCCACTGAGCGGTTGCAGCAGGTGGTGTTGCAACTGCGCCTCGGGCTGCAGCTCCTGCAGCAAAATTCCCGCCTTGGCGAAGCGCTTGTAGGGCCGGTAGAGGCTGGAGATCATCTGGCTGGCGGCCCGCAGCAGAACCCCGGTGTCGTTGCTGGCGAGGGGCAGGCTGACGCTGGCGGCCTGGCTGTAGAAGCCTGGGGCAAAGGGACTGGTTCGTGCGAAGACCGTGAGTCGTCCGGCCCGTTGCCGTTGCCGCCTCAACTTCTCGGCGCCGCGGCTGACATAACTGGCGATGGCCTGGCGCAGTTCCTCTTCGGTGGTGACGGGCCGGCTGAAGCTGCGGCTGACGCAGGTTTCCTGTTTGTCCGCTGGTTGCTGCTCCAGCGGCAGGCAGCTGATGCCCTGCAGTTCCAATTGCAGGCGCAGACCCACCACCCCGGCTTTGGCCCGCAGTTCTCCGCTGGGCATGTCCCTCAGTTGCTGCGCCGTGCTGACACCCCGTAGCCGGCACCAGCGGCTCAGGCGTCGGCCGACCCCCCAGATCTCCTCCACCGGGGTTTGCTCCAGCCAGGCGGTGGTCTCCTCGGGTGGACTGAGGTCAAAGACACCAGCGTGTTGCCGTTCTCCCTTGGCGATGTGGTTCGCCACTTTCGCCAGCACCTTGCTGTTGGCCAGGCCGATGGCAATGGGCAGCCCCAGGTTGTGGCGGATCCGGCTGCGCAGGGCACTGGCCCAGGGAAGAAGGTCACCGCTTTTGGGCCTCGGCAGACGAACGAAGGCCTCATCGATCGAGTACACCTCCAGCTCGGCGACGAAGGGCTCCAGGCTGCTCATCAGCCGTTGGCTCATGTCGCCGTAGAGGGCGTAGTTAGAACTGCGCACGACCACGCCGTGCTGTTCCAGTTGCTCCGCGATCTGGAAGTAGGGCTTGCCCATGCCAATGCCGAGTTGCCGCGCCTCGCTGCTGCGGGAGACCACGCAGCCGTCGTTGTTGGAGAGCACCACGACGGGGCGCCCCAGGAGCGCGGGATCGAAGGCCTGCTCACAGCTGGCATAGAAGTTGTTGGCATCGATCAGCCCGAGGGCGTCAGCCATGGGTGGCGAGGCTGTGAATGGCGTGGATGGCGACACCCCAGATCTGCACATCGCCGCAGTGGTGCAGCTCCAAGGGGGGGTAGGCGCTGTTGGCGGCTTCGAGCCGCAGCCGCCCTTGGTGGCGAGCCAGGCGCTTCAAGGTGAAGGCGCCGTCGAGCACGGCCACCACGACATGGCCCGGCCGGGCCTCGAGGCTGCGGTCCACCACCAGCAGGTCGCCGTGCTGGATCCCGGCCTCGACCATCGAATCACCGCTCACCCGCAGAAAAAAGGTGCTGCTGGGGTGCCGGATCAGGGTCTCGTTCAGGTCGATGCCGACATCGATGTAGTCGTCGGCGGGGCTGGGGAAGCCGGCGGCCACGGTGCTGCTGGCCAAGGGAAGCGGCCGCCGCGGGCGCTCGTCCCGCAGCCCGCCGATCAGAACAACAGGGACCGACACGCACGCACCCGACACACCCCTTCAGGATAGTTCAGGTGTACCACTAGGGTTGATGTTGCCGTCTCCGTCCCGGATGGTCAGGGTGGTGGTTGTGCCTGTCCCTGGATCGATGGAGCGCTGGATTCGCCGCCTGCGCCGGCCGGCTCACTCGCTCGTCGCCGCTCTGGCGGCTGCGGGACTGGGCGGGCTGACGGCTTCGCCTCTGCGGGCGTGCACCAGCTTTGTGCTGCGCGGATCCGATGGCGGTCGGGTCTATGCGCGCACGATGGAATTCGGCCAGCCGCTCAACAGCCAGGCCGTGCTGATTCAGCGGGGTACGCCACTGCGGGGCAATGGCCCCGATGGAGGGCAGGGCAATGGTCTGGCCTGGACCAGCCGCTACGCCGTGGTGGGCCTGAATGCCCTGGGACTCAAGGATGTCGTCCCCGATGGGATGAATGAAAAGGGCCTCGCCGGCGGACTGCTGTATTTCGCGGGCTACGCCAAGTTTCAAACGGTCCCGCCGGGGCAGACCCAGCGCTCCATCAACAGCGCGCAGCTGCTGACCTATGTGCTGACGAACTTCGCGAGCATCGCGGAGGTCAAGCGCGGCTTGCCCAAGATTTTGGTGAACGGCGCCAGCGTCCCGGCTTTCGGTGGACCGCTGCCGATTCACATGACCCTGCACGATCGCAGCGGCCAGAGCCTTTCGGTGGAATACATCGACGGGGTGCTCAACCTGATGGACAACCCCACGGGTGCCTATACCAACGATCCGCCCTTCCCGTATCACCTGGCGGCAGCAGGGAACTACGCCAATTTGAGCGCGATGCCACCGCCGGAGATGCGCATCAACGGCTTGGCCTTGCCCCCGGCCAGTACGGGCGCAGGTCTGCATGGCCTACCCGGAGATTTTCTGGCGACCTCCCGCTTCATCCGGGCCCTGACACTGAGTCGTTTCGCGCCCACCAACCTGAGCAGCCAGCAGCAGGTGGGGACGGCCTTCCGAATCCTGGGTCAGTTTGATTTGCCGCCGGGAAGCGTGCAGTTACCGCCCGGGGGCGCCTTTGGGGGCGCTGGTGCCACGAGCACCTATGAGATCACCGAGTGGAGTGTTGCCGCTGATCAGCAGAACCTCGTCTATTACATCCAGACCTACGACAATCCAGATCTGCGCAGCCTTCGCTTTGATCGCCTGCCCTTGGATGGGGGAACGATTCAGGTGATGGCTTTGGATCAGCGCCCTCAGATCACTGAGCTCCGTCCTTGAGTCCCAGGGGTTGGTCTCAGCTCTCCTCGTCCCCTTCCAGCAGAAACTGCTGGAAGGCCACATAGAGATCCTGTTCTTCGCTGTTGGCGGGGCGCCGGCGCTGCTGATTGGGCCGGAGTTCCTGGGGTTTGCCCTGGGTTTGCAAGCCACCAGGGCTGCGGTTGGTTTGGCCTTGTAGGGATTGCAGCTGCTCCCGTTGGGCGGCTTGCCGTTTGCGCTCTTGATCGGCTTCCGCCTGGCGCAGGCGATCCATCAGATGGGGGGGGACTGTCCCGTCTTGGCTGGCCTTCATCAATTCCCCGAATAGCGCCTGGGGATCGGTCTCGGTCTCAACGCGATGGCGTTTGGCGGAGGCCCGCTTCGTCTCGACGCTGGTCTCGGGTTTGGGAAGGGGCTTGGGGAGGGAGCGGCCGAGTTCTTGCAGGCGCTCCAGGCTGCGGGCATCGAAGCTCATCAGCTGCACTCAAGGGTGTCTTTGGTGACGCGACCGGTCACGGGGTTCGTGCCGCTGGCACTGGCGCAGAGGGTTTTCAGGACATCACCGCGGAAGGGCACGTTGGTGAAGTCCGCCCCATCGATCAGGACGTCCTTGAAGCGGGTGTTGAAGGCAAAGGCGTTCTCAAGGACCGCATTGCGCAGGTCCGTTCCCTCGAGGACGGCCGAGTCGAGGGTGGCGTCGCTGAGGTCCGCTCCGGCGAGGTTGGCGTCCTGGAGCTTGGCGCCGTAGAGGCTGGCGCCGCGCAGGTCGGCTCCGTGGAAGTCCGCTTCCCGCAGGTTCGTCAGATTGAAGGTTGCGCCATGCAGGTCGACTCCGGCGAAGTCGTGGCCGATCAACACCTGCTTGGCGTAGTCCATCGCCGCCTGTGCGGGTTGCGCCAGAAGGAGGATCAGCGCAAGCAGCGCTGAGGACAGCAGGGACCGGAAGAAGCGACGCATGGAGGAGAGCCGGTGCCCGGCAACCCTAAGCAGGCTCTCTGGGTGGGGACGGTTGGTTGTTCTCCTAACCTCACGACCCTCTCGTTTTTGGTTCACTGAGCGGAACGGGTCGAGCGATCGACCGCCAGTGCAGGCCCATGGGCAACCCGATCGACCGCGATACGTTTTTGGCCCGGGCCAGGGCGCGCTTCGGGGAGCGCTACGACTACAGCGGCATCCAATACAGAAGTTTTAAGTCGCCGATCAAGATCCGCTGCCGGGAGCATCCGGTCCGTCAGATTTCGATCACGCCCGAGCGTCACCTGGTGACCACGGGCGGCTGCAAGTACTGCCTGCGGCAACTGCGCGGTCAGCTGCCCTCAGCTGGGGAACCCTAAGGAGCAGTACACGCTGCAGGCGATCGGACGTTCCCCTTCACAACGGCAGGGCCACTGGGCTGAGCAGCGGGCCCTGCGGCTGCTGCAGGCCGCCGGCTGGACCTTGCTTGAGCAGCGCTGGTGTTGCCGTTGGGGTGAGCTCGATTTGCTGCTCCATAAACCTGGGCGCCTGCTGCTGGTGGAGGTCAAGGGCCGATCCCGCTCGGGTCCGGACGCCTGGGGGATGGCGGCCCTGAAGCGGCCCAAGCGGTTGCGGCTGGAGAGCAGCTTGATGCTCTGGTTGCAGCGGCATCCGCAGTATCAGGACTGCCACTGGGAATGGATCTGTGCCTTGGTCCCACTGCCCCCAAGCCGAAGGCCTGTGCGTTGGTTGCCTTGGCGCTGAGTGAAGCAATGTGGACGTAGGCCTGCGCCCGTCCTCTGATGTCCTTCGCGGCCCATCGCGCCCGCAAACGTTTTGGCCAGCACTGGCTGAAGGACCAGTCCGTGCTCGATCGGATTCTTCAGGCCGCTGAGTTGACCGCCGCTGACACGGTCCTCGAGGTGGGCCCGGGTCGAGGAGCCCTCACCGAGCGGCTCTTGGAGTCCTCCGCCCGCGCGGTCTGCGCCGTTGAGCTGGACCGTGATCTGGTGTCGGGCCTGCAGGAGCGCTTTGGTGCGAATCCGCGCTTCTCGTTGACCGAAGGGGATGTGTTGGCGGTGGAGCTGCCGGAGGCCACCGCCGTGGTCGCCAACATTCCGTACAACATCACAGGGCCCCTGTTGGAGCGCCTGGTCGGACGTCTTGATCGCCCAGCGCTGCAGCCCTATCGCCGTTTGGTGCTGTTGGTGCAGCAGGAGGTGGGCGAGCGGATTCGGGCCCGTCCCGGCAGTAGTGCCTATTCCGCCCTGAGTGTGCGGATGCAGCTCTTGGCGCGCTGCAGCACGGTCTGTCCTGTGCCCCCTCGCTGCTTCCAACCGCCGCCGAAGGTCATGAGTGAGGTGGTGGCCCTAGATCCCTTACCGCTTGAGCAGCGACTGGATCCAGCCCTGGCCAAAACGGTGGAGATGCTGCTGCGGCGCTGTTTCGCGGCCCGCCGCAAGATGCTGCGCAACACCCTCTCGGGCCTAGTGGAGGCTGAGCAGTTGCAGAGCCTGACCGAGGCCGCGGAGATCGGTCTGCAGCAGCGTCCCCAGGAGGTGGCACCAGAGCGTTGGGTGAGCCTGGCGGCGGGCTTGAATCGGCTCATCCCGGACTCGACGCAATCTCGCCATGGCTGAGCTGCAGGTCAGCGCCCCCGCCAAGATCAACCTGCATCTCGAGGTGCTGGGCCTTCGCCCCGACGGCTTTCACGAGCTGGCGATGGTGATGCAGACCCTGGATTTGGTCGACACGATCAGCCTCAGCCCGACGGCTGATGGAGCGGTGAGCCTGCGCTGTGATCGCTCGGACCTGCCGACCGATGGCAACAACCTGATCGTCAAGGCGGCTGAGTTGCTGAAGCAGCGGGTAGGGCTGCCCGAGCTCGGTGTGGCAATGCACCTGACCAAACGCATCCCCATTGGGGCAGGGCTGGCGGGGGGCTCGAGCAATGGTGCGGCGGCTCTGGTGGGTCTGAACACGCTTTGGGGCTGTGGGTTCAGCGCTAAGCAGCTCTTGGCGATGGCCGCTGAGCTCGGCTCAGACATGCCGTTCTGCCTGGATGGCGGCACCCAGCTGTGCTTTGGCCGGGGCGAGGTTCTGGAGTCCGCAGGCCTGCCGGAGCCCCCTGCACTGGGGGTGCTGCTGATCAAACATCCAGAGTCCAGCGTCTCCACCCCCTGGGCCTACAGGCAGTGCCGGGAGCAATTTGGAGCGGACTACCTCTCGACTGAGGCCGACTTTGAGCAGCGGCGCCAGGCCCTACGTGAGGCGGCGTTGTTGCAGGGATTGAGCGGCGGAGCGCCCCTGCCGGTGATCCGCAATGACCTCCAGAGGGTGGTGGAGCCGGAGGTGGCGAGCGTTCGGGAGGGATTGTCGATCCTGCGGCGGGCTGAGGCGGGCGCTGCGGTGGCCATGAGCGGCTCAGGGCCAAGCCTGTTCGCCTTGTTCGTCGACCGGGACGCCGCCGAAGCGGCGCAGCAGCAGCTGGCCGCTCCCCTGGAAGCCGCTGGCTTTGAGTCCTGGGTGTGCCGCTGCACGGGCTCTGGTGCCACGCTGGTCTGAACGCAGCACCATCCACCCCGCGTGAGTGAGACCCAAAGCGACAGCCAAGACCTCGCCAGCGCCAAGCAGAAACCTCGCAAGGGGCCGATCAGCTTCTTGAGCGGCTCCCTGACGAGCTTTGGCTTCGGCTGGCTTGCGCTGCAATTGGCCGGGAAGGTGGTGGGCTACTACGCCGACCATCCGCCCCAGTACGAGGCCCGCTTTGCCCAGAGCATTGCGGTCTTTATGAAGACCCTGGTGGTGGGGATGACCTTTCTGGCCACCTTCACCTTTGCCTTCATTGGATTGGGCCTGTTCCTGACATTTATCCGCAGCCTCTTACCGGGCTGGGAACAGGCGGAAGAAACCCCCTAGCCTTTGGCCACGGGCAGCCTGACGACGACATGACCGGCCACGACCTGCAGCTGCTGGTGCTGCTCCTCTCACCCGGAATGCTGTTGTCAGTGTTGTTGTTGCTGACCTTCGCCGCAGGCGGTTGAGATAGGTTGGCCCCACCCCGGTCCAGTGCCGGACCCGCTTTTCAACCGTGGCAGAGACCCTTCTCTTCAACGCCCTGCGTGAGGCCATCGACGAAGAGATGGCGCGTGATCCCCATGTCTGCGTGATGGGGGAAGACGTCGGTCAGTACGGCGGTTCCTACAAGGTCACGAAGGATCTCTACGACAAGTACGGCGAACTGCGGGTCCTGGACACCCCGATTGCTGAGAACGCCTTCACGGGCATGGCCGTTGGTGCGGCGATGACGGGCCTTCGCCCGATCGTTGAGGGCATGAACATGGGCTTCCTGCTGCTCGCCTTCAACCAGATCTCCAACAACATGGGGATGCTCCGCTACACCAGCGGTGGCAACTTCACGATTCCCACCGTGGTTCGCGGCCCTGGTGGTGTGGGCCGTCAGCTGGGCGCGGAGCACAGCCAGCGTCTCGAGGCCTATTTCCACGCGGTTCCCGGCATCAAGATCGTTGCCGTCAGCACCCCGACGAATGCCAAGGGCCTGATGAAGGCGGCGATTCGCGATAACAACCCCGTGCTCTTCTTCGAGCACGTGTTGCTCTACAACCTCTCTGAGGACATCCCCGAGGGCGACTACACCTGCGCCCTGGACCAGGCCGATCTGGTCAAGGAAGGAAGCGATGTCACGATCCTCACCTACTCCCGCATGCGTCACCACTGCCTGAAGGCCGTGGAACAGCTGGAGAAGGAGGGTGTGAGCGTGGAGCTGATCGACCTGATCAGCCTGAAGCCCTTCGACATGGAGACGATCTCCCGCTCCATCCGCAAGACCCACAAGGTCCTGGTGGTTGAGGAGTGCATGAAGACCGGCGGCATTGGCGCCGAGTTGATCGCCTTGATCACCGAGCACTGCTTTGACGACCTGGATGCCCGCCCGATCCGTCTCTCCTCCCAGGACATCCCCACGCCCTACAACGGCACCCTGGAAAACCTGACCATCATTCAGCCGCATCAGATCGTTGAAGCGGCCAAAGCCCTCAAGGCTGGCCAGGTCTGAAATGGCACGTCAACAGGGGTGGTTTGCCCTGATCTTGGCCCTGGCCTTTGCAGCCGGGGCTGTTCTTGCTTCGTTCCCACTTCAGTTGGGTCTCGACCTGCGCGGGGGCAGTCAACTGACCCTTCAAGTCCTGCCGGCTGGTGCGATTCAGCGCGTGCAGAGCGAGCAACTGGAGGCCGTTAAGGACGTCCTGGACCGGCGCATCAATGGCCTGGGGGTGAGTGAATCCACCCTTCAGACCATTGGCGACGATCAACTGCTGCTGCAGTTGCCTGGTGAACAGGACCCCAGCCGTGCCGCCAAGGTCTTGGGCACTACGGCCCTTCTGGAGTTCCGCGCGCAGAAGACAGGCACTGAACAGCAGATGAGCGGCCTGCTCAAGCTCAAGCGCCAGGCCCAAGCGGTTCTCAACCTGCGCCGCTCCAAGGATCAAGGTCAAACCCAAGCGGTCGACCTTGATGCCGATGGCTTGGCACAGCTCCTCAAGGACGCCGGCGTCAGTGCTCCTGCCGGCAGCACGGAGACCGAGCAGCTGGAGTTGTTGCTGGCTGCGGTCAACACCAAGATCGTCGACCTCTACGAGCCGGCCGCCCTCACCGGTAAGGATCTCACGGGTGCCGGGCGTCAGCAGAACCAGGCCGGCAGCGCTTGGGATGTCACCTTGAGTTTCAACACCGAGGGGGGCCGTAAGTTCGCCCAACTCACCCAGAGCATTGCCGGTAGCGGACGCCTCCTTGGCATCGTTCTCGACGGCCGCTCCATCAGCGAAGCGAGTGTGGGGCCGGAGTTCAAACCCGCCGGCATCAGCGGCGGTGCCGCAAGCATCACGGGCAACTTCAGCGCCGAAGAGGCCCGCGACCTGGAGGTTCAGCTCCGCGGTGGCTCGCTGCCCTTGCCGGTGGAGGTGATCGAGCAGCGCACCATTGGCGCCACTCTCGGTAGCGAGAACGTCCAACGCAGCCTTCAGGCTGCCCTGCTGGGCTTGGCCTTGGTCGCCGTCTTCATGGTCGTCGTCTACCGCTTGCCCGGCGTTGTGGCTGTGGTTGCTCTGGCGCTCTATGCCCTGTTCAACCTGGCCATGTATGCCCTGATCCCCGTCACCTTGACCCTGCCAGGGATCGCAGGCTTCATCCTCTCGATCGGGATCGCTGTCGACGCGAACGTTCTGATTTTTGAGCGGGTCAAAGAGGAGTTGCGACGCGGGAACACCTTGATCCGCTCGATTGATGCGGGTTTCTCGCTGGCCTTCTCATCCATCCTTGATGGCCACATCACCGGTTTGATTAGCTGCGTGGCGCTGTTTGCGCTTGGCACTGGCTTGGTGAAGGGCTTTGCCGTCACCTTGGGCATCGGCTTGGTGCTCAGCCTGTTCACGGCTTTGACCTGCACCCGCACCCTGCTGCGTCTCTTGATGGGGTATCCCGCCCTGCGCCGCTCCAGCTACTTCTTGCCCCAGTCCCAGCTGCCAGCCCAGGCCTCCTGATGTCCGATTCCTCGACCTCCGTGGCCGTCACAGCGCCCCGCTTTCGCATCAGCCGCATCCGCCGCCAGGGCTGGCTTGCTTCTGGTTTGGCCGTCCTGCTCAGCCTGGTGGGGATGGCCTTGTGTTGGAGCAACCCCCGCATCGCCGCTCCCTTGAAGCCCGGTTTGGATTTCACCGGTGGAACCCAGGTGGAGATTCAGCGCAGCTGCAGCGGAGCGGACTGTGCGGGACTCAAAGCCGCTGAGGTGCGTCAGCAGCTGCGCATGCTCACGCTGCCGGAGGTCGGTGGTCAAGCGGCTCCCCAGCTGGTCAATGCTGGAGTGCAGGTGCTCGACCGCGGTCGTTCGGTGGATCTGCGCCTGCCGGACCTTGAGCCCGAGCAGACCCGGACCCTGATCGAAGGTTTGGCCCCGGTGATTGGCACGGTGAACCCCCAACAGGTTGCGATCAACACCATTGGACCCACCCTTGGCTCCCAGCTGCTCAAAGGAAGCCTGATTTCCCTGTTGGTCAGCTTTGCTGCGATCGCGCTCTACATCAGCTTTCGCTACGACGGGGTGTTTGCAGGCTTGGCCCTGCTCTGCCTGGCCCACGACATCGTCATTACTTGCGGGGTCTTCGCCTGGTTGGGACTGATCAGCGGCATTGAGGTCAATTCCCTGTTTGCCGTGGCGTTGATCACCGTCGCGGGTTATTCGGTCAATGACACGGTGGTTGTCTTCGACCGCATTCGCGAGCAAAAAAGGGCTCTTCAGGGCATGAGCTTGCAGGAACAGGTTGATGTGGCGGTGGATGCCACCTTGACCCGCTCGCTCTACACGTCCTTCACCACCCTGCTGCCGTTGGTCTCGTTGCTGCTCTTTGGCGGCAGCAGCTTGTTCTGGTTCGCCGTGGCCCTGACCGTTGGCATTGGCGTTGGCAGCTGGTCCAGCATCGGTATTGCACCCACACTCTTGCCCGTTCTCTCGCGTCGATGACGCGATCCAGGCGGTTCTCTGTGCCATGGGCCCCGGTGGCGTTGGCACTCCTTGCCCTCTGGGATCTGCGCGGTGAGCTTCAGCTCCTAGCCGAGCACTTCACCTGGATCAGCTTGTTGATGATTCCCCGCTATCACTTGCTTGCGGTCACGGTCTTGATCTTGACCCCGAGCTTGATCCGCCAGCGGCGATAGCCCTAGGTCCACCGGTCCATGACCTGCTCCACCAGCACCCGTTGAGAGAAGACCTGGAGGACGACGACAAGCGGTAGGGCCAGCAGTACACCGGGTAGGCCCAGCAGTGCCCCCAGGCTGAGCTGCGCCATCAGCGCGACGGTGGGCAGCAGATTGACCGTTCGACTCAGGAGCAGGGGCGTGAGTAGGAACGCCTCGCCGTTCTGCAGCACCAGGCGAAGCACGATCACCTGAACGGCCAGGGTCGGCGAGATCAACAGCGACACAGCCACCGGTAGCAGGCTCGCCAGGGTGGGGCCGATGGTGGGCACAAAGGTCAGAAGGCCGCAGATCAATCCGCTCAACAGGGCCAAGGGAACCTTCAAGGCTGCCAGGCCGGCCCAGGTCAGGAGGAACACCACCGAGGCCGAGAGCGTCATTCCCGCCAGCCAGCCCCCGAGGGCTTGGCGGCTTTCTGTCAGGAGGTTCTGCACCAGCGGCCGGCTGTGGGCTGGCGTCAAGGCCAACACCAGGCGTTGGTGACTGCGCGGATCGAGGACCAACAGGATCGCCAGCAGCCCCATCAACAGCAGCAGCACGGTGCCGCTGGCCGCTCCCCCGGCGAACCCAATCAGTTGGGCTCCAATCGGTTGCAACTTGTCGAGTGTGATCAGATCGGCGAGTCGACCTTCCAGACCCTCCAGGACGCTGACACCGCCCAGCAATTCCGAAAGGCGTGCAATCAGCGCTGGCACCAGCTGGGTCAGCTGATTGAGCTGCTCGAGCAATTCAGGCAGGAGTAAGTCCGTGAGTTGCCAGCTCAGAAGAGCCAGGACCATCAGCACCAGCAGGAGTGCCAGTGGCCGGCTGAGTCTCAGGCCTCGGCGCAACCAGCTCACGGGCACGTCGAGGGCGACAGCGAGGACGACGGCGCCGAAGAGCACCATCAGAACCCAGCGCAGTTCCCAGGCCAAGAGCCCAAGAACCACAAGGGACAGCAGCAAGAGCAAACTGCGTGGTGTCATCAGCGCTCAGCCATCGGGAGTTCCCAGCCGTTCAGTACGTCCTGGATCAGTACTTCGCGAACCAGGACCTGGAGGCAGACCGCCAGTGGCAGCGCCAAGAGCAGTCCCAAGGGACCAAAGATCACCGTGAAGAAGAATTGGGCAATCAAGGTCAATCCAGGCAGCAATTTCACCTGGTGATGCATGACCGAAGGGGTGATCAGGTAGCTCTCGATGTGCTGAATCACCAAATAAAGCAGCAGCACCAGCAGCGCTTTGACGGGTGAATCGAGCAGCGCCACGGACATCGGAAAGACCGTGCTCAAGGTCGGTCCGATGTTGGGAATGATGTTCAGCAGGCCAGCCAATAGCGCGTTGGCGGCCACCAGCTTCACCCCCAGTAGTGACAGGCCGATGGCGGCCAAGACACCGACGCAGAGCGAGCTGATCAGCACGCCGGCCATCCAACTGCTGAGGGCCTCACCGCAGAGCGTGAGAACGTCCCGGAAGCGTCGCCGATAAAACGATGGGACCAGCAGGATCGCTATTTCCCGGTAGGCCTGGGGTTGGATCGCCACCATCAGGCTGACAGCGACCACAAACAGCAGCTCCACAAGCCCGCTGCCCAGGTTCCCTGCAATCCCAAGCAGCTTCAGGAACCCCTCGGTCGGGTCAAGGCTGCCGGACCCCTGGCTGAGCCAGCTCTTCTGCAACCACTGCAGCGCCTCGCGGCCATAGAGCATCTGACTGCTCTGATCCAGGGTGCGGCGTAGCAGCTGCATCGCCAACTGCAGGGCTGCTGGAAGCTGCCGCAGCAGTTCTTGGAACTGGGCAGCAAACGGTGGGACCACGACGGCGGTGGTCAGCACCACCACCACAAGCAAGCCCCCCAGGCTGATGAAGAGCGCCAGCGGACGGTTGCAGCGCAAGCGCTCTTGGGTCACACCCACCAGGGTGCAGATGGCCATGGCGAGCACCACGGCAGCAAAGACGAGGACGAGGACCTCCCGCAGGGACCACAGCAGCACCAGCGCCGCTGCTGTGGCAATCAATCCGAGCCACTGGCCGAATCGCAAAGGGGGAGGCCAACTCGTGTTGTTTTAGCGCCGATTGCGGCGATTGAATTCAGTTGGCGTCCTCTTCGCCAGCTTCGTCCTTTTTGTTCTGGGCAAAGCCGAGGTCATTGGCCTGGGCATAGCGCTCGGCAAAGCGCATGAACCGCTCGAAATCCTCGGTGGTTTTCCAGGTGTAGGTGGCCTCCAGGGCCGAAGGCTTGCCGTTGACGAACTTGGCGTTGACGTCGCGGGTCACCATCTGACCCTCTTCATCGAGCATGTACATGCCGCCGATGTCAGCCATGGTCTCGGGGGAGAGGGCCTGGGGCTGATCGAACACGAAGATCGCCTGACCGGTGCGACCATCCCGCGAACGGGTCATACGGATATCGGGCACGACCGGCTCATCCACACCGGGGAAAAACTGGATCGCGGCCATCGCCCGTTATCGCAAAGGCTGATCCTAGTGATGCTGCCCGGCGGATCTGGTTGCCGCTCCGCTTTCGATCAGTTGCTCGGCGGCCTCCTGCGGAGTTAGCCCCGCACAGTCGAGTCGCTCCCGTGGGCTCGGCTCTTCGGTTTGACCATGACGCTCGAGCTCGTGGTCGTAGCAGCGGTCGTAGTAGTCCAGCATCTGCGCACAGGCGCCATGCCAGTCCGCTTGCTCGATCGCCTCGAGGGCGGTTTTGGTGCGTTGGGGACCCAGGCGTCTGGCGATCCGTTGGGTGGCATCGGCAAGGGCCAGGGGGTCCTGGATTCCGTAGACCGCCACCAGCTGCTCCAGTCGCTCCTCTACGGGTCTTGTGATTTCCAGAAGTGGTGCTCCCTGCATCTGCTGCCAGAGCCCCGAGGGAATCCGGCAGCGGCCCACCTGCACGCTTTCGGCTTCAACCCAGATCTCTTGAGCCGGGCGGTGCTGCTGCAGCACTTCAGCGATTTTGTTTTCGAAGTGCTCCGTGGTCGGCTGGGCCGGCAAACCCAAGCCGCCAAAGCTGCTGCCGCGGTGATTCGCCAGTCCTTCGAGGTCCAGCACCGCTACGCCTTGTTCCGCCAGGGCCACCAGAAGGTCGGTCTTCCCCGTCCCTGTCCGTCCGCCGAGAAGGCGAATGGGCCAGGGCTGCTCCATCAGCGCGAGGACCCACTGGCGATAGCTCTTGTATCCGCCCTCCAGCAGTACAACCTCAAGATCGAGGGTTTCGGCTAGCCAGGCGATGCTCCCCGAGCGCATTCCGCCGCGCCAGCAGTGGATTTTCAGGGGTTGTCCTGGATGGCTTCTGCTGAGCGTCTGCAGCTTTTCCCCTAGGAAGGCCAGCTTTGGCCCCACCAGCGAGAGGCCGAGCTGTACCGCCGCAGTGCGCCCCTGCTGCTTGTAGCTCGTTCCGACCTCCGCACGCTCCTGGTCGCTGAACAGAGGCAAGTTCTGGGCCCCAGGGATATGGCCCTTTTCGAATTCAGCCGGGGCGCGGACATCCACCACCGGACCCGGGCCCTGCAGGAAAGCCTCAATCGATTGGCGCTCAGCCATGGCGATGATCCTGGGTGGGCTTCTTGCCGCTATGGGACTGCAATGCCTGACATAGTGGGCCAACGCTGTCGCACCAGCGTCAGGTCAGCCCGTCTCCATGCTCTCCGGACCACCCGTCACCACCACGGTCAGCGCTGACCAGTTGATCGAGCGCTTTCTGACGAGCGCTCCGCGCCAACGGCGCTCCCTTCTGCCGCAAGTGCTGCAGCGCAGCAGCGAGTGCCGTCCTTTGATCGCCGATCAAATTGACCGCTGGGATGCCACTGGAGATGACTGGGCCTGCGGGACCCTGATCCAGTTGTTGGTCTCCGAGGACGACGCGCTCTCCCAGGCTTTTTGGACCCGTTTCCCAGAGGGCTGGCTCGCCGTGACCAGTGGCCAGGGCCTGGATTACGCCCCCCTGCAGTTGGCCTTGATTCGTCAGGACTTCGAGGAAGCCGACCGTCTAACGAGCGAGCACCTGCGCCAGTTGGCCGGACCGGCAGCCGAAAAACGCGGCTACGTCTATTACTCCGAGGTCCCGCCGATGGCCTCCGTGGATCTTGAGACGCTTGATCGCCTTTGGGTGACCTTCTCGCAGGCTCGTTTTGGCTTCTCCGTTCAACTGCGTTTGCTGCGCAGCCTGGGCAACCGCTGGGAGCAGCTTTGGCCGCGGATTGGCTGGAAGCAAGCGGGGATCTGGACCCGTTACCCCAAGGCCTTCACCTGGACCCTCGAAGCCCCGGAGGGGCACATGCCCCTGGTGAATCAGTTGCGGGGGGTCCGTCTGATGGATGCCTTGCTCTCCCACCCAGGGGTGCAACAACGCGTGGCGTCCTGAAGCACGGCGCTTCACTCGGCGGTAGGGTCAATCCGTTCGCTGTTCCCCTCTCCGGGGCTCTATGGCGCTGCGTTGGGCTGACTACATCACCCCATCGACCCTGCATCTCGCTCCGCTGCTGGAGCTGTTGCTGGAGCCGATTCAATGCGCCGAACAACAGGCCACGCTGCAGTTGGGTCTCCAGGAGGTCCTGGTCAATGCCGTGCGCCACGGCAATGGCAACGACCCTCTTAAGTGCGTGCGGATTCGCCGCATCCTCTCCCCCAGGTGGTGTGTGTTTCAGATTCAAGATGAGGGACCTGGCCTGCCGGCCCAAGCCCGCGTCGCTGCGCTTCCGGATCGCCTGGATGCTGCGAGTGGCCGGGGCCTGTTCCTGATCCACCAGTGCTTCGACGATGTGCGCTGGAGCCGCAGGGGCAATCGCGTGCAAGTGGCGATGCGCAGGGCCTAGTGGCCGTGTGTTGGGCAGCCGGGGTCCTTCAGCTCACCCTTGAGCCAGCCGAGGGCATGCTCCACCAGGGCCGTCGCCTGTTGCCTTTGTGCGCTCACGCCAGCTGAGGCCGGGCCGTTGGCTGGATCCAGCAGCAGCACCAGTGCTGCTGTCAGTTGCTCGGCTGCCCGCCGTTGGGGCTGTGCCTTGAGCGCATGCCAGTCCTGGTTGCTGATGGCCAGCTTCTGATGCAGTGCCTGCGCCAACTGCTGGCTCTCCAGGGGCCACTCCCGCGGATTTTGCTTCGCCTGTTGAGCCTGCACTGGACGGATCCGTTGGGACCAGGCCATCCTGACGCCATGCAACAGCGACCGCGCTCCCCCTACCAGCCGATCCGCTGGCTGCATCAACTGGCCAACCTGCTGACCACCGTGTCGTCCGCTGAGCGCCTGGCACCCTCCGACGACAGCCTCCAGGCCCGTCGTTTGCGACAGCGGCTCTCAGCAGCCCAGCGACTGTTGGATCCGCTCCCAAGTCCGCTTCAGGCCACTCTCTGGAGTGAGCGGGTTGTTTGGCAATTCCTGCGTTGGGGCGGCGTGGGCGCCCTCATGGCCGTCCTGTTGAAGCGTTGAACGGTCCCGTTCAGGCGGCGACGCAAATCAGCGAACGTCCGGTGGGGCTAGGAGCCTGTTCTTGACTGCTGCCCTCAGGAGTCAGGCCATCTGGACGATTCGCCTTGAGTCGCTCTCCCCTGAGCCAGGCGGCATGCAGGGCACGGCGGCGCCGGTCCTCTGCCAGAACCAGGCGATCAGCGGCTGCCGTCGGGCTCTCGCCAGGTCGCACCGGAGTCCGCAGACAGATTCCGAAGCCTCGTGCTTCCACTTGAACTGCCCCCTCCATCAGCACGGTCTGGAAGGACCAGCCGTTGAGCCAGCGCACGTGAAAAGGGTTGCTCATCAACAGACCCTATGGAGCGAGCGAGTCGTGGCAAGCCCTGTGTCAGGGCTTGGTGGCAGTCCAGACCCGGGTCATCAGATGGGATTGGGCACGAATTCCGCTGAATCCTGCTGCGCTCAGGCGAGCGTCAATGTCATCGCCGATGTAGTCGCGGTAGTACGGCTCATGGAACATCCGGCGGAAGTTGTCCATGGCGACTTCAAATTGCGGTGAGTCAGCCAGCTGGACGGAATCCGCAAGCACCAGGACACCACCAGGTTCCAGAACTCTGAAGCAGTCTCTGATCACGGCCTGACGCGCTTCGCCTGGAAGTTCGTGCATTAAGAAGACGCAAGTCACCCCCTGCATGCTCCCTTCTGCAAAGGGCATCGACTCGGCGTTGCCCTGGACTAGCTGGGGTAGTTCCGATGGACGTTGCGAGAGCCAGCGATTGGCCTGGCGCAGGTAGGCCGATGACAGATCCAGGCCCACGAGCTGCGCCTGGGGCAGGGCCGCTCGCAGTTGATGCAGGGTCCGGCCAGTACCGGTGGCGACGTCCAGCACCCGAAGGGAGCTGCTGGGTCTGTCACCGAAGGCGCGAAGGCCTTGGACCAACGGTTTGATCACCCGCCGGCGCATGGGATCGGCCGTGCCGTTGAACAGGATCTCGACCTGCAGGTCGTAGAGGGTCGCCGAGTGATCGCTCAGATAGCCATCGGTCTGATGGTGGAAGTTCTGCAGGTAGTAGTCGGGGTAGTTCTCGGTCTCGACGTTGGTGGGAAGGTCACGGACGTTGCGCTCGGAGCGCCTGGTCCAGGTGCTGGGCATGTCCAGCCAGACCAGGGGGTAGCGCGTGGCCCAATCGCCCCAGGGGGCATCAAAGAGCAAGTTGGTGGGATACAGCCCCGCTTCTGCTTCTTTCCAATCCAGGTCCAGCAGGGCCTTGTGGGAGGCCTGCAGGTCCCGCAGCATCTGGGGCGGAATGGGCAGGGTTTTGGGCGCTCCATCGGGCGCCACAAATTCCATCAGGCGTGTGCTGATCTCCTTGTGGGCGACCCCGACCAGGCTCTTGCCCTGCTGTAGGGCCTCGTAGGCGAGCTTGGTGACGGCGTCAGCCATGGGCGGGATGCCACTGATCTCATTTGGCCCCTATTTCAGCCGATGGGATGCAGTCGCCGTGGACTTGTATCGGCTTGAACTCTGATCAAGATTGATGGAGATGCGCGCAAATTGGTAGCAACAGCTACAGAATGAATCTGTGAAACAGGAAGGAGGAAGTCAATGATCGATACCACCCCCTCTGCTCGTTTGAATGAGCCGCACTATGTCGCCTGGGTGCGAGAGCGCCAGCGTGCTGCCCGTCGGCTGAGCGGCTGGCTGTCTCAGCGCCGGGCCAAGCCCGACCTGGATCATGAGGAGCGGGTCGACGCTCAGACCTTGGTTTGGGCCCAGCGCCATGCCCATGAGCAACGGCTGCATGACAGCGCCATCGAGCAGCTGCGCCACAGTTGACTCGCCAGCAAAAAGCCCCGGCCGAAGCCGGGGCTGCCATGAACAAGACCCTGATCAGGCGCAGGCGTCGCGAAAAGCGGTGATGTCGAGCTGAGATCGCTCATCACTCCGAACTCAGTCCAGCAGGACGACTCGGATTTCGAGCTGCCTGGTACGGGAGGAACTTTCGGGGTGGGCTTGTCGGACCTACTTCGTACTCCCGTACCTCAACAGTCTGTTTGTGGTCGCTTTCTTTGCCTTTATTCAAGTCCGTTATGACTACAGGCTGGTTGTCCCGCCGGTTGTTGGTGTGGGGAAGCTTTTTACCACCTCCGGCTTCACGGCAATTGAGCACATGACGAAGCTGGAGTTTGATGGTCAGCGATCGTAAACCGCCACTTGTGTCCGGCTCAGCGCCTCTTGGTTCCTCAGCATAAAACAGTCGGCCTGCGGTCGACTGCATCTCAGTAGGTACCTTGAGTGGTTGCCAAGGGCCTCTGAGGTCTAGTTAATGCACAGTTGGACGGATATGAGCCTGAGTGGTTTGTCCTGAGCCGCTAAAAAAAGATCCAGACAAAGCAATCCCCCTAGCAATAAGCTGGTTTATCTGGTCAATTCTGAGGCAGTTGCCAGTCAAGCAGCCGCATCAGGCTTCCGTTTGAATAATATCGCTTGCTCAGCTGAGTTCATTCTAGCTCTGTCATCTTTTTGTTCTTAGTCTTTACAGTGTCAGGCGGCATTCCTGGCCACCCTAATGCTTCTTTCCGACTGGAGATCCACCCCCAGTAACGTTTGCGCTCACAGGACGCAGCACCCCTAGGCGGCCCATTCACACTCTATGCGGTCTGTATTGGTAGCCCCTCAGTAGGCCGCAATTGGCTCCGGTCATAAGCCAGAGACCGTTGCCATGACTTGCCACTACACAGCAAGAACAAGTCATTGCGCGCAAGCTGATAAAGATGCAAACACCGAAACTTATAGAACATTAAAAGTCTATTTGGGTCTTAAATAAGTATGTCTGAGCATATGTAAGCGGGTAGAAGAGTCTTGGTCATTGCTCCTGAGTGCATCTTGCCATACAAAAGGACGCTCTAAGTGGTGGTGAAGGTCAGGTCGTTGAAGTCACCGTCGTATCCGTCATCGCGACCTTTCACCAAGTCTTCCCAGCCGAAATAACCTTTCCCGTAGTTCAGCAGCTGAGCATTTTGGTTTGGGTTGGCACCGGCAATGGAGAATAATGCCGTTTCTCTACCGCTCTGGTCTTTAGTGAGCAGGATGGCGGCATAGTCTGAGCCAGCTTTAATCTCGGCAATGAAAGTTTCTGATTTGTCTCGTTGTTTCAGGTCGACGAGAGGAGCGATCAAATTGGCGAGGGCTGCAGCCCGATAGGCATCGCTGTTGCTCGCTGCAATCAGGCCAAGTTCGGTGTTGATTTCTCCGGTAAGAGTATCTACCTCAAAGAAACCAAAACGTGCTTCATTATCACTAATCCCCTCTAGGCTGGTGTTTAAAGTATAATCAACCTCTGAGCTCCAGATCCCGGAGTTAAATGTCTGCGTGCCTCCCGTAGTAGCTTCACGTAAGACTGACGATCCACTGATGCTGATGGTGCTTACTTCTGCATCTACATTCTGACCTTCACTGAGATCCTCAAGGCTAGTAATCACTGAGTCAGTGACTACCTCTGTAATGAGCACCTCAGATGTGAGAGCCTTATTAATGCTGTATTTACCCCAGGTATCTAATTCAATCGAAGAAGTCAGAATTGAATCTCTGAGCAGGAATGCTTCGCTTGCCATGTGGTCCACAAGAAGTGAAATATCGCTGGCTGGGTTCTCAGTAAAAGCACCATATGAGTCATATCCAAATGTGATTTCGTAATCCTTATCTCCAAGGAGCCTAATGTACTCGTCGATGTATGAGTCTGAGGAGAATGTTACTGATGAATCCGAAATAATATCTTTGACTGTTAAGGATGCAACTCCCTCGGTACCTGAAATGAGAACGATCTTCGTCGTGAAATCTTCTCCTCGAGGAGCTACTGGAGTTACGTATCTGAAAGTATTCTTGATCGCATCATCTGCTTTGGTGTTTAGCAGCAATGGTCTCGACACGTATTCCGTCTTTCCAGACGTCCAATCTTGAAATGACTCTAGTCTGTGATCATTAATAGCTAGGTGGAGGTCATAGCGAACCTCAATCGATTTGTCGGGAGAGATCGTTATCGTATCTCCGCTTTCAATCACTAGTGATTTTACTGACTCACTGAGGTCTGCGCCGATAAATGAAAAGGGTTTGGCGTCCTTGATTGTTTGTTGCCAGCTTGCTTTTGCCTTGCCGCTTTTGTCATCAATGTTGATGCTTATTGAGCCGGTTTTGTTCAAGTTGAGCGCGTTAAAGTAAAAATCAAGGTCAGCAATGGTTGCTGCCTCCAGATCCGGCAACGTGATCTTGGTTTGATTGATTTTTTGATCGTTGGATGTATGGCTCAAGAAGCCTTCGAGTTTCAGGGCTACTAATGCCTGTTCGCCAGTCTGTTGTGAGATTCCCGAGGTAATAGTGAAGGCTTTGGAAGTTTCACTTCTGCTGTTGATTTCCCCGCCTGTGATGATAGGGGCGATGCGCTCCAGAACTCTGCTCCAGCCTGTCGCAGCTTCGAAAGCAGGAGCATTCAACTTAAATGTGGAGATAAATGCCTCGAAATCTTTTGAAATTGAGGTCGGCAAGGTTATGGTAAGACCTGAGCTGGCGTTGAGCCTAAAGCCTTCGAGCGGGTTATACTTCTGGTTATTGTTGACGACTGTTTTGCCTAATGCACCGAGAATTGCATTAGATGAGGCGATCAATTCCTCAGATGCCCCGACTGAAGATCTCGAAATTAAGGCTAAATTTCCCAGGTCTTGTAAATACTCGATTGCGTAGTTCGTCCCTTTCTGTCGTATTGAATTTAATAGCGAAGCGATAAAGTCGTCGCTGCTGTTGGTCAACGCTTCGACGTAGTCCTTGATGGCTGCGTTTAGAGTTGCAACTGTGCTTGTGTCTGACAACGAAAGGGTATTAATTTGTAGTCTCTTAGGTGTTATTGTGTCTGGATTGCGTTCGTTGTAAGATTCTATGAAGGCGTTGCCAAGGCTCTTTGCGGTGGCTTCAATGCTCTCTTGTGAATCGATCGGTGAAGTGGCCGTAAAGTCTGAAAGGGTTAAAAGGTAATCGTAGCCATTGCCCGGTATGGTTTCCTGTGAGGCAAGCACGTAGCGTGTGCTGGCTGAGAGCTCAGTGACAAGCTCAACGTTGGCCATCAGACATTCGTCGTAGGCAACAAGGCCGAGTCGTTCATCTTTTGAAGATGCATCGAGCGCGTTCTTAAGCGACTTTGCAAAGTCTTTTACTTGCAGAGTTGCACCCTGTATGTCGTTGTCGTATGTATCGTCATCATGATTGCTGCCCTCCATTATGGATCCGCCATGGTTGGCCAGAAAAAGAGCATGGGGATTTTGACCGAAATAACTTGCGCTTCTGCTTTGCTCAAGTAAGTAGTCAACAGACAGTGGTGACCCGGTCTGCATCTCGCCAAGTCTCAGAAACTCAGTGGTGATCCCTAAGTTGATATCGATCGGAAAAGTACCATCTTCAATAGCCTCAATTTCCTCCCTGAAGTAAAATGATAAATCTGGGTCGTATTGCTGAAGGGTGCTTCCTGTCTTGTTGACAAGATACTGAAGGACGTCTGAGTATTTTTCTTTGGAATAAGCTTTGCTAGCCTCAAGAAGAGCTCTCGCATTTGCCTCGTTGAGATTGGAGGCCTCAATCAGGCTAATTCCTGTGTCGGTCCAAATATCTTGCCCAAAGCCGCCGGAATCATAGTTGTTAACTCCATCCCAGTCAGTGGGAAACGCCGCAATACTGTATGGGCCGTAAATTTCCTGGCTAACCCTTTCTGCCTCTCCATGGGCCTGATCGAATAGTATCAAGCAAGAGAGAGTGTCAGGATTGAGCCTGAGTGCCAACTCTGTCTCAATCAGATTAATCGTCAGACCCTGGGCAAGGTTGACATTCGTGTAATAACTGGCAATATTAAACTTACCTGAGCCTGTCATCTGATTGATGCAACTTAAGCGTACGCTAATTAGGAGATGCTTATGTTATTTCGGGCGCGGTCATTATTCAGATCGTCACACCATTTGGTCAGCCGACCCCGTCGTGGATGCTCCTCATGGGCTCGTTTGATCAGCTCGTCACTGTGGGTCGGTTTGATCTGGCCCGGATGTGTCTTGAATTGGGCCATCAGGTCCTTGATGAAGAACAAACCGATACGCCCTGTCCCGTCCCAATAAAAAAGTCCCCGTTTTGGGGACCTTCTTGGGGACAAGTTTTGGGGATTGTCCAGTTCCAGAGAGCCACTGGGCTTTTGATCAGGCGTCGTAGTACATGGTGAATTCGTGGGGGTGGGGCCGCTGGCGCAGCTGCTGCACCTCCTCGTACTTCAGGGCGATCCAGTTGTCGATGAAGTCTTCGGTGAAGACGCCACCGGCCAACAGGTACTCGTGATCAGCCTTGAGGGCTTCCAGTGAGCCGTTGAGGGACGCGGGAACGGTCGAGATCTTCGCCAGCTCCTCGGCGGGCAGTTCGAACAGGTCGACGTCGGTGCCATTGCCCGGGTCGATCTGGTTCTTAATGCCGTCGATGCCGGCCATGAGCATGGCGGCAAAGCCCAGATAGGGGTTTGCCAGAGCGTCGCCTGAGCGGAATTCCAGGCGCTTGGCCTTCGGATTCATGCCGGTCAGCGGGATGCGGACGGCGGCGGACCGGTTGCCCTGGGAGTACACCAGGTTTACCGGCGCTTCAAAGCCGGGCACCAGGCGCTTGTAGCTGTTGGTGGTCGGGTTGGTGAAGGCCAGGAAGCTGGGGGCATGCTTCAGCAGGCCACCGATGTACCAACGGGCCGTTTGGGACAGGTTGGCGTAGGTGCCGTCGCCCCACATCAGGGTGTCGCCGTTCTTCCAGATGCTCTGGTGAACGTGCATGCCGCTGCCGTTGTCGGCAAAGATCGGCTTGGGCATGAACGTCGCGGTCTTGCCGTACTTCTTGGCAACGTTGCGAACGACGTATTTGTAGATCATCACGTTGTCCGCCGCGGTGATCAGCTCGGCGAACTTCATGCCCAGCTCATGCTGGGAGGTGGCGACCTCATGGTGGTGCTTCTCGATGGGCACACCGAGGGAGCCCATGGTGAGGAGCATCTCGGTCCTCATGTCCTGAAGGGTGTCGTTCGGGGCGACGGGGAAGTAGCCCTCCTTCAGTTGAATCTTGTTGGCGAGGTTCCCGCCTTCTTCAACGCGATCGGTATTCCAGGGGTTCTCGATGGAGTCGACGCTGTAGAAGCTCGAGCCATTGGCGCTCTTGTAGCGGACGTCGTCGAAAACGAAGAACTCGGGCTCGGGTCCGAAGTAGGCCGTGTCGGCCAGGCCGGTGGAGCTCAGGTAGTCCAGGGCCTTCTGGGCCAGGGCCCGGGGGCAGCGGGAGTAGGGCTTGCCACTACGGGGCTCCTGAATGGAGCAAATCAGGCTGAGGGTTTTGTGCCCGTAGAAGGGGTCGATCCAGGCGGTGTTCGGGTCGGGCACCATGGCCATGTCCGACTCGTTGATGGCCTTCCAGCCGCGGATGGAGGAGCCGTCAAAGGCAACGCCCTCGGTGAAGGCTTCCTCTTCAACCAGATCAGGGGTGACGGTGAGGTGCTGCCACTTGCCGTGGAGGTCAATGAACTTGAGGTCAATCAATTCAATGCCTTCGTCCTTGATCTGACGGAGGACGTCCTGGGCGGTCTTGGCCATGACGCGTTGAGAATGGCTTGGTGGGTGCCGGCCTGTACCGGACGGCTCAGACCGTAGTGATCGGCGTTGACCGCGCTTTGTATCGCCCGTAACCAAATAGAGGACTGATGGGCCTGTTTTGGACTCCTCAGCTGGTTTGAGTAACCGTTTCTGTCAACTTCTTCAAAACCTCGATCCAGCAAGGGATCTGGACGTTCGCCGGTGCTACGGTCCAACCCAGGTGCGTCGATCTCACACCCCCAATGCGTGATGCCATCACCGGTCTGATCGGCCGTTACGACCAGCTCGGCCGTTATCTCGACGGCTCGGCCATTGACCGAATCGCCACCTATTTCTCTGAATCGTCGTTGCGTCTCGCTGCGGTTGAGCTGATCAACTGCGAAGCCGCTGAAATCGTCCGCGAGGCCAGCCAGCGCCTCTGGCAGTCGGATCCCGAGCTGTTGCTACCCGGCGGCAACGCCTACACCACTCGCCGCTGGGCTGCCTGCCTGCGGGACATGGATTACTTCCTTCGATACGCCAGCTACGCCTTGGTGGCTGACGACAGCACAATCCTGAACGAGCGGGTCCTGAACGGCCTGGATGACACCTATAAGAGCCTCGGTGTCCCCACTGGTCCCACCGTTCGCAGCATCGCCCTGATGGCCGATGTGATTAGCGAGAAATTGCTCGATTCCGGTGCCGCTAATGCGGAGCTCATAAACAGTGTTGTGCGTGCTCCTTTTGAGCACCTTTGCCGCGGCTTGGCTGATACCAACGTGCGCGCCCGCTGATTCGCTCGCACCTGCGACTGCGTAGTCTCAACCCATCCAGCCCCCTCCCAGGCCTTGGCTTCCATCTCATCAACCGTGTCCGATCGACATCGGCTGTCGCTAGCTCCGATTGATACTCCGGAGCGCTTGCTGCTGGGACCTGGCCCCTCCAATGCCCACCCGACGGTTCTTGAGGCCCTCAGCCGCTCGCCGATCGGCCATTTGGACCCCCTGTATGTCGCCCTGATGGGCGAAGTGCAGGAGCTCCTCCGCTACGTCTGGCAAACCGATAACCGCCTGACCCTGCCGATGAGCGGCACTGGATCGGCGGCCATGGAAGCCACGATCGCCAACATCGTTGAGCCTGGCGACACCGTCCTCGTGGCGGTTAAGGGCTACTTCGGTTTGCGTCTTCAGGACATGGCGGGCCGTTACCGCGCCAATGTCCAGACCATCGAGAAGCCCTGGGGCGAAGCCTTCAGTCTTGATGAGATCGAAGCGGGCTTGAAGCAGCACAAGCCCAAGGTCCTGGCGATGGTCCATGCCGAGACCTCAACGGGTGTCTGCCAGCCCATGGAGGGTATCGGTAACCTCTGCCGTCAGCACGACTGTCTCCTGCTGCTCGACACGGTGACCTCTTTAGGTGCAGTGCCCCTGTATCTCGATGAATGGAAGGTTGATCTGGCCTACAGCTGCAGCCAAAAGGGCCTGAGCTGCCCTCCCGGCCTCGGTCCCTTCTCGATGGGTCCCCGCGCTGAGCAGAAGCTGGCTGCCCGCAGCGGCAAGGTGCCCAACTGGTACCTCGACGTCAGCTTGCTGAATCAGTACTGGGGCAGTGACCGGGTGTATCACCACACCGCACCGGTCAACATGAACTTCGGCATGCGCGAGGCCCTGCGCCTGATCGCAGAAGAAGGTCTAGCGAATGTCTGGGCGCGCCACCGCCGCAATGCTGAGCGCCTTTGGTCCGGTCTTGAGCGGCTTGGGCTCGAGCCCCACGTTCCCCTGGAGCTGCGTCTCCCCACCTTGACCACCGTTCGCATTCCAGAAGGTGTCGATGGCAAGGCCTTCACCAATCACCTGCTGAACAAGCACGGCATTGAAGTGGGCGGAGGCCTGGGTGCCCTTGCAGGCAAGGTCTGGCGCATCGGGCTGATGGGCTACAACAGCCGCGAAGAGAACGTGGATCTCCTGCTCAACCTGCTTGAGCAAGAGCTTCCGGCCTTCCGTTCTTCTGCGCCTGCCGCTGCTGCCGCCGCCGCTTGAACCAGGCCTCGAGCCTGCTCTTGCATTCCAGCTCCAGAACTCCGCCCATCACCGTCATGTGGTGATGGGCGCTCGGATCCGTCGCCAGGTTCAGGCAGCCGCCGAGAGCACCGCGCTTGGGGTCATGGGCCCCAAAGATCACCTGTCCCATGCGCGCTTGCACCAGGGCGCCTGCACACATGGGGCAGGGCTCCAGCGTCACGATCAGGCTGCAGTCGTTAAAGCGCCAGTCGCCCCTCAGGCGTGCGGCTTGCTCCAAGGCCATTAACTCCGCATGCCCCAGCGGCCGTTGCTCCCGTTGCCTGTGGTTCACTCCCCAGCCCAGGGCCCGTCCATGGCCATCCAGCACGACGGCCGCCACAGGGATTTCACCCTTCTCTCCAACGGCTGCTGCCCGGCGCAGCAGCCGCCTCATCCAGAGTTCATGGCGCTGAGCTTCGTTCAACCCCGAGGTCGATTCGCAGGCTTCTTCAACCATGCCAGCACGGCGGGTCCGATGACACGGGACAATGGGCGCTGAACGCTCAGGGCCATTGGCTCAAGCCCAACCGAGCCACCCGCAGCGCAGCGTTGCCTGCTTCCCGGATCCCCTGCGGGAGGATCCCGCGTTGGAAGCCTTCTTGAGCTCGGCCAGCGCGCGTCTCTGCCAGTGGTGGTCCAGTGCCGCTGAGCGCTCGCCCTTGCCCCTGCTGAGCGTT
Organism: Synechococcus sp. LTW-G; assembly: GCF_054459035.1. NCBI lineage: Bacteria > Bacillati > Cyanobacteriota > Cyanophyceae > Synechococcales > Synechococcaceae > Synechococcus > Synechococcus sp. LTW-G. The sequence goes on along the minus strand of NZ_JBTKYW010000001.1, from coordinate 242,323 downwards.
CTTCCCGAGCCTGCTCTACTGCAACAGGGCCTGTCTGCTGAGGCGTTGCTTGAGGATCTGCAACTGGTGATGGATGGGGCCTACAACCCCGTCCACCCCGGTGCGATGGCCCATTTGGATCCGCCACCGCTCACCGCATCGGTGGCGGCTGATCTCGTCTGCGCTGGCCTCAACAACAATTTGTTGGCCGAGGAGCTCTCGCCAAGCCTCTCGCGGCTCGAGCGCAGCTTGACCCACTGGATGGCTGAACAACTGGGCCTCGGAGAGACGGCCGGTGGTGTCGCAGCAAGTGGCGGCAGCCTCAGCAATCTGATGGCCTTGGTCGTGGCACGCCATCAGCTCGCCCATGGCGAGACCTCCGACTTGACGGTGTTCTGCAGCGCAGATGCCCACGTCTCCATCGGCAAGGCCCTGATGGTGATGGGCTTACCGAAGCAGAGTCTCCAGACCATCCAGACGGACGGCGCCGGCTGTCTCTGCCCCATGGCCCTTGCCGCTGCGTTGCAGTCGGCCGAGCAAGAGGGACGTCCTGTTCTAGCCGTTGTGGCCACCGCCGGAACCACGGTGCGGGGTGCTGTCGATCCCCTGGCGGCCATTTCTGATCTGTGCCACCGCCACGGGGTCTGGCTGCACGTGGACGGCGCGATTGGCGCGGTGTTTGGCCTCAGCCAACGGCACAAACACCTGGTCCCCGATCTGGACCGGGCCGACTCCCTCACGGTGAATCCCCAGAAGCTCCTGGGCATCACCAAGACCTCCTCCCTGCTGCTGCTCAAGCGTCCTGAACTGCTGGCCTCCTGCTTTGGCACTGGCCTGCCCTACATGGAGCCCAGTTGGATGGATGCCCATGGCGGTGAATGCGGCCTTCAGGGAACGCGCCCGGCCGAGATCCTCAAGCTCTGGCTGGGACTGCGCCAATTGGGTTTGGATGGAATCGATGCGCTGCTCCAGGGGGCCCTCCAACGGCGCGCTGCGCTGGAGCAGCACCTCTGCGGGCTCCCCTTGCAGATGCGCAGCGGCCCATTGCATCTATTGGCCTTCACCCCGAGTGAGATGGGGGCCAGCGAATCGGAGCGATGGTCGAGCCAGACCCGGCAGCAGTTGCTCGAACAGCAGTTGATGCTCTCCCGTCCCTTCTATGCGGGGAGGCATCACCTCAAGGCCGTACTCGGCAATCCCCACACCCGATCCACTGACCTGGCTGCCGTGGCCTCGGTCGTTCAGCGGTCGTTGACTTGCGTTTGAGATGAATCAACCGAACCCCCAAGGCCGCTGGGTCGCCATCGTGACCGGTGCCATCTCGATTCTGATCGCGGTGGCCTATCTGGCCTTCATCACCGTCCTGGATGCCCGTGGACCGATGCAGCCACCGCCGCCGGAGGCCTTCAGCGACGCTCGGGCCGTGGCGGCAGTTGCCCCTGCTTCCCCTGACGCTGCAGCGGTTCCACCACACGCTTCATCGCTGCCGACAGAAATGCATTGAGGGCGGATTCACGGCGGTTCAGGTCGTACTGACGCTGCACGACGTCCTGGATTCCGCCATCCCCCCAATCCTGATCCTGCTGGAAGTAGGTGATGAAACTGCGTCCGGCGATTCGAGTCAGCCAGCCTGCACCCACCGCCTGCACGGCACGGCTCAGCAGCAGCGCCGGAAGGTTCAGGCTGAGCGCGGCCCCGACCAGACTGATGCCGCCCTTGATCAAGCCCAAGCTGGCCAGGGTTCGTCCAACGGAAACAGCCAGTTCCTGGGCGGAGGTTTTGGAGAGGCTGACCCCATAGACGCGGCCGATTTCCATCACCATCTGGGCATTGACGGCGGCGGCCCCGAGCAAATCGATGCCTGGAAGCGGAGTGGCCGCGAGCACCCCGGCGCTGATCCAGCTGTAGCGATCGACGATCGACTCCGCATCCTGTTGCCGCTGCTCCCCCAGCAGACGGCGCCCCGCGTCGCTGAGCCTGCTGCTCTGCATCAGGATGTTGTCGGCAATCAGCTCCTCCCCGTCGCTGTGCAGGACCTGCGCGATCCTCCGCAGGAGCCGATCGATTTCCGGTGCTGGTTGCAGCGGTTGACCACCCGGCATCGGAACCGATTGGGGTGATGCACTGGCCGTCAGCACGTCCTCCAGTGCAATGCGGCCCTGGGTTCTGCGTCGAAGCAGCTCGAGGAGACGTTTCTCTTCTTCTTCACCCCGCAGATCGCACTTGTTGAGGACCAGCAGCAGCCGTTTGCCCAAGCTGGCGAGCGCCGAAAACACCTCGAGCTCAGCAGCCCGCAGATCCCCATCGACAACAAGCAGTAGGAGATCGGCATTCGAGGCCTGATCGCGGGCAATCTGCTCGCGCTTCTGCCCCTCGATGCCCGCTTCCAAAATCCCCGGCGTGTCAACCAGTCGGATGCCTCGCTGCAGGTTGTGCAGGCGGAGGCGATAGCTCGTGGTTGTCGTCGTTGAACCCATGGCTGCTCCGACCTCGCCCACGACGTCGCGCAGCAGCGCCCGGATTAGGGATGTTTTCCCGGCGGAGCCGGTGCCAAACACCACGATCACTAAATCGCCGCGTTCCAGCTCTGCTGCAACCCTCTCTCGTTCTTGCCTGAGGGCCTCACGTTGGACCTCGTCCCGGATGCCCTGCAGGAGCGTCTCGATCCCTGCAAGGTTCTTTTGAGCTGCCTCCTTGCGGTTGACGGGAGCCTCAATCGGCGCACTGGTGCGCGAACCGGGCTCTTGAAAGACCTTCCAGCCTGAGCGCCGGATGCTGTTGAACCAGGGCCAAGCAAAGCGAGCGATCAGCAGTGCTGCCCCGCCGAAGAGCAGCAGGCTGAAGGGGCCAACAAGCCAGCTCGGAAGCAGGTAGCTCAGCTGCCAGAGCAGATTGTTGACGGCCTGGAGCACGGCGGTGACGACCACCAAGACCCCGAGGGCCAGACCAAGCCAAAGCCAGATTCGACCAGGAGGTTTCACGCCAGCATCCCTTGTTGGAGGTCAAGGGCTCCTTGACCACGCGCTCCGATGATCCCCTTGATTAGTGCCTGCGCCAAGCGGGAAAGAGCGAGAGCGCTAGGCAAAGAACCGCGAGGTTGATGGCGACATCCGCGAGGTTGAAGATCGGGAAGGAGATCGGCACAAACTCCAGGAAGTCCACCACCCGCCCCAAGCGCCAGCGGTCAATTCCATTGCCAACGGCTCCCCCCAGCAAGAACCCCAGGCCCATGGCCTGCCAGCGATCCAGTGGACCGCTCGTCTGGATCCAGAACACAAGCCCCACGGCGACCGCGAGGCTGACCACTCCCAACAGGTTGGCGTTTCCCTCCAGCATGCTGAAGGCCGCACCGCTGTTGAAGACCAGCTGCAGTTGGAGCAGTCCTGGAAGCAGCGGACGAACGCCCACTCCGGCCAGATGGTCCACGGCCCAGGCCTTGCTGATCTGGTCCATCAGCACAACGGCGATGGCGATCCAGTAGCTCCGCTTCATCAACGGTCCAGCAACAACAGGCGTCGGGTCAGCCAGGCGAGAACGGCCACCGCACAACAGAGGAGCAGTTGGGGGAGCAGTGGCCCAAGGCTGTAGGTCAGCACCAACTGGGGCAGCTGTCCGCCCCAGCGCTGGAACAGCCCGCCGAGCAGGAGGTTGGCCAGGCCGCAACCCTGAAGGATCAACAGCCCCAGGACCGCTGCAGCCACAAGATTCAGCAGGTCATCCATGTCCTGCTGTTGGGCGAGGCGGCCGGTCAGCCAGGCAGCTGGTAGGAACCCAGCCAGATAGCCAAAAGCGGGATCGCTGATGTAGCTCAACCCGCCGCCACCCTGAAAAACCGGGAGCTGGAAGAGCCCCAGGCTGATGTAGGCCATGCCGGCCAACATGGCCGGACGATGTCCGCAGACCAAGGCCGTAAAGAGCAGGGCTGGCACCTGCAAGGTCATGGGCAGGGGCACGAACGAGACGCCCTGGCTGCCTGGCCAAGGGATCGCGGCCTGAATCAACCCTCCACAGAGGATCAGCAGCAATCCAGCGAGGGCACCACTCCAGTTGGCAAGGGCGCGCACAGTTGGCCTCTCAGTGGGACCATCCTGCAGGAGAGTGGTGGTCTTGCAACGACCGATGTCCCAGGAATCCATCAGCGTTGGCACTCAGGTGCGTCTGCTGGCTCAACCCAGCTATCTCAAGACAGCCGACGCGATGTCGATGCTGCGTCCACCTGATTTGATCGACGCCGACGAGGTTGGCCAGGTGGTGGCCCTCAAAGCCTTGGATCAAGTTGCCGTCCGTTTCCGTCGCGGCACCTTTTTGCTGGAGCTCAAGCAACTGGAACCGGTTTAAGACCGGTTCAGTGGATGCCCCGTCCAGACCGCCGTTGCTGCCTCAATCGCGTCCTGCGGTCCGCAGAGGCTCAAGGACGCTCCCTGCAGCAGCGCCTGCGCTGCTTGGTGGAGATCGCTCGGCGTCAGCGCTTCAGCTTCGAGAAGACAGCGATCGGCAAAGTCGAAGGGCAGGCCATGGCCGAGGACCAGGGCGTGGCGATCGGCCACTTGGCTGCAGGTTTGGCGCCCTAAGGCCTCCTGACCTTTGAACTTCGCCTTGGCCAGCTGGAGTTGTGTATCACTGATGGGCTCCTCGAGCAGGCGCAGCCATTCATTGAGCAGCTCGCGGGTGGCGTCCTCAGCACGATCGCTCGAGCTGGAGAGATGGAACACGAAGGGGGCATCCCCGAGGCGCGCGGGGTAGTGCACCCCCACGTCGTAGGCCAGGCCGTGTTCCTCCCGTAGGGCCACAAAGAGGCGGCTGGACATGCCGATGCCCAGGTGGCAATGCAGCAGCCGTAGGGCCAGGGCCTGCTCACTGCCAAGGGGAGCAGTGGTGGTCCCCAGCATCAAGACCAACTGCTCGGTCTCATCGACGTTGCTCGCCAGTGAGACCTGCTTGAGCCCGGAGGCGCCGGCCAGGCGCTTTGGTGCCTCGGTCCTCCAGCTCTGGCCCTCGAGCTGATGCAGCAACAGTTGCTCGGGCTCCGCTGGGATCTGGCCCGCCAGGACCATCACGGCACCCTCTTGCCCGAGCTGGTGGGTCATCTGCTCGAGTTGCGGGCGAGCCAATGCGCAGAGTTCGGCCTCAACACCCAGGGGGTCGTGGCCGTAGGGCCCTGAGCCGTAGAGCTGCTGACGCAGTTGATCGTGGGCGACCTGGAAAGGGTCCTCTTTCTGCCGCTGCAGGGTTTGCAGATTGAGTTGACGCTCGAGGGTCACCTGGTCCTCGACCAGCCACGGGCTGGTGACCATCTGCAGGACCAGCGGCAGCAAGAGAGCCGCGTCATCACTGGCGCACTTCAGGCTGATCAAGGTGCCGTCTTCGGCGGCCTCACAGCGCAGTCCTGCGCCCCGGCCTTCAACGAGATCAGCCAGGGCGTCGCCACTGAACGGCCCGCAGCCCCGGCTCAGCACCCCCGCGAGCAGTTGGGAAGCTCCCCGCTGGCCAGAGGGGTCGGCGCTGCTTCCGCCGCGGATCCAGAGCTTGGCCGAGAGGATGGCTGGACCTGGACGCTCGATGAGCCAGAGCGGACAGCCTCCGCTGAGCTCACGTTGTTGCACGCCGGCGCTGATCATGCTGGAACCGCCTCCAACACAAAGGCCCGCTCCGGCTGCAGTTGGGGGACGACGTCCTGCACCAGGCGCTGTCCGTCCCATTCCTCGAGCCAGTCGAGCGGGGCTTGGAGGTTGTGCTTGCGATCCCACAGCGCGCTGTTGCCAACCATCGCGGCGACGGCGCTTGGCGCCTCCAGGCTGAAGCGGTAGCCGTTGCCGACCAATCGCCGGGCGCGCTCCACCTCGGCTTCGCTTGGGATCTCCTGCTCCAGTGCCTTCAGGACCCCATTGATTTCCGCTCGAACACGGCTGAGGTGTTCGGGCTCACAGACCGCCTCAAGCAAGACAAGGCAGCCGGACTCCAAGACGTTGAGATCGAGATCGACGCTTTCCACCAGCCGAAGCTGCTCCCGCAGTCGCTCCACCAGGCGACTGCGCCGTCCCTCCGCCAACAGGGTGGTCAGCAGGTCCCCGCCAACCACGGACATTTGGTCTGCAGCTCCGGGCAGCGGCCAGGCCATTAAGAGTCTGGCGGCCTCCAGCCGGGGCAGTTCTAGTCGCTCTTCACCGGGCATGAACTGCAGTGGAGCAGGCCTTGCGTCGGCTTCGGAGGGGAGCAACTGCGCCAAGGCTGAGCGCTGCAGTTGCTCTTCCAGTTGCAACGCCGCCAGCGGCCCTGCCACCGAAAGGCAACAACGATCGGCGCGGTAATGACGGGCATGGAAGCGCGCCATGGCCTCCGGGGTGTGGCCAAGGAGTGCGTCCCGATCGCCCAGGATCGCTTTGCCATAGGCGTGATCCAGGCAGCTTTGCTTGAGCAGCTGCTGAAAAGCCACTTCTTCCGGTTGGTCCTCGCTCTGGGCGAGTTCCTCGAGCACCACCTGACGCTCCATGTCGAAATCGCTCCGGTCCAAGCGCGGTTGAAGCACCAGATCAGTGAGCAGCTCCAGTGCTTCAGCGCAGGCTTCGGGCGGAATCAGGACGTGATAGTGCACGTCGTCGAAGCCGGTGGCTGCATTGCTGTTGCCCCCAAGCGCTTCGATGCGCTGGTCAAATTCACCGGCTTGAAGGCTGTGACTTCCTTTGAAGACCATGTGCTCGAGGAAGTGGGCGATCCCCGCCTCCCCGGGGGCCTCCACTCCACTGCCGGAGCGGCACCAAAAGTCAAGGCAGACCACAGGTGCATTCGGCAGATCGAGTTGCACCAGGGACGTTCCGTTGGCGAGCTGACCACGCTGCGGTTCAGGCAGCGGAGCGGTGTTCAGACCTGACAACGGATTGAGAACCTGTGGTTCGCCCCATTCTGCTGGCAGGATCGCCAGGACGGTCGCCGCTTCAGCCCCGATGAGTTCTGCTGCCCTCGGCATTCATCCGCTCGTTGACGCCCTCGCTGAGCGCATCCGTCAGCAGTGGTCCTCCTTGCCGGAGCTGCAGCCACTGGCGGTGGATCCCCAATTGGAGGCCATTAGCGGCAGCCTCGATGGGGAGGACCTCTTCATCCGCAATGAATTGCGCTCCAGCCGCGGTCTGCGCAAGTTGCACCTGGAAACCGCACGGCTTGGAGCCGGCCTGCAGATCCTCCACTGCGTCTTTTTCCCCGACCCCCGCTATGACCTGCCCGTCTTTGGGGCGGACATCGTTGCCGGCCGTGGCGTGGTCTCGGCTGCAATCGTTGATCTCTCGCCCGTGGATGGCGCCCTGCCGCAGGCGGTCCTTCAGCGTCTGGAGGCCCTGCCGAAGCGCGCGTTCAGCCAGGAGCGTGAGCTGCCTGAGTGGGGGACGATCTTTTCTCCTTATGTCCGGTTTGTCCGTCCTGCGGATGCAGCGGAAGAGCAACGCTTTATCGAGCTCGTCAGTGATTTTCTGCGGGTGTTGGGTGAGGCCAGTGCAGAGGCCGTTCCTCAGCCCATCGATCACCCAGATACGGTGAGGCGACATAGCGGCCAGCTCTCGTATTGCCAGCAACAGAAGCGCAACGACAAGACCCGCCGCGTGCTCGAGAAAGCCTTCAATCCCGAGTGGGCCGATCGCTACATCGAGGAGTTGCTCTTCGACGATCCACTGCCCCTGCAGTGATGCTGCAGTGGCTGAAGCGATATCCCTGGCGAAGTGGCGGTGGAGCAGTGGCTCTGCTGCTGCTTGCCGTGGTGATTGGTCGTGCCCTGGACCGGCCCGCCCCGGTGCCTCCGGCCCCGGTTGTTCAACCCAGAATTGAATCCGTTTCGGCCCTGGGTCGACTGGAACCCGCCGGCGACGTCCGCAAGCTGGCCGCTCCCATGGGGTCGATGGGCGGCAGCCCCCGCATCAGCAGCCTTTCGGTCCAAGAAGGTGACCGGGTCAAGCGCGGTCAGATCCTGGCCACCTTTGATAACCGCCCCGGACTCTTGGCTGATCTCGCGGCGATCAATGCCCGTATTGGCACCCTGGATCGCTCGATCGCGATGCAGCGTCGTGAGGTGAGTCGCTATCGCGAAGCCTCCAGGGAAGGTGCCGCCAGCATGGTGCTCCTGGAGGAGAAGCAAGACGAGCTGGTGACCTTCGAAGGACAACGGCGTCAAGCCCTCGCTGAGAAGCGAGGCATTGAAGTTGACCTTAGGGACAGCCAACTCCGCTCACCCATTGATGGGACGGTATTGCGGGTCTATGCCCGTCCTGGGGAGCGTCCTGGTTCGGACGGCATCCTGTCGGTTGGCGCCAGTGACCGCATGGAGGCGATCGCCGAGGTCTACGAAAGCGACATCGGTCGGATTCGCCTGGGCCAGAGTGCTTCCTTGATCAGTGAAAACGGAGGCTTCAGCGGCAAGCTGAAGGCTGAAGTGCTGCGGATTTCACCGCAGATCCGGCAGCGAGATGTACTCTCCACCGATCCCACGGGCGATGCGGACGCTCGCATCGTCGAAGTGCGACTCGCCCTGGATCCCGCCGATGCCAAGCGTGTGCAGCAGCTCTCGGGCCTGAAGGTCATCGCGCGCTTTGAGCCGTGAGTCTTCAGCGTTGGTTTGAGGGGATCTGGCAACGCCGGCGCATTCCCCTGGCCCTGCTGCTCTTAACCCGGCAGCCAGTGCGTCTGGCTGTAGCGCTTGCGGGCATCAGTTTTGCCGGGATCCTGATGTTCATGCAGCTGGGCTTCCGTGACGGGCTGTTTGATGCCAGCGTCACGATCCACCGGCTGTTTGACGCCGATCTGGTGCTGATCAGTCCCCGATCCACCAGTTCGGTGAGCATGGCGGGCTTCCCCAAGCGCCGTTTGGTCCAGACCATGGCGGCCCTAGAGGTGGAGGGGATTACGCCGGTTCACTGGAATTTGTTGCTCTGGCGCAACCCCGAAACGCGGGGCACACGCTCCATCTTGACCCTGGGCTTTGAGCCCAATGATCCCCTCTTCACCGATCCTTCGCTGGCCCCAAAGGCGCGGGCGCTGACTCAAAAGGGGCGGGTTCTTTTTGATGAGCAGTCCCGACCGGAATTTGGACCGGTGGCCGAGTGGTTCCGTGAGGGGCGCACGGTGGAGAGTGAAATTGCCGGCAAGCGCGTCCGCGTGGCTGGTTTGGTGGGCTTGGGAACCTCCTTTGGAGCGGATGGAAATCTGCTGACCAGCTCGGAGACCTTCATCGATCTGCTTCCCAACACCCCGCCCGGGAGCATCGAGGTCGGCTTGGTTCGCCTGAAACCCGGAAGCGATCCCATCGCCGTCGCCCAACGTCTGCAGGCTCAACTGCCCAGCGACGTCAAGGTGCTCACCAAGCAGGGCTTTATTGATTTCGAGCAGAACTACTGGCGCACCAGCACCTCCATCGGCTTCATCTTCACGCTCGGGGCCGCTATGGGATTCGTCGTTGGCTGCGTGATCGTCTACCAGGTGCTCTATTCCGACGTGAGTGACCACCTGCCGGAGTACGCGACCTTGATGGCGATGGGCTACAAGCTGCCCAGCCTGCTGGGGGTCGTTGCCCGCGAAGGACTGCTGCTGGCCGCCTTTGGCTATCTCCCGGCCTATGCCGCAGGCCAGGGCCTCTATCTCATGGTGCGCTCTGCCACCCAACTGCCGGTGTTCATGGACTCCGCCCGCGCCATCACCGTGTTCAGCATGATTCTGGTGATGTGCATGGCTTCAGCAGGGCTGGCCATGCGTCGCCTGGCCGACGCCGATCCCGCAGAGATTTTCTGACCCGATGGCCACCTCCGCTGCAGTTGATCTTCGGGAGCTCTCCCATTTCTATGGATCGGGGACCATGCGGCGCCAGGTCCTCCAGGGCGTCAACCTGACCGTTGCGGCCGGCGAGGTCGTACTGCTGACGGGACCCTCCGGCTGCGGCAAGACCACCCTGCTGACCCTTGTCGGCGCCCTGCGCTCCGTTCAAGAAGGATCCGTAGAGGTGTTGGGCCAACAGCTGGCCGGTGCCGGTCGCCGCGATCGTCAGCGGCTGCGCCGCTCGATCGGCATGATCTTTCAGGGACACAATCTGCTGCGCTGCCTGACGGCGGAGCAAAACGTCCAGATGGGATCGGACCTGCTGCCTGGCCTGAGCTACCGCGCCCGGCGTGATCAATCCAGGGAGTGGCTTCGTGCCGTGGGCCTCGGGGACGAACTGCATAAGTTGCCCCATGACCTCTCCGGCGGTCAGAAGCAGCGCGTGGCGATTGCCCGTGCCCTCGCCGCCCACCCGCGCTTGCTGCTCGCCGATGAACCCACCGCAGCGTTGGATTCGCAAACGGGTCGTGAGGTGGTGGAACTTTTAAGGCGTTTGGCCCGCGATCAGGGCTGTGCGGTCCTGATGGTCACCCATGATCCGCGGATCTTGGATATCGCTGATCGCCTGGTGCGCATGGAGGATGGCCGTCTGCTGGAGGCAGGAAAGCCCGCGTTAACCGTTCAGCACTGAGGGCGATTCAGTACTGTGGGGACTAACCCGAACTTCACGCCGTTTCGATGGCCAAACGCCGCAACCTCAAGAAGGAAAAGCAAGAGCGCAACCGCGCGTACGCCCGCAAGTTCAAAAAGCGGAAGATGCGTAACGACGGTCGCGGCGAAGGCGCAGGTAATGGCGTGACCGGCACCGCCAACAACGGCGGCGCGGCTGACTGATCAGCTCTCGCAATTTGACTGTTCTGGGATCCTGAGGGATCCCTTTTTTTTGCTCGAATCGTCGACCTGGCCATGTTCCTCAGCGTCGTCATCCCCACCTACAACCGTCTTCCGATTCTCGAGAAGTGCCTGCGTGCCCTCGAGAGCCAGCGACTGGCTGCACCGATCAGCAACTACGAGGTGGTGGTGGTGGATGACGGGTCCACCGACGACACAGTGGCTTGGTTGGGCCGCCATCAGGCCGATCTCCCCCACGTCCGCCTGGTCCAACAGGACCACGGTGGACCGGCTGAGGGGCGCAACCGCGGGGTAGATCACGCCCGCGGTGACGTGATTGTTTTTATTGACAGCGACCTGGTGGTGACGGAGGACTTTCTCCTGAGTCACGCCAGCCAGCTGAACCAGAGCTGGCAGGAGCGGGGCGATCGCCTCTGCTTCACCTATGGAGCGGTGATCAACACCGCCAATTTTGAAGATCCGACCAGCGAGCCCCACAAGCTCCGCGATCTTTCCTGGGCCTATTTCGCCACCGGGAATGTCGCGATTGACCGTGAGGTTCTTGAGCGCAGTGGTCTGTTTGACACACGCTTCCGGCTCTATGGCTGGGAAGACCTGGAGTTGGGCGAGCGGCTGCGGCAGATGGGCGTCGTCCTGGTCCGTTGTCCAGCTGCGGTTGGCTATCACTGGCACCCGCCCCTGAGCTTGGAGCAGGTCCCCCGCCTGATCGCCGTCGAGGGGGAGCGGGCCAAGATGGGTCTGGTCTTCTACAAAAAACACCCCACCCGGCGGGTGCGGTTCATCATTCAATTCACCATCCTCCATCGGGTGCTCTGGGAGCTACTGACCCTGGGTGGTCTCTTGAATGAGCGCAGCCTTCGGCCGCTGCTGGCTTGGCTGATTCGTCAGGGCCAAGCGGCATGGGCCATGGAGCTACTCCGGCTTCCTCTCAATCGCATCGGTGTCAGGGCGCTTTATGCCGAGGCTCGGGCCGCCGGTCTGCGCTGAGCAGAAGGCCCGTTTGGTAGTGTTTACAGGCACTTTCAATCCGCACACCTGCGCGTTTCGGGTGATCAACCGGTGATTCAGGTTCGTCCTGTTCGGTGGATCCCTGGCAGGTGGAGGCAAACCCGAAACCTCAACACAACATGGCTGTCGTCACTCTCGCCGAAATGATGGAGGCGGGTGCTCACTTTGGGCACCAAACTCGCCGTTGGAACCCCAAGATGTCGCGCTACATCTACTGCGCGCGCAACGGCGTCCACATCATTGACCTCGTGCAAACCGCAGTTTGCATGAACAACGCCTACAAGTGGGTCCGCAGTGCCGCACGCAGCGGCAAGCGCTTCCTGTTTGTGGGAACCAAAAAGCAGGCCTCTGAGGTGATTGCCCTCGAAGCCAGCCGCTGTGGTGCTGCCTACGTGAACCAGCGCTGGCTGGGCGGCATGCTCACCAACTGGACCACGATGCGTGCCCGCATCGACCGCCTGAAGGACCTCGAGCGGATGGAGTCCTCCGGCGCCATCGCCATGCGTCCTAAGAAGGAAGCCGCAGTCCTGCGCCGCGAGCTGGACCGCCTGCAGAAGTACCTGGGTGGTCTCAAGAACATGCGTCGCCTCCCCGACGTGGTGGTCCTGGTGGACCAGCGCCGCGAGACGAACGCCGTGCTCGAAGCCCGCAAGCTGGACATTCCCCTGGTGTCCATGCTCGACACCAACTGCGACCCCGACCTCTGCGACGTGCCCATCCCCTGCAACGACGACGCAGTGCGCTCCGTTCAACTGGTGCTCGGCCGTCTGGCGGATGCCATCAACGAAGGTCGCCACGGCTCCAACGAGCAAGCTGCCTACGACGACGTTCAGGCCTGATTCGTTCCTGACCCCAGTGGTTGATGCCAGGAGCTTCCCCCAGGGGAGGCTCTTCGGTGTTGGGCCCCTGTTTTGATTTTTCCCCTCTTCATCACCGCAACGCACCATGGCTGAGATCTCCGCCAAGCTCGTCAAAGAACTGCGCGACATGACCGGCGCAGGGATGATGGACTGCAAGAAGGCCCTCAACGAAACGAAGGGCGACAAGGACAAGGCCGTCGAGTGGCTGCGTCAGAAGGGCATTGCCTCCGCCGAGAAGAAGGCTGGCCGTGCCGCCGCTGAGGGCGCGATCGGTAGCTACATCCACACCGGTGCCCGCGTCGGCGTTCTGGTTGAAGTGAACTGCGAAACTGATTTCGTCGCCCGTGGCGAGATCTTCCAGGAGCTCGTGCGCAACGTGGCCATGCAGGTCGCTGCATGCCCCAACGTTGACTACGTCAAGGTCGAGGACATCCCCGCTGAAGTCGCAGAGCGCGAGAAGCAGATCGAGATGGGCCGCGATGACCTCGCCGGCAAGAAGGAGGAGATGAAGGAGAAGATCGTGGCTGGCCGTATCGGCAAGCGCCTCAAGGAGATGTCCCTCCTCGATCAGGCCTACATCAAGGACAGCGCCCTGACCGTCGACGAACTGGTTAAGCAGGTCTCCGGCAAGGTCGGCGAGAACATCCAGGTGCGCCGCTTCGTTCGCTTCAACCTGGGCGAGGGCATCGAAGTCGAGAAGATGGACTTCGCGGCTGAAGTTGCTGCCATGCAGGCTGCTTGATCGGGATTCGTCCCTTCAGCGCTCTGGTCCCGTGAGTCGTCCTCTGGATCCCAACACACGATCCCTGGACGAGGCCAAGGCACAACTCCTCTCGCTGCTTCAGCAGCAAGAGGAGTTCACTCCGGCCCTCTATCGCGACCTCGCCCTGTACCTGCAGGTTCTGCGGGATGGCCTGTTGCACAGCGTGCAGCAGGCCTGTTTTCATTTGGCGACCCAGGTGGTTCCTGAGCGCTACAACCAGCTGACACCAGAGCGCCGTCAGACGTTTCAGCGGCGTCTCCAAAGTTTGGTGAAACGGTCCTGTTCCCTGCTCACCGTCGAGCAGGTGATGGGTCTGGCCGCCCAGCAGGCCCGCAAGCAACAGCGCCGGCAGCTGCAGGAGCAGCAAAAAATTCTGCAAAGCATGCTGGAGGGCCAAGAGGAAGCCACCCCGAGCTCTCCGCCCGTTGAACGGCCTGCTGAGGCTCCATTGCCCCAGTCGATCAATCTCAGCCTGGATCTCCCCCTGGGGGCCGATCTGTTTGACCGAGGTGTGCCGGGATTGCCACCCTTGACTTCGCGTCCTCCTGTAACCGAGGAAGACGAGGTTCCGTCTGCCGAGCCAGCTCCGCCTGAGGCGGATTTAGCCCTGCTTCAGTCCCTGTTCTCGATGGCCTCTGAGACCCTGTCAGCACGGTCCTCCGAGTCCGAGACCCCTGAGGTTGAGGAGTCTGGGGACGAGGTGGGCGATTCCGAAGGCCTTCCGTTCGAGAGCTTCGACTCGGACGTCGTCAGTTCGCATCTGCCTCGCGATCCCCTGCTTCAGGTGCGCTGGTGGGCCCATTTCGATCGTGCTCTGCGCCGACGTCTGCGCAACCTCTCCCATGCCATCAATGTGGAGATGATGCGTGTCGGTCTGGCGCAGGGCTTGCTCCCTTTGAATCTCCTGGATGCGGTCTTGGATGGACAGGTCGAGGCCCTGCCTGCACCAGCCAATGTCCTGCGGATGGCTCTGCCTCTCACCCTGAATCCAGCGGCGCCCTCCCTCGCCCCGACCGAGGTCTTGACCCTGCTGTTGCGTGGTCCGGATCTGGAGTTTGAACAACCCCGTTTGCGCACCTGCCGTCAGCGCTTGGAACAGAGGCGCCGCACATTGCGCACAATGGCCAAGCGGTATCGCACCTGGCAGCGCCGGGTCAGTGCCCTCGAGGCAGAGCAGCAGTGGTTTCAGGACAGCGCCCCCACCCAGAATCCAGCAACGGATCGCAGCTAGCGCTCCAGGCTTGGTTGCGTCCTCTGCAACAGGCGCTCCAGCTCGAGGCTGAGCGTGGTTTTGAGGACCTGCTTGGCCGCAAGGAGCGCTTCAGCAGCTTTCTGCAGCGTGCCCTGGCGGCGCCACCGGAGGAGCTCGATCGCCAGCGCTTCTCTGGCTTGGGGGAGCTGGCCAGTGACTTTGCTCGGTATGGCGAACTGAGCCAGTCCCGCCGCCAGAGCCTGGTGCGCCGAAGCCGACAGTATCTGTTTGAACTGCAGAAGGCCCTTCAGCCGGTTCAGCCGGTCTCTCCCCCTCGACTGCGCCTGCTCTCCAGTGAGTCCCCAGGCGCTCCACGTTCCCAGACGATCCAACCGGATACCCCCTTAAGCGAGGTCCGCGGTGTGGGCCCAAAAAGTGCCACGCGCCTCGCTGCCTTGGATCTTTGGCTTGCCCGAGACCTGGTTCGCTACTACCCCCGCGACTACCTCGACTACGCCAACTTGGTGCGCATCGCCGGCCTCGAGCCCGGCAAGACGGCCACGATCGTCGCCACGGTTCGCCGCAGTCACAGCTTCACCAGCCCGCGTAACCCGAATCTCTCGATCCTCGAGCTGCATTTGGCCGATATCACCGGCCGGATTCGCGTCTCGAAGTTCTTTGCGGGGAAGCGCTTCAGCTCACCGGCTTGGCTTAAGGCCCAACAGCGCAACTATCCCGTTGGGGCCTCTGTTGCCATTAGCGGGTTGGTGAAGGAGACCCCCTACGGACCGGCGTTCCAGGACCCCTTGATGGAGGTCCTGGAGAGTCCCAATGCCTCGGTTCGCAGTGACCAGATTGGCCGCCTGTTGCCTGTCTACGGCCTGACCGAAGGGCTGACCGCCGAACGCCTGCGCAATCTGATCCGTCCCGTGGTGGCGGCTGCAGGCCAATGGGGTGATCCGTTGCCGGCTTCGCTGCAGGCGCGGGAGGGCTTGGTCCCGCTGCCGGAGGCCCTGGTCCAGATCCATGGTCCGACGAGCCAGGCGTCTCTGAGCGAGGCTCGCCACCGTCTGGTCTTTGACGAGTTCCTTCTGCTGCAGCTTGGTTTGCTGCAGCGACGCCGCCAGCTCACCAGTCGTCCCGCCCCTGCCCTGGCGGTTGAGGGTGACGCATTGCTCCAGGCGTTTTTGCAGCTGCTCCCTTTTCCCCTCACCGGAGCCCAGCAGCGCGTCTTGGCGGAGATCCGGGCTGACCTGCGGCGAGACCAGCCGATGGCCCGTCTGGTGCAGGGGGATGTCGGTAGCGGCAAGACCGTGGTCGCGATCGCTGCTCTGCTGACCGCGATTGATTCCGGCTGCCAGGGGGCCCTGATGGCACCGACGGAGGTGTTGGCTGAACAGCACTACCGCAAGCTTTGCGAGTGGCTGCCCCAACTCCATGTCACCTGCGCCCTACTGACCGGGTCGACACCCCTGCGCCGGCGGCGAGAGTTGTTGGCGGACCTGGCCAATGGAACCCTGAAGATGCTGGTGGGGACCCATGCCCTTCTGGAGGATCCCGTTCAGTTCCAGCGCTTGGGTCTGGTGGTCGTCGATGAGCAGCATCGCTTTGGCGTCCACCAGCGCAACCGCCTGCTGGACAAGGGCCTGCAGCCTCACCTGTTGACCATGACGGCGACGCCGATCCCAAGGACCTTGGCCCTCTCCATTCACGGTGATCTGGAGGTCAGCCAAATCGACGAGTTGCCGCCTGGCCGCACCCCCATTCGCACGAGCCTTTTGGCAAGCGCCGATCGCGACGAGGCCTATAGCTTGATTCGAGAGCAGGTGGCCCTCGGCCAGCGGGCCTATGTCGTCCTGCCCCTGGTGGAGGAGTCCGAGAAGTTGGACCTGCGCTCTGCCGTCGATGTGCATCAGCAGCTCAGCGAGCAGGTCTTCCCGAACCTCCAGGTCGGACTGCTGCATGGACGCATGCCCAGTGCTGAGAAGCAGGCGGCAATCACAGCCTTTGCGAGCGGCGAGACGCAGGTGCTGGTCAGTACGACCGTGGTCGAGGTGGGCGTGGATGTGCCCGAGGCCAGCGTGATGGTGATTGACCACGCCGATCGCTTCGGTCTAGCCCAGTTGCACCAGTTGCGCGGACGCGTTGGCCGAGGGGCTGCGGCGTCCTACTGCCTGCTGGTAAACGACAGCCGCAATGTGCTCGCCCGGCAGCGCCTAGAGGTGCTGGTGCGCTCCAACGACGGCTTTGAGATCGCGGAAATGGACCTGCGCCTGCGGGGTCCCGGTCAGGTCCTGGGCACCCGCCAGAGTGGCCTGCCAGATCTGGCGCTCGCAAGCCTCACCGACGACGGGGAGGTGCTGGAGCAGGCCCGCCGCGTGGCCCAGGAGATCGTGGCGGAGGATCCTGATCTGGATCAACACCCGGGCCTTGCCAAAGTGCTGAGCGACCAGCGTCATCGGGTCGCCCAAGCTGCCCGCCTGAACTGATGCACCTGCGGCCCTGGAGTGACATCGTCATCCGCGACTGCGCCGAGTCGCTTGCCGCCTTGCCTGCGGCTCTCTTTCGGATCGAACCCCACCCCTATGTCGCCGTTGGTGCCCCCTATGGCGAGGGTGCCTGTCCCTTTCGCCTCCGCACCGGAGTCATTCAGCGCCTCCTCCAGGCCCAGACGGTTTTAAGCACGGCTGAACCCGGCTACCGCCTGGCGATCTTTGACGCTTGGCGTCCGATTGCTGTCCAGCGCTTCATGGTGGACTACGCCATCGCCCAGCAGTGCAGCACTCGAGGCCTAAACCCCAGCTCGGCCAGCCCAGCCGTGGCGTCTGTCATTGACGAGGTGAGTCGCTTTTGGGCTCCGCCCAGCCTGGATCCTGCGACACCACCTCCCCACAGCACCGGAGCGGCGGTTGATCTCACCCTGCTGGATGGGGCGGGCGAACTCGTCGACATGGGTTCTGACATCGACGCGATCGGTGCTGTATCAGAGCCGCACCACTACCGCACCGTTGCCGATACGACGCCTGACGGTGTGGAGCGCCAACAGGCCCTCGAATGGGATCGACGACGCCGACTCCTCGCTGATGCGATGGAATCGCAGGGCTTCGCCCAACACCCCAACGAGTGGTGGCACTTCAGCTACGGCGACCAGCTCTGGGCCTGGCAGCGGAGCCAGAGCGAGGCGATCTATGGCCGTGCGTCAGACGGCTGAGCGGACCAGCTCTTCAACGGACTGGCGGCCGAGCTTGGCGACATAGTCACCGAAGCTGCGCCGGCCGCCTGCGGCCTTCCAGCCCTTCAGCAGCGGTTCAATCGTGCTTTCGAGTTTCTCCAGCGGCATCCGCTCGAGGTAGGGCTCAGCCAGACGATTCAAGTTCGGTGTTCCACCAAGCCAGAGTTGGTACTGATTGACGCCATCACCCACCAGGCCCAGTTCAGCCATGTAGGGACGGGCGCATCCATTTGGACAGCCGGTCATGCGCACCAGGATTGATTTCTCAATCTCGAGGCGCCGAAGTTGTGCATCCAGCCGCGCCAGCACATCGGGAAGAATCCGCTCGGCCTCGGTCACCGCTAGCCCGCAGAGGGGGAGCGCAGGACAGGCAATGGCGTGACGCGCCAGTTGGTCCGGTGTTTCGGGCGTCTCAACGCCAAGGGCGGCGAGGGCTTCTTTGACTGCAGCCCGCTGGGCCGTGCCGATGTTGCAGAGCAGCAGATCCTGGTTCGGGGTGAGACGAATCTCCAATTGATAGGTCTCCACCAGCTGGCGAAGGCCCCGCTTGAGATCGCCCGAGAGACGGCCACACAACAGCGGGATGCCGACGAACCACTTGCCGGCGCTGATGCGATGCCAACCCAGATAGTCCTCAAGCTTGGCTTTGGGCTCAAGTCGTAGACCCTTGATCGGGTGCGAGAAGTACTTCGCCTTCAGTTCGTCTTTGAACCAGCGAATGCCTTGATCGTGGATCAGGTACTTGAGACGTGCGTGACGACGGTTGTTGCGGTCACCGTGGTCCCGTTGCAGGGCCAGGATCGCCTGCACCAGATCAAAAATGTGTTCAGCTGCCACATAGCCGAGGGGATCAGCTGTGCGGGCAAACGTCTCCTCCTTGTTGTGGGTGCGGCCCATGCCACCACCCACATAAACGTTGCAGCCACGGAGTTCGCCGTTGGCATCAGCAAAGGCCACCAGGCCGATGTCCTGGGTCAGCAGATCGACGGAGTTGTCCCCAGGTACCGTCACGGCCACCTTGAACTTCCGGGGTAGGTAGGTGCCGCCGTACAGAGGCTCTTTGGCGTCCCCGCTAAAGACACCCCCTTCCTGTTGCCGCTCGCGGGCCTTCTTCACGGGGCGGCTGGGTTTGATCCGGTAACTCAGATCGCCATCGACCCAGAGGTCCAGGTAGCTGCCCTCAGCGGCCTGCGGGCTGAGGACGTCAGCGATGTCGTTGGCCAACTGGCGGGCCGCTGGATAACCGCCTTTTTCGAAGGGGGCCGCCGGTGCCATGACGTTGCGGTTGATGTCGCCGCAGGCCGCCAAGGTCGAACCCATCGAGCGAATGATGGTGCCGATCACCTCCTTGAGATGTCCTTTACGGATGCCGTGCATCTGGAAGGCCTGACGGGTGGTAGCCCGCAGCGTTCCATTGCCGAGGCGATCGGCCAGCTCATCCATCGCCAGATACAGGCCGGCCGGGATCCGTCCAGCGGGGCTGCGCAGGCGCAGCATCATCTGCCAGTCCTTCTCTTGACCCTTCTGCCTGTTTTCGCGGTTGTCCTGTTGATAGCTGCCGTGGAATTTCAGCAGCTGAACGGCCCCGTCACTGAAGTGACTCAGGTCGTTCTGCAGCTCTGCAGCGAGAGGGTCCTTCAGGTAGTCGCTGTCGGCCTTGAGTTGCTCAAACTTGGTGCGCTCTGCGCCTGTGGCGATCGAAGGGGAAAACGTCCGTTCCTCGGGGCTCTTCTGCTCCACTTGCCCCACGGACTGCCCTTCGGCCACGCTCACGCACCACAAACAGTGATCTTTGAACGTAGCGAAGCGTCGACCAGGCTTGACTTCGGAGCCGTTTCAATAAGCTGATCGGCTGCTGAGGCTGCCTGCTCCGTGTCCACCTTTCTGCTTGAGATCGGGACTGAGGAGTTGCCCGCGGATTTTGCGCGCCTGGCGCTGCCGCAGCTGGAGCAGGCGGTGAAGCGTGATCTGAGTGCAGCGCGACTGAGCTACGGCCAGGTTGAGACCACCAGCACTCCCCGTCGCCTGGTGGTCCAGGTGAGTGATCTGCCTGAATCAGCCCCCGATCTGCGCGATGAGCGCAAGGGGCCACCCGCAGCACAGGCGTTCAAAGACGGTGTCCCGACCCAGGCCGCCATAGGTTTTGCCAAGCGCTGCGGTGTTGATCCCGCTGCCCTTGAGGTGCGTGACACCCCCAAGGGTCCGTTTGTCTTTGCGGAAGTACTGGAAGCCGGGCGCCCCGCCCGTGAGCTCCTGGCGGAGGCCATTCCCCAGTGGATTGCAGCCCTCCAGGGCCGTCGTTTTATGCGTTGGGGCGTGGGAGAAAGCCGCTTTTCCAGGCCCGTGCGTTGGCTGGTGGCGCTGCTGGGATCCGAGCTGATCCCCGTCACCCTCTCCGGTAGCGACCCCGTCGTGCAGTCCGGCCAGACCAGCCGTGGCCACCGTCTCTACAGCGACGCCGTGGCGATCCCGTCGGCCGATGCCTATGCCGCTGCCCTGGCCGACGCCGGGGTGGTGGTCAATCGCTCTGATCGGGCTTCATTCATTCGCACCAGCGTTGAACGCAGTGCCGCCGTCTTGGATGCGGTTCCCGATTTACCCAGTGACCTCTTTGAGGAACTGACTGATCTCGTTGAGACCCCCCTGTTGATCGAGGGAAGCGTTGCGGACCATTACCTGGCTCTGCCCGCGGAGGTCTTGAGCACCGTGATGCGTGCCCATCAGCGTTACGTGCCTCTGTATCGCAAGGACGCGGATTCCGACCCCCTGGCCTTGGACGCCCGCAAGAGTTTGCTGGCGCGGTTCCTCTGCATTGGCAATGGCCTTGCCGAGGCCAGCGACACCGTCCGCCGGGGTAACGAACGGGTCCTGAAGGCCCGGTTGGCTGACGCTGAGTTCTTTGTCCAGGCCGACCGCGCCGTCGCCAGCGCTGAGCGGCGCGAGCAGCTCAAGCGGGTGACCTTTGCTGAGGGCCTGGGTTCACTCCTCGATCGCGTTGAGCGGCTCGAGTGGCTCACTGCCCTACTGGCCGAGCAGCTCAAGCTGCCGAACCAGGTGGCCGGCCACTCCACCCGCGCGGCTCACCTGTGCAAGCACGATCTCGTCAGCCAGATGGTTGGTGAGTTCCCTGAGCTGCAGGGCGTCATGGGCGGCAAGTATCTGCTCGCCGAGGGTGAACCCCGCGAGGTGGCCCTGGCTGTGCTGGAGCACTACCAACCCAAGGGGGCTGGTGATGCCCTGCCAAGTTCGGTGGCAGGTGCTGTGGTGGCGCTCGCGGAGCGGTTTGAACTGCTTCTGAGCATTTACGCCAAGGGTGAGCGTCCCACCGGTTCCTCGGACCCCTATGCCCTGCGCCGGGCTGGCAACGGCATCCTCCAGATCCTTTGGGATCAAGGTTGGAGCCTCAACATCAAGACCCTCCTGGAACGTGCGACGCAGCATTGGGCCAAGCTGCTGCCCCATTTCAAGGTCGATGCAGCGGCATTAGCTCAGGAACTCTCCGAGCTCATGGGGCAACGCCTGCAGAGCCTGCTGGAAGAGGCCGCCATTGATTCCGATCTGGTTCAAGCCGTCGCTGGTGAAACGGTTTCTCTCGAGAGGCTCCTGGCCGACCCGGGTGATGCGCGTCAACGGGCCTCTCTCCTCCAGAGCCTGCGCTCTGGCGGCGAGCTCACCGCTGTCCAGGCCGTGGTCACCCGTGCTGCGAAGTTGGCCACCAAAGGAGATCTGCCTCAGACGGTTCTTTCGGCCAGCGCTGTTGTCGATGCAAGCCTCTTTGAGAAGTCCAGCGAAGCCGGGATGCTTTCGGTTTTGAACAGCCTGGAGCCTGTCGCCACCGGCAGTGATCCCGATCGCTACGCCCAACTGGCCCAGGGACTGATCGCTGGTGCTTCGGCCCTTGCGAATTTCTTTGATGGAGAGGACAGCGTGATGGTGATGGCCGAGGACGCATCGATCCGCGCCAACCGCCTCAATCTGTTGGGTGTTCTCAACAACCAGGCATCGGTTCTGGCTGACTTCAGCCGGATCAGTGGCTAACGCTCTGTAACAAGAGGTCTTAGCCTGTTTGCAACAAAGAGGCTGATCCGCTGACGACTTCCATCCGCTCAGCAGAGCTCGACAGGCCACTGAGTCGCGGCGATTTCTCCCTCGCTTCTTTTCGCCAGTCCAGCAACGCCAGAGCGCTCTGGCAGGTCCTCGTGACCGTTCTTCCCATTGCCGCTCTCTGGGCCGTCATTCCCGTTTGCGCGGCTGATCCTGGTTTGCGCTGGCTTTTGGTGCCGGTGCTTCTGGCACTGGTGTTGTTCTCTGCCCGCAGCTTCTCGCTGATGCATGACTGCGGCCACGACACGCTCTGGTCAACGCGATGGTGCAACCGACTGACGGGCTTTGGCTTGGGTTGCTTGAACGCCATTCCGCAGTTCCCCTGGTCCCGGGGTCATGCCTTTCACCACAAGCACAACGGCAATTGGGATGTCTATCGGGGGCCGTCGTCCCTTTTGACGGTGGAGCAGTTTCTCCAGTTGTCCCCTTCTGCCCAGTGGCGCTATCGCCTGATCCGCCACCCCCTGATGCTCTTTCCCGGTGGCTTCTTTTACCTGGTGATCCGTCCCAGGCTTCAGCTACTACTCGGCTCAGCTGAATTCGCGGGCGCAGCACTGAAGCAGGCCATTCGCTTCCCTAGGACGGGACCCTCCGGTTGGAAGCGCTTTGTTCTGGACTTTAAGTCCAGCCACTGGTACACCACAGGTGAATGGATGGACCTGGTCGCCAACAACGTCGTGGTTCTGACCAGTTGGGTTCTCATGGCTTCCTGGTTGGGCCTTGGGCTTTTTCTGAGCTGCTATTCCTTCGTGATGGCCTGCTCAGCGGCCATGTTTATCTGTGTCTTCTTTGTTCAGCACAATTTCCAGGGTTCTTACACCAGTGGAACCTCCGGTTGGAGTTATTTCAAGGGTGCCATTGAAGGCAGCAGCAACCTTGTGCTGCCAGCCATCTTGAACTGGTTCACGGCTGATATTGCTTTTCATTCTGTCCATCACCTTTGTGAACGCATTCCCAATTACAGACTCCGGGACTGCCACCGCTTCCATTCGCATTTACTGCAGAACTGCACCTATCTGACCCTGAAGGACATTCCCCATTGCTTTGACCTCATTCTTTGGGATTCCAAGGCGCTGGAGTTGGTTAGCATTGATCAAGCACTGAGCACCGCCTCGGCTTAAGCACAAAAAAGGCAGTGGAGTAATCCACTGCCTTTTTTGACCAACCAGGTCCTTATTTGCCGCTCAACGCCGGCTCACGATCGGCTTTGGCTTTGGCCTTCTGGTTCCCGACGCGGATACCACCTTTGATGGTGCTCACGGCCAGCATGGCGTTGACCTCTCCGTCCTCGCGGACGGCGCTGGGAACGGGCTTGTAACCCTGCGGTGCCAGAGCGTTACCGCGGAGAACGGAGCCGAGGGTCAGCAGGGTCAGCTTGAGTTGCTGCCAGGGGTTCATCGCTACCACGCGCTTGTAGAGGTAGCTGTCGAACGTCAGGCGCTGAACGTCCTTGTCGTCGCACATCTCGACGAAGGCTTCACGGGCCGCGTCGTTGCGGTAGAAGACGTTCTGGAGAATTTCGAGCACCTTGTAGGTGGCGCCGTACTGGCGATCCCACTTCTTGAGGTACTTCTTGAGGTCGGCTTCAGTCGGAACCCGCTTGCCGCCTTGGCTGGCCTCAACGATCTGCTCGGCGCACATCCGACCACTCTTGGCGGCGAAGTAGATGCCCTCACCGGAGCTCTTGGTCACATAGCCGGCGGCATCACCAACAAGCGCCATCCGGCCGACGACGCGGCGGGGACGGGGGTGCTCAGGAATCGGGTGGGCCTCAACCTTGATGACTTCGCCATTCACCAGACGCTTCTTGGCGCGTTCGCGAATGCCCTCCTGCAGGCTCTTAATCAGCGCCTGGTTTTCCTGCATGGTCCCGGTGCCGACCGCGACGTGGTCGTACTTCGGGAACACCCAGGCGTAGAAGTCGGGGGACACATCCGTGCCCACGTACATCTCGGCCAAGCTCTCGTAGTACTTCATCTCCTCAGCAGGCAGCTTGATGCGCTCCTGGAAGGCGATGGCCACGTTGTAGTCACCAGCATCCATGGCCTTGGCCACGCGGCTGTTGGCACCGTCGGCGCCAATGATCAGGTCCACCTCGAGACTCTTGGTCTCACCAGTGGCCTCACCCTCGCTGTAGTCGGAGTAGGTGAGGGTGTAGGGCCCCTGGCGATTGGCCCCGGTGTCGATCTTGGTCACCAGACCGTTGACCAAGTTGGCGCCGAGTTCAGCGGCGCGGTCGCGCATGAAGGCATCCATGACCTCCCGGCGGCACATACCGATGTATTCGTTCTCGTTTTCGAGATTGATGTCCACCTCACGGTTGGAGGGGGAGATCATCTTCATGTTGCGGACCTTACGGTCGATGATCGACTCGGGCAGGTCGAACTCCTCGACCATGCACAGAGGGATGGCCCCACCACAGGGCTTGGCGTTATCCAGCTTCCGCTCGAAGATCCAGGTCTCAATTCCCGCCTTAGCCAGAATTTCAGCAGCACAGGAACCACTCGGGCCGCCGCCCACCACCGCGACTCGCAACATCTTGAAACCCGCTCCGCCAGAAGGATGTTGACGCGAAGCTAACACCGCTTGATAGGCAACCGCTGGCAACTCCAGCGCGAGCTCGTAACATCACATAACCCCAGTTCCAACGGGAGTTCTCGCTTGCCTAGCCCCGGTCGTCAGACCAGCCAGTACCGGGCGGGCGCAAGCAAGGTCGGCGCTGAACCCTCCGGCATGGATGACATTCCTCTCGCCAGGCGCACCCTCTCCCCCAGCCTGCAGCGCAAACGTCGGACTCCCGTTGCCGTAGCCAGCGCCTCTGCAGCACTCGTTCTCGTTGCAGCTGTGGCCTATGCGTTGCGGGCTCCACTGCTGAGACGGTTGGCTCCCGTTCCCGTTGCCGGGCTGAGTGCCCGTCTGAGTTCCGACGGCCGCCTGCTCGGTCACTTCCCCTATCCCGAGGCGGACGACTCCCAACTGATCAGTATTGGCCCAGGCGTGGCACTCAATGCCCAGGCGGCCGAGGCTCTGCGTCAGATGCGCCGCGCTGCTGATGCCGAGGGTGTGGACCTGCGGGTGCTCAGTGCCTTCCGCTCGATCTCCCTTCAAAAGCAGATCTTTTTCGACGTCAAATCAGAGCGCAATCAAAGTGCTCGGGAACGAGCGCAGGTCAGTGCACCGCCCGGATTCTCTGAGCACAGCACGGGCTACGCCGTTGACTTTGGCGATGGTCGACGCCCCGAGACCCATCTTTCCCAAAGTTTCGATCGCACCGAGTCCTTTGCCTGGCTTGAGCGCAACGCCAATCGCTTTCATTTCGTCCTCTCCTTTCCGAAGGACAACCGTCAGGGCGTGAGCTACGAGCCCTGGCACTGGCGTTTTGAGGGATCCGCCGATGCGCTGAAGACCTTCGATGCCGCCGGCCGCTTCTCGGAGTAATCCATGGAACTGATGCATGGCTGAGGCCCCATTGCCGGAATTGCTGGCGCCGGCGGGTTGCTGGGAATCCCTCAAAGCGGCCGCCGTCAACGGAGCTGACGCGGTTTATTTCGGGGTCGAGACCTTCAACGCACGCCTGCGGGCCGAAAACTTCAAGGCGTCTGATCTCCCCGAGGTGATGGATTGGCTCCATCGCCGCGGCCTGAAGGGTTTCCTGACCTTCAACGTCTTGGTCTTCACCGACGAGCTCAGCCGAGCGGCGGAGTTACTGCTGGCCGCTGACGCTGCCGGAGTCGACGCCCTCATCGTCCAGGACATTGGCCTTGCCGCATTGGCCCAGCAGCTCACCCCGGAGCTGGCTATCCACGGCTCGACCCAGATGTCCATCACCAGCGCTGCCGGTGTGGCCATGGCTCAAGAGTTGGGCTGCCAGCGCGTGGTCCTGGCGAGGGAGTTGAGCCTCAAGGATCTGCAGCGGATTCAGCAGCAGCTGGTGAAGCGTCAGCTGGAGATGCCCCTTGAGGTCTTCGTTCACGGCGCCCTTTGTGTGGCCTATTCCGGCCAGTGCCTCACCAGTGAGGCCCTTGGCCAGCGCAGTGCCAACCGCGGCGAATGCGCCCAGGCCTGCCGGCTTCCCTATGAACTGATTGTTGATGGAGAAGAGCTGGACCTCGGCGAGCAGCGCTATCTGCTCTCACCCCAGGACCTAGCCGCCTGGGATCTGTTGCCGGAGCTGGTGGATGCCGGCGTGGCCAGCTTGAAGATCGAGGGCAGGCTCAAAGACCCCACCTATGTGGCCGCGGTCACCGACGCCTACCGCCAGGGCCTCGATCAGCTCTCTGGTGAGCGCACGCCTCTGGAGCAGTCTGAGCAGCGGGAGCTCCGGCGAAACCTGGAGTTGAGTTTCTCGCGCGGGCTCAGCACCGGTTGGCTCGCAGGCATTGATCACCGTCAGCTGGTCCATGGGCGCTGGAGCAAAAAGCGCGGCCCCTGGCTTGGGCGCTTGGAGCGTGTTGATGGGGACTGGCTGCTCTTCAAGGGCCGTCTGGACTGCAAAGCCGGTGACGGACTCGTGCTGGAGGTCCCCCATTCCGATCCCCTGTTGCCCCCTAAAGAAGTCGGGGGACGGGTGATGGCAATCGAGCCCAGGCCGAAGGGGGGATGCGCCGTGCGGCTGGGTCCTAAGCGCGTTGATTTGCGTGGCTTGCGCCGGGGCAGTCCCTGCTGGTTGACCAGCGTTCCCCAGCGGGAGAGCCGCTTTCAGCGCATGGCCGAGCGCTCCCTGGAGGAGCAGCGGCGCCCTTTGGTGTTGAAGGCCTCGGGCTCGTGCGGGACCGCCCTTCGGCTTGAGGTCGTCAGGGCGGCCGGTCTGTCGATCGAGGGATGCTTCGTTCTCAGTGAGCAGCCCCTCTCACCTGCGCAGGGTCAAGCCTTGAACCGTGAACGTCTGGAGCAGCAACTCGGACGACTTGGCGGCACCCCTTGGCGTCTAGAGCAGCTGGAGCTGGAACTTGAACCGGATCTCTTTCTTCCGCTTGCCCAGTTGAACCAACTGAGACGGCGCCTGGTGGATCAGCTCGCACAGCAGGCCACTCCAGTCCCCCCAACGATCCGGGAGCAGCGCCCAGCGGCTGACCTCCTGGAGGCATTGATTCCTCCCATTGCTGAAGCTGAACGGCTGGAGCCCCAGTTGAGCGTTCTGGTGCGTGACCTCGACCAGCTCGATGCCCTGAAGGATCTTCCAGTCGATCGGGTGATCGTTGATCTTGAGCATCCTGCGCAGCTGCGGGAGGCCGTCAAACGCGGCAAGGGGTATTGGCCCGGTGGTCTCTGGTTGGCGGGTCAGCGGATCTGCAGGCCCGATGAGTCCTGGAGTCTGGAACCGCTAATTCGCGCTGAGCCGGACGGCTATTTGGTTCGGAATGTGGATCAGCTGGAGCGGCTAACACCCCTGGCCCCCTGCCAGGGCGATTTCTCCTTGAACGTCGCCAACCCCATCACTGCCCGCTGGTTGCTTGAGCGCTGGGGCCTGGAACGGCTGACGGCGAGCTACGACCTGGCGTTGGATCAGCTGTTGGCCCTCGTCAGGACCTGTCCTCGCGAGGCCCTCGAGCTGACCCTGCACCAGCACATGCCGCTCTTTCATATGGAGCACTGCCTGTTTTGTGCCTTCCTCTCTGAGGGGCACGACCACACCGACTGCGGCCGTCCCTGTGAGCAGCATCAGGTTCTCCTGCGGGACCGGAGCGGCGCAGAGCATCCCCTGCGCGCTGATCTGGGTTGCCGCAATACCTTGTTCAATGCCCGTGCGCAGACCGCCGCTGAGGCCATTCCCCAATTCCTGGAGGCTGGCGTTCGCCACTTCAGGCTCGAACTGCTGCAGGAAACCGCCGCGGATACCCAGCGCCGTGTCGCCCTCTACCGCCAGGCCCTCAACGGAGAGATCAGCGGGCAGATGGTCTGGCAGAGCGAACAGTTGGAAAGCCGCCTGGGGGTGACCCGCGGAACCCTGTCCGAGCGCCACTAGAGCGGTTTGTTG
The DNA here is from genome assembly GCF_054459035.1 of Synechococcus sp. LTW-G. NCBI lineage: Bacteria > Bacillati > Cyanobacteriota > Cyanophyceae > Synechococcales > Synechococcaceae > Synechococcus > Synechococcus sp. LTW-G. The sequence continues at coordinate 214,507 of NZ_JBTKYW010000001.1, read as the reverse complement.
CTGGGATAGATTGCGTTAACGCACCGAAGGGTTCTTTGGTTTTGGTGTGTGGTCGTTCGTCACGAACGCTCCAGACACATCAGCCACGCTGCAAGAGATACCGGCTTTGTTCGATCAGGTTCATTCCTGCGACGTTGCCCATGGGTTTCAGCCACCGTTCCCAAGCCAACGCCTGCTCTTGAGTTAAGCGTTGCGGCCGTTAGCTGCGGCGTGCTCCAGCCAGACCATCCCTGACCTCCTCCCTCGAGCCCCATCCATGAGCGGCGAGCATCCCGGAACACCGATCCGCAATATCGCGATCATTGCCCACGTCGACCACGGCAAAACCACCCTGGTGGATGCCCTGCTGGCCCAGTCGGGCATCTTCCGCGACAACGAGGCCGTCCCCACCTGCGTGATGGACTCCAACGACCTGGAGCGTGAGCGGGGTATCACGATCCTCTCCAAGAACACTGCGGTGGACTTCGAAGGGATCCGGATCAACATCGTTGACACCCCTGGTCACGCTGACTTCGGTGGCGAAGTGGAGCGCGTGCTCGGCATGGTCGACGGCTGTCTGTTGATCGTGGACGCCAACGAGGGGCCGATGCCCCAGACCCGTTTCGTGCTGAAGAAGGCGCTCGAGAAGGGCCTACGTCCGATCGTTTTCGTCAACAAGATCGACCGCGCCCGCGTTGATCCTGAGCAGGCCGTCGACAAGGTTCTGGATCTGTTCCTGGAGCTGGGTGCCGACGACGATCAGTGCGACTTTCCCTACCTCTTTGGTAGTGGCATGGGTGGCTACGCCAAGCCCGACATGGCCACCGAGAGCGACAACATGCGTCCGCTCTTCGATGCCATCCTTCGCCACGTTCCGCCCCCGGTTGGCGACCCCGAGAAGCCCCTGCAGCTTCAGGTCACAACACTCGACTACAGCGATTTCCTCGGCCGAATCATGATCGGCCGGATTCACAACGGCACGATCAAGGGCAACCAGCCGGTCGCTCTGTTGCGCGACGACGGCAGCGTCAAGCGCGGCCGCATCAGCAAGTTGCTCGGCTTCCAGGGCCTTCAGCGCGTCGAAGTGGCCGAGGCCCGTGCCGGTGACCTGGTGGCCGTCTGCGGCTTTGACGAGGTCAACATCGGCGAAACCATTGCCTGCCCTGACGAGCCCAAGGCGCTGCCCCTCATCAAGGTGGACGAGCCGACCCTGCAGATGACCTTTGTGGTCAATGACTCGCCCTTCGCGGGCAAGGAGGGCAAGTTCGTCACCAGCCGTCAGGTGCGTGACCGTCTGAATAAAGAGCTGCTGACCAACGTCGCCCTGCGGGTTGAGGACACCGACTCCCCTGATCGCTGGGCCGTCAGTGGCCGCGGTGAGCTGCACCTGGGCATCCTCATCGAGACCATGCGCCGTGAGGGCTATGAGTTCCAGGTCTCTCAGCCTCAGGTGATCTTCCGCACCATCGATGGCACCCCGTCGGAGCCCTTCGAGACCCTGGTTCTGGATGTGCCCGAGGAATCGGTGGGTGCCTGCATCGAGAAGCTCGGCGTCCGCAAGGCCGAGATGCAGAACATGGAGAACACCAACGACGGCCGCACCCAGCTGGAGTTTGTGGTGCCCTCCCGAGGCCTGATCGGCTTCCGTGGTGACTTCATCCGCGCCACCCGCGGCGAGGGGATCATGAGCCACTCCTTCCTCGACTACCGCCCGATGCAGGGCGATTTCGACACCCGTCGCAACGGCGTGTTGATCGCCTTCGAGGAAGGGACCGCGACCTTCTATGCCCTGAAGAACGCCGAGGACCGCGGTCAGTTCTTCATCAGTCCGGGCACCAAGGTCTACAAGGGAATGATTGTCGGCGAAAACAACCGTCCCCAAGATCTGGAGCTGAATGTCTGCAAGACCAAGCAGCTCACCAACATGCGCTCGGCCGGTGCAGAGGAACTCGATACCCTCCAGGCCCCGATGCAGATGACCCTGGAGCGGGCGCTGGAGTACATCGGTCCCGATGAAATGCTCGAGGTCACCCCTGAGTCGATTCGCCTGCGCAAACTGCCCGCGAAGAAGCCCGCGAAACGTTGAATCAGCCCCTCGACCCTGAGGAAACCAGCCTGACGTGCGATCCCCGTTTCGGGGAGGCCGTCAGGCTTTTCAATGCGGGTGAGTGGTACGCCTGCCACGACGGCTTTGAGGAGCTCTGGCACGAAACCCAGGGACCTTGCCGTCGCACGCTGCAGGGGATCCTGCAGATTGCGGTTGCCCACCATCACCTGGACCGCGGCAATCAGCGTGGGGCCATGGTTCTTCTGGGTGAGGGCCTCGGCCGGCTACAGGGGGCAGGGCCGACCCAGTTCGAGCTCGCCCTCGACCCCTTGAGGCAGGTCGCCCGTGAACGGCTCTTGGCCCTGCACGAGAACCGCTCGCTGGAGGGCATTCCCTTACCCGAACTCACAACCATTGATGCCGATTCCTGAAGGAATGCAGCGGTGCTCGGCGATACGATGGGCATCACGCATTGCAGGAGTGGGCTTGGCCGCAGATCGCAGCACTGGCCCACTCCGGTGCAGCGCCCTCGCTAGTGGCGCAGCAAGCCTTGGACTTTTGATCGGCGTCTGCGCTCCAGGCTGGGCTCAGCAGGGCGTTCCGGCGGCTGAAGTCATCAGCGTTGAAGAGGTCGTCAGCACTGAAGCGGGCGATGGATCGGCTCCCATTCCGACCAAGCCCCTGCGGTTGAACACCGGCCTGGTGACGATTGAGTCGGACCAACAGCAAGCGGATCAGCAGACCGGTGTGATCACCGCCAGTGGCAACGTCCGCATCGTCTATCCCGATGAGCGGGTCGTGGCCACCGCCCGCCAAGCTCAGTACTTCAGCAATGAGGGCCGGGTTGTCCTCAGTGGTGATGTCGACATCCTTCAGGACGGCGGCAATTGGCTGCGTGCTGAACAGGTGATTTACCTGGTGGATAGTGAGCGCATGCAGGCCATCCCAGCCCGCGGTCAGCAGGTGTTCAGCCGGGTCGTTCTGAGCTCCGGCCCCGCGAAGCCATGAGCCTGGTCCTTGATCGCGTCGCCTTGACCATTGGCGGCCGACCTTTGGTGAAAGAGGTCAGCCTCAATCTCAATCCTGGAGAGGTGGTCGGGTTACTGGGCCCCAACGGAGCGGGTAAGACCACCACCTTCAATCTGGTGACCGGTCTGCTGCGCCCTGATTCAGGGGCCGTGACCATGGATGAGACCTGTGTGGCCGACTTCTCCATGCCGGAGCGTGCCCGCTTGGGCATCGGCTACCTCCCCCAGGAAGCAAGTGTCTTCCGCAGCCTGAGCGTTCAGGACAACCTGATGTTGGCTCTCCAGGAAAGTGGAGCCCCCAAGGAACAGCGCCGTGATCGGGTCGAGCAATTGGTGCAGGATTTCCACCTGAAGCCCTTTCAGCACCGCCTCGGTTATCAGCTCTCAGGCGGTGAACGCCGGCGCTGCGAAGTGGCCCGTGCCCTGGCTGTCGGTGAAAGCGGACCCCGCTATCTGCTGCTGGATGAACCTTTTGCAGGTGTCGATCCCCTGGCCGTGGCCGACCTTCAGACCTTGATCGCCGGACTGCGGGATCGAGGCATGGGGGTGTTGATCACGGATCACAACGTTCGTGAGACCCTGTCGATCACCGACCGCGCCTACATCCTGACGGAGGGAAGCATCTTGGCCAGTGGCCCCTCCCATGAGATGGCGAATGACCCCCTGGTGCGTCGCCACTACCTCGGGGAGGACTTCCGGCTGTGACGATCGCACCGACCTGGACCGAGCCCCTGCGCCGGCAGTCTCAAAAGCTCCAACGCCAATGGAGAACCCTGCCTCTGCTGGATCGCTGGCTGTTTGCCGAGATGCTCGGCCCACTGCTCTTCGGCATCGCCGCCTTCACCGCCGTCTCCCTCTCGGTGGGTGTCGTCTTTGAGTTGGTCCGCAAGGTGGCCGAGGCAGGCCTGCCGCTCTGGGCCGCTGGCAAGGTTCTCGCCCTGCGGATGCCCGGCTTCTTGGTGCTGTCTTTCCCGATGGCCACCCTGATGGCCACCCTGTTGGCCTTTAGTCGCCTCTCGGGCAGTAGCGAACTCACGGCCCTGCGCAGCATCGGCGTGAAGACCTGGCGCATGGTCGTCCCCGCCCTGGTGCTGGCGGCCCTGATGACGCTGCTGACGTTCGTGTTCAACGACGTCATCGTTCCGAGCGCCAACTATTCGGCCTCCAACGTCCTTGATAGCGCCCTCGGTCGCGCCCTCTCCGCCCAGACGGGCAAAAACGTTGTCTATTCGCGCTTCGGCCGGATTACACCCAAGGAGCCCGGTGGCAATGCCGGAGAGGGACTCACCCAGCTCTTTTATGCCAAGGAGTTCAAAAACGGTGAGATGCAGGGCGTCACCCTGCTCGATTTCTCCCGTGAGGATCAGCAGCAGGTTTTAACCGCCAACACTGCGGTCTGGGACGAGAACCGGGCGATGTGGGAGTTCCGCAATGGCCGAATTCTCAACATCGATGCGGCCAATAACTTCACCACCTCAGCCAACTACACCAGTTACTACTACCCCTTCACCCGGGCTCCCCAGGATGTGGGCATGCTGCCCAGTGATGCGGCCCAGATGACCGTGGCCCAGGCGCGCCGCGCCGAGGCACTGCTGGTTCAAGCCGGTGATCAAAAGGAAGCCCGGCGGCTGCGGGTGCGGATCCAGGAAAAATTTGCCTTCCCGGCCATCTGCCTGGTCTTTGGCTTGATCGGCAGCAGCCTGGGGGTTCGCCCCAATTCCCGCACCAGCCGCAGTCAGGGCTTTGGCATCAGCGTTTTGCTGATCTTTGGCTACTACCTGATGTCGTTCATCTTCAGCTCCCTCGGCATCAAGGGAACCCTCTACCCCTTCTTTGCCGCTTGGTTGCCGGTTTTGATTGGCCTTGGTGGCGGTCTTGTGCTGCTTCGCAAGGCCAGCCGCTGACCTTGCCTTTGGCGCGGCAGACTGTTCGCCATCTTTGATCTCGTCAGCGGTTTCGTGACCGATCCGGTTCTTGCGCTTGGTCTTGCTGCCTTTGCGCTGCTGCTCCTGGCCCTTCCCCTGTCCTTTTGGAGCGTCAGTGGCGGAGGCCAGGGCAGCACCGTGGTTCGCCTGCTGGTGGCGACGGCCAACTTGGCTCTGACAGCGCAACTGGTGCTGCGCTGGTGGCAGTCCGGCCACTTTCCGATCAGCAACCTCTACGAGTCCCTCTGTTTCCTGGCCTGGGCTTGCACCTTGACCCAGTTGCTGGTGGAGCGGACCTATCGCTCACCGCTCGTGGCCGCGTCCGCTACACCCATGGGTCTGGGCTGCGTGGCCTTCGCCTCCTTTGCCCTGCCGGATCAACTGCAGCAGGCCGCCCCACTGGTGCCCGCCCTGCGCTCCAGCTGGCTGGTGATGCACGTCAGCGTGATCATGGTGAGTTACGCAGCCCTCTTGGTCGGCTCTTTGCTCTCGATGGCGGTGCTTTTTACCGATCGCGGGCAGGCCTTGGAACTGCGCAGCAGCTCCATCGGCAGTGGCGGCTTCCGCCAGGCCAGCCTTGCCGCCGACGGAGCCCCGGTTGATCTCTCATTGAGCAGCGCCTCTCTCTCCCTCAGTGAGCAGCTCGACAGCCTGAGCTATCGCACGATCACCGTTGGCTTTCTGTTGCTCTCCGTTGGCATCGTCAGCGGTGCCGTCTGGGCCAACGAGGCCTGGGGCAGCTGGTGGAGCTGGGATCCCAAGGAAACCTGGGCCTTGATCTGCTGGCTTGTCTATGCCGCCTACCTTCACACCCGCCTGAGCCGTGGTTGGCAGGGACGCCGTCCTGCTTTGGTTGCTGTGGCTGGCTTTGTGGTGATCTGCGTTTGCTACATCGGTGTGAATCTGCTGGGCATCGGCCTGCACAGCTACGGCTGGTTCTTCAGCTAAACCAGCACATCGCTGCTGCACCTTGGGCCACAAAAAAAGCCCCGCTTAGCCGGGGCTTTTTCGTGACATCGGTGGGCTGGCTCAGGGGCGCTTGCTGTTGCGGATGCCGGTCATGGCATCGGCGTAGCTGGGCTGGTTGAACACGCCTGAGCCACTGACGATGGCGTTGGCGCCGGCTTCGATCACCTTCCAGGCGTTCTCGGCCTTGATACCGCCATCCACTTCGATCCAGGGATCCAGGCCCTTTTCGTCGCACATCCGGCGCAGGTCACGGATCTTCTGCACTTGGCTCTCGATGAAGCTTTGACCTCCGAAACCAGGGTTGACGCTCATGATCAGCACCAGATCACAGAGCTCAAGGCAGTACTCGAGGGTGTCGATCGGGGTGCCGGGGTTGAGCACCGCACCGGCCATTCTGCCGAGATCTTTGATCTGGGCGAGGTTGCGATGCAGATGGGTGCAGGCCTCGACTTGCACGGAAATGATGTCTGCACCGGCCTTTGCGAAGTCGGGGACGTACTTCTCCGGCTCGACGATCATCAGGTGAACGTCCAGGGGCTTCTTGGTCACCGGGCGCAGGGCCTCGACGATCATGGGGCCGATGGTGATGTTGGGGACAAAGCGTCCATCCATCACATCCACGTGAATCCAGTCGGCACCGGCTTCATCCACCGCGCGCACGTCCTCCCCAAGCCGGGAAAAATCCGCGGACAGAATCGAGGGGGAGATCACCAGGGACTTGGTGCTCATGGGGCGCAACCGCGGCTGAACAGGGGCTGATTGTAGGAATCGCCATCACCCCTCTTTTTCAAAGGCTGCATCGGCTCGGCGCGCCGTGAAGCACTGATACAGTGAGCGGCGCTAAAAGCCCGAGAGGCCCTGCTGGCGCTGGACTTCCACTCATTGACTGGTTCTCACGGCCGTCACATCAGTGCTCCAGAGCCCCAGAGCCCTCTCTGCGCTTCAACCCTTCCCATCGCCGGACCGCCGTGGATCGCACCCTGATTCAAGAAATTCTCGAGGTTGTTGAGCAGGCAGGCATCGCTTCCGCCAAGCTCACCGGCATGGGCCTGAAGAACGAGGCCGACGCAGCCGCCGTGGAGGCGATGCGTGAGCGCATGTACAAGATCCAGATGCAGGGCCGCATCGTGATCGGCGAGGGCGAGCGCGACGAAGCTCCCATGCTGTACATCGGCGAGGAAGTCGGCAGCGGCACCGGTCCCGGCGTGGACTTCGCTGTGGATCCCTGCGAAGGCACCAACCTCTGCGCCAACAGCCAGCGCGGCTCGATGGCCGTTCTGGCTGCTTCTGACCGTGGTGGTCTGTTCAATGCCCCCGACTTCTACATGAAGAAGTTGGCTGCACCCCCGGCCGCCAAGGGCAAGGTTGACATCAATAAGTCCGCCACCGAGAACATCAAGATCCTGAGCGAGTGCCTGGGACTGCCCGCTGAAGAGCTGGTCATCGTGGTGATGGACCGCGCCCGTCACAAGGACCTGATCAAGGAAATCCGCGCCACCGGCGCTCGCGTGCAGCCCATCTCCGATGGCGACGTGCAGGCCGCCATCGCCTGCGGCTTCGCTGGCACCGGCACCCATTGCCTGATGGGCATCGGCGCTGCTCCTGAGGGCGTGATCTCCGCAGCCGCCCTGCGCGCCCTGGGTGGTCACTTCCAAGGTCAACTGGTGTATGACCCCGCCGTCGCTCAGACCTCCGAGTGGGAAGGCCTGACCAAGGAAGGCAACCTGGCCCGCCTGGCCGAGATGGGTATCACCGATCCTGACCGCGTCTACGAAGCCAACGAACTGGCCTGCGGTGAGAACGTCGTCTTTGCGGCCACCGGCATCACCGATGGTCTGCTCTTCGACGGCGTGAAGTTCGAGAAGGACTGCACCCGCACCAGCTCCCTGGTGATCAGCACCCTGGACAACACCGCCCGTTTCACCACCACGGTCCACATCAAGGACGGAGCCCAGAGCATCGCTCTGCGCTGATCGCCTGATCAGCTCGAGCCGGGTCTCCTCTGGGAGGCCCGGCTTTCTTTTAGCCGTCCCTGTTGCGCACCCCCGGATCCACCTTCATGCACATCGCCGTCGTCGGACTCAGTCACCGAACGGCCCCGGTTGAGATCCGGGAACGTCTCAGCATTGCTGAGCAGAGCATGGAGGACTCCCTCCAGCGCCTGCGGGCGGACGAACAGGTTCTTGAGGCCTCGATTCTCAGCACCTGCAATCGGCTCGAGATCTACACCCTGCTTCGCAACCCTGAGCAGGGGGTTTCAGCCGTCGGCAGTTTTCTCAGTCAGCATTCCGGCCTTGAGCTCTCTGAGCTCATGCCCCATCTCTTTGCCTACCACCACGAGGAGGCCATCGGGCACCTGATGCGTGTCGCGGCTGGCTTGGATTCTTTGGTCTTGGGGGAAGGCCAGATCCTGTCCCAGGTCAAAAAGATGTACCGCCTGGGCCAAGAGCATCGCTCGATCGGCCCAATCCTGAACCGCCTGCTCAACCAAGCCGTCAGCACCGGTAAGCGGGTGCGTTCGGAGACCAACCTGGGGACCGGTGCCGTTTCGATCAGTTCTGCAGCCGTTGAGCTGGCCCAACTGAAGGTTGGACAGGCCCGCGGGATTGACGATCTCGTTCCCCTCGATCAGGAACAAATTGCGGTGGTCGGCGCCGGTCGGATGGCCCGACTGCTTCTCCAGCACCTTCAGGCCAAGGGAGCCAGGGGTGTTGTCCTGCTCAACCGAACCGTCTCCCGTGCCGAGGAGATGGCGGCGGACTTCCCCGCTCTGCCGGTTCAATGCCGACCCCTCAGCGATCTCAATCACTGCCTGAGCACCTGTTCCCTGGTGTTCACCAGCACGGGTGCCGATGACCCGATCATTACGGCAGAGCGTTTGGAGCAATTGAACCGACGCTCCTCCTTGATGTTGGTGGATATCGGCGTGCCACGGAACATCTCAGCGGATGTTTCCGAGCTCAGCGGCATCGCTGCCTATGACGTGGACGACCTCCAAGAGGTGGTTGCCCGCAATCAGGAGGCGCGCCGTGAAATTGCCGCTGAAGCGGAGGGCATGCTTCATCAGGAGGGGCAACAGTTCATCGAGTGGTGGGATGGTCTAGAGGCGGTCCCCGTGGCCAACAGGCTGCGCACCCAACTCGAGGAGATCCGCGAGCAGGAGCTCCAGAAGGCTCTGAGTCGGATGGGTCCTGACCTCTCCGCCCGCGAGCGCAAGGTTGTTGAGGCCCTGAGCAAGGGGATCATCAACAAAATCCTCCATGGTCCCGTCACGAAACTGAGGGCTCCCCAGCCCCGTCAGCAGCGGCACCAGGCGATGAAGGTCATCCAGGAGCTGTTCGAATTGGAGGACCTCCAGGGCTAAGTACCCCACCGGTTTTTCAAGGGATCACGGCTGTTCTGGGAAAAGCCGTACGAATTGCCGCCAATGTGCCCCAAATGCCGTGGAGCGGCCTCAGTAATCGCTTAACGTCGCCGTGCTTTTGGCGTAGAGGGAAGCGATGAAGCGCGTTCTGGCGATCATTCTGGGCGGCGGTGCAGGGACCCGCCTATACCCTCTGACCAAGATGCGGGCCAAGCCCGCCGTGCCCCTGGCTGGCAAATATCGACTGATTGATATCCCCATCAGTAACTGCATCAACTCCGACATCAACAAGATGTACGTGTTGACGCAGTTCAACAGCGCTTCCCTCAACCGTCACCTCACCCAGAGCTACAACCTCTCCTCTGGCTTTGGTCAGGGCTTTGTCGAGGTGCTGGCGGCCCAGCAGACCCCAGAGAGCCCCAGCTGGTTCGAGGGAACAGCGGATGCCGTGCGCAAGTACCAGTGGCTCTTCCAGGAATGGGATGTGGACCACTACTTGATCCTCTCCGGTGACCAGCTCTACCGGATGGACTACAGCGAGTTCGTCAACCACCACATCGCCACTGGCGCCGACATCAGCATCGGTGCCCTGCCGGTGGATGCCCCGCAGGCCGAAGCCTTCGGCTTGATGCACACCGACGAGAAAGGAAAGATTCGCGAGTTCCGCGAGAAGCCCAAGGGTGATGCCCTGAAGGAGATGTGGGTCGACACCTCCCGTCTGGGGCTCTCCCCAGAGGAAGCCGAGAAGCGCCCCTATCTCGCATCGATGGGGATCTACGTCTTCAGCCGCGAGACCCTGTTTGATTTGCTGGCGAAGAACCCAAGCGCGACGGACTTTGGCAAGGAGCTGATCCCTGCTTCCCTGGAGCGGGGTGACCACATCCAGAGCTACCTCTTCGATGACTATTGGGAAGACATCGGAACGATTGGCGCCTTCTACGAGGCCAACCTGGCCCTGACCGACCAGCCGAACCCGGCCTTCTCGTTCTACGAGGAGTCCTTCCCGATCTACACCCGTCCCCGTTACCTGCCCCCCAGCAAATTGCTGGACTCCCAGGTGACCCAATCGATCATTGGTGAGGGTTCGATCCTCAAGGCCTGCAGCATCCACCATTGCGTTCTGGGTGTTCGCAGTCGCGTCGAAGAAGATGCCGTCCTCCAGGACACCCTGGTGATGGGCAATGACTTCTTCGAGTCCCCTGCCGAGCGCAATGCACTGCGTCAACGTGGCGGCACTCCGGTTGGTGTCGGTCGCGGGACCACGGTCAAGCGAGCGATCCTCGACAAGAACGCCCGTATCGGCGACAACGTCACCATCGTCAACAAGGACAACGTCGAAGAAGCAGATCGCCCTGAGCTCGGCTTCTACATCCGCAACGGCATTGTCGTGGTGGTCAAGAACGCCAGCATCCCCGACCACAGCGTCATCTAGTCGCTCTCGATTCGTTGCTCTACCCCTCCCTGCCTGTGCAGAGAGGGGTTTTTTGTTGTCAACTCAACCTGTTTCAGTGTTCGCCAACAACGGTTCACGCCGCTGAAAGAGCTCGCCACACTGGTGACATTGGATCCGTCTTCAAAGCTCCATGGATAAGGCCCATTTCGGCTTGATCGGTCTCGGTGTGATGGGCGAGAACCTGGTGCTCAACGCTGAGCGCAATGGTTTCTCCAGCGTGGTCTACAACCGCACCTATGCCAAAACGGAAGAGTTCCTCTCTGGGATGGGCGCCGGCAAGAACATTGTTGGCTCCACGAGCCTGGAGGACTTTGTCAGCAAGCTTCAGCATCCGCGCCGGATCCTGATGATGGTCAAGGCCGGTCCTGCGGTGGATGCGGTCATCAAAGACATTTCGCCCTACCTCGAAGCAGGCGACCTGCTGATCGATGGTGGCAACTCGGAGTACCACGACACCGAACGTCGTGTGGCTGAGCTCGAGAGCAAGAGTTTTGGCTTTATCGGGATGGGGGTCTCAGGCGGTGCCAAAGGAGCCCTCGAAGGGCCGAGCATGATGCCCGGCGGCACCAAGGCCTCCTACGACGCGATTGAGAGCCTGGTCTGCAAGATGGCGGCCCAGGTGGAAGACGGACCCTGCGTCACCTACATCGGTCCCGGGGGCTCCGGCCACTTCGTCAAGACCGTCCACAACGGGATTGAGTACGGCATCGAGCAGATCCTTGCCGAGGCCTATGACCTGCTCAAGCGGGTTGGTGGTCTCAACGGCACGCAGATGGCCGACATCTTTGGCCATTGGAACAGCACCGAGGAGTTGGCCTCCTATCTCGTTGAGATCACCGAGATCTGTCTGCGCACGAAGGACCCCGCTGATGGCAGCGATCTGGTGGAGAAGATCGTCGATCAGGCGGGTCAAAAGGGCACTGGCCTTTGGACCGTGGTGAGTGCGCTGCAGATGGGTGCACCGGTACCGACCATCTACGCCGCCCTCAACGGGCGTGTGATGAGCTCGATCAAGCCCCAGCGCCAGAACGCCGAGGCGATCCTCCATGGTCCGGTGGTCCAATCCTTTGAACTCTGCGGCAACGACGGCACCGGTCCTCTGATGGATGCTGTCGTCCTGGCCTGCATGGCGAGCTATGCCCAAGGCATGGAGCTGCTGCGAATCGCCTCGGCTGAGCATGACTACAACCTGAACATGCCGTCCATCGCCCAGATCTGGAAAGGGGGCTGCATCATTCGCGCGCGTCTGCTCAAGCGCATTCAGGACGCCTTCAATGCCAATCCCCAGCTGGTCAATCTGTTGATCGACCCTTGGTTCGCCGAGCAGGTGAATCGGCGCCTCCCTGGTCTGGCGACGGTTGTTGCCGGTGCTGCCGAGGCCGGGATCCCGGTCCCTTGCCTGAGCAGCACCCTCGACTACATCAACAGCTACCGCACCGCCCGCCTGCCGCAGAACCTGGTGCAGGCCATGCGCGATTGCTTCGGCTCCCACACCTACCAACGGGTCGACCAAGAGGGGACTTTCCACACCGAGTGGCTCGATTGAGAGGCAACCGGCCATGACGCACTACCGCATTGAACGGGCAAGCGACGGCCAGGCCCTGGCTCGTCTCGCTGCCCAGACCATTGCTTCCCATCTGGATCTAGCCCTCGACCAACGGGATCGGGCTCAGTTGGCTCTCTCTGGCGGGAGCACCCCAGCGGTGGCCTATGGCCTGCTCGGCAAGGAACATCTCCCATGGGAAAGGGTCGATGTGTTCCTTGGCGATGAACGTTGGGTCGATGCAGAGGATGCTTCGAGTAACGCCCGCATGCTTCGGCAGACCCTGCTGAAGGACGGTCCCGGCAGCAAGGCCGCCTTCCATCCCGTGCCGACGGTGAGCCTGCCGACCCCAGAGGAGAGTGCCGCGTCATTCGCTTCGGCCATCCAGAGGGTCTGTCCTGGCGAGCCCCCGATTTTTGATCTGATGGTTCTCGGCTTGGGTGAGGACGGCCATACGGCCTCCCTGTTCCCCGGCACCGAGGCGCCGACGATCACCGATCGGTGGACCACGGTCGGTCGCGGTAAGGGACTTGAGCGCATCACCTTGACCGCACCTGTTTTGAGTGCGGCCCGCCAGGTGATCTTTCTGGTGAGTGGATCAGGGAAGGTGCAGGCCCTCAGCCGCCTGCTGGATCCGAGTGAATCACCCGATAGGACCCCCGCCAAGTTGGTCACTCCCCGCAATGAGGTTCTTGTCCTGGCGGATGAGGCCGCGCTCGCGGGTGTGACTGCGGCAGGCTGACGCCGTTGCTTTGGATCGCATCCATGCTTGCGCCACTGGTCCTGGCACAGGGAGCTGATTTCCCTGGATGGCACACCCTCAACGACACGATCATGGGGGGACGCAGCCAGGGTCAGTGTCACTCCACCGCGTCTGGCTTGCTGATGGAGGCCGTCGTTGAACCCGAGGGCGGCGGCTTTGTGAGCTGCCGCTCAGCGGTGCTGGATCCACCGCTGGATCTCTCCTCCTACGGAGCCCTCGAGCTCGAACTCGATGGCGATGGTCGCCGCTACAAGCTGGCCCTGGCCAGCCGTGATGGGGTGGCCGGCCTCACGGAACTGATCCCAGGTGGATTGCGTTGGGTGGCGGAGTTCTCCACCCGGCCCAACGGCACCTCTGTGGTGACGATTCCCTTTAGTCGTCTCACCCCCAGCGTTCGGGCCACCCCCGTTGGCCTGCCCCTTCGCTTTGATCCCGCACGGGTGACCAGAATTCAGATCTTGCATTCCAAATTTGGAGACATGGGCGGCCGTAATCCCGGCTTCCGGCCCGGTGCCCTGCGCTTGCTGCTCCGCTCGATCCGAGCCGTGGCCTGACTGTGGACCTCGAACCCCTCCTGAGCGAATTGGCCAAGGCCGCCGATGTCTGCCTGAAGCCCTATCGCCACGCCCTGCGTTTCAGTGGCGAACCGCCCTCCACCGTCGGGGACTGCAGTGATTGCTGTCTCTTGATCGAAGCGCGCGACACCGATGGGGTTCGCCACCCGGATCGCGATCTCGAGCTGGAGATCTACCGCAGCGGCGACGAACTGAATCTGATGCTCAGCATGGTGGCTGATGAACAGGCACCCATGCTTTGGCATGGCAGCCATCCCGTCTGGATGCAAGCGAACTCAGGGGAGCGCTGCGAACGCCCCAGCGCCGGCGCCCCCCTTGAAGCCCTCTGCAGGCGAATTCGCGCCTTGATTGCTGGCGAGGCCTAGAGGTCAGGCTGGTCGGTCACAGCACCTTTGCTGCTAGAGCTCACCAGCCGGGCGTACTTACCCAAAACACCGGTGCGGTACCTCGGCTCAGGCTTGCTCCAGGCGGCCCGGCGGGCGGCCAGTTCGGCGTCATCAACATTGAGTTGGATCAGCAGTTGGCTGGCATCAACGGTGATGCTGTCGCCCTCCTGGACCAGACCGATGGTTCCGCCCACGGCCGCCTCGGGCGCCACATGGCCGACCACCAGTCCAAACGAGCCCCCGGAGAAGCGTCCATCGGTGATCAGGGCCACGGAATCCAGTAGGCCCTGGCCCACGATCGCGGCGGTGGGGCTGAGCATCTCGCGCATGCCGGGGCCACCCACGGGACCCTCCTGTCGCACCACCACCACGTCGCCTGGGTTGATCTGCTTATCGAGGATGGCGGCCAGGCAGGTTTCCTCGCTTTCAAATACGCGGGCGGGGCCGGTGATCACCGGATTCTTCACCCCGCTGATCTTGGCCACGGCACCCTCTTCGGCCAGGTTGCCCTTGAGGATTGCCAGGTGTCCCTTGGCGTAGAGCGGATTGCTCAGCGGCCGGATCACGTCTTGGCCGGCTGGGGGCACCGCGGGAACATCGGCGAGCACCTGCTTGAGGGTTTTGCCCTCGATCGTTTTGCAATCGCCGTGGAGCAGACCGGCATCCAGCAGCAGCTTCATCACCTGGGGGATGCCACCGGCCTGGTGGAGATCCACGGTGACGTACCGGCCGCTGGGCTTGAGGTCGCAGATCACGGGCACCCGTTGGCGGATGGTCTCGAAGTCATCGATCGAGAGATCAACGCCAGCGGTGCGGGCCACGGCCAGGAGGTGGAGCACGGAGTTGGTGGAGCCGCCGACGGCCATGATCACGCTGATGGCGTTTTCAAAGGCCTCGCGGGTCATCAGATCGCGGGGAAGGATGTTGGCCTTGATCGCTTCAGCCAGCACCTCCGCGCTGCGGGCAGCGCTATCGGCTTTTTCAGGATCTTCGGCAGCCATGGTGGAGCTGTAGGGCAGGCTCAGGCCCATGGTTTCGAAGGCCGCACTCATCGTGTTGGCGGTGAACATGCCGCCGCAACTGCCGGCGCCAGGGCAGGCGTTCTTCTCAATGGCCGTGAGCTCCTGCTCGTCGATCCGTCCACCGCTGAACTGACCCACCGCCTCAAAGGCACTCACAACGGTGAGGTCACAGGCGCCGAGCTTGCCGGGCTTGATCGTGCCGCCGTAGACAAAGATCGAGGGGATATTCATCCGCGCCATGGCCAGCATGGCCCCAGGCATGTTTTTGTCGCAGCCGCCGATGGCGAGCAGCGCATCCATGCTCTGACCGTTCACGGCTGTCTCGATTGAATCCGCGATCACCTCGCGGCTCACCAGGGAATACTTCATCCCTTCGGTGCCCATCGAGATGCCATCACTCACGGTGATGGTCCCGAACATCTGGGGCATGGCACCCGCCGCGTGAGCCGCATCCTCAGCCCGGCGGGCCAGATCGTTGAGGCCCAGGTTGCAGGGCGTGATCGTGCTGTAGCCGTTGGCGATGCCGATGATCGGTTTGTTGAAGTCAGCGTCTCCAAAACCGACAGCCCGCAACATGGCGCGGTTGGGGGAGCGCTGAATGCCCTGGGTGATCGCGGCGGAGCGAAGCATGGCTGCGGGGTTGTCTTCCCAGCAACCTACCGAGGAGCCCTTTCAGCTCTGGGGGCTCAGCCCCTCGAGCTGCCTGCGAACGTCTTCGATCGCTTGGTTGAGCTCTTGAACCTTGTCCTGAAGTTCAACCTCCCGGACCACCGGGCGGTCGCTGTTGGGGTCAAAGGCCTGATCGTCGTGATCGGCCAGCCGACTTAGGCGCAGGCTTCGCTGTTGCCGGGTGTTTTGCTGGCGCCGCTCAGCCTCGGAGTAGAGCCACCAGGCAAAGCCAGCGGCACCGATCACAGCACCAACCAAGAGGGTGCTCAGAGAACCTGAACCGCCGTCTCGGTTGGACATCGCGTGGACCTGCTTTGAAGTTGCCTCAGCCTACGAAGCCTGACTGCGGCCTGCCATACAGACGGTCGCCAGCGTCACCTAAGCCAGGAATGATGCGCTGCTGATCGTCCAACTCGGCGTCGATACAGCCGGTGTAGATGGTCAGATCGCTGTAGCGCTCACCGAGGGTTTTCAACCCGGGACTGGCGGCAAGTGTGGAGATCACCCGCACCCGTTGGCCAGTCACCCCCTTGGTCTCCAGCTGTTCGAGCACGTTCAGGAGCGTTCCAGCAGTGGCCACCATGGGTTCAAAGACCAGCACCCCTGCATTGGCGGGGATGGTCTCCGGAAGTCCGTTGAAGTAACACCGGCAGCGACCGCTGGCCTCATCCCGTTGCAGGCCCATGTGGGCGACGGCAGCGCTAGGGATCACCGACTTGGCTCCGTCCCATAGCCCCAATCCTGCTCGGAGGATGGGCACAGCCAGTACCGGAATCGAACCGTCAACGATGGTCCCTTCCGTCTGGGCCAGTGGTGTCTGCACCTGCACCCGCTGGTAAGGGATCCAGTCCCGAATGGCCTCATAGGTCAACCATCGACCCAGTTCGACCATCGCTGTTGCAAAGAGGGGCTGAGGGGTCTCTCGATCCCGCAACACGGTCAGCCAATGGCCAATGAGGGGATGGGGAGGGACCACCACCCGAAGGGTCTTGCTCATCGGTCGCGCTCCGGTATCCGCCTGCAATAACTTGAGCGCCCAAGTTAAAGCTGCAGTGCGGAACCTCGTTGCGCTCGTTCAGTTGCTCGTGGCCCGCTCACTGAGCACCCTCGCCCTCGGCGTTGTTCTGCTGCTGGCCTCTGTTCTTCCAGCGGCCTCCCCGGCCTTGGCGATTACCGCCCCCGAACTCCGTGGTCAGCGCAGCGCTCAGGACCTGCAACCGGACATGCACGGCCGAAACCTTCAGCAGCAGGAGTTTCTAAAAGCCTCCATGGAGGGGTTTGACCTCAGTGAGACCGACCTGCGCGGGGCCGTGTTCAACACCGCCAATCTGCAAAACGCCAACCTCTCGGCGGCTGATCTCGAGGATGCCGTGGCCTTCGCCACCCGCTTTGACAACGCTGACCTCAGCGGTGCGGTCTTTCGCAACGCGATGCTGATGAACAGCAAGTTCACCGGCGCGGTCATCGAAGGCACGGACTTCACCGACGCGGTTCTGGACCTGCCGCAGCAGAAGGCCCTTTGTGCCCGGGCCAGCGGCGTCAATCCACGTACGGGTGTCGATACCCGCGAAAGCCTGGCCTGTCGTTAATCAGCGCTTAGGCTCAGTGCTCCGGTTCTTCGGGGGATCAGCCCGAGGAGGAAACGGGGAAAGTCCGGTGTAATTCCGGCGCTGTCCCGCAGCTGTGAAGAGTCCTATCCCCAGGGCTCCAGTCAGAACGCCCGCCGGTTCATTCCCATAAATCACCTGGCGCGGACCAGTCCTATTGATGTTCAAGCGTTTCGGGGCCCCTGCGCTCCTGCTGGCTTCCCTCTCTGCCGCGCCAGCTCTGGCCCATCACCCGATGGAGTCCATGGCGCTGGTTCCCTCACCGCTGAGTGGATTGATCAGTGGTCTGGCCCACCCGCTGCTGGGGCCTGACCATCTGCTCTTTCTGATTGCCCTGGCCCTGGTCGGCTTTCAACGCTCCATGCGTTGGACCATGGCGTTGCTGCTGGTGGGCCTCAGCGCCACGGCACTGGGTCTTTGGTTGCCCGGTCTGCCTGGTGCCGAGGCACTGGTCTCCCTCTCCCTGGTGGTCGAGGGCCTCGTGATCGTGGGCCGTCTTCCTGCCCTCAGCTTGATTCCCGCCTTCGCTCTGCACGGTTATGTGCTCAGCGCCTCGGTGATTGGCTGGGAGTCCACCCCCATTGCCTTCTACCTGCTGGGTTTGTTGCTCAGCCAAGGCGCTCTGTTGACCCTCTCCCTCGTTGGCCTGCGTCGCTTCAGCCAGGGGCTCCCGCTGAGCCAGAAACAGCTCCTCGCCGGTGTGATGGTCGGCATCGGCGCCGCCTTCACCTGGACCGCGCTCGTCGCCTGACCATGACTGTGGCACCCGCATCACGCCTCCCGGTCACGGTGGTGACCGGGTTTCTTGGCGCTGGTAAATCGACACTGTTGCGTCAGCTGCTGGTCTCCAGTGGCCTGCGGCTTGCCGTTCTGGTGAACGAGTTTGGTGAGGTGGGGATCGATGGCGATTTGATTCGCAGCTGCGGCTTTTGCCCTGAGGATGAGCTCGACGGACGGGTCGTTGAGCTGGCCAACGGTTGCCTCTGCTGCACCGTCCAGGACGAGTTTCTGCCGGTCATGCAGCAGTTGCTGCAGCGCGCTGACCAACTCGATGGAATCGTCGTCGAAACCAGTGGCCTCGCCCTGCCCGTGCCCCTGGTGCAGGCCTTCCGCTGGCCCGAGATTCGCACCAAGACCCGTGTGACGGGCGTGGTGACCGTTGTCGACGGTGAGGCATTGAGCGGCGGAAGTGTCGTTGCCGATCCCAGTGCCCTCGAGGCCCAACGACAGGCCGATCCAAGCGTGGATCACCTCAGTGACATCAACGCGCTCTTCGACGATCAGCTCGAAGCCGCCGATCTCGTGCTGATGAGCCGGGCGGATTGTTTAAGCGAGGAGGCCGTCGACCGTCTCCGCCGCCGCTTGAGCGACCAGGTCCGCAGCGGCGTGTCTGTTCTGCCCATGGCCCGCGGCGACGTCCCAGCGGCTCTGCTGATGGGACTCGATCGCCCCGAACACGACGACGATCATCACCACGACCACGACCACGACCACGACCACGACCACGACCACGATCACCACGACCACACCCACGTGGCGATGGAATCGCTCGCCTTCCAGTGGCAGGGAGTGACCAGCAAAGCCCAGCTCGAAGCCCTGTTGCCGGCTTGTATTACAGACCAAGGCCTGCTGCGTCTCAAGGGACGGGCTTGGCTGCCTGGTAAAACCCACCCGCTGCAGATTCAGGCGGTTGGCCCGCGTCTGGAGTGTTGGTTTGACAGCGGTTCGCGGCTGGAGCGCCCCAACGACGACGGTCTGGAGCTTGTCGCCCTGGGCCTGTCGCTCAACGGTTCAGCCCTGAAGGATCAGTTGATCGCCGGTCTGGGCTAGTCCATCGGCAAGGCTCCTTTGGCGCAGATGCCCCCCCAGCAGAGAGCCTGCTCAGATCTCCAGTGGGGCTGAACAAGCCGGGGCTCTCTTGCCGCCTCCTGAAGTTCGATCTGTCCCCGTCCATCGTGGTGAAAGTCCAGTCGGCGCCCACCGACCTGGAGCCACCAGTGCTCCCCGAGCCGTTCAACGGTCAACGTGCAGGGCTGCCAGCGGGCCGATTCGAGCTGGCATTCGAGCGGAAGGGAAAAGGGTTCCTCCCCTCTGGCGACCTGGGCGGTGAGGAGTGCCCAGGCTGTCAGCAGCCCAGTCAGCAGCGGTAGGCGATCCACGGCGACCCCTTAGGACCCCCTCCAACCTGACCACAGCCCGGTCCAGCGTCAGCCGGCCTGCCAAGATTTAACAAACCCCACCTAGAGCTCAGGTGCCCGTCTTCTCTGCCCGTGTGTTGGTCTCCCTGAGGCCCTCCGTGCTCGATCCCGCTGGTGAAGCCACCCGAGCCGCTGCCTCACGCCTGGGTGTCGATGGAATCGGCAAATTGCGGATCGGTAAGGCCGTGGAGGTGGAGCTTGAGGCTCCTGACGCCCAGACCGCCCGTCAGCAGTTGGAGCTGTTGAGTGACCGGTTGTTGGCCAATCCCGTGATCGAGGACTGGACCCTCGAGCTCAAGGACGACTCCAGCGCTGGAGCCTGAGCCATGACCCTTGGTGTCGTTGTTTTTCCCGGCTCAAACTGTGACCGGGATGTCCAGTGGGCAGCCCAGGGCTGTTTGGGCATCGAAACCCGCTTTCTCTGGCATGAGGAGCGCGATCTGAGTGGTCTTGATGCCGTGGTGATTCCAGGCGGATTCAGCTACGGCGACTACCTGCGCTGCGGAGCGATTGCGCGCTTCGCCCCTGTGCTGGAGGAAGTCGCGGCCTTCGCGAAGCGCGGCGGTCGCGTGCTCGGAATCTGCAATGGCTTCCAGGTGCTGACCGAGATGGGCCTCTTGCCAGGCGCCCTGACCCGTAACCAGAAACTCCACTTCATCTGCGAGCCCACGGATCTTCGCGTTGAGCCGGGTCACTGCAGCTGGCTTCAGGGCTACAGCAGCGGCGAGGTGGTGAATTTCCCTATCGCCCATGGAGAGGGGCGCTACCAGGCCGCTCCCGATGATCTCAAGGCCCTTGAGGACCAAGGCCAGGTGGTGTTGCGCTACTGCCGCAATCCCAACGGCTCTGTCGCCGACGTGGCTGGCCTGACCAATGCCCAGGGCAATGTGCTCGGCCTGATGCCCCACCCCGAACGGGCCTGTGACCCAGCGACCGGTGGGGTCGATGGACGCCGTCTGTTGGCCAGCCTGTTGGGATGAAACCCTGGCGCCGCCGTGAGCTGCTCCTTGGGGCACTAGCGGCAGCGGTTCCCCTGGCTGCCCGCTCCCGAGCAGCGACGCAGCGCGGCCCGGCACCGTTGAAGCCGGGAGCACGGATTGCAGCGCTCGCACCAGGCACCTGGCTTGAGCGAGAGGATCCGATGTTGGAGCTCCTGCAGCGGCGCTGCCGGCAGGAGGGTTGGCGGCTTCTCACTCCGCCTGAGCTCTGGGGCCAGTGGCGGTGGTTCTCCGGCACGGATGAGCAGCGCGCCTCCTCCCTGCGGCAGGCCTGGCTCGATCCCTCCATTGATGCGCTGTTCTTGGTCGGGGCGGGCTGGGGCAGTGCACGCGTACTCGAGCAGGGCTGGTCCATCCCGTCCACCCCACGCTGGTGTGTTGGGTTTTCAGATTGCTCAGCGGTGCTCCTCGCCCAACTCGCCGCAGGCAGTTGCGGTGGGGTGCATGGCTGGTTTGGCGGATCGGACGTTCAGTGGGAACGCCTGTCTTCTCTGCTCAAGGGGAGGCCTGTGGCATCCCTTCAGGGCCGGCGTCTACGGCCAGGCATCGCCCGCGGAGCACTGGTGGTGAGCAACCTCACCATCGCCACGAGCTTGATCGGTACGCCTTGGCTGCCCGCCCTGCGGGACAAAATCTTGGTGCTGGAGGACATCGGTGAAGCTCCCTATCGCGTCGATCGGCAGCTCACGCAGTGGCGCAGCTCAGGGTTGCTCGATGGTGTGAGCGGGATTGGCCTAGGGCGCTTCAGCTGGGCTGAGGACGATGTCTTGCCAGGGGACTTCTCTATGGAGGAGATCCTCGAGGAGCGGCTCGGAAACTTGGGTATCCCGCTGGTGTATCAGCTACCAGTCGGCCACGGGCGGCCCAACATGGCACTGCCCCTCGGCGTTCCAGCGCAGTTGGACGGTGCGACAGGAAAACTGAGCCTGGCAGCCCCTGATTGAACATAAAAAAGGGGGCCTCTCGGCCCCCGTAGATCGATGGGAACTGGGGATCAGTTCACAGCAGCGAAGAACTCCTTGCTCTTCACGGGATCGGGGTTCATGGTCTTCTCGCCAGGGGTCCAGTTGGCGGGGCAGACCTCGTCGGGGTGGTTGCGGATGTGCTGGAAGGCCTGGAGCAGTCGCAGGGTCTCATCAACACTGCGGCCGACGGGCAGGTTGTTGATGGTGCTCTGCATGATCACACCATCGGGATCGATGATGAACAGACCGCGCAGGGCCACACCGGCTTCCTCATCGAGCACCTCGTAGGAACGGGCGATGTCCTTCTTCAGGTCAGCGACCAGGGGATAGGCGATGTCGCCGAGACCACCGTTCTTACGGTCGGTCTGCACCCAGGCGAGGTGAGAGAACTGGCTGTCAACGGAGACGCCCAGGACTTCACAGTTACGGCTGGAGAACTCGCTGTAGCGATCGGAGAAGGCCGTGATCTCCGTCGGGCAGACGAAGGTGAAATCCAGGGGGTAGAAGAACAGCACCACGTACTTGCCGCGGTATGAGGAGAGGGTCACCTCCTTGAATTCCTGATCGACCACTGCAGTGGCGGTGAAGTCAGGAGCCTGAAGACCGACGAGCCTCGACATAATCCGTGAAATGATTGGTGGAGACAGGGATTAGACCCAACGTTTCGGTTAACCCGAACCCGGATCGACTTCCAGTTGTCACCGCAACAATTTATCACGCTTCTCCTGCACCCGCGCTGCCCAATAGGCTGAGGGTCTTACAGACCAGCGCTAATGGCTTGGGATCCGTCGCTGCTGCGGAAATACAACACCACCGGCCATTTTCGGCTACTGAACCAGCTCCGCGGGGAGTTGAAGGACCAACCGATCCAGCGGCCACTGTCC
Organism: Synechococcus sp. LTW-G; assembly: GCF_054459035.1. NCBI lineage: Bacteria > Bacillati > Cyanobacteriota > Cyanophyceae > Synechococcales > Synechococcaceae > Synechococcus > Synechococcus sp. LTW-G. Next base: position 192,132 of record NZ_JBTKYW010000001.1, on the reverse strand, counting down.
ACGACCCGTCCAGAGGCGACCCGGCGTAATCCAATCCGTCGCCGCTCCGAGGCGGACCAACCAAGCGCCTCCCCTCAGGCAAGCTCGCCGGCCCCCAGTCGGACCAGTTCGAATCGTTTCCGCCGTCAGGCCGAGCCCACTCTGCAGCCTGCGATTACGAGCTTTGACCCGATCGTGACGGTGCCCGTTCTTCTGGACGCCTTCACAGAACAGGAGAACTAAGCAGACAGGGACGGTCCCGCCGCTGCTTCGTTACAAAGCCTGTTGTTCCTTCATAAACGGGAACCCACTCGGCTATTCGTTGAATCAGAACAGCATCTGATCCCCTCTTGATGACTGAAGCGACGACGACCGCTCCCCTCAAGATCCTGGTCGCAGATGACGAAGAGAACATTCGCCGCATCCTTGAGACCCGACTGGTGATGCTTGGTCACGAGGTGACCCTTGCCGAAAACGGAGCCCAGGCACTCGAGCATTTCCGCGCATCAGAACCGGATGTCGTGGTTCTCGACGTGATGATGCCGGAGCTCGACGGTTTTGCCGTGACCGAGCGCATTCGTGCCCAGTCGGAGGTCCCGATCATCCTCTTGACCGCCCTCGGCGATGTGGCAGACCGGATCACGGGTCTGCAGCTTGGCGCCGACGACTACATGGTGAAACCCTTCAGCCCGAAGGAGCTGGAGGCGCGAATTCGCTGCGTCATGCGGCGCGTCAGCTCTGTTCAGGCCAATGGGGTGGCCGGGCCCGGCCGCACGGCCCATGTGGTGGTCGTGGGTGACCTCAGCATCGACTTCAACAAGCGTCAGGCCCATCGGGGCGATGAGCGCATCCGACTGACCGGCATGGAGTTCAACCTGCTGGAGCTTCTGCTTAGCCGGTCTGGCGAACCGATCAGTCGCCTGGACATGCTGGAGAAGGTCTGGGGCTATAAGCCCGAGCGCTCCTCCGACAGCCGAGTGGTGGATGTGCACATCTCCCGGCTGCGGGCCAAGCTCGAAGATGATCCCGAAAACCCGGAACTGATTCTCACCGCTCGGGGCTTGGGCTACATGTTCCAGCGCATTCCCCAGGCGCTCGAGACCCTCAGCGCGTAAAGCGAACCCGATAGGCCCCATGGCTGGGGCCGAAGTGGTTCATCAAGGCATCCCGAGCTGCGTAGTGCAGTTCCTCAAGGTTGCTAGAGCGAATGCTCAGCTGCGGTTGCTCACTTTGGGCTTGCAGGTTTTCCGCTGAGCAGGAAACGCGAAAGACGACCTCGCGCATTGTTCGGTGGCCGTGTTGGCTCCACAAGTGTTGGTCACACTGCCCTTGTGCTTCCGTCGCCTGGGCTACCCGCGCTGGTGATGGGTCATGAAGTTCTGACAGTGGTCGATGGCGGCCTGCAAGTTGTCTGACTCAGTGAGTCCGGAGGCCTTGGTGGGCTTAAAGCTGTGATCTCCGCTCTGCAACCAGGTCAACTCCACCGACGCGGCCAGGGGATAGCGCTCCACTTCCTCACGGCGTCCAAAGCTGTCCCGTTCCCCCTGGAGAATGAGGCACGGGGAGTGCATGACCTCGAGATGGTCGGTGCGCAATGACTCTGGTTGTCCTGGGGGATGGAAGGGGTAGCCAAGGCACAGGCAACCCTGGACGTCGCTCAGCGTGTCGATGAGCAGGCTGGCGATGCGCCCTCCGAGGGACTTCCCAGCGATAAACAGATTGGCGCCACCTTGCCGCTGTTGTTCGCTGATTACCTCCTCGCGGTAGGCATCAAGGAGTTTGGGGAGTCGATCTGGTCCACAACGTCGACCCAGCTCCCGACTTCGCTGCATGTAGGGGAACTCGAAGCGCACCACCCGAACACCGCAATTGCCGATGCCTTCTGCGACGGTGTTCATCCAGGGGCTATCCATCGGTGCGCCTGCACCGTGGGCAAGAAGGAGTGTGGTGTTGGCCGTCTCGGGTCCATTGATCAGCCTCGCTCCATCGTCACGGGTCATGGCACCAGGAGGGAGCGGGCGTGTTCCGTCAGTGTCGCAAGGCCTGCCGTGCTGTTTTGGATGACCAGGTCGGCTTGAGGTTTCAAGGGAAGAATGAATTCCCTTTCCCCGGGCAGCGTCTCCAGCACCGTCTGCCGAATCACATAGGCCAAGGAATGCCCGCGTTCACGGCGATCACGCAGTAGGCGTCGCCAGAGGCGCAGCGGCATCGTGAGCTCCAGATAGACCATCGATCGCAGCAGCGGCTCCTCCAGCAGGAGCTGGGGACCAAAGGCGCCCTCCAGAACAATCAGGTCATAGGCCTGAATCAAAGGCTCGTGCCGGGCCTGGTGGCTGACCATGTCGTAGCGGCGAAGGCTGGTGGCGTCCCCCCTGCAGAGCTGCTCCAGATCAGCAAGCAGAGCCTCGGCATCAATGCCAGCAGGGGTGTCGTAGCCGTAGACCGCATCCGGGGTCCATTCGTGCCAGTAGTAGTCATCACAGGACAGTGGCAACACCCTGATGCCGTCACTCTCCAGAAGGTCCTGCAGGGCTCGCGTCATGCTGGTTTTCCCGGCAGCGGACGGGCCGCAGAGACAGAGAAGAGGGATCACTGCTGCAACAAGCCAGAGAGAAAACTGCTCAGCTGGAACCCACTGGGGTAGCTGACATCACCCACCACCCATGATCCATCGGCGGTCTGCTGCATCTGCAGAGAGAGCCGTTGTGGAGTCTCGGAGAGACGTCCTTTCAGACCCGTAAACACCGCGACATCGGCACTGTCGCTGCTGCAGCCCACCACGAGCACGTTGTGGGTGTAAACCTGCGTGCCACTGAAGGGATCAAAATCCAAATAGCCACGCCCCTCACCTGGGTTGAGCTGATAGGCAGCGCTCAAGTCCTGGTACAACGCTGGGCTGAGAAGGTTTTGGATGGACTTCAGCTCAGGGCGCCCCGGTGTGTCCTGCCGTCCGATTTGCCAGCGATACAGCTGAGTGATGGGCGTCTCGATGGCCGGTGAGCAGCTGCAGGCCAGTGCGCTGGAAGGCGCCAGCGCCACGCAGGCCAAGAACGGCAAGACCTGTCGGAATGCCTGCATCACTCCCCGGTTTAACTGGCCAGACCCTAGGTGTGGAGTGAACGCAGACAGCAAAAAGCCCCGCCGAAGCGAGGCAATAAGCGATGGCTCGGGGGAGACTTGAACTCCCGACCTTGGGGTTATGAATCTCGAGAACTTGGTCGTAATCCCTTGCTATCACTGGGGTGGCCTGGAGGACTTTGCACGGGACTTTGCACGTTTGCCAGATCTTGATAATTAGAAACACGGTCTCAACGCTGTCTCATTGCTGTCGGATCTGGCTTTTATTCGGCCTGCAGACGCATCAGGACGCGCTGTTCATGCCAGAGCGTGTTTGAGCGCGGAGCCAGTGGATTGGCCTTCCGGAAATGATGTCCTTGGCGGAAGTAACCGGCTGATTTCAACCGTTGGAGAGTTACACGGTGGAGGCTGAGAAGCTCGGCCATCTGGCGTGTACAGATCCACTGGCGACTTGAGTCACTCTTCATCGGTTGACTGCGGCTGCCGGAGGCTATTGGCAACTACTTGCTACTCAGTGCCGGCCTTCACCCCGCCCGCCCACGGAGCTCCCAAGGGCTAGGCCCGCCAGGATGCTCAGGCCCTGGCTGACGGCCTCATCAATCCGGTCCTGGGGGCGACTGCAGAAGGCCGAAACGGGTGCCTCTGGAGGGATGTTCTGCTGTTGCTCGAGCGCTGGCAAGCCATTGCTTCGCACGTAGAGCCAACTCAGGGCCGTGCAGTTGAGGAGATCGAAGGCCAAGGTGGCGCCCTGAAAGCTAAGGATTCCGGCGGAGATCCAAACCACTAGCCGGCGTGAGTTCATCTGCTGGAGACCCTGGAGAACGAAGGGTTCCGAGCGCTGCATCCGGAACCCTTCAGGGCCGTCTGCTCCGCGCGCCTTGTCTGAACCGATCCAGCTGCTCTCAGCGGTCCGTCATTTCCAAGAACTGCCGCATCAGTGCGAGGCCTGGGTTCTGCTGCAGGACAGCCTCACTCCGGAGCAGCTGGAGAGGTTCGCCGCTCGCTACCGAGGCGGGCTGACACCAGGGCTGATCCAGCTGCCCGTTCCCTACCTGAGCCAGAACGACAGCGCCACCGATCAGGGCCGGCGGATGTGTTTCTCCTCGAGTTGTGCCATGGCCGCTGCCTTCCTCAAGCCGGGTTGCTTGGCAGGGCAAGGGCAAGTCGATGACCAGTACCTCCGGTTGGTTCAGCGCTATGGCGACAGCACCGATGCCAGCGCTCAGATTGCGGCCCTCGGCTCCCTGGGCCTGCGGGCGCGCTTTCGTCAGGACGGTGCAATCGAGGATCTACTGCATCAGCTCAGGCGCGGGCTCCCCTGTCCTGTCGGCTGGCTGCATCGCGGTCCGGTCAGCGCACCGCGTGGCGGCGGCCACTGGAGTGTTGTCGTGGGGTGGGATCCGGCCTCAAGGCAACTGCTGATGCATGACCCCAATGGCGAGGCCGCCCTTGCCGAGGGCGGCTATGTGAGTACAGCCATTGGTAGCGGTCAGGCCCTGCGCTATTCCGAGCGCAACTGGAGCCCCCGCTGGCAAGTGGAGGGCCCGGGTAGCGGCTGGTGGATTCAACTCAGCCCGGCGAATTGATCGCTGCATGGACCTGCGGGGACAGGGCGGGGAACCCTTTGAACAGTTGCCCGAACCTTCGCGATGACCTTCACCCCAACCGCCGCCACAATCTCGCTGCACAGCCACCACCACGTGCGCCAGGGCCTGGAAGCGCAGCTGCGCCAATGCTGGGCGATGTATAGCGCTGTTCCCTCAGAAGCCAACCGCTATCAACTGGTGCGGCTCGAGCGCTTGCTCCAGGAGATCTGAGCTGGCAATCCATGGCCAGAGGCGTTAGAACCGCCACATTGCAGAGGATGACTACTGCACGCTTAAGGAGGTCTGAGGAGGCCTCCTTTTTTGATGGTTGCAATCAGCGATCTGAGCTCACTGCTATGCCTTGCGGGGCGATAGCTACTGCTTAAGTCTTATCTCTGCCAATGCTCACCGGCTCTGATCTGCTCGCCAAAGTCAAAGAGCTGGGCGATGTCTCCAAATCCGATGTGGTGCGGAGCTGCGGATACGTGAGCACCAAGAAGGATGGCGGTGAGCGTCTGAACTTCACCGCCTTCTATGAGGCCCTGCTGGAAGCCAAGGGCCTCAGCCTCGGCAACGACGGCGCCGGCCGGGGCAAAGGTGGCCGCAAGCTCAGCTACACAACCCGTGTTCAATTCAATGGCAATCTCATGATCGGCAAGGCCTACACCGCCATGCTCGATCTCAAGCCTGGAGATGAGTTTGAGATCAAACTAGGTCGGAAGCAGATCAAGCTGATCCCAGCGGGTGGTGCCGAAGAAGAGGATTGATCCTCTCCGCTGCGAATGATTGCCGCTGGATCCGTCAGCGGCTCTTCACGCAGTAGCTGCCAGAGCTGTACCAACCCAACGGGCAAGAGTTTCCCTGCTTCTGGATCGCCTCCCGGTTGTTGCTTGGGCTGCTGACGCAGTAATTGCCTGAGCTGTAGAAACCCAGCGGGCAGCTGTTGCCGGTTTTCTCCAATGCTCCGCGGGTATTCCCGCTCTTCGAGGGCACGCAGTAGCTGCCGGAGCTGTAGTAGCCGAGCGGGCACCCTCCCACTTTTGTGAGGGGTTGGACCGGTTGCTGGGCTATCGCGACTGGGCCCAGAGAAACGATGAGTCCCAGGGGTAGAAGCGCCCCCAGAACGGGTTCGCAGATGAGCTTCCTGATGGTCATGATCCGCTGCGTTGAATAATCCGGCACAACCGGTTGATCTGCTCCGCTTCTTCGATCGTGTTCGCCAAGCCGCTCGTCAATCCAGGGGAGCCCACCACGATCGAGAGGCACTGGGCCCGGCTGATCGCCACATTCAGGCGGTTTGGCGAGAGCAGAAAGCCCAGACCCCGTGGAGCATCGTCACCGCTACTGGCTGTCAGCGAGAGGATCGCAACCGGTGCCTCCTGCCCTTGGAACTTGTCCACCGTGCCCACCCTGGCTTTGCCGTCTAGGCGCTGGCGCAGGCGGTTCACCTGCACGTTGTAAGGGGCGATCACCAGGATCTCTTCTGAGCTGAGCGTGCCGCTGCCCTTGGCATGGGTGTACGACCCACCAAGCAGTGCAGACACGATCTGATCGATCCGCTCGATCTCGGCCTCACTGGTCACGCTGCAGCCGCTGTGGTGCACCGGTTCAAACACCAAGCCGCGATCAGGTAGGGAACGCCCAGATGCAGACAGGCAAGGTCTGGCCCACTGGATGGCGTTGGCGGCGTTGCCACGGCTCGCCTCAAGGCGCCCGTCATAGAAGAGCTCCGAGACAACAGCGGTGATCGAGGGCTCCATCCGCCAACTGGTGGAGAGGAAGACCCCGCGGTCTGGCGGCACCACGGCGGCGGCCGCTCTGCCCTGTCCCGCCTAGGGCACGGCCTCAGCGACCGGCTCGAGTGCATCCAAGAGGGCCTCGAGTTCCGCCTGGGACTGGCGCTGCAATAGAGCGATCAGCTCTGGACCCGGCGCCGCTGCGCCGCTGATCTCAGCCGCCACCGCCGCAGGCAGCGCAGCGGCCAGCTGCATGGCCAGGGCGGCGATCGAGCCCTCGAGCGAGAGCAAGGCGAGGTTGGACAGCCAATCCAGCGCGGCGCGGCAGGCCGGGTCCTGCAACTGCAGAGCGCCCACGAGCTCGCGGGTCTCTGGGGCATGGATAAACAGCCGTAAGGCACGCCGCTCGGCCCGTTGCCGCGCCGTGCTCAAGCCCTGCCTGTGGAGCATGGGATCGCAGTGCGGCAGCCCTCCACCCGACAGGGCCTGCGTCAGGCGCGTCTGCGCTGATTGGCGCAACACCCCATCGGGCCAGGGCTCAAACAAGGAGCGCACCTCTCGCTCCACCGCCTGCAGCGTCTCCAGCGGCACTCCTCCATCGCCCCGTAGCAATGGCGCAAGCAGCCGCTCCAGACGCCAATCGAGCCAGTGGCGCGCACTCGCCAGCAAGCCCTGAACGCCTGTTGGGCCTTCGCTGGTGATCAGGGCGTCGACGTCGACGCCACCACTGAGTTGCAGCACAGAAGCGCTCAAGCCCCCAGCCACCAGCTGCGGCTGCAGCTGCTCGATCAAGCGCTCCGTGGCGCTCTGGCCGGCTTGATCACCATCGAAAGCGATCAACAGGTGCTTCATCCCCTGGCGCCGGAGCAGTTGCAGTTGCAGCGGCGAGACGCTGGTGCCAAGGCAGGCCACGGCAGTGCGGAAGCCGGCCTGGTGCAGCTGGAGAACATCCAGCGGTCCCTCCACAAGCAACGCCGTGCCTTCCTTGCGGATCGCGTCCGCGGCTTGATCCAAACCAAAGACCAGGCCATTGCGCTGAAACAGCAGATCGCAAGCGCTGTTGCGGTACTTGGGCTCTTGGCTATCAGTCGCCCGGCCGCAGAAGCCCACGGTCTGCCCTGAGGCGTCATTGAGCGGCAGCATCAAGCGGCCAGCGGCGAAGCCCAGCTGCCAGCTGCGAGCCGTCTCGGCACTGATGCCACGGCTCTTGAGGTAGTCCGCCCCGTCACCGCCCTGCTCCAGCTGCCGCTCGAGCTCCTTGTGGAACTGGGTGCGCTGCTCGCTGCGCTTGGCCATCAACGCTCTGCGCTCGCGCCACGCCTGCTCAAAGCGCGCCTGGGCCTCGGCGTCACCGTCGGCCACGTTCACGCCACTGCGGCGGGCCAGCTCGAGCACTGCCTCTTGAAAGCTCAACCCCTGCCGGTCCTGCAGCCAGCCGATGGCATCGGTGCCCTTGCCGCAGACAAAGCAGTGCACCCGGTTGCGCTTCGGGCTCACGGTGAGCGAGGGCCGCCGGTCCTCATGCCACGGGCAGGACGCGATGTACTCCGATCCGGCCTTGCGCAGCTCTGCGGGGCTGAACAGATCGACGACGCGGGCGCGCTCGCGCACCTGCTCCAGCAGCGCCGGGGTGATCACAGACATTCGACCCCCGGATAAAGGTCCGAGCCGTTGAACACCCGCCGGCCCTCATCGGCCTCCAAGAAGCAATGGCCCCGGTCCAGGCGGATCGTGGTTTTGCTGAGGTCATTGCCGCCCGCCATCTGCCCATGGCGGAACTTGCCGTGGTGCACCTCCAGGACACCAGGCTTAGCCGGGCTGAACTCATCGAGCTTGGGGCGATCAACCAGCCAGACCGCCGAGGCGTAGCGCTCCAGCTCTGAGGTCCCCGCCAGGTGAGAAACATCCGGGCCGGTGGGGTTGCCATAGGCGCCGCGGTTGAGCTGGGCCACCACAAAGGCATCGAGCTCGCAGCGTCCGGCCATCGCCTTGATCGCCATCGCCCGCGCCGCTAGCTCTGCCGTGGTGTTACTGCCGTAGCCGGCGGTTGGGCCCATGGCGTGGAAGTGATCGAGCACCACCGCCGCCAGATCCGGATGGGCGCTCTTGCAGTCCTCCACCAAAGCCGCCAAGTCCTCCACGGTGGCAGCGAACTGGGATTGATAGAGCACCTTTCCCATCGGCGCCCCATTGGGCGCGATGCCCTCTGAGAACTGCGCGGCCCACCCCCGCAGCTGCTCGAGCTCAGGGCCCTCAATGACTCGACCACGGCCCTCGAGGTCATTGGTGCAGTAGCTCGAGCGATAGCTCCCAGCCGCACGGCGGCAGTAGTGCGAGAGCAAGCGGGCACCGATCGCGCGCCGGCTGAGCTCACAGGAGAGCACCAGCACCGAGGCCCCATTGATCGCCAGGCCCATCGCCGCTGCAATCGCCAGCGTGGTTTTGCCCACACCCGATCGCGCCGCCAACACCCAGGTGCTCTCGCCGGTGCCCGGCAGGATCCCGCCGCGCATGTCCATATCCAGCGAGGGGATGCCGGTGGAGATGGGCTTTGGGCGCTGCTCCTGCGGCAGTGAGGCCAGGGCAATGCTTTCGCTGGCCGCATCGCTGGCGCTGCAGACCGCGATGCTCTGGCGAAAACGGCCCGCCGTAATCGCGGTGGCCTCGTTCAAAAGCGCACGGCACTGCTCCAGTTCGCTGTCGATCGCGCCATCGCACCGCTCGCGGCCCAACAGCCGCCGCAGGCCCGGGTAAAAGAGCGCGCGGGCCTTGGCGCTCTGGAACAGCTGACAGGCCAGCTCGAACTCCAGCTCGGGGTGGGGGGCTCCGTCCTCTCCCCAGTCCAGTAGCGCAGAGAGCGTGGTCTCAAGCTGTTGGATTGAGCCGCGGAAGCGACCATCCAGGGCCCGTTGCTGCAGGCCCTCACGAATCGAGTGGGCGTTGAGCAGCGCCAGGTCGCGCTCACCGCGATAGAGCGCATCAATTTCAAGCGCCAGGGCCCGATGCCCGGGATCAAGCCAGAGGCCCGCGGGCACGGCCTCGTCAAAGCGCAGACCAATGGCGCGGCGGAATTGCCCCCAGCGCTGCTTCTGGTCGCCGCTCCCGCGCAGGACCGCTGCCAGCAGGTTTTTCTCATGGAGGAGCAGCGCCTCTCCATCCACCCCTGACGGCAGCGCCAGCGGTTCTGCGGCGATCAGGCCGCCGCTGGTTTCAAGCAAGGCACCGCTGTCGATGGCGCGTTGCACCACCTCCGGGTCAAAGCCTCCCGGAACCGGCCGATTCAGATCTGCCATCGCTCAATACATCTCTGCGGGTTGCTGGAACTGGAGCGCAGCGCTCCCTGTTGGCCCGTGGCCCTCGGCCTCAAGCCGCTCGATCAGTCGCTGCTTCTCAGCGGCCTGCAGCTTGAGCGCCTCGATCCCCTGGCCTCGCCATTGGTGGCCGTCCCAGAGGAACAGGCGCCGCGCACGCTCGAGATCCGCGTCGCGCCCGCAGGCCCCTGCGCCCCAGGTGAAGACATGCCAGAACTCCGGGCCCAGACCAGCTGCCTTGCGATCGGCGCTCAACAGCGCCGCAATGCAATCGCTGCCGCTGCGTCCGTTCGGGTAGGTCTCGCGCCAGAAGGAAGGCATCTCCGAGAGGGCCGCAGCGCTTCGTTCCCACAACGACTCGGGCGAGCCGGCGTAGCGGATGGCGCGCTGCAGCCGCGGGAGCAGCACGGCGCCTTTGGGTTGATAGGCCGGCCAGCTGCCGGGGCGGTGGCGGTTGTAGGTCGCCGCAAACTGCTCCACCAGATCGCTCGGTGCTTTCAGCTCAATCGAGCGCTGCGGCGCAGGCGTGGAGCTCCCTTGGCGGTGCAGTTCTGCCCGTGTGCCCTGGGGCCCTGTGCTGTAACTCAGCCAGCCCATCGCCTGCAGGTCCGCCAGGTCGTCGCGCAACAGACGCGGTTGCAGATGCCAGGCCTCCGCCAGCTCGCGGATCGCGAAGCACACCACTCCCGTTGGGCGTGCACGCCACTGCAGGTGGCCATAGAGGCTGGCGACGCGCAGGGCTCGGCTGGGCTTGCTGGATCCGCGGCGCCGCCCCTGGAGCTGCAGCAAGGCCTGGTGGGTTTGTTGGATCGCCTGCGTTCGAACGCAGAAAAATTGCATACCGGATCAGGAGGTCCTGCTCCTGTCGTGACGGCAGAGGCTATGGGCACCGCACGTCTTCCCTGCGGAGCCCCCTGGACCCCAGCCGCTGGTGTTCTCTTCTTCTTCTTTTTCTTCTCTCTATAGAAGTGAGGCACACCAGCCCTCACCCGCAGGGCACGACAGGCCTCATCCCTGGGGCACAGCAGACACCGCTGCCATAACCCAACTGCAGTGGTGAGCGCAACCGTGGAAATACGGGGAATGCTCCGCGCAGTTGCGTCCTTGCCATGGCCCCCCGTCGACCCTGCCTGACCTCCTCCGTTGATGCCTGGTTGCAGTCCGCCAGCCGTCATCAGCCCCTCAGTGAGCGCACCGTGCTCGAGCTCTCCCGCCGGATCCAACGCTGGCAGCAGCATCCCGATGGTCCGGATCATGCCCCCAAGCCCGTGCGCCGCAGCGCGCTGCGTGCACGCGATCAGCTGGTCCAACACAACCTGCGGCTCGTCAGTCACACCTGGCGGCGTAACCGCCATCTGCTGCCCCTGCGCGATGAGGGCACCGTTGATGCCATGCAGGAAGCGGCGCTGAATCTGGTGCGGGCCGCTGAAAAGTTCGATCCGGCCAAGGGTTACCGGTTCTCGACCTACGCCAGCTTTTGGCTGCAGCGCGGCTTCTCTGAATTCCTGCAGCGCGGCCGGCGCATGATTCGTTTTCCGGCGGAGAAGGCCGGTCTGATGCTCAAGGCACAGCGCTTGATTGAGCAACACCAAGCCAACACCGGTTCGGCGCCCTCGCTGCCGTGGCTGGCGGCTCAGTTGCGCTTCAACGGCAAGGCACTCAAGCCAAGCCAGCTGGCTGAACTGTTGCAGCAATGGCGCGGAACGCTGACGGACTCCCTCGATCAGGGCGTCCAGGAGGAGGAGAGCGATCGAGGGTTCTCCTTGTTAGTGCGGGCCTCGCAGCAGATCAGCCGAGAACAGGGCGATCAGCAGCGTGAGGATCAATCACTCGCGTCCCTCGAGCGCTGGTTATCTGCGCTGGAGCCGCTGGAACTGCGGGCGATTCGCAACCTTTACTTGCGCCAGCCCTGCCTCACTCCACCTCAACTGCGCCGCTCCTTCCCTGGCATGAGCCCAGAGGAGATTCAAGGTCTTAAGCAACAGGCTCTGGGCAAGTTGCGCGCCGCAGCGCTAAAGCAAGACCAGTGATCCAGAAGCAATGGGGACAGAGAACCCGCCTGCTTCCCTCCAGGTTCTTAAGCAGGCCGTAGCCGATCTCAGTGGCGGTTGGGATCTGCTGGTCTGCAGCCCTAACCAACGGCTGATCTCCACCGCTGCGCTGCTGCTAGAGCCGCTGTCCTTCCGCCTGCTCAGTCCAGCTGAATGGATCAGTGGAGCCTCCCTCAGTGGCCGCCCTGCACTGCTGCTCTGCGATGACCTCTATCCAGGCGGCGGCGCACAAACCCTGCTCACGGCGCGATGCCACAACAGAGAGCACCCGCCGATCCGGCAGGTGCTGGTTGGCCTGGATGAGCGGGTCAGCGACGAGCGGCTGCGTTGTCTTTGGCAGTGCGCTCCCCAGGGGTTGATTTGTAGCCAACGCACGGGCGAGGGCCAACTGCTTCAAGCCATGGCCTGCCTCCTGCGTGGCAACAGCTGGCTAGACCCAGCCTTTGCGGCGCGCCTGCAACAGGCCGGCGAGTGCAGAGCAGTTCTGACCGACCGTGAGCAGGAGCTCCTGCGGATGCTCGCTGCAGGCCGCACGACAACGGAGATGGCGGCCTTACTGCAGGTGCGGTGCGACACCATTCGACGCCGCTTTAGTGGGCTGTACGCCAAGACAGGCAGCCGCGGGCAACGGGACCTACTGAGCTGGGGGCTGGAGCAGGGCGTGCTGCGCAGCGGCGACCTCCTCCGTTCCGCTGAGCCTTGCCTACAAGCAAGTCGCTAAGGCAGTCGGCCTCAAGCAGTACATCCAGCGCGATGATCTGGCATGCCGTGCGCCTGCGCGGGAGCCATCCAGCCAGATGCCGGCGCTGACCCAGGGGAATGGGTCGCGGTAGGTCAAGGCATTGGCCCGTGAAGGGCAGCCAGCGCGTGATGCCATCGCCTTCTCGCCAGGGCTCAAGGCTGGTGATCTCAAGCAGCTGCTTGATGCTGTTGTCTCCCTGGCTGAGCGATGTCAGATACATCAGCTCAGCGCGCGGGCCATCGGGCAGCTCCAGGGGCATCCAGAAGCCACGGGCGGCGGCATTTGCCATGGCTTCGCGGTGGTGGTGAGTGAGAAGAACCTGTGTGTTCATGGCCTGTTGGCATCACTGCTTGGGTTCTCGCTCCGGTTCAAACCCCAGTGCAGCCCACGGCTGTGGCCTGGAGCTGCCACAGCCGTGGGATCAAGGCAGCACAGCTGTGGGCAGGTGCTTGGGGCAAGCGCAGGCAGATTCAGAGCCTGTGCTGCAAGCCACAGGATCTTTTCCCCTTTCAGGGCTGCGCTGGTCTGCGGAACCCTTGGGGAGTTGCATTGCACCCATGCCCTGGTTCACCCGCGGCAGTGTCATCGGCATCGCCTTGGCACTGATTGTTCAGCTATTGGCCCCCACACCCCTACGCGCGGTGCTGGTGGGGCGACTCGAGCCCAGCGGTGCCCATAGCCTCTCGCACCTGCACAACGGATGAATGCCAAGACGCCCGCGCCGTCCGATGACGAGCGCCCAGCGCGCCTTTGCCTGTGAGCACCTGGGCTTGGCCCATCAACAGGCACAGCGCTTTGCCCGCCGGTGGTCGGTCGCCGTCGAGGAGCTGATCGGACCGGCCTACGAGGGCCTTTGCAAGGGGGCCGTGGACTTTGATCCAAGCCGGGGCCATCGCCCCTCCAGCTATCTCGTCCCGAAGGTCAAGGGCGAGCTGCTGCACCACTTCCGCGATACCGGCTTCTCAGTGCGCATTAGCCACCGCCTGCGGGAGCTCTGGATCAAGGCCCGCAAGTACGTCACCCAAGGCCTCAGCGATCCAGAGATTGCTGAGCAGCTCGAGGTCCCGCTGGAGCGCTGGCTCGATTGTCGCTGCGCCTGCGGACAACGGCCGATTCCGTTGCATGAACTGCAGCAGATCTAGGCACCCCTGAGTGCAACAAAGCACTGCCGGTAGCCTTCATCACCTGCATGTCTCTATGGGCTTAAACAAAGAACGCAGAACCCGCAATCGCAAGCGCCAGGTAGTCAAACATCCTTGCGTTCAAGACCCCGACCGCGAACTGCTGCAGTTCAACGTGCGCCTTGCCAAGGCCCGCCAGGCTCAGGCCGATACCAACCGGATTGAGCGCAAGGCCTTCCGTGAACACGCCCGCGTTGAGAACGCAGTGACGGCCTACGCACGGGAGCTCTGTGCCCGGCTTGAGGAACAGAGCTTTAGCCGCGGTCTCACCCTGCGGAGCATTCCGGAGTCCCGCGATGCGGTCCTGATCGTGCAGCTCAGCGATCTGCACTTCAACGAGCGGGTTGATCTCCCCTCCAATCGCTATGACTTCTCGATTGCCGCACAGCGCCTCGCCAAGCTGGCCAGCCGCGTCAAACAACTGGGCAAGAGCTACGGCGCCCGCAAGGTTGTGATCGCCTGTCTTGGCGATTTCCTCAACAGCGATCGTCGCCTGGATGAACTGCTGAGCAATGCCACGAATCGCTCCAAAGCCACCCTTTGTGCGGTGGATATCCTGCGGGCCTTTGTGCTCGACCTGCGCGAGCAATTCGAGATCGAGGTGTATGGCATCACCGGCAATGAAAGCCGCGTGAACAAAGAGCTCGGCTGGAGCGATGAACTTGCCAGCGATAGCTACGACCTGATGATCTACGAGATCCTCAAGCGCGGCTTTGCCGGCGCCGATGGCATTGCGTTCAAGGGCTTCCGGTCCAATGAACTGCTCTTTGAGGTCCTGGGCCGCACCTTCCTCTGCCTGCACGGCCACCAGATCGGCGCGAACGTGCAGAAGTCGGTTCAAGAGATCACCGGCAAGTACGCCGCCCAGGGCATCACGGTGGACTTCACCCTCTTTGGTCACCTGCACGCCAGCGCGATCGGCGACTACCACGCCCGCAACGCCTCCCTGGTGGGCAGCAACGCCTACTCAGAAGCAGGTCTGAACTTCTGCAGCAAGGCCGCCCAGAACGTCCATGTGGTGACACCCGGAACCATCGACGGGATGAAGGTCGACCTGCAGGACGTGTCCGGCATTGAGCCCTATCCCTTCGCTGCCGAATGGGAGGCCTACTGCCCCAAGAGCGAGCGCAAGCTCCACACCCCCTCTGTCGTCTATCAGGTCGTCGTCTGATGTCGCATCCCATCTCCACCCACGGCTGCTCCTGCCGCCAGCAACCTGAGCAACTCGATCTCCAGCGCACGCTGCTCCAGACGATCACGGGCCTGACGCAGCTGTTGAGCCAACTCAACCAGCCCACTGCGGCGGTGGCTCCGGTGGCGGTGCCAGCTCCCCGCGGCAACGGCCTTTGGGATGAGTTGTCGGTCGTTGAACTGCGTTCACTGCTGCGCAGCTATCCGATCGATCGCAGCTCGCTGCCGGCGCCGATCGAACTCCTGCGCCGCTCAGAACTGATCGAAGCCCTCCATCAGATCCAGACCATCGTCCGCTGAACACACCACAGAGAGATCTATGACTGCAACCTTGACCGCCCCTGTCCTTGGTGAACCCAGCCCCGGCTCAGCTGAGGCTCTCGTACTCCTGGCAGCAGCTGGTGTCCTCCCAGCCGAAGCTGGAGTGGAGGACCCTCGCTTCTCCGCCGAGTCCATCACCACCTGTGTCTCCCGCCTGCTTGAGGTGAAGCACCAGCAGGAGCTCTTGGCTCACGAGCAGAAAGAACTGAATGAACAACTGCGCCTGGCGCACCTGCGCGGTGATCTGCGCTCCCATCTGCCGGCCGGCAAAGACGGCCAGGGCTATCAGATCACTCCCGATCTGGTGCTCAACCGCCGCGCCGGCCGTAAGCAATGGAGCTATTCGATCGGCTGCAAAGAGATCGAGTGCCAGCTCAAGGCACGCCAGAGCTACGAACAGCAAATCGGGATCGCCAGCTACAGCGTCGGCGCGGCATTCTGGGACATCAGAGCCGGCAGGGGTTGACGCCTGACAGCAGACCTCTGGCTCTCCTCCGCCCTGGGCTATGGCTCGGGGCTTTTTGCTGTAGATGCCCCTCCTCAGGGCGACAAGAAGCAGCAGAGTTTCTATAACGCCCCCAGTGGATACGGCTGCCATGGGACTGCTCTACGAACTGCTGATCGACTCCGCCGATGGCACCACCACCGTGCGGATCGAGGCCGACAGCCGCGAGGAAGCACTGGGAAACGGCCAGGAGCTCTTCCCGGGCTGTCGCCTCGCACTGGTGAATCCCGAGCCGGGAGAACAGAACGGTTGATGTTGTAGAGCTGCCGTTGGGTTGGCAATCTCGGTGGTTCAGGCTCGCCTCGGCCTTGAGAACCAGAGACTCAGCCCGGAGAGGATCACCACCAGAGTGAAGATGCCGAGCAGAATCGAGTAGTACGGCTGCAGATTCAACGGTCCGAAGCGTCCGGTGTGAATCTTGAGTAGCCAGAAGGCATCCACGCCCTGCTCCAGCAGGAGGCTGTAAAGCGAGCCGCTGGCGGCCGTGAGCAACAGCGGTGCCGCTGCCAGTGGAACGAGCAGTCGATGCAACCGCCGAGCCCGGTGTTGCAGAGAGCGGGGCATGGGCGTCACTCCTCGCGCAGTTCCTTGTGCAGCATCGCTTCGTTGCTGCAGGGCATCCAGCGGCCGTTGTTGTCGTGCACCCCATCACAGCCGAGCTGCTTGGCCCGTTGCTCGGTCTCGGATCGGGTCGAGTAGAGCCCCTTGGAGTGGGCCCAGCTGGCTTGAGGAAGTAGCAGTGTGGCGCTGAGCAGCACTGTGACAATGGTGCAGCGCTGGGGGACTGGGCTGATCACAGTGAAAACAGAGCGTCGTACTTGTAGTAAGCCGGTTTGTTGAGACCGTCACGCCGAAGCATGCGGCGCAGCTCGATGATTTCGCGGCGCTGGGTCACGATGATCTGGCGCGCCAGCCGCAGGATTGTGGGGTTGGTGGATTTATCCAGGGCGTCGTGCGCCATCTCCAGTGCACCGCCGTGGTGCTGAATCATGCCCTCAAGAAACCAGTTCACCCGGGTTTCAGGGCTGGGGGCCGATCCGCTCATCTGCATCGCCGTGATCTGTGCGGCGCTCATCCGCCGCAGGGCTTCCAGGCTGTTGGGATTGCCACCGGGAGGCAGCATCACTGGATACACCGGAGCCTGGGGATACCAGGCTTTGCGCCACTGCCCCATCGCCTTGATCTCATTGCTCTGCTCATTCCAGATGCCGTTGGCCAGGGCTCCCACGCCCGGTGAACCAATGTTGAATACGAATTCACTCATGCGCAGCGCACCGATGTGGTGCTGCACCATGGCGTCGATCCAGCGCAGGTCGTAGGTGCTGCCTGCAGGGCCCACCGAATGGTCATGCCCATGGTGCGGCTGTTGGCTCGGTTGCCGTTGATGGTGGTCGTGGTTGTGATCGTGACCTGAGTGATCCATCGCCGGCTGTGCCACGGACACGGCCGGTAGCCAGAGGGAGGCAAAGGCAACCAGAGGAAGAAGGCGACGCAAGTCGGACAGCACGAGTCCAGATAGTGTCTGGTCTCCCCTTACAGGAGAGTCAATCCCCGTGACGGCTTCGGATGCGTTGCTCAAGATCGGTGCGGTGGCGGAGCGCAGTGGCGTTTCGGTGAAAACGATCCGCTTCTACTGCGACCAGGGCCTGCTCCAGCCGGTGGCGCGCTCTGATGGGCGCTACCGCCTGTTCGACGACTCGGTGTTTGCCGAGCTGGCCTTGATCCGCCGTCTGCGGGCCATGGATCTACCGCTGGCGACGGTTGGCACTGTGCTGGGTGCACGGCGATCCGGGATTTGCACCTGCAACGATCTCCAGGCCACGATCCGCGGCAAGTTCACCGAGATTCAGCAGCGCGTCCACGAACTACAGAGCCTGGAAGCCGAACTCAACACGATGCTGAACACCTGGGAGCGCTGCGGCGGCCGTTGATGCGTTGCGCGATCAGCGCAGTGCTCAGGCTTCGATCAAGATGTTGCCCATCATGCCGAGCTCCTCGTGATCGAGGATGTGGCAGTGATACACGCTCTTGCCAGCAAAGTCGCTGAAGCGGGTGCGCACGCGCACGGTTTCGCCAGGGCGCACCAGCACCACATCCCGCCAGGCCCGGTAGGGCTCAGGCCTGCCATTGCGGCTGATCACCTGCATCGGATTCACATGCAGATGGAAGGGGTGATCCATCACGCCTGTGTTCAGCAGCTCCCAGTCCTCTGTGTCTCCCAATTGCACGCGCGTGTCAATGCGCCCATGGTTGTAGCTCTGGCCGTTGATCAAAAAGGCCATGCCCATGCCTGGTGCCATGCCGTGATTCATCACAAATCGGCGCGTACGCAGCGGGCTGGGGAGCTCCTCCACCGCTAAGAGCTGCTGCGGCAGAGGCTGCGGCGCTACAACGCCATTGGTGCTCACCGTTGCGATGACATCAGCTTGTTCCTGGCCAGACACCGCTCTCCCCATACCCATGCCCATACCCATGCCCATACCCATGCCGCCCATCATTGGGCGCCCCAGGCGCCTGTAGGGGAGGTTGTTCAAGCGAAACCGACCACCTTCGGGAGCCACCTGCACCAACACATCGGCACGCTCGCCGGGCACCAGCAGCAACTCCTGCAACGGCAGTGGTTGCTCCAGTGCACCACCATCAGTGGCAATCAGATGCATGGTGTGACCCTCCAGCGCCAGTCGCCAGAAGCGGGCATTGGAGGCGTTGAGAAGGCGTAGGCGCAGCAAGCCGCCGGCTGTAACCTGCAGCTCGGGGTTCACCTGGCCGTTCACGCTCAGAATCGAGCCTTCTCGGCCAAGCATCACACCAGAACCGGAGCGCTGGTTGGCGGCTGGAAGATCCTTGAGCACAAGCACTTCTTCCTGGGCCGCCTGCACTTCAGGGACGCGATCGAGATCGCCTCTCACCAGCAGCGCACCACCCAGGCCACCAAACACCTGGTCAGCCACCGTTCCATGGTGATGGGGGTGGTAGTAGAAGAGGCCCGCCGGGTGATTGTCCGGCAAGGAGAAGCTGTAGCTCTGTCGCTGGCCAGGAGCAACCCTCAGGAACACATTGTCGGCTGCTCCGCTGGGTGGAATGTGCAGGCCGTGGTAGTGCAGATTCGTTGGCTGAGTCAGGCGGTTGTGCAGCTGGATCCGCACCGCATCACCAGGCTGCAGTTCAAGCTGGGGGCCAGGGAGTAAGCCGTTGTAGGTGAGTGCCCGTCCTGATGTGCCAGGGATGCTGATGGACGTTTCCTGCGCTACCAGATCCAGCTCCAGCAGGCCAGCTTGAGAGCGCACTGGCGACGTCGCCGCCGCGTTGATGCTCCTCCGTGGATCTGCGGCCCAGTCATGGCGCAGAGCCGCGACTGAGGCTGCTGCAGTGCCACCGGCTGCCAGGGCGAGAAAGGAGCGCCGGCTGATCACAACGCACCCCCAGAAGCAAGAGCCATCACTGGCTGAATCAACATCGCCAAACCCATCAGCCCCATGATCAGATTCTCAGCGAAGCTCACCACCCCCAGCGGTGTGCGGGAGTTGCCGCCCACGCAGGCACAGTTCAGTGCCAGGTGATCGACGAACACGGCTTTGCCGACGGAGACCATGCCCATCACACCGAGAAGCACTGCTGTCACGCCAATCACAGCTTCAAGGCCCATACTCTCGGCCGATTGCAGCATCCCAAGTCCCACCAATAGCTCAACAGCGGGATACAGTTTTCCCCAGGCCTGCCAACGCTGCGTGAGCAGGTCATATTTGCGGAAGCTTGCAGCGAATGCCGCAATATCCATCAGCTTGAGCATCGCCAACAGGCAGATCGCCAGGCCCATGTAGCCCCGGATTTCGCCCCCTAATGCCAGGTTGATCAACAGAGCGCTCAGGAACACAGCGATCACTGGTGCGTAGGACACCTCTGCTGTTTCCGCGGTGACACCAAGCCGTTTCGCCAGCTCGGTGTAGCCCCCAATGCGCTCCGCGCCGGCAAACACCTGCGGCGTGGTGGTCACACCGTGGGCATGCTTGAAGGCTTCCACCTCCGCCTGGCTGCGCAGAGGATGATCCTCAAACGGAATCCCCTGGGCGCGCAGGAGCTGAAGCGCGCGCTGCCCCCACGGACAGGCATGCTCGGGCGTCTCCATCCTGTATAGACGCACAGCGCTGAGTTCCGGCTTAGCCATCACCCTCCATCGTCTGGAAGGCTTGGGTCCGGCCGGATTCGGTGAAGGTGAACACCGTGTAGCTCTCTGTCTTGAACGGTGATTCCATGCCGGGCGAACCGAGCGGCATACCGGGTACGGCAATTCCGGCCACCTGTGGGCGTTCCTTCAGCAGCCGCTGAATCGCCGACACTGGAATATGACCCTCAACCGTGTAACCCCCAATCCGGGCGGTGTGACAGGACTGCAGCTGAGGTGGAACGCCGTAGCGCTGCTTGATGCTCGCAAGGTTGCTCGTCACGTAGTCCTTCACTGTGAAGCCGGCTTGCCTGAGGTGGTCCAGCCAGCCTTTGCAGCAGCCACAGCTTGGGGAGCGATAGGCGGAAACCACCGCAGGCACAGGTATGGCGGCGACTGGAGGCATCAACAGAGGCACAGGAGGACGGCGACTGCTTCCACCGTAAACACTCCAGTCGGTGGAGAGTCAATGGGGTGGCTCAGCCGCCGGAATCTCCAGGGAGAAGCAGCTGCCGCATCCAGTCCTGGAGTGCACCTGGATTGCTGCGCGATGGCGGACGGCGATGGCTTGCGCGATGGCCAGCCCCAGCCCACTGCCACCCTGGAGGCGTGAGCGAGACGGATCCAGTCGCGTGAAGCGATCAAAGATTCGGCCCTGCATCTCCTCAGCGATGCCAGGTCCGTTGTCGGTGATTGAAAGCTGGAAATGGCGACCCTGGTGCTTCAGGGAGACGTCGATCGCGCCACCTGCTGGGCTGTGCTGCATCGCGTTGCTCAGCAGATTGATCACAAGCCGGCTGAGTTCTGTCTCCGCCCCAAGCACCTTGGCACTGGACATCCATGACGTGTGAATCAGGCTCACCTGAGCAGCCGCAGCTGTCTCTGAAAAATCCTCCATCACATCGGCCGTGATCTCGGCGAGATCACACACCGTTGCCGGCTCCCGCTCGCAGGGTCGTTCAAGGCTGGCGAGCAACAACAGGTCGCCGATCAGGTTCTGCAGGCGCCGGCCCTGGACAAGCACCCGATCCCAGCTCTGGATTGACGGCTGTTCAGCCACCATGGAACGTGTGGGGCGTTCTGCCTCCACCAACGCCAAGAGATTGGCAAGAGGCGTGCGTAATTCGTGCGCGACGTCAGCGCTGAACTGCTCCTGACGCTGATAGGCCTCTAGCAGTGGTGCGATCGCCAATCCAGCCAGCCACCAGCTGGCCGCGCCGATCGCCAAGAGCGCACTCAGAAAGACACCATGACCCAACCACAACACCTGTTGGGCTTCCCGATCGAGATCGTTCAGGCTGCGTGAAATCTGGAGGAAGCCCCACACCGGTTCTCCGCTGCCGTTGGAGTGGTGGAGATGGATGGAATAGGTGAGCCAGCGCTGGCCGAATGCTTCTTGCGTGAGCTGCCAACCTTGATCCGCAGCTGGAGATACAGCCTCCGGAGTCCCGGGAGAGCTGGCGATCAGAGCACCGCTTTGATCGAGAACACGCAGCTTGTAGCGGTCGGGATCAGTGGCACTGATTACATGGCGTTCAACCAGTGAATCTGGTGCCTTGCAAGGCTCTCCTGCGATACAGAGGCCCGGCAGAACCGCAACGAGTGCGGATGTGGGCCGGGCTCTCTGCGGCAGGACAGGCTTAAGACTGTCGTGCAGGGTTCCGGCAAGAGCCTGCAGTTCACGTCGGATCGCACTCTCCTGGCTCTGCAGCAACAGCCTTCCCATCGCGAAACCCGCGCCGTATAGGAGTGCACCCATCACCAGCAAGGAGAGTCCCGCCAGCCTCAATCGAGCTTGAAACAACAGGCGATGCGCCGGCGTTCGGATGGTCATCACAGCAACACCGCAGCGTGCGGATTCAGCCGATACCCCTTACTCGGGACGGTTTCAATCGGGGAAGCAAGCCCATGAGCAGCAAGCTTGCGCCGCAGCAATCGCACTTGAGCTGCAACAACATTGCTGATGGGATCTTGCTGGAGATTCCACAGTTGGTTGCGCAAGCGAGAGCCTGAAATCACCTGACCTGGGTGATCCATGAGATAGCTCATCAGTTGCTGCTCTTTCGTGGACAGCTCAATACTCATCTCAGCTGTGGCTGTTGTCACGACCAGTTGCCCCGTGGCGAGATCCAGCCGGAAGCAGCCGGCTTCCAGGACTGGTGCGCGATAGCTGGGATGACGCCGCTGCAACGCCCGTACCCGTGCGAGAAGTTCCTCCATCGCAAATGGCTTGCTCAGATAGTCGTCCGCGCCGGCATCCAGCCCCTCGACCCGATCGGCTGTGTCGCCGCGTGCCGTCAGCAGCAAGAGCGGCAGCTCCAGGCCCCGCGATCGCGCTCGCCTACACAGATCGAGGCCGCTGAGGTCTGGGAGCATCCAATCGAAAATCCCCAGCTCATAGCGGGCCTGATCACTGCCAAGCAGCACCCAGGCGTCCTGGCCGCTGACGCAGTGATCCACCACATGCCCGTGGTCCTGCAGAACGGCCTGGATGGATCCCGCCAGATCCGTCTCGTCCTCCACTAACAGGATCCGCATGGGCATCAGAGTGGCGGATCAACGAGGCTCAGATCCTAGTGAGCGCAGCCGGTTTCATCTGTTTTTCATCCCGGTTGCGCCATCCTCCGCCCATCCACTGCTTCCTCAGGCCTTTGCTTCTACGAATCCTCCAGCTGGCGGGAAGCGCCAGCCTTGCTGCAACGGCTCTGCTGGCCTCCCCCATCGCAGCCCCCCTCGCTCTTGCCCATGTGGGCCATGGCGATGAGTTTCAGCAGCAGGGCGACGCACGCCAGGTGCGCCGCAACGCCGAAACCGATGCCCTGTTGGGGGTGGCCACGGCAACGCCGGAAGAAGGGCCGGATGGGCTCTCGGTTCCCTCCACTGCTCTAGTCGATGCGAATGGCAAGCCACTGCTGTTCGTGCAAACCCAGACCACCTACGACCCTGTTCTCGTGGTGACGGGTTCCAGACAGGGTGACCGGGTTGTGATCACCGAGGGCCTTGATCCCACCGACGAGGTGGTGATCTCTGGCGCCCTCTCGCTGTACGCCGAATCGAAGAAGACACCACAGGCTGAGCCGGCAGCAGATAACAAAGCTGCTGCGCCACAGGACAGCGCGACGGCGAGCCCGTCCGCTCTACCCATTCCCGCCCTGGCAGCTGGCGCGGTTGTCGTACTCACCGCTGGGGCTATCTGGCTGAACCGCCGCAGGAAGACGGATGCTTGAGCGGTTGCTCAACACAACGCTGCGGTTTTCGATCGCTCGCCGCTGGCTGATCGTTGCCGCAGCCATCGCCATCAGCCTCTGGGGCCTGCTGGCGGTGAGCCAGATGCCCCTGGATGTGTTTCCCCCCTTCGCGCCGCCGCAGGTGGATGTGCAAACCAGCGCCGCTGGGCTCTCACCGGAAGAAGTGGAAACCCGCATCACGCTGCCGATCGAATCGGCAGTGAATGGCATTGCCGGGGTGGAGACCGTGCGCTCCTCCTCCAAGCCGGGTTTGTCGATGGTGCAGGTGGTGTTCAACCAGAACGCCGACATCTACCGCGCCCGCCAATCCGTGGCGGAGCGGCTGCAACAGGTGAGCGCCCAGCTGCCCGCCAACGCCGACGCTCCCGAGGTCTCCCCACTGGTCTCGCCACTGGGCACGATCCTGCAGGTTGCCTTCACGGTGACCGGCGATGGCGCCACATCGCTCATGGATCTGCAGCAGCTGATCCTGCGCTCTTACCGCCAGTCAATCCTGGCGGTGCCCGGCGTCGCCCAGGTCACGATCTACGGCGGCGATGAGCAGCAGTTTCAGGTGCTGCTTGATCCCCAGGAGCTGCAGGCTCAGGCTGTCTCGCTCCAGGCGGTGATGGAGGGTGTTGGCTCGGCGATGGCTACCAGCCCTGGGGGCTTCCTGATCGGGGGTGGCCAGGAGCGGTTGATTCGCCCCCTGGCTCAGGTTACGCAGGTGAGTGATCTCGCCGATGCGGCGGTGCAGAGCGAGCAGGGACGCCCGGTACTGCTCTCCACCTTGGGCCAGGTGAAGCGCGGTGTGGCGCTCAAACGCGGTGATGCCAGTTTCAACGGAAATCCCGCCGTTGTGCTGATGGTGATCAAGCAGCCCGATGTGGATACACCCACCGTGACTCGGGCGGTGGAGCAGCGGCTGACTGAGTTGAACCGCACGCTGCCTAACGATGTACAGGTCCAGACCACATTTCGTCAGAGCAATTTCATCGATAGTGCCATCCGCAATGTGAGCGAGTCGCTGCTCCAGGGGGTGGTGATCGTTTCGGTGGTGATCGTGCTGTTTCTCATGAACTGGCGCGCCGCCGTGATCAGCCTCAGCGCCATTCCGCTGTCACTGCTGATTGGCCTGATGTTGATGAAGAGCCTGGGCCTGGGCATCAACACCATGACCCTGGGTGGGCTGGTGGTGGCGATCGGTTCGGTGGTCGACGACTCGATCGTCGACATGGAGAACTGCTATCGGGGGCTGCGCCGCAACCGGGCCAGCGACACGCCCAAATCGCCCCTGCAGGTGGTGTTCGACACCTCGGTAGAGGTGCGCCAGCCCGTGCTGTTCTCCACCGTGATCATCGTGGTGGTGTTTGCGCCGATCTTTTCGCTCACCGGCGTAGAAGGGCGCATCTTTGCGCCGATGGGCCTGGCTTATCTTCTCTCCATCGCGGCCTCCACATTGGTGGCGGTGACCCTGTCACCCGCGTTGTGCGCGATCCTGCTTGCGCCTGCGGAGCTGCCAGAGGAGAACACCTGGCTGGCTAACCAGGCCGAGCGGCTCTACCGCCCGATCCTGGATCTAGTCCTGCGCTCACCCCAGCGGGTGCTGGCGATCGCACTGGCCCTGATCGTGGCAACCACCCTGATCTTGCCGGCCTTGGGGCGGGTCTTTCTTCCGGAATTCCGCGAAAAGTCATTGGTGAATTCGATGGTGTTGTATCCAGGTGTGTCGTTGGAGATGACCAACCGAGCGGGGCTTGCACTGACCCGTTCCCTGCAAGACAACCCTTTGTTTGAGTGGGTGCAGGTGCGCACGGGCCGCGCTCCCGGTGATGCCGATGGGGCCGGCGTGAACCTGGCTCATGTGGATGTGGAACTGAGCGATCAAGCCATGGCCAATCGGCCCGCTGCCATCGCCGAGCTGCGGCAAGCCTTTCTTAAGCTTCCCGGCGTAGCTCCCAACATCGGCGGCTTCATCTCCCATCGGATGGATGAAGTGCTCTCGGGGGTGCGCAGTGCCATTGCAATCAAGATCTACGGCACCGATTTAGGCGAACTGCGCCGCATCGGTGAGGCGGTGGAGAAGGCCATCAAACCCATTGATGGAGTGGTGGATCTGCAGTTGGAACCGCAGCTGCCGATTCCCCAGGTGCAGATCCACTACGACCGCCCGCTCGCGGCGGCGCTCGGGCTCACGGTGGAGGAGCTGTCGCAAGCAGTGGAGATCGCGCTCAACGGCAAGGTGGTGGGCCACGTGGTGGAAGGGGGTGTGCGCAGCGATGTGCTCGTGCAGCTTCAGGAGAATGCTCGCCAGAACCTGGAGGCCATCCGCTCGTTGCCGGTGGCCTTCAGCAATGGCATGACCGTTCCTCTCGGCAGTGTTGCCTGGGTTGAGGAAGGTCTGGGGGCCAACATCGTCAACCGAGAAGATGTTTCCCGCTTGATTGTGGTCTCGGCCAATGTCAACGGTCGGCCCCTTGGCAGTGTGGTGAAAGATATTCAGCGCACCATCACCCGGGATGTGCGTTTACCTCAGGGCTACACCATTCGCTATGGCGGTCAATTTGAATCAGAAGAGCGGGCAACCGCGTCTCTGGTCTTCTACAGCGCTGTTGCCGCAGTGGTGATCGGTGTGCTGATGGTGATTTCGGTGAAATCAGTGCCCGCCACAGTGGCGATCATGCTCAACCTGCCCCTGGCCCTGATCGGAGGTGTGGTGGCGGTGTTGCTCACGGGAGGAGTGCTATCGATCGCCTCGTTGATCGGCTTCATCACGCTGTTTGGCATCGCCGTGCGCAATGGGTTGTTGCTGGTGGACAACTACAACCGCCGCCACGGCGCAGGGCAACCCCTGGGCGAGGTGATCCGTGAGGGAAGCCTGGAGCGCCTCAACGCCATCCTGATGACAGCCCTCTCCTCGGCACTCGGAGCCTTGCCTCTTGCACTCGCTTTCGGGGCCGGGAATGAAATCCTGCAACCGTTGGCTGTGGTGGTGCTCGGTGGATTGATCACCTCCACGGCCCTGACCCTGCTGGTGCTCCCGGCGCTCTATGCACGCTTTGGCCATTGGCTGCTGCCCGCCCGCGACGGTTCGGCGTCGTCTCTTGCCTCTCTCCCGTCATGAACCTGAGCCTTAACCACCTCACGCATCACCTGCGCCAACCCGGCGTGCTTCTTCCTCTGGCGATCTCCGCATCTCTGCTGGTTGGAATCGGTGTGGGTCGCCAGAGCAGCCGGCCGGTCTCTGCGCCATCGGTTGCGGCGATGGACCGTGCGGATGCCAATGGCAGCGTGGCTCTCAGCGAAGACCAGCTTCGGCGATTGGGATTGACCACTGTTCGCCCCGAACTGAGCTCGGGCACGGAACGTCCGATCACTGGTTTTGTTGAAGCAGCAACATCGTCGCGCTCAAGCGTGGGGATGCCTGTGGCGGGACGTGTTTTACGTCTGATGGTGTCACCGGGCACCCGTGTTCGTGCTGGCGAACCGATCGCAGAAGTCCAAAGCGCTGATGCGGCTGCTGTACGCGCCGATGCCGATGCAGCGCAGGCCACGGCGCACTCGCTCGCATACCTGTACCGCCTTGCCGAACCCATGGCACGGCAAGGTGCACTCTCGACCCAGGAGCTGGAAAGCCGCCGCATCGCCAGCGTTACAGCCGCGACGACAGCCAGGGCAGCCGCTGCCAAGGCTTCAGCGCTAGGGAAGCCTGATGATTCAGGGCGTCTGTTGATTCGCAGTCCAATTGCCGGTCAGGTCACTGCTGTGAGCACCTCACCCGGTGCCGTCCTGTCTGTGGGGGAAGACGTGGCCCAGATCAGTGATGTCACAGGGGGTGAGCTTCGCTTCCTCGTGTCACCGGGACTCGCCACGAACATCAGGACCGGACAGCTGCTGCGCGTTCGAGCGGGAGCTCAGACGCTGCAGGCACGGGTGATCGCTGTGGCACCTGATGCGCAAACCGCCGGGCGCGTGATGCTGCTCCGCGCGCAACCTATTGATGCTCAACTCCCACCGATCGGAACAGCTATCACGGCCTTTGTGCAGATCCCATCCTCCGAGCAACGGTTCATTGTTCCGCAGGATTCCATTGCCCTGATCAATGGATCACCGGTGGTCTTTCGCTATCAACGGGGGGCTGTGGAACAGGTTGCTGTGGTGGTGGCCCAGCAAACGGCGGGGCAAGCGGAAATCCTTCAGGGTGTTCGTCAAGGTGATGTGCTCCTGAGAGGCAACACGCAGATGTTGCGCAACGCACTGGATGCTTCCAAGGACAGCAGCCAGAACTGAGTGAAGTTCAGCAACCCGATCAAACCGATGGCATCCTTGAGATGCGGTCAACTCTCTGGCTTCGCTGCGGCCGTGCTGTTCGGATGCAGCGCCCCACTGATCAGTACGTTCACGGCCAGCGGTTCGTCCCTGAGCATTGCCGGGTTGCTCTACGCAGGGGCGACTCTGGCTCTGGCGATTGTTCGGCTGATGAAAGGCCGAACCCAGGATGAAAGCCCCCTCCAACGGCGTGATGCGCCTGCCTTGGCTGGGTTGATCCTTCTGGGCGGGATCGTCGGGCCCGTTGCCCTGGTTCACGGCCTGGCGCGGTTACCAGCCGCATCGAGTTCACTGTTGCTCAACCTTGAGACCGTCTTCACCCTGGCCATCGCTGTTCTGGTGGGGCGTGAACATCTCGGCAAACGCGGCGCTGCGGCAGCAGCGCTCACCATCGCTGGGGCCATCGTTCTTTCGGATGGATCACTCGGCGGTGTCAATGCCACCGGAGCTGCCCTGATCGCTCTGGCGACCCTGGCCTGGGGGATCGACAACAACCTCAGCCAACGCCTGAGTCTGCGCGATCCGATTCAGATTGCCACCGTCAAGGCACTGGGTGCATCGCTCCATGCTCGTTCTTGCCTGGGTCCTGGGGCATCCCTTTCCACCTGCCACCGTCTGCGCGGCCTTGCTGCTTGTCGGTGCACTGGGCTACGGCCTTTCGATCTGGCTGGATCTCCTGGCGTTGCGGGATCTGGGTGCAGCGCGGGAAGCCGTGATCTTTTCCACAGCGCCTTTTGTGGGCGCCTTGTTTGCGCTTGTGGTGCTGCGTGATTCCTTCACGCTGAACCTGAGTGTTGCCGCCGGATTGATGGGGTCAGGCGTCGTTCTATTGCTGAGGGAAGAACACAGCCACTGGCATCAGCATCATGCGCTGCGCCACGACCATCGCCACTGCCATGACCTAGCAGCAGGCGATCTCCACCACGAGCACGAGCACAGCCCGCAGGAGCTCGAGGGGATGGACACCGATCACCCCTTCTGGCATGCCCATGAACACGAGCATTCCCAAACCGCCCATGCACACCCGCATGTGAGCGATGTTCACCACAGGCATCCACATTGAACAAGCACCATGCCACCAGAAACCCCCGAGCAATGCCCGAGGGTCAAGGGTGAATCACCATTCCAATGGCAATGATCGGTCGAAGCTGCTGGCGTTGGCACCTGGGGCCGAACGTTCCAGGTGTGGGTTGCTTTGATCTCCTGGGGCACCTGTGGCGGCGCAAACGGAGTGTCGATCAGTCAGGCGTACAGAGTGAGGCGGCTTTTGATGCCCTTCCTCGACATGCCCGGCTGAACGACCCGCCCACGGTTGGGTGAAGACTGTTGGAGCAGGGGCCTGCAGTCAGCGTGCTTCTTGTGCTGCTCGGGTGGGGTGTCAGCCATCGGTGGCGCCTCCTTGTGTTGGTCTCTCCAGATTCACTGACCCTGCGGGCATCTGCAATCCGAGTAAGCACCCATTGCCTCGCGGTCGCTGGTGCACAAGAGTTGAGGTTTGGACAGTGGATTGCGGACGGAACCCTTCTGGGTTGTTTCCTCGTCCCGCATGGACTTTTTCAAGCGTCTCGTTCTTGGTGCCAGGGCTCTACTGCCCCTGGTCACCCCCCATCTCCCCCAGGCCTCGGCGCCTTGTCAGCACACCCTCGAGGCCTTCGAGCAGGGTGACTGGCTCGCTGAGCTGGACCTACTGCAATTGGGTCAGAGCCTGCAGCTCAAGGCACTGCGCTGCGGCGGCTACGACGGCCATGCCTTTGACCTGATGGTCGCCATCGCCGATGTACTGGAGGCCGATCACGGCTGGAATTTTGAGCAATCGGAGGCCTGGCTGACGCGGATGGGGCTGTGGGAGGAGGAAATCTAGACCTCGTCTTGACTGCCTCTGCCCCGCGCGCGTCAAGGTCCATTCGCGTCCAATCTCGCTGTGATCGCAATTCCTTTCTTTTGACGTTTGGCTGGTCTCCGTGCGCTGATGGGTCGGTGCTTTTTCTGAGGTGGTGGTTGGCTGAGGTTCCTGATGCAATGGCACCACACATCAGTGTGGAAAACCAAATGCCGGCCGATCTCTTCGACGCGATGGTTTCTTTCATTGAGCGCCACCCCCATGTGATCAATACCGGCTGATGCAATCGGCCGTTTCCGGATTCCTCTTTCAGCAGGGCTGCCAAGAGAACCCGGTCGTGCGTCACTACCTCGACGGGCTCTTCCGCAAGCCAGATGAAGTCACCCGTTAGCCCGCTGAGGTCGATACCAGACCCGCCGCTTTCAGCTTGCGGGCCATCTCCAGAAGATCCGGTGTGATGTCATCCGGTAGCGCCACTGGTGCGGTGTGGGACTGGATCGCGTTCACCGCCACCCCCTGACCTCTGCGTCGCTGCAGCGCTTCCTTACGCCGACTGGAGCTCAGCCAGCGGAGATAGATGCGGCGATGCACATCCACGCCATGGCCCATCCAGGTGGCCATGTCGTCGTCAAAAGCCTCCGCTGTCTCGACCGAGGTGGCACAGCGAATGGCGTAGGCGTGACGCAGGTCATACGGCCGAACCCAATCCATCCCTTCTCCGTCCGCGATCGGGGCCCAAAGCTTCTGCAGACCCTTCCGCTGGAATTCCTTGTAGAGGGAGTTGGAGACGGCCACATTGTTCACGGCGATTTTCACGCCGGAGACCTCGGCAAAGCGCACCGTCCAGCGCGCATTGAGCTGGCCGTGGACGTGCTCCCAGTTCTCCCTTAGGCCGTAGCGCTCCACCCAGGCCTCCGGGACTGCCGGCGCGAAATGCTCGCCGGTCTTCGTCTTCATGTCGCCGGGAATGCTGATCCAGCCCTGGCGATCGATCCCCTCGGCGTGCCAGAGCTCGTGGGGACGGAGGCCGTAGGTGGCGATACAGCCGAACACCCATTGGTGAAATGGCTCCAGGCGGTCCAGCCAGTGCTGGAGGTCCTCATCAGTCGGAATGACCCGCACCCGCATTGAGGACGCCTTGCGGATCTTCTCCGCGGCCCCTTTGGGTCGCATGTCTCTGAGGCGTTGCAGCTCGGCCGTCAGGTCCATCTGCCCACTGCGATGAATCTGGGAGAGCGTCTCGATTCGACGGTTGAAGCTCTTGAGCTGGAGGCGTGGGTCGTGTTCCAGCACCCAGGCCTGAAGTCGCCTGGCTTCGACGGGGCCTCTGAACTGGGCAATCCTCTTGCGCAGATCATTGATGGAGTGGGCCCGGCTGCCCTCTTTGCAGATCCGAAGCTTGATATCGGCAATGCAGGCCTCCGCCAGCTCGGACCAGTCAGACCCGCTGGCAACAGTTCGGCGGCTCTGTGGCGTCGGCCAACTGCCTTGCCGATGGCCCTGGATGCAGAGATCGCGTGCTTCCTCGATGTCGTCTCGACTGCACCAGCGCTTCGGCTTGAGCGAGAACTCGTTGACCTTACGACCGCCTTCCATCTCGCGTACGTAGATGTATGGGCTGGCTGCATGCCTACGCAGCCGGAAGCGCGAGTGGCGGATCTTCAGCTCATGGACGCACTGTTCCCAGAAGGGGGCAGGTTGCAAACCGGTCTCACTCATGGCTCGGGTGCGCCGCAGGACCCTGTGAGTGTTCCCCAGAAACGTGCTGAGTAGTCAGCACGTTTTGGCTACAAGCAGCCCCAAGTCGTCACAAGTGGCTCAGAATGGTCCCGGCTGTGGAATCCCTGAAAACCCAGTCCCAGACAGCAAAAAGCCCCGCCGAAGCGAGGCAATAAGCGATGGCTCGGGGGAGACTTGAACTCCCGACCTTGGGGTTATGAATCCCACGCTCTAACCAGCTGAGCTACCGAGCCGCGGTGAGGTGATTGTAGAGGATCGCCGTGCCGAAACCCTGTTCGCAGCTGCGATCAGGCCCTAGGGGGAAGCATTTGAAGCGGATTCACCGCTCCACGGCCGGCGGGGATGATTTCGAAGTGCAGGTGGGGACCTGTACTCCGCCCGGTGCTGCCCATCAAAGAGATCACCTTGCCCTGGCGCACGACCTGACCAGCACGAACCAAGATCCTGCTGTTGTGGCCATAGCGGGTCAAGGTTCCATCGGCATGGCGCAGCTCAACGAGATAGCCGTAGCCACCGCCATGCCAGCCAGCGGAAACCACCTGACCTGACTTCGCAGCAACGATCGGGGTTCCGATGTTGTTGGCAATGTCGATGCCGCGGTGCATCCGACCCCAACGCCAGCCATAGCCGGAG
The DNA here is from genome assembly GCF_054459035.1 of Synechococcus sp. LTW-G. Taxonomy (NCBI): domain Bacteria; kingdom Bacillati; phylum Cyanobacteriota; class Cyanophyceae; order Synechococcales; family Synechococcaceae; genus Synechococcus; species Synechococcus sp. LTW-G. The sequence goes on along the minus strand of NZ_JBTKYW010000001.1, from coordinate 160,520 downwards.
GTAAAGATTCCCTTGGTGGGCCAGACCCAGGCACGGTCATTGAAGTTCTCCCCGTCGCCGAACCCAAAGTCGGGTTGGTCGGGCCAGCTCAGACCACCGGAGCCAACGGGCTTCAGACCAAGCACCATGCGGCTGCGCCCTGCATTGGCCTGGGCGATACGGATTGGGGTACCAACAACAAGCTGGGCTCCCCGAAGACCGGGGTTCAGCTTCAGGAGTTTCTGAATGCTGAGGTTGTAGCGCTGGGCAACCTTGGCCAAGGTGGTGTCACCGCGGCGGATGCGAGCGGTCTCACTGGGCTCCGGCGGTGCCTCAAGGGGTGGGGTGCGCCGCAGTTCAGACGTGTCAACGGCGGCAACCGTTTTGACCTGCTTGATGGCGGTGCTGGGGAGAACCATCCATTCACTGCGGCCAAAGACGTGATCGGCCTTGACGTCGTTCAGCTGGCTGATCAGCGTCTCGTCCTGCGCCAGCTGACTGGCGAGGTGCTTAAGGGTGATGGCTTGACGGGCTTTGACCCAGATCTTCTCGGTGCTGGGCCTGGTCTCAGCGGCAGCGATCAGGTCTGCGCTCAGGGCAGGTGGAGCTGAGATCGGCAGCGTTCCTGACTTGGAGTCAGCCAGGGAGGGGGCGACAACGGTGCCGGCAGCCCCAAGGGCTGCAGTGCTGGCTGCCGTCGTCAGTAGAAAGTGAACAGGCTTCATCCAGTTTGGCCAAAGGTCAAAGCCCGGTGGAGAAGCCAACATCCTCCGGACGGCGCGAGATTAACGACTGGCCGGTACCCGCGCAAGTCATAAGGGTCAACTTCTGGGTCGACCACAACCCAATCTCGATCTGAGACCCCTTGCCCTGCAAAGGGTTAGCCCACTTCGAGTTGCCTGAGTGCCTCGAAGAGAACAACACCCACGGATGTCGCGAGATTCAGACTTCGCACCCCGCCGCCCTGGTCCACCGAGCCCGGCATGGGGATCAACAGTCGCTGATCCACGTGCTCTAGGAGCTCCCCGGGCAGGCCGCTGCTCTCACGGCCAAACAGCAGCCAGTCATCCGCTCGGTACTGAATGCGGTGGTAGGGCTCGGTGGCGTGGCGACTCAGGGCGAGCAGGCGGCCGCCGCGCTGACGCCGCTTCTCGAGGAACTGCTGCCAGTTGGCGTGGCGTTCCAGTTGAACCCAGGGCCAATAGTCGAGACCGGCCCGCTTCAGGGTTCGGTCATCGATCTGAAAGCCCAAGGGCTCGATGAGATGCAGTTCGGTGCAGGTCGCTGCGCAACTGCGGGCCACGTTCCCCGTATTCGGTGGAATCTCCGGTTGAAACAGGACCACCCTGGGCATGGCATCTAGCGCGGGACGGGGATACCGAGCTCGTGGAGGTTCAGGGCTCGGCCGCTGACCACGAGCCAAGCCTCATGGCTGATCGCGGTCAACCGTTGTTGCAGCTCCCCCATCCTGTCGCGGAAGAGCCCGCCGATGGCCGTAGCAGGAACCACGCCCCAACCGACTTCCTCCATCACCAAGATCACAGGCTCTTGCTGCTGTTGCAATTGGTTTAACAGGGCCGTGCTGCAGTCCTGCCACTGCTCAGCAGAGGCCTCCAGGTGTTGGGCGAGCCAGGTTCCCAGGGCGTCGATCAACAGGAGCCTGGGCTCCTGGCCATCAGCGGATGGAGTGAGACCCGAAAGCGCAGCGGTCAGGTCGGCGCCGACTTCCAGGGTCTGCCAACCAGAGGGTCTGCGGTCTTGATGGTCTCGGATCCGTTGTGCCCAGGGTTCGTCATCGCCAGGAGGCTGTCCGGTGGCGAGGTAGAGAACTGGGCCCGGGTGGAGCGCAGCGAGATGTTCGGCCCAACGGCTTTTGCCACTGCGACTGGGTCCAGTGACAACCACCAGACCCGCAGGCTCGGCGGGACTAGCCACCACCGTTCATGTTTTTGAGGGTGGCCACGGCCGATGGAGAAACGCGGTTGAGGTAGCGGAAGATCCAGTACTTGAAAATCGTCGCCAGCACCACCGGGAAGGTGGCAATAAACAGAAGGATGAAGTTCTCTTCGGCGGGAAGCCCCAGGTGGTGGGCAATCCCATCGAGCAAGACGGTCCATCCTTCGGGGCTGTGGAAGCCAACAAAAATGTCCGTGAACAGGATGATGGCGAAGGCCTTGGCGCTGTCGCTCAAGCCGTAAACGGCCTCATCGAGAAAGCCCCGCAGCACCTGAAGGTCCCGGCGGCCAAACAGGCAGACCAAGACAAAGCCAACCAGCGCCGCCAGGTCGGCAAGGACATTCTTTGAAGCTTCGATGCTTTCTGCATCCGCTTCATCCTTGAGGGCATTGGCCCGGCGGGCCAGGGCGGATTGAATCTCCTCTGGGGAGGGAGGCTGTTTCCCTTCCAACAGAGCCTCAAACTCGAGCTCCTGTTGATACAGACTCAACTTGGCGACGGCCTTCTCTTGAAGGTGGGGCTTGGTGTAATTGAGGAAGGGAATCTCCGGTGCATAGCGATTCATCAGCGGTGAAATCACCAGACTCCGGCTGGCCTGTTGAATCACCAGCGGCACGAGAATCAACAGAAGCAGCACCCGCAGGGACACCAGAGTCGAGTCCCGCCGGCGGCGGAAACCAGCCACCAAGGAGGCTTCGGCCTCAGGGTCGAGCTGGCGGCGGACCCCATCAAACACACCCAGCAGGCTGCGGGGCAGCATCTCCGGGGACCGGGACATGGCTGGAGCGCTGCTGCGTCCTCGGCCGTAGCGGGAGACAACGCTCTCCACAAGCTGCAACTGTCTGAGCTCTTGGCTATCGAGCTCGGAACGCTTCGGGGCGACATCCGCCAGGTTGTCCTGGGCGACCTGCAGGGCTGCGCGAAAGCGGCGCAGCATCTGGGCCTTGGCGGATTGAGGGATGCTCAGTTCGATCTCAGGACGAACTGGGCGGTCGTTGTAGTACTCAAGCTCGAGGCTCTGAATCAGGAGCGCGGCTTCGTAGGCCCTCTCGAGGTTGTTGCTCAGATCGTGGGTGCTGGCCCGATCAAAGCTTCCAATCCAATCGGTCAACCCCATGGCGATCTCAGCGGGAGAAGACCCACCAGGTGATCATTGGCACCAGGGTGCCAACCACCAGCAAAACGACAACCCAAAGGAAGGCGTTGCTGGACTCGGTTTCTTCCTTGGTTGGAATATTGGTTTCAACTGGCATGCGCTCCACAAGCTGTGGCGGACCGGGATCTTCGCCCCCGTTGAGCACGACTTCGAGTCGGCTTAGGGCGTCGAGGCTGGCTTGCCTGTAGCGGGAGCCCTCCCTCAGGGGAAGTCCCATGGTGCTGATGGCCGTGCTGGAGAGCAAGGTGGAGGGAAGTTGCTCAAGCAGAGCTGGACTAGCAACGACGGCTGCACTGTTGTTCTGCGCCTCAATCAGGAGCAACAGCAAGCCATCGCGGCTGGCCTCGTCCTGCCACTGCTGCAGAAGTTCCTCGCCGAGGGTCTCCAGGCTGACGCCGTAATCCAGGCGCCTCAGGGTCACCAAGCGGGCATCCACCCCCAACTCCGAGAACTGCTCGAGGCGCTGGTTGACATCACCGCTGGCGGCGCGACTCAGCACATCGGCACTATCCAGCACGTGGCTGCTGGGACGCTGCGCAGGAAAGTCGGCCAATCCAGTGGCGAGTGCTGCCGATGGCGCGATCAGGCTGGTGAGCACCAGGGCAGCGGCCATCACCAGAGACCAGAGCTTTCTGCGGAGGACGTGACGCACCAGCGAACGCTTAAACCTGGGCACAGTCTGCCCCTAGCTGGCCAAGCTGTCGCGATGCAGCAGGGAGATCACCTCAAGGATTGATGCACTTCGTGCTGGCTCAAGGCCAAAGGCGTCCCGCAATTGATCCAGGAAGGTCAGTTCGGCTTGGGATTCGATGTGATCGGCGTGAATGAGGTGGGCCGCAACGGCCAGGGCCGTTTCCCGTTGTGCCATTGAAAGGAGGGGGGTTGCCTGCAGGATCAGCTCCGCACAACTGCTGGCCCTGAGTTGCAGCAACACCCGATCCAGCAGTGCACCCATGTCCTGATCGCTCAGCCTGCGGAAGGGTTGGCGATATTCCAGTTGTTGGCGCAGGGCCCTGGCCTCAACAGCACTCAGTTCCCCATCGGCTGCAATCGCAGCGAGGGCCACGGCAGCGAAGGCCTCTGGCGCTGAGGTGAGCTCGGGCTGGCCCATGGTCCCTGCGGAAGTTGCCCCATTTGAGCGTCAACCCGCGCCATGTGGAGGCGGATGTGAGCCTGTGACAACGTGAGGGGGCAAAGCGCCGACACCGTGCCTCTTCCAGCTCGCGTCTGCTTGCTCATTGGCATTCTCGGTCTGCTCTTGTGTGTCGGCAATCAGCTCAGCGCGACTGAGTTGAGCCCTGCGTTGGAGAGGGCTGGGGTGTTGAGCAGCCTGCTCTCGGTTGGCTTGATGCTGGTCGCTGTTCTCTGGACTAGGGCCGCTCCGCTGGCCCCAGATCGGGTGGCGTTAGTCGGTGAGCAGGGCCTGGAGCTCGCAGCCGAGCTGCCCGATTCCCTCCGTCAAGAGTTGGGCTGGGGCAGTCAAATGCTGTTGACCGCGACCCCGGCGGCCTCACTGTTACTGCTCTGGCGCGGGCAGGTGCTCCTGCGACGGGGGGTGCTCGACTCCAGCCTCTTTGAGCCAGGCCCGATTTGCGAGCGGGCTTGGGCAACGCAGAAGGCGATCAACCTGGTGAACCTGGCGCTCTATCCAGGTCGTGATGAGTTCAAGGGACTCCCCGAGAACACTCCAGCGCTCATCATTCAACCGATCGCTGAGGATGGACTGCTGCTGGTGGCGGGATGGTCGCCGCGTTGCTTCAGCCGCAGCGATGAGAGCTGGATTGAGGGTTGGAGCTTGAAGCTCAGAACGCAATTGGAGCAGGAGCTCGCTTCTTTCCCCCTCCCCCTTGGCCCTTCGGCGGAAGGGTGAAACGGGAATTCACCCGTTCTCCGGGGGAACTGAAGACAGCTGTTCCGTCGTCACCGATCTTTCCTTCCAAGCGCTTGGCCCGGGTCACCTGCTTGTACGTGTCGCGTTTGAGCACCACCTGGTCGGTGGCTACAAACCGCCCACTCGGCCAGTTCCAGAGACACCGCATGGCCGTCAGCCGCTCACCAGGCTGTTCCAACTCGCAGCCACGGGAGACCTTCACATCACTCTTCTCCAGATCGACCGTGAAGCGATCTCCCTTGGCTTTCAGGGCATTGAACTGACCCGTGAAGGGTTGGTCGCTGCTGAGCAACTGATCATTGATGGCCCAGCGGGTTTGCTTGGCGTCGAGCCAACCCTTGCCATCGGCGCGTCGCACCTGCACCGGCGCGACCAGGTCCACATAGCCCTGGCGCAAATTGCCGCGCAGCCCCTGGGCGGTCAGGACAAGGCTGGGCGCTGGCTTTTCGTCTTTGGCTGGAGCCGGCTTGGATTGCTCGAACTGCTCGCCGCGCACCACCGCAGGTGCGGTGAGATCGCCCCGCTCCGGCTTCCAGTCGACCCACTGGGCTTTGACTTTCAGAGGGAGCGGAGGGGGTGTTTTGGCGTTGCCTGCTTTGCTGCGTCCGTCTTGCCAGTGCTCAAGCACGGGGGCACCGCGGAGCTCGACCAGGTCACGCTTGATGAAGTACTGAGCCGTTTCCGCACTGATGCGGGACCGGCGATCGAGGGCCACGGGCCTCTGGTCGATGACCATCAGCTCCTGGCGCGGTAACCAGCGGGCGGTGTCCCCGGTGATCTCAACCGGTTCCTCGCCCAGCAGGGTGATACGGACAGTTCCTTCCAGCTGGATGGCTTGGCCATCGCCGATCACGGTGCCCCGCTCGGCAGCAATCAAGATGCTTGGCTCACCGCGCCGAAAGACCGTGCCACGGGGCCTCAGTGCCTGGGCCAATTTGCGCTGGATGTCGTAGCGAGCCTCTGGACTTTTGAGCTCCCACGCCGGGGCTCCCTTGGGGTCCTGCTGACGCAGGTCCAAGGCACGGAAGGAAAACGGTTGGCTGCCTTGCCGGGTCGCTGTTGAGCAGCCGACCAGCAGACAGACGGCACTGAGCTGCAGTGCTCGGTTGATCCGAACCATCAGAGCGGATCCTCCAGTTCCAGGCGTGCCATCACCGGGGAGGGCTCAGGCAGCGGTGCTCCGCTCTGGAGTCCACCCCAGCTGAGCTGCTCCAGCCAGGCCGAGCTCACCTGGGCCGTCGCATTGGAATCGGGAATCGGTTGCCCGAGTTGATGCAGCATTCGCCCGGAGAGATCGGGCAAGAGGGGTGCCATCAGCAGGGCCACGAGCCGAGCGGCTTCGAGCACGGCATAGAGGTCGTTGGCCACCTGCTCCCGTGTGCCCTCCTTCTTCATCAAGCTCCAGGGCGCCTGATCATTGAGATAGCCATTGGCGCTAATCGCCAGTTGCAGAGCTGCCTCGGCCGCCGAGCGGAACTCAAGGTTCTCTAGTGCTGCCAGGCTGGCGTCCTTGGCCTGTGCTGCCGCCTGGGCCAGGGGATGGGTGCTGGTCCTGGCCTGATCGGCTGGAGGTACGGCTTCATCGAACCAACGGCGAGCCATGGAGCTCGTGCGGTTCAGCAGGTTGCCGATGGTGTTGGCCAGGTCGTTATTGACCAGATCGCTGAAGCGCTGCTGCTGGAAATCCCCGTCCTCACCAAAGGGGATGTCGCGCAACAGGTACCAGCGCACGGCATCCCGGCCGCAGCGCTCGAGCAGGTCGGCCGGGTCGAGCACGTTGCCGAGGGATTTCCCCATCTTTTGACCCTCGCGGGTCAGAAAACCATGGCCAAAGACCTTGGCCGGCAGGGGGAGTCCAGCCGAGAGCAGCATGGCCGGCCAATAGACGGCATGGAAGCGAAGGATGTCCTTGCCGATCACGTGCACCGAAGCGGGCCAGCCCCTGGAGATCGCTGTGTCGAGATCGGCGGCATCGCCCTCTTCGAGCAGGGCGGTGATGTAGCCCAAGAGCGCATCGAACCAGACATAGAAGGTGTGACCCTCATGGCCTGGCACGGGGATTCCCCAGGGCAGGTTGATCCGTGAAATCGAGAAATCCCGCAGCCCTTGCTTGACGAAGTTTTCGACTTCACGGCGGCGGCTCACCGGCTGAATAAAACCGGGTTGGCTGATCAGGGCCTCGATCTGCTCTTGGTAACGGGAGAGGCGGAAAAACAGGTTCAGCTCATCACGCCATTCCAGCGGCTTGCGGTGGATCGGGCACTCCGGATCCTGGGCCTCATGGGGGTCGTCCTTGAATTCCTCGCAGGCCACGCAGTACCAACCCTGCTGGCGGCCTTCGACGATGTCTCCGTTCGCCTCGACCCGCGCAAAAAACTGCTGGACGACCTGGCGGTGCCGTGGATCCGTCGTGCGAATCAAGCGGTTGTTGCTGATCTGCCAGCGATCCCAGAGCTCTCGGTACTGGGCACTCACACCGTCGCAATGGGCCTGCGGGGTCAGGCCTGCCGCCTCGGCCGTGCGCTGAATCTTTTGGCCGTGCTCATCACAGCCGGTGATGAACAGCACCTCCTCACCCTTCAGTCTCTGGAACCGGGCCAGGGCATCGCAGGCCAGGGTCGTGTACGCGCTCCCCAGGTGGGGCTTGTCGTTGACGTAGTAGAGGGGTGTGGTGAGGGTGTAAGTCATCGGCGGGATCCTACGCAGCCCTTCCCGATCGTGCCTTCAGCTGCGAGCCTGGGGCTGACTCCTCCATCCAGGCATGCCAGCCCGCATTGATTCCGCCCCGGTGGTGGTGTGGGGAGGTGGAACCGGTGGAGTGGCTGCGGCGATCCAAGCGGCCCGCGCCGGCGCTCCGACCGTTCTGCTCACGCCTGGTTCTTGGCTGGGGGGAATGGTCAGTGCTGCCGGGGTCTGTTGCCCTGATGGGAACGAGCTGAGTCCCTGGCAATCCGGCCTCTGGGGGGCCTTTCTACGGGGAATGGCGGAACGGGAGCCAGAGGGTCTGGACCAGAACTGGGTCAGCTGTTTTGGCTTTCGCCCGATCCAGGCCGAGGCCCTGCTGCAGCAGTGGGTGCAGGAGCTCCCCAACCTGACCTGGCTGTCGTGTTGCCGTTGTCTGGCGGTGAACCGTTCCGAGCGGCTGGTGCGCTCCATCGAGATTGAACGTGAAGGGCAGCGGCAACAGCTGGCCTGCAGCGTCCTGATTGATGGCAGTGACCGGGGCGACCTCCTGCCCTTCTTGGATCTCCCCTATCGCTTGGGCTGGGAACCCCAGGAGCTCTGGGGTGAACCCAGCGCCCCCAGTGCAGAACGACTCGCCACGGAGTCGTTCTTTGAACGGCAGCCGGTGCAGTCCCCCACCTGGGTGGTGATGGGACAACTGCATGGGGAAAAGCCAGCCCAGGCCTTACCGGAGAAGCCGCTACTGCCCGCTCCGTTTGAGCAGGCCTGCCAAGCGTTTGGGCTGGAACGCACGCTCACCTATGGGCGGTTGCCTGGGGGCCTGGTGATGCTGAACTGGCCTTTGCAAGGCAATGACTGGCATCAGGGTTTGGACCGTGCCTTCAGCAACCAGGCGGACGCCGAAGCGGAGCTGGAGCGAGAGATGCAGGCCCATAGCCGCAGCTTTGCGGCGGAGTTGATGGAGCTCTGCTCCGGTTGGCTCAGCTTGGGCGATGCCTTTCCGCAGGATTCAGGCAGTCCTGACCCTGCCTTGGCGGCCATGCCGTACTGGCGAGAAGGGCGGCGAATGGTGGGCCGCAGCACCGTCATTGAGCAGGATCTCCTTCCCGAACGATCGGGCCGCTCGATTTCAACTCTGCCCCGCAATCAAGAGGGACAGATCAGTTCCATTGCCGTTGGCAATTACGCCAATGACCACCACTACCCAGGGGATGACTGGCCCCTGGCTGCCAAGAGCTGCCGCTGGGGTGGGCGCTGGAGCGGCACGCCGTTTTGTGTGCCCTACGCGGCCCTCCTGAGTGCCGATCTCGACAATCTTCTGGCCGCCGACAAGGCCTTCAGCAGCTCCCATATGGCAAACGGTGCCACGCGCCTGCAGCCGGTGATTTTCAACATTGGTCAGGCCGCGGGTGCGGCTGCCGCCCTTGCCTTTGAACGCGGTGGCGTTCCCTCTGACCTCCCGGTGATTGACATTCAGGAGCGCCTGATTGCCGACCCCGTTGCGCCAGCCGGGGTCATTCCCCTCTGGGACACCCCCTTCAACCATCCCGATTGGGCTGCGCGTCAGCGCGCCGTTCTTCAAGAACCAGGACGGTTAAGTGGATCTGGCTCATGGCAGGGAGCCAGCTCTGGCGCCGCCCAACCGGCTCCATCGGCCATTGATCGAGCTCGTGTGCACGTCCAAGGAACGATTCGTCCCATGGGGGATGGTTCCTATGCCGTTGATTTGGCAGAAGCAACGTCGGGCCGCAGTCGCTGGTCTGTGATCACGCTTGAACCCTGCGTCGATCAGTGGCTTGAACAACTCGATGGCCCCAGGCAGGTGGAACTGCTGGGCTGCTTCAACCCCTGGGGGCCTTGGCTCAGAGTCTCGGCTGTCTCGCCCTAGGTCTTAACTGGCCGACGCCACGAGTCTCAGCTGATCCTGAAGAGAGTCGACCGATTGGATGCGCAGCAGCAAGGCGTCCCCCGGGGTTGCGTGGCTTGGGCATTCCGCAGCCAGATCCATCGCCAGCTCATCGATGCGAACCAGGCCAAGATTGTCCTGTGGCCGTAGCCAGCGCAGAAACTGAGCTCGCCACTGCTGGCCCTTCTGTCCTTCAAACCAAACCTGCTGCCAATGCCGCTGGTCTTCTCGGGAAATAGCGATTCCCTCGCGGATGGCGGCATCGACCGCGTTCACCAGCTCCTGCAGGGCGTCTTCCGAGAGCGGCTCCTCCGCGGCCAACTGGCGCTGAACGAGCAGATCGCCATAGCGCCGGATCGGTGACGTGGCCTGCACATAGGCCGGAAGCCCGAGGCTGAAATGGGCCGCTGGCTTGGTGCCCATCAAGCCGCGACTCAAGCAGCGCTTGATCGCGGCGAATCGAACGGCTCCGTCTGGAAGGGCGTCCAATTCCGCTTGTCCTGGGAGTTCAGCGGGCAGCTGACTGCGATAAGGAAGGGCGATTCCCCTGTCCTGTCCGAGCTGAGCAGCGACGGCACCGGCAAGGATCATCGCTTCGGCCACCATCTGGCGCGAGTTGGTCGGTTCGGTGACCTCGAGCTGGGCCAGTCCCTCCCGGGCTCGAATCCGGCCTTCAGGCAGATCCATTTGCAGTGCCCCTTGTGAGAGTCGCCAGCGCCGCCTGGCATTCAGCAGGCCTTCCAGATCAGCAAGATCGCTGTCCTGCGGTGGGGCCAGTTCGATCAGCTCATCGGCATCGTCATAACTGAGTCGATAGATCGGCTTGACCCAGCTGCGCACCATGCCGTAGTCCGCCAGGGATCCGTCCTCGTTCAGCTCGGCCCAGGTGCTCCAGGCCGCCGTGCGGCGTCCGGCCCGCAGGCTGAAGACCCCGGTGGAGAGATTGTCCGGAAACATCGGCACATTGCCCTGGGCCAGGTAGAGGCTGCTGGCCCGCTTGCGCGCCTCTAGGTCGAGGGGCGAGCCAGCTGGAATCAATCGCCCTGGATCGGCCACATGGATCCAGATCCTTGTCCGGCCAGCGGCAGTTGTCTCGATTGCCAGACCGTCATCGATGTCGCGGGTGTCCTCATCGTCGATCGTCACGCAGCGTTGCTGGCAGAGGTCGACCCGAGTCGGGTCGCTTGGCTGCGCCTGCTCAGCCTCTACCTCTAGTCGTTGCGCTTCCAGGACAAGCGACTCTGAAAACCCTTCACTCCAGACCGTCCCGGCCAGGGAGAGGAGCTGGTGGGGGTCCCATTGACCCAAGTCCACCAATAGATGACGCAGTTGGGAGCGCTCTTGCGTCAGATGCAGCAGCGACAGGCTCTGACGTAACCCATCCGGGAGCTCAGACAACTCACGGCGTCCACTGGCCGTCTCCTTCAGCAGCTCGAGCCACTGCAGGTGCAGGGCGCTGCACTGATCTGCTGTTGTTGGTTGGCGCCTCTTCAGCAGTTGAAGCCAGCGCCGTTCTTCCTCTTCTGCAATCGCCTTGAGACGTCGTTCGCGACGCAGTGGCTTCAGCTCCTCCAGGGTGCGGGCCTGAACATGACCTTGTTTCCAACGGAACCACTGCTGACCACCCACTAGGGCCAGCCAACAGGCACTCAACTGGAGCGGCTCAGTGTTGCCATAGAGCAGATCGCAAAACTCCTGCAAGCTCACGGCTTCGCCGGAGTCCTTCAGCAGGAGCCATGCAGCCCCCCAAGCGGAGGGGCGTGGTTTGGCCGCTGCCACTCGGTCGTGGTTGAGGGCCCATGGAGAAGCCCCCAGCCGCTGCGGCGCTGACGCACCACTGGGCAGGGGGCAGATGAGCTCAAGGTGTCTTTGCGGGACAACCTGTTGCTTGGAGTCAAATCCAACCTTGAGCCGCGCTTTGCTGCCCTGGATGGATTCAACGATGGCAAGTTGAGGTGAGCGGGACTCCTGCAGACCGACGAGATCGCCGCTGTGGAAGACCGCAACGCTCAGGGATCAGCCCTCGGGATTCACGAAGGGCAGGAGAGCCACAATCCGAGCGCGCTTGACCGCGTTGGTCAGATCGCGCTGCTGCTTGGCGGTGAGGCCAGTCAGGCGACGGGGCAGGATTTTGCCGCGCTCGGTGATGAACTTCTTGAGCAGATCGACATCCTTGTAGTCGATCGGTTCACCGGGCTTAATCGGTGAAAGGCGTTTCTTGAAGAAGGAACTAGGCATGACTGAACGGAGGAGAAATGCAGAACGCGGAGATCACGCCGCCGAGATCACTTGATCTCTTTGTGGACCGTCGACTTGTTGCAGTGCGGGCAGAACTTCTTGAGTTCAATCCGTTCAGTGGTGTTGCGGCGGTTCTTCTGGCTGGTGTAACGAGACACGCCAGGGGACCGCTTGGCGGGGTTGGACCGGCATTCCGTGCACTCGAGAGTGATCACGATCCGGACGCCCTTGTTCTTAGCCATAAAGGACGTTGCGCCGCTTGTGCGATGCGATTGGACAGTGGACAACCATACCTTGTCGCCTGACCTGGCCTGGTGTCTTGCCTCTTTAAAGTCGACGCTCTGTTTGCCCGTGTCAGATGCAGGTCTCGCTCCAATGGCTCCGGGAGCTGGTGGCCTGCGATCTGGCACCGGACGTTCTCGCTGAGAAGCTCTCGATTGCCGGCTTCGAGGTGGAGGAGATCACCGATCTGGCCGCCCGTGCAGCAGGGGTGGTGGTTGGTTTTGTTGAGCAGCGGGAACCCCACCCGGACGCCAACAAGCTGAGCGTCTGCACGGTCTCAGTCGGCGCTGAAGCTCCGCTACAGATCGTCTGTGGAGCCAAAAATGTGCGCGCCGGCATTCACGTCGCCGTCGCCACCGTGGGGGCCTACCTGCCGGCCGTCGATTTAAAGATCAAGCCCGCAGAGCTGCGCGGGGTCGCCAGCAGCGGAATGATCTGCTCGCTCTCAGAGCTCGGGTTGGCCGATAGCTCGGACGGAATTGTTGTTCTCGAGGAGGCCCTTGAGTCCGTTCCGGCCATCGGCAGCCCGGTTGGCCCCCTCTTTGGTCTCGACGATCAGGTCTTCGAGTTGGCGATTACCGCCAACCGCCCCGATGGTCTCTCGATGCTCGGCATCGCCCGCGAGGTGGCTGCACTGACTGGGGCAACCCTCAACCTGCCCTCCGCAGCACCGGTGGTCAGCTCCGAGGCACTGCCTGTGGGTGCCGATGTTCAAGACCGCATCGAAGATGGCGGCCTGTTCAGTCTGACCGCCCTCTCGGGCCTCAAGGTCGGCCCCTCGCCCCGTTGGCTCCAGAGCCGACTCGAGCGTGCTGGTCTCCGGCCGATCAACAACGTCGTGGACATCACCAACCTGGTGATGCTGGAGCAGGGACAGCCCCTGCATGCCTTTGATGCAGATCGACTGGCCCAATTGAGCGAAGGCCGCCTCGACCCGGCGGCGATCGATCTCCGCGCTGGCCGCCATGGCGAAGCCTTTACGACCCTCGATGGCAGCGACCACAGCCTCAGTGAAGACGCCTGGGTCGTGAGCTACGCGGACCACGCGATTGCCCTGGCCGGTGTCATGGGAGGTGACGCGTCGGCTGTTCAGCAGAAGACCACATCGATCTGGCTCGAGGCGGCGATGTTTGCTCCCCAGACCGTCCGCAAGAGCGCCCGCAGCTTGGGGCTGCGGACCGACGCCAGCAGTCGCTTTGAAAAGGGCCTGCCGCTCGAAGTCACCCTGTCTGCCGCCGACCGCGCCGTGGCCTTGCTGCAGGAGATCTGCGGGGCCCAACTGGACGGTCGCTGGCTGCATCAACGTGCCGAGGGAGCCAAGCCGCCACTCGAGCTACGCCGCGACGCATTGCATAACCTCCTCGGTCCTGTGGTCACGGCCGATGGCGAGGAGATCGATCTAGAGGATGCAGAGATCGAGCGGATCCTCGAGGCCCTGGGCTGCAGCCTTCAGGCCGGCGAGGAGGGTTGGTTGGTGCAGGTTCCGCCTGCCCGGGCCATGGACCTGCAACGGGAGGTGGATCTAATTGAGGAGGTTGCCCGCTTGGTGGGCTACGACCGTTTCGCCAGTCACCTGCCGGACCCCATTGCCCCGGGGGGGCTGACCCCGCTGCAGGAGGCCGAGCGCCAGCTGCGCCGACTCTTGGCTAGCGCTGGGCTCCAGGAGGTCTGCAGCCTGTCCCTTGGCCCTGCAGAGGTCGACCGTCCGGGGGCTGATCCCAGCCGCCGCGTCGCCCTCGCCAATCCGTTGTTGGCCGACTACAGCCACCTGCGCGACAGCCTGGTCGATGACCTGCTTTCGGCGGCGCAGCGCAATCTGAAGGCTGGTCGTGGCGGTTTTTGGGCCTTCGAGATTGGCAATGTGTTTGATGCCAAGGCCCAGGGTTCACCGCAAAGCCAACACCTCGCTGGTGTGATCTGTGGTTCCCGTCAGGCCGAGCTCTGGAGCCAAAGCGGCAAGCCCCAAGCGCCTGATTACTTCAGTGCCCGTGGTGTTCTCCAATCAGCACTCGCCGCCCTGAAGCTGCCCTTGGAGGACAGGCGGTTGAGTGATCATCCGCTGCTCCATCCCGGTCGTGCAGCCCAGATCGTGGTTGAAGGGCGGCCACTGGGGTATTTCGGTCAGATCCATCCGGCCCTTGCGGAGCAGTTCGATCTACCGGCCACCACTTATCTCTTCAAATTGGAGGTTGGCGCGCTGTTGAGTGCGGCGACCCGGCGCAATCGCTGGCAACCCAGCTTTGCCCCCTTTGCCACGGTGCCCGCCTCCGAGCGCGATCTCGCCCTTGTGGTCCCAACGGACACCGCCAGCGCTCAGCTGTTGAATGCGATCCGCAAGGCGGGCAAGCCCCTCCTGGAGCAGGCTGAACTGGTGGACCGCTACGACGGGGAGCAGGTCGCGCAAGACTCCTGCAGCCAGGCGTTCCGCTTGCGCTATCGGGATCCCAAGCGCACGCTCAAGGACACCGAGGTCGACGAGGCGCACGAGAAAATCCGTGCGGCCCTCGAAAAGCAGTTCGGTGCCCAGCTACGCGGCTGAACCGCTGTGGGTCAGTAGGGCCAGGGTCTCGACGTGGCTCGTCTGAGGGAAGAAATCAACGGGTTGAACCGTCTCAAGGCGGTAGCCGCCTTCTTCACCACAGAGTTGCTGTAAATCCCTCGCCAGGGTCGAGGGATTGCAGCTGATGTAGGCCAACCGATCTGGAGTGCCATCAAGGATGGCGCCGAGCGCTTCGGCACTCAGTCCCTTGCGGGGCGGATCCACCAGGAGGGATCCGGTCATCTTCAACCGCTCGGCCAGCACCGCGGCCACGTCAGCCTGTTCAAAAAAGGCGGTCGTGATCCCGTTGCGTTCGGCATTGGCCGTGGCTTGGCTGACCGACAAGGGATGCACCTCAAGGCCCAGAACCTTCAGGCCAGAGCGTGCCAAGGGCAGGCTGTAGGTCCCGATTCCGCTGTAGGCGTCGATCACCGTTGCGCTCTTCCCTGCAGCAAAGAAATCCCGCAGTGGCTCAACCAGCCGCTGCGCTTGGGCTGTGTTGACTTGAAAGAAGGTGTCAGCTGCGATGCGCAGCTCAATGCCATCAAAGATTTCAAGTAACCAGGCGCGTCCAGCGATCAGGTCAGTCTCTGGACCCATTACGACGTTGGAGGCCTTCGGCTGAACGTTGAGCCCGACCCCGACGACCTCCGGCCATCGCTCCATCCAGCGTTGGGCAAGGGACTCAAGTCCCTTGAGTTGCCGGTGGCTGCTCACCAGCGTGATCAGGATTTCCCCCGTTGCCGATCCCACGCGTAGGGCCAGATGACGCAGCCCGCCTTTGGCGCTGAGGTTCACATCAACGGGCCAGCCGGTCTTCTCCAAATCCTTCTTGATCGGCTCAATCAAGGCATCGATCCTTGGATCAAGGACCGGGCAGTGATTGAGATTGACGATCTTGTGGCTGCCGCGTCTGTAGTAGCCCGCCCTCAAGCGGCCGTCCTCCGCTCGCTCCAGTGGGATGAGGGCGCGATTTCGGTATCCAAAGCCCTGCTCACAGCCCCAAACCGGCTCAACGCTGGTCTCCAATTTGGCCAGCCGGCTGAGGCTCTGCTGAACCAGGTCCCGTTTCAACTCCAGCTGCATCGCACTGGAACAGTGCTGGAGGCTGCAGCCACCACAGCGCTCCGCGAGGATGCAGGGCGGCTTTTGCCGGTCGGGACTCGCCTGACTGACCTCCAGCAGATCAGCCTCCAGATGCCGCTTGGCACAACGGCGCACACGGGCTTGAACCGTTTCACCAGGCAGTGCCCCGGGGATAAACACAGCGGTTTCCATCCAGCGGCCCACGCCCTGGCCCTCATGGCCCAGCCCTGTCACCAGGACCTCGATGGTTGAGCCCAACTGCACCTTGCTTGCTGCCATCACCCGCTTGCCGTCCTTCTTTGACCCTATCGGTGCGTAAACACCTGCTCAGAGCGGGGCTTTTCAGCGCTTGTCCTGGATACAGTGGCTGGGTCAATGGTGGTTTCGATGAGCGTCGTACGCGATCTGATCCTTCAGGCAGACGATCAGCTCCGCTATCCCACCGGCGGTGAGCTGCGCTCCATGGTGGAGTTCCTCTCCACCGGCTCTAATCGCCTTTCCGTTGTCCGGATCCTGACCGACAACGAAAAGAAGATCGTTGACGAAGCCTCGAAGCAGCTCTTCAGCCGTAAGCCCGAATACGTCGCACCTGGCGGCAACGCCTACGGCTCTAAGCAACGGGCCCAGTGCCTGCGCGACTTCGGCTGGTACCTGCGTCTGGTCACCTACGGCGTCCTGGCTGGCAGCACCGAGCTGATTCAGAAGATTGGCCTCGAGGGTGCTCGTGAGATGTACAACAGCCTCGGTGTTCCGATGCCCGGCATGGTCGAATCCATGCGTTGCATGAAGGAAGCCGCTCTGGTGCTGCTCAGCCAAGAGGATGCTGCCGTCGCCGCTCCTTACTTCGATTTCTTGATTCAAGGAATGCAGACCCCCTGCTGAGCTTTATCCCTCTTGAGTCATCGGCCGGCACACGCCGGCTTTTTTCATGCTCACTCACAGGATTAGATATGTCGCTCTTGTCCTGGATGAGACGCGTGCATAGTCTCGGCGCGCTGGTCTATTGGGCTGCCTGAGACTGATTCTCTTCATGACCGAAAGGGCGAGAAACAGCGCGAGATTGTCAGTCCCATCATCTCCTCATTCCAAGACCTGAACTGCGTCTCAGGCGTACCGACTGAAACACTCCCCGAATGCCTCCGGCTGGACTTGCGCAGACATTTGCCGAAGCTCTTCTCGTGGGTCGCAGTGGCCTTCCAGGCCTGGACCCTCAGTAGGACCAATAGGAGACGATCGAGTTAGTTTTGCCGGAAGTCACCGGAAATGAGCCGATACCCAGAAGGAATCAGGCGCGTACCTGTGTCTACAGCAGGTACGCGTCTTTGGAAAAGCAGGCCTGAACTGAATTCTTGAGCGTTGTCCAGAGTATTGGACAGTGCTGGTGAGATGCGAGGACATCGCCTGAATGCTCGGCCTTGTGCAGGCTGTCAATGCATTGCCTCGTGCAACCAAAACAACGACAAATGCCTATCTATAAAGAACTGGTCCACACTGCTTTAGCGTCTGAGAATCGTCGCATCCCGGGACCGGCGACGAGTCTCGTCTGCAACCTTTGATTAGGCAACGTCGCGATAGCGCTCCTTGAGGAACTGGTAGGCCTCGTTGAGGCGACGCATCGCATCAGCTGATCCACCGGCATCTGGGTGATGGCTGACGGCTTGGGTGCGGTAGGCCTCCCTGATCTCCCGCAGGCTGTAGGGGCGATCGGCGACCGTAGCGAGCTGGAGCATCTTCAGGGCGCTGTGAACCGTCATGCTGTTGTCGATGGCATCAAAGGAGGTGCTTCGCTTGCTGCGGCTTCGGTGACGCTGGACGAAGCGTGTGATCAAGCTCGGAACACGTGCGGCCAGCGTTGATCCACCAAAGGGGTCCTCCAGGATTCCCGCAGCAACGATCACGCGCTCAAGGGTCGGGCTCCCCTCCTCCCACTCGGGCGCATAGGAGAACATCACCTGTTGAACCAGGTTCCAGCCGAAGGGACGTCCGTCGCTGTCCCCCGATTGCGGCCAGATATCCCGGCCGAGCCAGACCATGGCCGCTTCCAGCGCAGCCTCCGTTGGCGCTTGGCCGTAGACCTCGCTCCAGTGCGAGGCGACCTGGTGCATGGCTTGTTCCAGTTCAAGCCGGTGGATCAGGGCCAACGTGGCGTCAGGCGTTGCCGCGCGGGGAGGCGCGTCGAGGGTTTGCTTGACGCGCTTGGCTTGCTTGCGCACGAAGCCGGGAAGCTGAATGCCGCCTGTGGCGGCAGGAGGCTCCGGGGACCCCTCCCGCAAAACCTCACTACTCTCGGATGAGACACGGCTCTGGTCCCGCTGTGCGACCAGGTCTGAGTGCACGAGAACAATTGAAAGGTCTTCGTCGAGGGGAATGGGTCTCTGCTCTTCTTCAACCTCGAGTGAGTCCCGTTCCTCCCCCTCCGGAGTCTTGTGAGGCTGCGATTGCGAGGAGTCGTCCTGGTCTGCGTCCTCGTCCTGGGCTCCCCTGACTTCCTGAAGTAGGCGTTCAACCGTGGCGCCGCGGCTGCGCAAGCCGAGCTGACCTTTCAGCCCGTCGATCCAGTCCAAAAGCTCCTCGCTGAGTTCCAGCGAGATCCGCCGTTTGTCGGTCTCTCGCTGGCTCACTCAGGTTCGGGAACTGTTGTTGAGGTTATCGACCCAACAGGGAGTTCATCATCTTTTGTTGGGCCTCGACAGCCTGCTGATAGCGGAGCATCAAGCTCTCACTCATGCGTGTTGGGTTGATCACTGCGGCAGAAACGCCCTCCAGATTGGGAAGTGCCGGTGGGGGCTCAACCCATTGCGGGGGAGCGACGACCGGTGGCGCGACCGGCCTGATCGTCACAGGCTCAAAGACTGGTGACTTGATCGCCGCTACGGGAACCTTGGGTGGGCTTTGTTTTGTGGCGGCAGCAGCGACCGCAGTCATCGTCTCCCGTTGTTTGAGATTGGCCAATTGCTGGTCCGAAACCACGCTCAGCAGGTGCCCAGGGGTTGCATCCGCTGGATAGACCAGGCTGACCTTGACGGGATTGCTCTGACCCGGCCGTAGATAAAGGTCGGCAATGGGGAGGCTGTCGCCGGACTTCATCCCGACGTGGACCTCTTGGTATCCATCGGATGTTTCGATGCGGATTGAGCCGCGGAAGGCGGTGAATTTGCCTCGGCCATTGATCGTGGGATGGCTGAGCACCAACTTGTGGGGGCCTGTGCCCGTGAGATTCATGGTGACGTCAAAGCGCACCCCGTAGGTCCCGACGTTGTTTAACGAGGAATCAACCATTCGGGTGACCAGGGGATTGATCTGAACTTCCCCGGTGCCGAAATGGTGGCGGTTGGTGCTGGTGAGGGGCACGTGCAGTGCACCTTGCTGGAGGTCATGGGACACGCTTGCGGTGTATTCGTCGCCAATGGCGACGCCCGCCACCCGTGAGAAGACCGTGCCGTTTTCAATTTGGCGAATCCGGCTGAGGTAAACCCGACCTGGTGCCAAACGCCGTTGATCCAGGACAGCGATCAGATCTGCATCGGACTGGGGATCCTCGGCGGCCACCACCGCCATCTGGAACGGTCCATCGCTTCGCCCCTTCAGTAGTCCGTTGGCAATGCCCTTGGCTGGGAGTTGACTGCTGAAGAGAACAATCCTGCTGCGGGCTGGGATGGTGATCTCATCGGCCAGTCTCCGGTCCAGCTTGCCGCGCAGCATTTGCACGGCTGTCGCGTCCCCTGGCCCGGTGTTCCATGGGCGATGGCCGAGAGGCTTCACGCCCATCAGATTGTCGGATTGGTAGGGCGCTTCAAAGCTGTTGCGGACAGCCCCTTTCTCAAAGCGAATGTGAACGGGCTGACTGCTGGGGTTGATCAGCAGGGTGGCCAGGGTGAGTTCACCGCGGCGTCCACCACCGCTACCCATGCGGCTCTTGTCATTCGGGTAGTACTTGTGGTGAACGTGAAGGCCGAACTCACCGTTAAAGGTGTAGGTGGCGTTGGCAAGGGGTTGTCCCGTCTCCGCCGCAATGGTCTGTCCGGGTGTTGTCGTCACCAGGATGCCTGGTCCATGCACCTCCTCCGGTTGGTTGGAGTGCAGGACCGGAACGGTGTTGAACACACCCTGCAGCGGCCGGGCCTGCTGGCCGGCCATCAAGGCCACATCGGCTTGAGCCGGGATAGGGGCGATCAACACGCCGCCAACGAGAGCAATTGCGAGGGGTCTCATCAGACCTATGGGACCAACTGCTCTCAACGTGCGAATGATTGGCGGTGGGGTGCGTTGCTGCTCCGAATTCTTTTATCTCCGGCTGATCGAAATCAACACAGAGGCTGATGCTCCTGCCGCCTGTCGCGGCAAACCACTGCTGCTGGCTAGAACGATTGAACTCAAGCATTCTCCATGATTCCTCCGTTCTTTGCTTGCGCTGATGCGGGTTCTCCGGCCCAGATGCGTCGCCGTCACCAAGAGCGCAAGCATCAGATGTTGACCTTCTGGCGCGACGGTCTGGAGCGTCAGCTGGCGGCGATCAATGCGGCCCTGAGCACCCTCGAGCGCCAAATGCAGGATTCCACCGAGTCCTGAGCTCCTCCAGTCCAGCGTGAAGCCTGCGCCGGACCGTTGCGGAGCTGATCCCCAGCAGACCAGCGGTCCGGCGCAGGCTGTAGCCCTCCAAGACCACAAGCTCCACAACCTGACTGTGGCGTTGCTGGATCGACGCCAACCAGGACTGCGCCATTCCCCGTGGCAGCAACGGGTCGGTCTCGTCGTCCATGGCTGCAATCCCCTCACAGCGCTCAGGGTCAAGCCAATCGAGCCTCTCTAGCTGTTCGGCCTGCTGCAGGACCCGCAAGGCTGTCTCACTCCAGCCCAGTCGGCGGCCCAAGCCCACTGTTGCTTGGTTGCCAGTAGCGGCCTCAATCTTGTTCAACTGCGCTAACCGATCCTGAACAGATCGGGGCAAGCGCACCAGCCGGCTGTTGTCTCTGAGGTGCCGAAGGATTGCGCCGCGGACAAAGGGCTTGGCATAGGCACCAAGGCTGCGGTCAGGTCCTGGCTGAAACCGCGCTGAGGCCCTGAGGAAACCGACCCAGCCAGCCTGGATCAAATCGTCGACGGGTTCCCTGCAGCGCTGGGCGTAGTGCCGTGCTGTTCCGAGGACAAGACCGCGATGCCGCTTAACTTCTGCGGCCTGCTCCCGCGTGGTGGGCATGGAAACAAGGTGTGCTTGCTTCAGCAAAACCTTGACCCGTCCCCCGCGTCGTCGGTGAATTCACCGAGGTTGAGCCACCGTTCGCAGCAGCTCCAAAGGACCATGGCGCTCGAGCCAATCCCGATCGGAGCCGTTCGTGAGCAGTAGGTAGCCAGCAAAACCAAGGGCATTCACGCTGAACCCCGCCGCGTGCTCCCTGGTGCGGGCCACGGTCATGAACCAGTCGGGGCTGATCAGCACGTTGTAGGGAGCTCCTGGGTGCTCGGACATCGACGGTTGCCCAAGACCCAAGCTCTCCGTTTGCTCGAGGTAGAGGCGCTCGAGTTCCGCCGCCGCTTCAGCCCCAGCCGGTGCGGTCCGGTGACTCACGCGATAGCGCCAGGGCCAGGGATCCTCCAATCCAGCCAGTTGGGCCCGGATAGCGCTGTCGAGGGGACAACAGACCTCAGACGGCTCCCGCGGCAGCAGCTGCAGGTGGCGATGGGGCTGGCTCGCCCCGGCTTCGGGGCAACTATTGAAAAACCAAAGACCACTGGTGCAGGCATCCACGGCCGCGAGTTGCATCCAGTCGGCAGGCTCAAGCCAGCCGGCCTGCGGCCTCCACTGCTGCGTGATCAAGAGCAGGTGGCCCCGTTGAACGGGAAACTTGTTCAGCAGCAACAGGTGGCTGCTTCCGAGTCGTTCCACCTCCAGGCGCTGATCCCAGGGAAGAAAGGGATTTGGCTTGGGCCCCTCCCGGCGCAGATGTTTCGGTGTGGCCGATTCCAGTCGGCGAATGACGAATGGCTCGCAGCGCGCAAGGCCTTCCAAAGCGGTATCCAGGGGGATCAGCGCACCGTTGGCTTCAGCCACGTCGCTGCAGCGCAGCGCTGCTGTGCCGTAGCGCCCCAGAACGCCCATCTCCTTGACCAAGGCCAGATCTGATTAAAGCGCCACTCAGTCCTGACTGCAGACGCTCCAGTCGCCTGGAACATGCCCTGGAGGGCCAGCTGCGACTGAGCCTGACCAGAGGACATGGCCCAGACCACTAAGGCGCACGCGGTAACCCTCCTGGAGCTCACAGCGCATCCCGCCGCAGCGGGCCGAGGGCTGCCAGCCGTGCAGGGTGGACTTGCCGAGCGCATCGGCCCACCAGGGGGCGACGAGGGCATGGGCTGAACCTGTTACCGGATCCTCCTCAATGCCGAGGCCTGGGGCAAAGAAGCGCAGCTGGTAGTCGCAGGTCTGGCCAAAGAGCTCAGCGGAGCTCCCGGCCTGCATCACCACCAGACCTTGACGATCAGCCCCTTCGAGGCGCTCACTCACCCCCCGGAGCTCCCGCAGGATCAGCGCGCCGTCCACGAGTACGACGCGATAGCCCAAGTTCGAGCGCCAGTAGCCCAAGACGTCGCTGTCCAGAACCTGCCTCAGATAGCTCGGTGCCTGCTCATGGATGAGGGGTTCGCTGGGCAGCACCAGGGAGGCAGCTCCCCTCACCTGCGGATCAACGCGAACCGCTAAGCCACCGCTTCGGCTCGCCAGGCGGAGCTCGTCTCCTACTGGAAACAGGTTCCAGTGCTGCAGGGCCAGGGTTGCGGCCAACGTTGCATGCCCGCAGAGGGGCACTTCACAGGTTGGTGTGAACCAGCGAATGCACCACTGCTGCCTCGGGTTCAGCCAAAGAAAGGCCGTCTCAGATTGCTTCAAACTGCCCGCCAGGGCCTGCATCCACTCTGGGCTGGCCGCCTCCTGCAGTTCCACCACCGCTGCGCCGTTGCCGCACAGGGGACCATCAGCAAACGCCTCGATCAGCAGAGCCCGCCGCGCCGTTGGATCGGAAGGAAGCTCAGGCATCCAGCGCTAGGCCTGCTCATCGCGAAGGGACCGCTGCATTAAGGCATGAACCGCCTCTTGGGGGCTACTTCGGCCGTCTGCCGTACGCACCACCTGCTGGCAGATCGGTAGGGACCAGCCGTGGCGCTCGCCCAGTGCCGCAACAGCCTGAGCAGTCTTGAATCCCTCGACAGTGGCGCCAACGCTGGCTTGGGCTTCGCTGGCACTGGCCCCTCCCGCCAGGGCCAAACCAAAGCGGTAGTTCCGGCTGAGGGGGCTGTTCGATGTTGCCAAGAGATCACCCAGACCCGCCAACCCGTAGAGGCTGCCCTGCTCTCCCCCCAGGTTCTGAATCACCAGTCCCATCTCCGCCATCCCCCGGCAGAGCAACGAGGCCTTGGCGTTGGCTCCGAGCTTCAGGCCATCGCAGATACCAGCCGCGATCGCCATCACGTTTTTAAGCGCACCCGCGAGTTCCACTCCAAGCGGATCGGCACTGGCATAAAGCCGCAGCTGATCGGAGCTGAGCTGCCGCTGCAGCTGCTGAACCCGACCGAGCTCCACCCCGGCCAAAACACTCGCCGCCGGGCAGCCCTGGGCCAATTCAGTCGCAAGGTTGGGACCACTCAGCACCAGAGGGTTGAGCTCGGGATTAGCGGCCTGCCAGATCTGACTTGCGGTGAGCTGGGTCTCGGGGTCGAGCCCCTTGCTACAGCTCAGCAGCGGCACTCGCAGGTCCCAGTACCCAGCTAGGTCTGTGGCCAGCTGCTTGCTCCCTGCAAGGGAGACGGCCACCAGCACCAAATCGACAGCACGTATGGCTTCGAGAGGGGACCCTCCGCTGCGGCGGCTCCAAACCTTGATCTGGTGCCCCTGGCGGCTGAACAAATCAGAAAGGGTCTGCCCCCAAGCCCCAAGGCCCAGGACACCGATGCTGAGGGCGGTCACTGGTCCGCCGCGTGGGCCTGAAGCAGCTCGAGGGGAATCACGTCCAGGCTGGAGTCCTCACAAGCTGCGAGGCGGACGGGTGGGGCCATGCCGTCTTGGTAGGCCTCTAGCCAACGGGCTGCACAGACGCACCAGTGGTCACCGGGTTTGAGCCCGGGGAAGCCATAGGCGGGCATCGGGGTCGTCAAATCATTCCCCTGAGCCTTCGAGTAGCTGAGGAATTGTTCATTGACGACGCAACAGACGCTGTGACGCCCCAAATCCGCTGCGTTGGTGCGGCAGCTGCCGTCGCGAAACCAGCCAGTCATCGGGTCACATCCACACTCCTGCAACGGTTCTCCAAGAACGTTGAGGGACGTGGTCTCAGCTGCGTTCATCGTTGGGTTGTGCCCGGTTTCAGCCGGTGAATGACGTCAATTCTGACGAAGGAGTGGAACAAAACCGCCGGGGAGGTTGACGGGATCGGGGGGTAAGGCGTTAAAGGTCATTCAGCCAACCCCCCTACATGAGCTGGGACTTCACCGAAGACGGCGCCTTCCTGGCCCTTTGCGATGCCTTCAAGGAGAGCGGCGAGAGCTCTGCCATTGAGTTCTTGGCCAACGGCGAGGGCGCATTCCACTTCCAGGAGTTAGCTCAGAACGCGGCTGGAGAAGGTGTCGATCTATCGGACTCCTCTGACCTCGAGGAGTTCCAACAGGAAGTGATCGACACCATGGAAAATCTCTGCGGCTGAGTCAGCCGTAGAAGAAGGCGACCTCTTTGTCCTTCAGGCCATCCCAGCCAGCCGCCTTGAGGCGTGCATCGAGGGTCTGTTGGTCAAAGTGCTTCGAGCCGGTTTTCACCACACGGTTCCGCATTGATTTTTTGACGCCGCTGCGGGCCCGTTGACTCTCCAGATCCATCACCTCGTTGTAGAGGGCCAGCATCTCCTGAGGGATCGGGCTTCCATCGAGATCAATGCCTGAGGCGATTGCAGCATCGACGCCGCCAGGTCCGGCAATGGCCATCGGTCAAGGGTGAGGGGCCCTGACCCTAAGCGGAGAAATAGCGAGCCTGGCTGTGCAGGGCGACCAGAGCTGTGGTGCTCTGCTCGGGCTCCAGTTGGTCGCTCTCGTCCATGCTCAACCCAATGCGATCCGTACCCAGCCAGGTGAGCTGTTGACGGGAATCCGGGACGTTGGGGCAGGCGGGATAACCAAAGGAGTAGCGACTGCCGCGATAGCGCTGAGCTAAGACATCGCGCAGGGGCATGTCTGCGGGGTCCGGATAGCCCAGCTCGCTGCGAATGCGGGCATGGACCCATTCGGCCAAGGCCTCTGCCATTTGAACGCCAAGTCCATGGAAGTACAGGTAGTCGCTGTACTGATCGCCCTTGAAGAGCTCCTGGGCGAATTCGGTGGCCCGCTCACCCATGGTCACCGCCTGCATCGGCAGCACGTCTGTGGCCCCGGGGGCGAGGTCGCGATAGAAATCGGCGATGCAGTAGCGGTTGCCTGATCGCTGGCGCGGCAGCTCAAAGCGTCCGAGCTCCTGGTCGTGTTGCTCAGGGTTAAACACCACAAGGGCATTTCCATCACGGCCACAGGGGTAGTAGCCGTAGGCCACCCGAGGGCTCAGCAGGGCCTCATCGATGCAGCGCTGCTTCCAGTGGGCAAGGACCGGCTCAGCCTTCTCAGCGAGCATGGCCTCATAGTCCTCGCGGGACTGTCCTTGGGCCTTGCGCAGTTGCCACTGCCCGGCGAAGAGGGCATTGCGATCCAGGTAGGCGAAGACAGATTCGATGTCGATCGCGTCTTCCCGCAGGACCTGACTTCCCCAGAACGGAGGGGTGAGGGCTGGCTCTTCAGGGACGGCTTCGGAGCGTTCCGTTGAGACGGGAGTGAGCGCAGCGGGAGTCGATTCAGCCTCTGCCTTGCCGCCAGAGCCCTCTGGGTGACCATCAGATTCGCCAGCATTGTCCAGACCAAGGCCCTCGGGAATCGCACCCAGGAACCCCTTGGCGTTGTCCCACTGCTCATCCGCTTTGGCGGTCACGAGGGCATCCATGAACCGCAGGTCAGCAAACGCATCTCGGCCGTAAATCACCTGACCGGCATAAACCTCACGGCAGTCCTTATTGACAAAGCGAGGTGTCAACGCAGCTCCACCAAGGATTACAGGGACATTGATCCCTGCCTCATTGAACGCAGCCAAGTTGTCCTTCATGAAGGCCGTTGACTTGACCAACAACCCACTCATGGCAATGCAATCAGCGTTGTGCTTCTGCTGCGCCTCAATGATGGCCTCGACGGGCTGCTTAATGCCCAGGTTGATCACCTCGTAGCCGTTATTCGTGAGGATGATGTCAACGAGATTCTTGCCGATGTCATGGACATCGCCTTTCACAGTGGCAATCAAGAATTTCGCTTTCGCTGAACTCTCACCCTCCACCTTGTCCATTAATGGCTCCAGAAAAGCCACCGCAGACTTCATCGTCTCGGCACTCTGAAGCACAAAAGGCAACTGCATTTGGCCGGAGCCGAAGAGTTCACCTACCACCTTCATCCCATCAAGCAGGAAGGTGTTGATAATGTGCAGCGGTTTGTAGGTCTCAAGCGCAAGACGCAGGGCATCCTCAAGGCCAATGCGCTCGCCATCGATGATGTGCTGCTTGAGCCGCTCCTCAACCGGAAGGTCTGCCAAGGAGGGACCGGAGGCGCGGGCTTCCTTGGTGGACACGCCTTCGAACAGCGTGGTGAGCTCCGTCAGCGGGTCATAGACGCAGACGCCGTTCTCAAAGCGCCTGCGGTCATTGATCAGATCGCGGCAGACCTGCTGGTGCTCATCACTGATCTTGATCAGGGGGAGGATTTTCGCAGGGCTCACGATGGCTGCATCCATGCCCGCCTCACAGCAGTCGTGCAGGAAGACGGAGTTCAGAACGATGCGAGCCGCAGGTGAGAGGCCGAAACTGACGTTGCTGACACCGAGAACCACATGGACGCCCGGGAGGTTTTCGCGAATCATGCGAATCGCCTGGACGGTGGCGAGGCCGTTCTCACGGTCCTCTTCGATGCCCGTTGAGATGGGCAGCGCTAGAGGGTCGTAGAAGATTTCATGGGCTGGAATGCCGTATTCCAGGGCGTCCCGGTAAGCGCGTTGTGCGATGGCGAATTTGCGCTCTGCGCTGCGGGCCATCCCCTCCTCATCAATGGTGCCGACCACCACACCAGCGCCATAGTCACGCGCCAGTTGCAGCACTTTGAAAAAGCGCTCGTCACCGTCTTCGTAGTTGGTGGAGTTGAGGATGCACTTGCCACCAGCCACCTTCAGGCCAGCTTCCATCTTTTGCCACTCCGTGGAGTCGAGCATCAAGGGAAGGTTGACGTTGGTGACCAGACGGCTCACCAAGGCATGCATATCGGCCTCGCCATCGCGGCCGACGTAATCGACGTTGACATCGAGAACGTGGGCGTTCTCCTTGACCTGCCCCCGGGCGACGGAAACCAGACCATCCCAGTCCTCTTCAGCCAGCAACTCCCGGACCTTCTTGGAGCCACTGGCATTCAGCCGTTCACCAATGATCAGGAAGGAGTTGTCCTGCAGATAGGGGGTAACGCCGTAGATCGAACTGGCTGAGGGTTCGTACTGCAGGGCTGGCCGTGGAGCATCAGCGTCCGGCTCAGTGCTTCCACGCACGCTGCGTTCTGCAGGTTGCAGTTCAGAAGCGAGCTCCGCCAGGGCCGCAATGTGGGCCGGAGTCGTGCCGCAGCAGCCACCGATCACCTGGACACCCAGGTCCTCGACGAAGTGCATCAGCTGCATCTTCATCTCGGTGGGCGTGAGACGGTAGTGCGCCACACCGCCAATGTTCTCGGGTAATCCCGCGTTGGGGATACAGCTGACGACGAAGGGGCTGTGGGCCGAGAGGTAGCGAACGTGCTCCTTCATCTGCTCGGGGCCGGTCGCGCAGTTCAGGCCGAGAACATCGATCGGAAAGGGCTCAAGGATCGCCACGACAGCGGCAATATCCGAGCCCACCAGCATCGTGCCGGTGGTCTCCATGGTCACGCTGACCATCAGGGGACGCCGTTCACCTTTTTTGGCAAAGGCCTGTTCAATGCCCTGGAGGGCCGCCTTGATTTGCAGGACGTCCTGACAGGTTTCAACGATGAACAGGTCGACATCTCCTGCGATCAGGCCCTCGGCCTGCTCCGCAAAGGAGTCGCGCATCTCATCGAAGCCAATGTGCCCAAGGGTTGGCAGCTTCGTCGTCGGACCCATCGATCCGGCCACAAACCTGGGCTTCTCAGGCGTTGAGTAGGCCGCCGCCATTTCACGGGCAAGCTCCGCGGCCCGCTTGTTGAGCTCAAAGGCCTTGTCTTGGATGTCGTACTCGGCCAAGACCGTTGAGGTCGCCCCGAAGGTGTCGGTCTCGATCACATCGCAGCCGGCCTCGAGAAACTGACGATGCACCGCCTGGACGGCATCCGGGCGCGTGAAGACCAGGTTTTCGTTGCAACCCTCGAGGGCCAGGCCGCCGAAGTCATCAGCAGTCAGATCCATCTGCTGCAACGACGTTCCTGTTGCGCCGTCAAACACCAACACTGGCCGCGCAGGGCTGTGCAGGCGTTCAAGGAAACCGATGCGTTGTGTGGCGAGCATCAACCGATCAACCGTCCAGGCGAATGCGCGTGACCCAATGGTCAAAGGCGGGATCACGCCCTTCGGTGATGGCGGTCAGGCGCTCGCGAATCGCGGTCATCACCGGACGCTCAGCACTGAGTTCAGTGGTTTCCACACGACGAATCGGCGTGACCTTGGCGGCTGTACCGCTCAGGAAGACTTCATCGGCAATGAATAACTCGCTCTTGTCGACGGGACGCTCCAGGGTGGGGATCCCCATCGCCTTAGCCAGCTCCAGAACACTGGATCGGGTGATGCCCTCAAGAATGTCCTGATCGACACCTGGTGTGATCAGGACACCATCGCGAACGAGGAACAGATTCATGCCGCTGGCCTCGCTGACCTTGCCGCGGCTGTTGAGCAGCAGAGCCTCATCAAAACCGCTCTTGACGGCCTCTGTTTTGGCGAGTGAACTGGTGATGTAGGCGCCGCTGATCTTGCCGCGAAGGGGCAGGGAGCGATCTTCTTGGCGGGTCCAGGAGCTAATCCGGCAGCTCACCCCCTCAGGGGAGAGATAGTCACCGAGCTCAAGGCCGTAGATCAGGAAATCGGTCTCAATGTTGTGCAGCCTCGGGGCAATCCCCAGGTCACTTGTGTAGACGAAGGGACGTAGATAGACCGGGCAGGTGGGGCGATTGGCGCACAGGAACTGATGGATCGCGCTGTGGATCGTGTCTTCGCTGAGCTCTGTCAGTAGGAGACGCGCGCTCTGACTTAATCGGCGGGCGTGGCGGTCGGCCCGGAACAGAAGAATCTCGTTGGCATCGGCCGGATTGGGGATCGCCCGCATTCCGCCAAACGCACCGGTCCCGTAGTGCAGGGCGTGGGTTGCCACCGACAGCGTGGCCTCCGCAAAGGGCACACACTTGCCACCGAACCAGGCGAAGGGCAGGAACTGATGCATGGGGTCGGTGGGGGCGGCCACAGCTGCAGACGATCCTCTCACTGCTGGGTGCCCAAGCGCGAGTGCTGAACCAGCAAGATGGAGCAATGCACCGTCTTGCGGCTGTCCCTGGTAGCCACAGCCCTGATGACGGGGTGACCTACGTGGAGCAACCCGGGGCGGAGCTGGTGTTCCTCTCCAGCGCCGACACCGACTTGGCTGCCCTCTCGGCCTGCCTGGATCAGCACAGTTGTCCGGCAGGAGCGGCTCGCCAGATCCAAGGTCTCAACCTGGCCAGCCTGCAGCACCCAGCGGTTCTCGATCACTACATCCGCACCAGCCTTGGCGGCACGCAGCTGGTGTTGATCCGACTGCTTGGCGGACGCGGGCACTGGAGTTATGGCCTCGAGCAGTTCCGGCAGTGGGCCTCTGCAGACTCCAAACGAGCGCTGGTCGTTCTGGCCGGGACCGCCGATGAGGACGAGGCCCTTGCCAGCCTCAGCAACGTTCCCGCTGAACTGGCCACAGCCAGCAGCCGCTGCCTCCGGGAAGGGGGTACATCCAATCTTCTGGAGGTCCTGGGCTCCCTTGGCCACTGGCTCGATCACGGCCAGCTGCAGCTCCCCCAAGTCCACGCCGTTGAGGACCCGAAAGCCCACGACTGGCGTGACGATCTCGGACCGCGTGTCGGTGTCATCCTCTACCGGGCGCTCCTGCAGTCCGGTGATCTGGCCTTGCCCGAGGCCCTGCTCGACTCCCTCAGAACACAGGGGCTCGCCCCGCGGGCTCTCTGGGTCAGCAGCCTTAGGGACCCAGGGGTCCAGCGAGGAACTCTGGATCTGCTCCAGCGCGAGCAGGTGGCGGCTGTGGTCTGCACCACCTCCTTCGCCTCCGTGCAGTTCGCTGAAGCAGGGCTCGGTGCCCCGCTGTGGGACGCGCTCGGTGTTCCTGTCTTCCAGCTGCTCTGCAGCACCCAAACGCAGGAGGCTTGGAGCGCCAGTCCCATTGGTCTGTCCTCCCTGGATCTGACCCTGCAGGTGGCGATGCCGGAGCTCGACGGTCGCATCAGCACACGCGTTGGAGCCTTTAAGGAGCTGACCAGAGCTGATGCGCGCTTGGCCACAGCTCTGCATCGCTATCTACCGGAGCGGGAGCGGCTCGATTGGGTTGCGCAATTGGTGCAGCGCTGGTGCAGCCTGCGCGAGACCCCGGCGTCCGATCGCCGTCTGGCCTTGGTGCTGGCGAACTATCCAACCCGCAATGCGCGATTAGCCAACGGCGTCGGGCTCGACACCCCAGCCAGCGCTGCGGCGATGCTGCAGTGGCTGAAGCAAGCGGGCTATGGACTACCGGAGCAGCTGCCAAGCGACGGAGACGGCCTGATTCAGGCGTTGCTCGCCGGACGGACGAATGACCCTGAAAGCAGCCACCTGAAGGCCCTGGATCACCTTCCCCTTGCCGATTACCTGGCTTGGTTTGACGGAATCCCCGCAGCAGCTCGCAGCAGCCTGGAAGCCCAATGGGGGGCACCAAAACAGGATCCGTCGCTGGAGAAGGAGGGCTTCCCCATCCATGGCCTGCAATACGGCCATGTGGTGGTGATGATCCAGCCGTCCCGGGGTTACGAGAGGGACCCAAGCCTCAGCTACCACTCCCCGGATCTGGTGCCGACCCACCACTACCTGGCCCACTACCTCTGGCTTAACCAATCAGCAGCGGTCCAGCTGGTCTGCCATGTGGGCAAGCACGGCAACCTCGAGTGGCTGCCTGGAAAGGGACTTGGACTCTCGCCAGGCTGCTTCCCGGAACTGGCCTTAGGCCCGATCCCCCACCTCTACCCGTTCATCGTCAATGACCCGGGTGAGGGCTCCCAGGCCAAGCGCCGTGCCCAGGCGGTCATCCTCGATCACCTCACCCCACCCCTTGGTCGTGCAGGACTCCATGGCGACTTGCGGGAACTCGAGGCTCTGATTGATGAGTACTGGGAATCCGTACAGCTAGGCAGTGCTCGGAGCGAGACGCTCCGCAGCGCGATCCTGACGCAACTGAGCCGCAGCGAACTCAGCGACGTCTTGGCCGCGGGCGACGCTGCGGATCCCCTCGATGCCGCCGACGGCTACCTCTGTGAACTCAAGGAAGCCCAGATCCGAACCGGTCTGCATCGCTTCGGCTCCCTTCCTGAGACGGAGGCCCTCGCTGAACTGCTGGCCTGTCTGGCCCGTCCCCCCCAGGAGGGTGGTCTTGGCCTAACCCAGGCGTTGGCCCTGGATGCGGCCTTGCAGCTGGACCCCTGGAGTGACCCAGAAGAATCCCCCCTCGAACCCGTCGATCAGCAGCGGCTACTCGTCCTTGGCCTCAGACACCCCAGGGTCTGCGGGGATGCCATCGCCTGGCTTGAAGATCAGGCCCTCGATCTCTGCCGCTCACTTCTGGGCGAAGTGCACAGCCACGAGGCCGTCGGACAACACACCGAGCAGGTGCTGGAGCGTCTTGGCCAACGGCTCGTGCCGAATCTGCTTGGCTGCGGTGAGGCCGAGCGCACGGCCTTTCTGCGTGGTGTAGCAGGTGATCGGATCGCGGCGGGGCCCTCCGGTGCCCCCACCCGTGGACGGCCGGATCTTTTACCGACGGGCCGCAATTTCTACAGCGTTGATTTGCGCGGGCTGCCGACGGAAGCAGCCTGGGACCTCGGTCGACGTAGCGCAGAACTCCTGCTCGATCAGCATTTGATGGAGGAGGGGGAGCCCCTTCGCCATCTCGCCCTGTCGGTCTGGGGCACCAGCACGATGCGCAATGGCGGTGAGGACATTGGCCAGGCCCTGGCCTTGCTTGGCGTTCGCCCGGTCTGGGATGGACCCAGTCGACGGCTGGTGGACCTGGAGTTGATTCCCCTCTCGGCCTTAGGTCGGCCCCGGGTGGATGTGACCCTGCGGATCTCAGGACTCTTCCGAGACGCCTTTCCCCAGCTTGTGGCGTGGGTCAACCGCGCCACGGCTCTGGTGGCTGCAGCCGATGAATCGGCTGAGGAGAACCCGCTCGCGCAAGCCGCGCAAAGGGATGGTCATGCCTGGCGGGTCTATGGCTCAGCCCCTGGGGCCTATGGCGCGGGCCTTCAAGGTCTGATCGACAGTGGTGACTGGGAGGGGCGTGGTGATCTGGCCGAGGCCTACCTGAATTGGGGCAGCTGGCGCTACGAGGGTGATGGCACTGGTGCCCTGCGCATTGCCTCCGACCGGGATGGTTTTCAGCAGCGCCTCTCGTCAGTGCAGGTCGTGCTGCAAAACCAGGACAACCGTGAGCATGACCTGCTGGATTCCGATGACTATTACCAGTTCCAGGGCGGGCTGAGTGCTGCGGTCGAGTCCGTTCGTGGAGTCGCACCAGCGGTTTGGTTCGGGGACCATTCACGCCATCAGCGTCCTCGCATTCATCGCCTGGAGAAGGAGTTCGACAAGGTGCTGCGCTCCCGCGTTCTCAATCCGCGCTGGATTGAAGGCATGCAACAGCACGGCTACAAGGGTGGCTTCGAGATGGCCGCCAGCCTCGATTACCTCTTCGCCTACGACGCGAGCACCGGTCGGGTTCCCGACTGGAGCTACGGCTCAATCTGCGAGCAGTGGCTTGAATCTCCCGCGGTCTTGGAGTTCCTGAAAACCCACAACCCTTGGGCACTGCGGGACATGGGCGAGCGCCTGCTTGAGGCCCATCACCGCGGGCTCTGGAGCGGAGCACAAAAAAACCAGCTCGCGCATCTGCGTGAGCTGGTCTTGAACGCGGA
The DNA here is from genome assembly GCF_054459035.1 of Synechococcus sp. LTW-G. Taxonomy (NCBI): domain Bacteria; kingdom Bacillati; phylum Cyanobacteriota; class Cyanophyceae; order Synechococcales; family Synechococcaceae; genus Synechococcus; species Synechococcus sp. LTW-G. The sequence goes on along the minus strand of NZ_JBTKYW010000001.1, from coordinate 127,519 downwards.
GGCGCTGATCGAGGGTTAGAGGTCCTTGACCCAGCCCTTGAAGGCACCAATGTCGCCGGGCTTCGCCGTGCTCGCCGGGGTGCTGGGCTGTGCTTCGGCCTGCTGAGCTTTCTCTTGCTGCTTCTGGGCGTTGATGGCGGCAGGGCCGCCGGGGACGTTCACGCCAACGGAGGAACCGCGCTTGCGCTCATCCAGCTCGGCCTGGCTCATCGGCTCGCAGAACGTCTTCTTGACTTCTTTGGGGATGCCACCCGTCAGGTCGGTCTGCACCTCAGGTTTTTTCGGGTCGCCCAGCCCATCAGACTTGATCACACGACGGGCCGTCATCGAGGCGACCTCGTCAACGATTTCCTTGCTCCCAGGGTTGTCAGCGGTTCCGGGGAAGGTGCGCCGGATCGTGTTCGACTGACGCATGAAGTCGACATTCCCCATGCTGCTGGAGGAATCGGCGTCGAGGAAGAACGCTTCCTCCTTCTTCTTCGCTGGCTCCCGCTTGGTCAGGGGAGACTGAGACTGGTTATTGCCGAGCAGGCGATCAAACAGGCCCATCGCAAGGGTTCAGGATCTCCGGAAACCCTAGCGGCCACAAAGCTCGAACCCATGGGTATCGGTACCGCAACTTCGCAGAAGTGCGTGTTTGGACAGAAGTTCTGAGACCGAGTCGCACACCAACGGCGTCGGACGCCATTGCGGCTGCATGTCGTAGTCGTAGTAGGCCTCGGCCCCATCGAACCCCAGATCTGCGGCCGCGGGGATCAATCGCTGAAACGGCAGTCGATAGCGGCCGGGGTGGGCCAGCAACGCCAATCCCCCAGCGGCATGGAGCCGGCGCCTGACCTCGCTGGCCTTCAGCGCTTCCCCGATCGGAGCTTGGCCCTGGCGATAGGGCTCCAGCGCAGGGTGTTCGGGATCAAAACCAAGGCCGAGGACATGAACAAGGCAGCCCTCCAGCAGGCAGCTGATCTCGATGCCACTCCAGAGTTGGGGCGGGCTCATCCCGCTCTCGACCTGTTGCTCAAACCAGCGCTGGATTGGCAAAAAAGCTGCTGTGCTGTGGTGATCGGTGACCGCAAGATGCTCCAGGCCAATGGTGAGGGCCTGCTGGGCCAAGGCCTCAGGCGCGAGGCTGCCGTCGCTGTTGGTGGTGTGGCAGTGGAAATTCAGCCGCGTTGGGCAGCATTCAGCCGTGACGGATTGCAGGACCGGGATCAGGGGATGGCGCACTAGCTGGCTGCGGCGGCTTCCTTCTCGGCCCGGAGGCGGCGCCAGCGGGCATAGAACTGAATGGAGGCGGCCATGAAGACCACCAGGGCCACGATGAACCAGGTGGCGGCTCCGGTTGGGAACTGGTTCTTGAAGACCACCAGCATCACAACGATCACCAACAGCAAGGTCGGCAGCTCATTGAGGGCCCGCAGTTGTTTTGGACTCCAGCCGCAGCTCCCCTGTTGCAGCTGCCCCATCAGGCGATAACAAAAGAAGTGATAGGCCAGCAGGGCCGCGACAAAGGCCAACTTGGCGTGCATCCATCCCTGCTGCAGCCAGGCAGGGTTGGCCACCAACAGGCCAATGGCCATGGAGACAGCCACCACCATTCCCGGTGTGGTGATGATGTTGGCCAGACGCTTTTCCATCAGCCCGTACTGGGCCTGGAACGCATCCTTGAGGGCAGGCTCGAGCTCCTCGGCCTCCCGGTGATAGATGAACAGCCTGACGAGATAAAAGAGTCCGGCGAACCAGACCACCACGCCGACGATGTGGAGGGTCTTGAACCAGAGGTAAGCCTCAGGAGGAAGGGCCGCCAGGGTGATCACAGGCCGGAGCCGAACTGGGCAACAAGTTAGGCGCCACCACTGGCCGCCAGGGCGCGATGGTTGGCCGCGGTGCTGCGGATCGCAGCCAGCTCCTCCTCCGGAAGCTTGCTGAGCTGCTTCATCACCAATCCCATCCTGTGGTTACGCCTGAGTTCAGGTTCATGGCGTGCCAAAAAATCCCAATAGAGGCTGTTGAAGGGGCAGGCTTTGGGACCAGTGCGCTGTTTGACGTCGTAGGAGCAGCCTTTGCAGTAGTTGCTCATGCGCTTGATGTAGTTGCCGCTCGCCGCATAGGGCTTGCTGGCCAGGCGACCGCCATCGGCAAAGACCCCCATGCCGAGCACGTTCGTCAGCATCACCCAATCGAAGCCGTCGATGAACATCCGGTGGAACCAGGCCGTTAAGGCTTGGGGATCCAAGCCGGCCAGCAGGCCGTAATTCGCCAGGAGCATCAGGCGTTGGATGTGGTGGGCGTATCCACTGCTCTCGATTTCCGCAAAAACAGTGTCGAGGCAACGCATCCCGCTCCCCCCAAGCTGCTCAAACCACTGCGGCAGGGGCTCTGAAGCCCCGAAATGGTTGACCTCTGCGTACTGCTCGCCGAACCAGTGATAGAGGCCGTGGGTGTACTCCCGCCAGCCCAGGATCTGACGAATCACTCCCTCGAGTCCCGCCAGGGGCACCTGCCGCTCAAGGCCCTCCCGCTCCAGCCGCTGAATGACCTCCAGGGGATGGAGCAGTCCCAAATTCAGATACATGGAAAGCAGTGCATGCCACAGAGTGGGCTCACCGCTGACCATGGCGTCCTGAAAAGGACCAAAGCCTGAGAGGCGGGTCTGAGTGAAGTGATCCAGGACCTGCAGGGCCTGGTCACGATTGACCGCCCAGCGAAAGGGTTGGGTCTCCCCTGGCAAGCCATGGCGCTGCTGCAGCCCCTCAACCTTCTCGATGACGGCCCTGGTCACGTCATCAGGCTCGAACCAGAGTGGGGCTGGACCGCTCAGACCTTTCGTTGGGGGCTTGCGGTTCTCCTGGTCGTAATTCCACTGGCCGCCAAGGGGTGAATCGGCGGTCTCCATCAGAACGCCAAAACGCTTGCGCCCTTCGCGGTAGAAGAGCTCCATGCGCAGTTGCTTGTAGCGCCCTGCCCAAGCCGCAAAGTCTTCCCGGCTCCAGAGGAACGCATTGCTTTGCATCCAGTGGATGGGAATGGGCAATGACAACCGCTCAATGGAGCGGCGAAAACCGCGATCCACCGGCTCCATCAGCCGCAGTTCCTGGATCCCCTGCTCTTGAATCCAGGCCAAGAGAGCGCTGCTGAACGTCTCCGTCTGGATGTAGTCCACAGTCCAGCCCTGGTCGCGGAGGTCGGCGGCGAAGTGGCGCATGGCACTCCACACCAGAACCATTTTTTGGGCGTGATACGCCCGTTGCTCCAAGACCGAACTGCTCTCCAGCAGCAACACCCGGCAGTCCTCAGGCCTGGCACTGGCCAGAGCTGACTGATCAGGGTTGAGCTGATCACCCAACACCCAGATGCCGATGCTCATGCAGGCTCCCCAGCCAAGCGGCAGGCCTTGGTGGCCACGGCCTGGGCATAGCCGCGTTCGACCAGTCCCGCCGCCGGCGAAAGCTGACCGTTGCGGCAGTCGATCACGATCCGCTCACGGTGGCCCCGCTGATCGCTGATGCGCATCCTCAGCTGGAAGTGATGTTTGGCGCTGCGGCTGATCTCGTCGGCGCAGATGGGGCCAATGCACAACCCGGGCGCTGCCCAGGCCGCTGCGGGAGCCAGCAACAGCATGGCAATGATCGAAGCCAGGATCCAACGCAAGGGCTTCACCCAGCCAGCTCCAACGGTCGATCATTCTCGAGGTCAACCGCGTCCTCCTGGGGCTGGCCCGCGCCAACCTCATCGCCGCCAGGGTGGAAGTGGTCCCAGATCACCTTGGCGAGTCCAGCCCCCATTCCTGGAGCTGCCGCCAGGGCCTCGGGGCTGGCGAGCTGAATCGCGTCGATGGAGCGGAAATGGGCCAGCAACTCCTTGATCCGCTTGGGTCCAAGGCCAGGGATGTCTGAGAGACGGGAGCGCTTCATCCGCTCACCCCGCTGCTGACGGTGGAAGCTGACGGCGAAACGGTGGGCTTCGTCGCGAAGCCGCCGTAGGAGCTGAACGCCGAGCTGTTCCGGTTCGCTCTCCAACGGCTCCTTTACACCGGGAATGAAGACCTCTTCGCGTTGTTTGGCCAGGGAACAGACAACGAGATCCTCATCGAGGTTGAGCTCCCGTAGGGCCTCCATCACCGCAGAGAGCTGACCCTTGCCGCCGTCGATCATCACCACGTCCGGCCAGTCATTGAGCCCGCCCGTGTGGAGCGCTGAGCCTGCCGATCGCCGCAGTTCCTTGAGATCGGCACCGGCAGCCTTGGCCTGGGCCCAGCGGCGGAAGCGGCGCCGCATGATCTCGGCCATCGCCATGAAGTCATCGGAATGACCGGAGCGGATCGAGCTGCTCTGGATCTTGTATTTGCGGTAGTGCTGCTTGGCCGGCAAGCCATCGATAAACACCACCTGCGATGCCACCGCATCGCTGCCCTGGATATGGCTGATGTCATACCCCTCGATCCGGCGGGGAGGGGGGTTCAGCTCCAGCAGCTGCGCCAGATCCTCGGTGGCGAGGAGATTTTGTTCGCTGGCGCGGCGGGCCCGTTCCAGTTCGTAGTTGGCGTTGCGTTCGACCAACTCGATCAGGTCGGCCTTTTGGGCACGTTGGGGCACGGACAAACGCACCTTGCGGCCACGAAGCTCTGAGAGCCAGTCCTCAAGCAATTGCTGTTGGGGCAAGGGGGCCTGGAGCAGGAGTTCGGGTGGAATCTCGACCCCCTCGACCTGGCTGTAGTGCTCCTCGATCACGGTCTGCAGGATCCGCCCCATGGCAGCGCGACGCGCTTCCGACGGGGGCAGGTCGCCTCCCGCCCCCTCCTCCGCTGAAGGCATGCCAATGGCATCGGCGGTGAAGCCAAGCCGGCCGACGAGCTTTCCGGCCCGCATTTGAAACAGCTGCACTGCCGCCACCCGCTCGTCGGCAGCCATGGCCAAGACATCGCGTGAGATCGAGCTATCGCCAAGGCTCATCTTCTGATCCGCCGTCAGCGTGTCGATGCCCTGGAGCTGATCGCGCACCCGGGCAGCACTCTCAAAATCCAGGCGCTCGGCGTAGCGCTCCATTTGCTCATGGAGCAGGTCCAGCAGCTCTTCATTGCGTCCCTGGAAGACCATCGCCACCTGCCTCAAGGTGCGGTGGTAGTCCTCGGAGCTGATCTTTTCTTGGCAGACCCCAGGGCAGCGGCCGATGTCGTAGTTCAGACAGGTCCGATCACGATGGAGAGGCTGGGGGCGCTGACGCAGGGGAAAGACTCGTTTGACCAAGCCCAGGGTGCGCCGCAACAGGCCAACATCCACATAGGGCCCATAAAAACGATCCAGGGGTGAGCGGAAGCGCCGCCTGCGGGTGATGAAGATGCGCGGGTAGGCCTCGCTCCAGGTGATGCAGAGGTAGGGATATTTCTTGTCGTCCTTCAGCAGCACGTTGAAGTGCGGCTGGTGGTTCTTGATCAGGTTCGCCTCAAGGGCGAGGGCCTCTGCCTCGCTGTCGGTGACGATGAACTCGATCTCACAGACCTGCCTCACCATCAGGGCGATGCGCGGAGAGTGGCCATGGCCACTCCCGCTTTGGAAGTAACTGCGGACCCGGTTGCGCAGCACCTTGGCTTTTCCGATGTAGAGGATTCGGTCCTCCGCATCCCGCATCAAATAACAACCAGGCTCAGTCGGGACCTCCTTGAGGCGAGCCTTGAGCCGCGTTGGATCCTGCAGCAGAGACTTCAACCGCCGTACTGCCAGCCGGTGCTGCTGAGTTCGAGGGCCGCGCCATCGCGGTGAAGAACGGCACTCTTGACCTCACCGACAAACACGGTGTGATCGCCATGGGCGACCTGGCCGATGAGCTCACACTCGACTCCACCGAGGGCGTCGTTGAGGATCGGCAGGCCCAGTTCGCCGAGGCTGAAGGGAGCCGCGTCAAAACGGCCACCGACGCCCTTCTGGGGTTTGAAGAAGACGGCAGCTAAATCCTTCTGGTCGGCCGCGAGGACGTTCAACGAGAAGCGCTTGGTGCGCTGAATCATCCCGTTACTGGTGCTGTCGGAGCGGACGGCCATGACCACCAGCGGCGGCTCGAACGAGCCCTGGGTCACCCAGCTGGCGGTGAAGCCGTTGACCTCTTCCCCTTCAGCCACACCACAGATGAAGACCCCGTGGGGAATCTTGCGAAGCAAGGTCTTCTTGGCGTCGGCGTTCAGTGCCATGGATCAGGCCCTCAGAGCCCAAACTCTAGGAACAGCAGGGCCTTTGCGGGTCTGAGCGAGCCTTCTCTTTCTAGGATCGACGCATGAAAGTCCTGTACCCCGGCAGCTTCGACCCCCTGACCCTTGGGCATCTGGATGTGATCGAACGGGGTTCACATCTGTTCGATGGCCTGGTGGTTGCTGTGCTGCGCAACCCGGGTAAAAACCCTTGCTTCAGCGTTGAGCAGCGGATCGAGCAGATCCGTGGAGCGACGGGTCATCTCCAACGGATCGAAGTGGCGGCATTCGACGGGCTCACGGTTGAATTCGCCGAGCGCTGTGGTGCCGGCGTGATTCTGCGGGGCCTGAGGGCGTTGAGCGACTTCGAATACGAACTGCAGATCGCGCATACCAATAAAAGTCTGGCTCCGAAGCTGGAGACGCTGTTTCTCGCAACGGCAACGGCCCACAGCTTTCTCAGCAGCTCGGTCGTCAAGGAGGTGGCCCGTTTCGGCGGACCGGTTGGTCACATGGTCCCCACAGGAGTGGCAGAAGATCTGGCGAGGCTTTTTAATCAGTAGTCCCTCCACGCACCCCGCTGATGTCTGAGACGCAGCTGACCTCCGTGCTCGACCAGCTGGATCAACTGGAGGAAGTCGTTCTCGACGGCACCCGGGTTCCCTTCAGTGGCGGGCGTTTGGTCAACGAGCAGGACGCCATCGAATTGATGGATGCCGTGCGGGATGCTCTGCCCGGTCAGTTGGTCAAAGCCGACGAACTGGTGGCCAAAAAGGATGAGTTCATCCAGCAGGCCCGCCAAAAGGCGGACGACATCGTTGCCCAGGCCAAGCAGCAGCGGGATCAGCTGATTAATAGCCAGTCGATCCGCAGTGAAGCCGAGCGGCAGGTGGCGGAATTGCGCGACCAGGCCCGCCAGCAGTGCGAGCAGATGATCGCCCAGGCCCGGCAACAGGTCGCCAAGACAGAACAGGAGCATCAAGCCAGGCTGGCTCAGCTGGAGCAACAGTTCAGCCAGCGCCGTCAGCAACTCGAACAGGAAGGGCTGCAACGCCGCCAGCAGCTTGATCAAGAAGCGATCGAGCTCAAGCGACAGCTCAGCGAGCAACACGAGGCAGCACGGAAGCAGAGCCTCACGGAACTTGAGAAGGTTCGTGTTGAGGCCCTTCGTCTGCAGCAGAGCAGCCAGGCTGAAGCCGAGCGGGTGCAGGGCGATGCTCTGCAGTTCCGCCAGCAAACCCAGCAGCAGTGTGAGGCCCTCATCGCCCGCAGCCGCCAAGAAGCCAGCACTATCCAAGAAGGGGCGAACCGCTATGCGGAACAAGTCCTCGGTGAACTCGAGGATCGTCTGCGGGAGATGGGGCAGGTGGTTGTGGCTGGCAAGCGTGAGCTGGTGAAGCTCCAGGGTGTCAATCCAGCCTCACTGGTGCCGAACCCCGTTGCTGGTCAACAGCAGGCCGTGCCGATCAACCGCGCCCGCCGCGCCGCGGATCGCATTCGCAAGGCAGCCGGAAACCGCTAGGGGCAGAGCGCACCGTTGCGGGTCTGACGGAGCAGTTGTCCAATGACCGTATTGGGGTCGCTGGACCCGTTTGAAATCATGCTGATGTAGCGAGGCCCAGCGGGGGTGTTCAGCAATCCGCTGACGGAGCGCACTCCTCGAATCGTTCCGGTTTTGCCGAAAAACTGACCCTGCAACTCGGTGTCGTACCAGTAGTTGCGGAGGGTTCCACGCTCACCGGCAATGGCCATTGAGGCGAAGTAATGGTCGGCCATTGGGTGCTGCGCCATGCGCAACATCAATGCCACCAGCAGGCGGCTGGTGAGGCGGTTGCCGCGGTCGAGACCACTGCCGTCAACCACCTTGATCCCTGCCACCGGTAGACCTTGGGCGGCCAGCCATTGGCTGGTACGCCACTGGCTTGTGACTTGGTCCCAACTTCCAGCGGCCTGGCGCAGCAGGACCTCAGCAGTGAAGTTGTGGCTCTCGGTGTTCGCCAGGCTCAACAGGCCATGCATGCCGATCGAGCGTTCCTCATGGAGCAACACCGCACTGGAGGGGGGACTCCCATTGGGGGTCGGTGCCACGGTGCTGATGCTGGCCTGTCCTCCCTGACGTTTGATCTCTGCCGCCAACAGTTGTTGAAGGCGACTCGGTGGGTCGCTCACGGCCATCGCCTTGGCATTGCTGGTGACAGCCAGACGCGTAATCGGTGCGCCATAGGCCTCGACACGGTCCTCACCAGGCCAACCTGCCGGCCACCAGCGCTGGGGGGGCTCCTCCTGAAGTTGGATACGGACCGCAGAGGGATTGGGTGAGCTGCTGCCGCCTTGTCCCAGCGCCAACTTGGCGAAGCGCTGGAGCTGGGGGGTGTTGAAGTCTGGATCCCCCTCACCGGTCAACAGGAGGCTTCCATCGGCCCTACGCCAGAGCCGGGTCGTGAGGCTGTAGTCGGGACCGAGACGGTCCAAGGCCATGGCCGTTGCGACCATCTTTTGGTTGGAGGCTGGGATACGGGGCGTTAAACCGTTCAGATCCGCCAGGAGCCGACCGGAGCCATCGCCAACACTCACGCTCCAGACGCTGGCTTCGGCACCAAGCACCTGTCGCAGGCGTGTCTGCAACGCTGGACAGCTGACCTGGGTCTGCAGTTGCGGAAATCCCAGTGGAGGCGGTGGAGCAGGCAGGGAGATCGCCCGACTGTCAGGGGCGGCCGCCTGGAGGCCAAGCGAGGGGAACAGCGCTAGGCCAAGGCCAATCAGAACCCCTGCTCGCCGCCCCGCCATGGTCAGGAGGCCCCGAGTTGGAGCCCAGAGACGGAGCCATTGAGCCTGAATTCCCGTCCCTCCAACTCAATGGGAGCACCAATCTTGAGCGTCTGGTTTCCGAACACCACTCCACCGGCTCCCTTGCGGCCCTCCCCTTTGAGCACAAAGCGGGCATCCAGGTTGCCCAATTGCTGTTGGTTGGGATCGGGAGCGGTGACGACCTTCCCATCGGCCAGAACGGCGGCCAGTTGACGCTGCAGAGGAATGACGTCATCCACCGCCACCGAGCCGTGGGGCTGGTTGCGGATCACGATCGAGACCTTGGCTTGCTCCTTTGCAGCGGCGATGAGCGCAGGCGGATTGGCCACCGGGACGTTACGGACATCGACGAACACCGTCACTGGCTGCAAACCGCCGGTGGCTCGGGCGACTGCGCCACTGAGCTTGGGGCTCCACACCACACCGCCAATGGCCAAAACCACAGCCGCCGCAGCCCCCGCATCCACCAGCGAGAAACGACGCGACAACGAAGGCATGGCGGGGAGGCAGAGTTCGAACTGTACGGAGACTGGGCCGCCGAAACAAGCATTCGTGGGAGCTAGTTCTGGAGCCCCTCGATCAGGCGATCAACGGCCTTGAGTCCTCGAGCGACCCCGCCGCCTTCACCCTCAAGGGCGTCGGCCATCTGCTCAGCATCTGGCTTGAGCTCGAAGTCCTTGACGAAGCGATAGCCGTCGGGGTCTCGCCGGTAGAGCTGCCAGTCCAGGGGATAGGCACGTCTGAGTGCGCCCTCCCCGGTGGGGATGAGGGCATAGGCGGACTGCCAGGTGGCGAGGAAGCCCTTCCGACGCTCGCGCGCCACAGTCCCAATCCCCACCGCGGCATCCTCCAGTTTTCCGTTCAGCAGAACAACACTGCCGCGGTGCTGAGCGCAGACGGCTTCAACGTCCTCGTAGTCCGCCGGGGTCGGGGCTACCAGGACCAGAAGCCCATCGCTACCGCCGTCGGCCTGCTGGAGTCGCTTGATTCCGCTGAGTTCGGTGATGCTGCCCGCCTGCTCCGCTGCGTCCCGCTTGGCCAGGGCCGCTGCACCGGCGTCAGGGAAGACCAAACGGGCCTCAGCATGGGCAGGCAACAGCGCTGCCAACAGGCGCAGCGAGACCGGCAGGATGCGCAGTCCTTCAAACCGAAATTCTGCGGTCCAGAAGCCTTTGGCTTGGCTGGCAAGGGCAGCGGCAATCGCTTCAACAGCTTCAGCTTCAGCGCGTCGCAGATCAGCGGGGAGCATCCGGGCCATGTCGTTCGGCCGACCCTAATCAGCCATCACTGCGGCGATGGCCTCCCGCAAAGCGATCGGGACAGGCGCAAGGTCAGCGTCGCGATGCCAGGACCCCAAACTGAGGCGCAGGCCGCTGGAGCTGCGCTCTGGTGCGATTCCCATGGCTTCGAGGATCGGACTGCCGGCCGCCTTGGAGCTGCTGCAGGCCGAGCCGCTGCTGATCCCATAGCCCAGACGTGACATGGCCCGAACGACCGAGCGTCCGGAGAGGGGCACGCCCTGCGGCGACGCGACCAACAAGCTGATGTGATTGGCCAGGCGCTGTTCAGGATCCTGAAGGGGATCAGGACCGGTCAGCTCCACTCCGGGGAGCTGGAGCAAACCCGTCAGCAGTGCGTCACGCCTCTCAATCAGCGGATCTTCCGTCCCTTGAAAGCGCTGAATGTTGAGCAACTCCAGAGCCTTGGCAAAGCCCGCAATCAAGGGCACCGGTTCGGTCCCAGCACGGATCCCCCGCTCCTGGCCGCCTCCGGCCTGGATTGGGCGGACTGGCACCTGGTCCCGAATCAAGAGGGCGCCAACACCCCGGGGTCCACTGAGCTTGTGACTGGCGACGCTGAGTAAATCAATGGGCAGCGCATCGAAATCAATCGGCCGTTGCGCAGCCACCTGCACTGCATCGACGTGCAGCAGCACGCCTGCTTGACGGCAGAGCCGACCGATCAGGTCCATGGGCTGGAGGGTGCCGACCTCGCTCTGCCCCCAGATCAACGACACCAAACGGGTCGGTGGCGCGAGCCGGGACTCCAGGACCGCAAGATCAATCAAGCCCTGGCGATCCACCGGGATGCGCTCGAGCTGCCAACCCTGCCGTTGCAGCTGCAGCGCCGCCGCTTCGGTGGCGGGATGCTCAACCGCAGAGAGCAAGAGCCGAGGTGCTGACCCTTGCCCGTCCCAGAGCTCAGCAGCCGAACCGAGCAGGGCGAGATGAATTGATTCGGAACCGCCGGAGGTAAAGATCAGGTCCCCACTGCAGCCCAGCTGAGCAGCGATCTGTTGGCGGCTGCGCTCGAGCTGTTCGGCGGCGGCCAGGCCGAAGCCATGCAGGCTGGATGGATTCGCCCAGGCCTCGCGATCCACCCGTTGGATCTCCGCCTGAACCTCTGGCGCCAACGGGGTGGTCGCGGCGCAATCGAGGTATTGGCGAAGATCCGAAGTCATGGTTCGCGCTCGAAGCGAGCGCGGGTCCGAGACTCCAGGGAATTGGTGGCCAGGGTCACCAGATCATCCAGGGAGGTGCTGTTCAGCAGTGCCGCGACCTTGGCTCGGGCGGCTTCGCTGGGGCAATTGTCCGGGCGAATACAGCCGTTAGCGCAGACCGTCGCGCAGTCGATCTGATCGCCTGAATCGGCGGGGGGGTGGGTCTGCTCCACGGCAGGGGGGGCCATCTCCGTCTCTGCGGCCTGCCCACGCGCCGCGGCTACGGCCTCGGCATCCGGGATGGAACCGTCGAACACATGCTCCGCCGGGCCGTCCATGAAGACCTTACCGTTCATGGCGTCCCAGTGAATCTGCAGGGGGCCGCCCGGGAGGTCGATACGGGCTGTGCGCTCGGAGAGCCCAAGGCGATGGCAGGCCACCAGGGTGGCGCAGGCTCCGGTGCCGCAAGCGAGGGTTGGGCCTGCCCCGCGTTCCCAGACCCGCATCACCAGATGGGATGGCGAGAGCACCTCGACGAAATGGACATTGGTTTTCGCCGGGAACGCGGGGTGGATCTCCAGGTGACTGCCAAAACGCTCCAAGTCGATTTCATCGACGGAATCCACAGGCACCACCACGTGGGGGTTGCCCATTCCGGCGGCGGCCACGGCAAACCGCTCGCCATCAATCTCCAGTTCGCCGCTGGGAAGCCCCGCCTCGCCGACCTCCAGGGTCGTTGGGATCTCGCTTGGCGTCAGGAAGGGCGCGCCCATGTCGACGCGAATCGTGCCGTCGGGGAGAAGCTCCGGAACGATCCGGCCCGCCAGGGTGTCGACCTGCCAGGTGCGACCGGGGCCATCCCCATCGCAATCGGCCAGGAAGCGGGCCAGGCAGCGGATGCCGTTCCCGCACATCTCGGGTTCGGTGCCATCGGCGTTGAAGATGCGCATCCGCAACTCCCCTCCGCCGTTGGGTGGCAGGGCCAGGATCACGCCGTCGCCTCCCACCCCAAAGCGGCGATCGCAGAGCTGAACCACCAGCTCCGGGGTCAAGCCAAAGAGGAAGTCCGTATCGCCCGATTGACGCCCATCGAGCATCAAAAAGTCGTTACCGAGACCTTGGTACTTGCTGAATTGGAACACGCGCGACAGCCTGTGAATGGAGGCCCACCAATGCGCTCGATCCTATGGGGAGCAGTCGGGAATGGCGGCCAGGAGACCTCGACACCTCCCAGCCAGGAGTACGCCAAATCCAGGCCTGGATCCGCGAGCAGCTGCCCCTGTCGGTCCAGCTCCTCAACGGCAGCAGCGTCACCGGCAGACCGCTCTGGGTTGACGCTTGTTTTCTCGCACTGGAATCGGAGCCCGGCACCCCCAGCTTGCTGATCAATCGCGATGCCATCGCGATGCTGCGGCCCCTCGCCTAACAGCAGCTATGGGAGCATCACTGCTCCACTCCCGATCCGCCCGTGAGCGAGTCCAGCCGCTACCAACCCCAGGCCACTGAGGCCGGCTGGCAACGGGCCTGGAAGGCAAACGGTCTACACAGCACCCCAGAGATCAAGGCCGGCGACGAGGCCTTTTATGCCCTCTCGATGTTCCCCTACCCCTCAGGGAACCTGCACATGGGGCATGTCCGGAACTATGTGATCACCGATGTGGTCGCCAGGGTTCAGCGCTTGCGCGGCAAGAAAGTGCTGCATCCGATGGGCTGGGATGCCTTTGGTCTGCCCGCTGAGAACGCCGCCATTGAGCGGGGCGTGGATCCCGGTGCTTGGACGGACCAAAACATTGCCTCAATGCGCGATCAACTCGATCAGCTGGGGCTGTCGATTGATTGGGATCGGGAGCTGGCCACGTGTCACACCGATTACTACCGCTGGACCCAGTGGCTCTTCCTGCAGTTCCTCGATGGTGGGCTGGCCTACCAAAAGGACGCCACCGTTAATTGGGATCCGATCGACCAGACCGTGCTTGCCAATGAGCAGGTCGACAGCGAAGGGCGGTCCTGGCGCTCCGGTGCTCTCGTTGAGAAGCGCAAGCTGCGGCAGTGGTTCCTGAAGATCACCGATTACGCCCAGCAGCTGCTGGATGACCTGCCCAAGCTGGAGGGTTGGCCGGAGCGGGTGCGCACGATGCAGGCCAATTGGATCGGCCGCAGCACCGGAGCTGAGCTCCAGTTCAGTGTGGTCGACGCCAACGGCCAGGAGAGTGGGGAGCAGGTCACGGTGTTCACCACCAGACCCGACACCCTCTTTGGCGCCAGCTACGTCGTTCTGGCTCCGGAGCATCCGCTCGTCCCCGCCCTGACGACGGCGGCCCACCAGACCGAAGTCGAAGCGTTCTGTGACCTGGTGTCCCGCCAGAGCGAACAGGAACGGACGGCGGAGGACAAACCCAAGCGTGGTGTGTCCATTGGTGCCCAGGTGCGAAACCCCGCCAATGGAAAACTGATCCCGGTTTGGATTGCTGACTACGTCCTGGCGGAGTACGGCACGGGCGCCGTCATGGGAGTGCCCGCCCATGACCAACGGGATTTTCTGTTTGCCCGCCAGTACGAACTCCCGGTCAAGCAGGTGATCATTCCCGAGGGCAGTGACGAACATGCCTTTGAGGGTGGAGCCTGGACCGAATCAGGGGTCTTGATCCATTCCCAGGGCTTCGATGGGATGACCAACGAGGCGGCCAAACGGGCGATCACCGAAGCAGGGGAGAAGGAGGGTTGGGCCCGTGAGAAAGTCCAATTCCGCCTGAGGGATTGGCTGATTTCCAGGCAGCGTTACTGGGGCTGCCCGATTCCGGTGATCCACTGCGAGAGCTGCGGTGTTGTTCCGGTGCCGAATGAGCAGCTGCCGGTTGAACTGCCAAGGGATGTCGCCTTCAGCGGCAAGGGGGGCTCCCCCCTGGCCCAACTTGAAAGCTGGGTCAATGTCGATTGCCCCTGTTGCGGCAAACCAGCTCGCCGCGAGACCGACACCATGGACACCTTCATGTGTTCCAGCTGGTATTTCCTGCGCTACAGCGACGCCAAGAACACTCAGCTGCCGTTTGCGAAAGACGCCGTTGACCAGTGGTTGCCAGTGGATCAGTACGTCGGCGGTATCGAGCACGCCATCCTTCACCTTCTCTACTCGCGCTTCTTCACGAAGGTGTTGAGGGACCGAGGCCTCCTTGGTTTTGATGAGCCCTTTCAACGGCTACTCACCCAGGGAATGGTTCAAGGGATCACCTACAAGAACCCCAAAACAGGCAAGTACATCCCACCCGCTGAGGTGGCCGATGCCACGGATCCCCGCGATCCGTTAACGGGCGATCCCTTGGAGACCTTCTTCGAGAAGATGTCCAAGTCCAAGTACAACGGCGTCGACCCAGCGCTTGTCATCGACAAGTACGGCGCTGACACCGCGCGGATGTTCATCCTCTTCAAGGCTCCGCCGGAAAAGGACCTGGAGTGGGATGACGCGGACGTGGAAGGGCAGTTCCGCTTCCTGCAGCGCATCTGGCGTCTTGCCGATGCAGCTGTTGAGCGCGGCCTGAGTCTCGCCGGCGGCGCTGGTTCCCCGGAGTCGCTCGCTGAGCGTCTGGGCTCAGGCGAGGCACTCTCGGAGGCAGAACAAGAGCTGCGCCGTGCGGTTCACACGGCCATCCAAGAGATCACTGACGATCTCGATGGAGACGTTCAGTTCAATACGGCGGTGTCTGAGTTGATGAAACTCAGCAATGCCATGGGGACACATTTGGCTGCGAGCTCGGATGTGCTGGCCTGCGAAGCCCTGCGCACGCTCTTGGTCCTGCTGGCACCATTTGCGCCCCACCTGGCCGAGGAACTCTGGTTGAAGCTCGGAGGCCGGTCTGCGGATGAGGCTCTAGAGAACAGCAGCATCCACACGCAGCAGTGGCCTCAATGCGACGCGTCCGCCCTGGTGCGCGCCACCGTCCCCCTGGTGATTCAGATCAAGGGCAAGGTGCGCGGCAACCTTGAGGTGCCAGCCGACGCCGACAAAGCAACGCTCGAGCGCTTGGCGCTTGAGAGCGAGATCGCAGAGAAATGGCTGGAGGGCAAAGCCCCCAGCCGCGTCATCGTTGTCCCTGGACGGCTCGTCAACCTGGTCCCCTAGGGACCTAGTCGTGAATGAACACGAGGGACTCGGGCCGCCCCCAGTCCCCTTTGGCTGAGATGTGGCGACGGTTGGCGCAGAGGTGCCGCAGGATCCAGTAGAGGGGCTCGGCAGTCTCCAGGGCCAACTTGCCTTGGAGTTCGGCCAGGGTGTGTTCCCGCTGGTCAGCCATCACCATCTCCAACCTGGACTGCAGATCCAGAAGTGCTGCCGCCGCTTTCTTGCCGGCCTCAACGCCGGGTTGGTGGTAGGCGTTGACGTTGACCAACTCGCCGTAAAAGCCCACGGCGCGCTCGAACAGTGCAATCAGGGCACCCAGGCTGTGGGCGTTCAGACGCTGCATCGTGATGCTGAGGTTGAAGCGTCCTTCTTCAGTCAAGGCTGAACGGGTGCCCTGGAGGAAGCCGTCCAAGAAGTCGCCAGGATTCTCACCCTCCAGCGGCGGAATATCGCCAGGGTCCTCGAGCACCTCGACAAAGGTCACGAAGAAGTTGTCGACACCGTCGCGCAGTTGCTGCACGTAGGCGTGTTGGTCGGTCGAGCCTTTGTTGCCGTAGACCGCAATGCCCTGGTGGACGACCTGACCGTTGCGGTCCAACTTCTTACCCAGGCTCTCCATCACCAGTTGCTGGAGGTAGCGGCTGAAGACCTCCAGACGGTCGCGGTAGGGAAGCACAACCATGTCTCGCTGGCCCTTGCCGCCACAGGCGGAATACCAGGCAGCGGCTAACAGTGCAGCCGGGTTCTGATCAAAATCGGCCACCCGAGTGACCGCATCCATCTCAGCCGCACCCGCCAGGAACTCCCGGATGTCGGAGCCAATCAGAACGCCTGGGAGCAAACCCACAGCACTGGTAATGCTGGTTCGGCCGCCGACCCAATCGAACATGTCGAAGCGCGCCAACCAACCCGAGTCCTTCGCTTCACGATCGAGCTTGCTGTCGACCATCGTGACGGCGACGGCCTGTTGGGACCAACTTCCGCCGGCTGCCTCAACGGCACGACGCGCTTGAAGCATGCCGATATGGGGCTCGGGGGTTCCCCCGGACTTGCTGACCACAATCACCAGGGTGGTCTTCAGCCGCTCACCAATAGACGCCAAAGTCCGGCGCATTCCATCGGGATCGACATTGTCGAAGAAATGGAAGGGAAGGCCAGCTCCTGGATCCTGAAGCGCCCGAATCATCAAGAGGGGGCCAAGGCCAGAGCCGCCGATGCCGATCCAAAGCACGTCGGTGAAACGCTGCCCAGAGCCATTGCCGATGACTCCAGAGAGAACGTCGCGACCGAAGGACTCAATGCGATCGACTTCAGCCTGGATGTGAGCTCCACTGGCTGGATCGGGGGCGAGCTGGGGGTTGCGTAGCCAGTAGTGACCAACCTGGCGTTGCTCATCGGCGTTGGCGATGGAGCCGGACTCCAGGGCCGCCATGGCCTGGAAGGCCTGATCAAAACGAGGCTTTAAGGCAGAGAGGGTGGCCGAATCCAGGCCCATGCGGCTGACATCGAGCCAGAAGCCGAGCTTCTCGTTGTGCCAAAGCTGACTGCAGAACCTCTGCCACTGGCTCGCGGGGTCCAGAGCGGGGGCAGAGGGGCGGGAAGACATCAGGCCAGATCAAGCGGTCCGCCCTTTGAACCTATCGGTGAAATCCAATCAGGGATACCCTTTTTGGCGTTTCCTGAGGATTGAGCCGGGACCAGATTGCGACTGTGTGGACCTGCGCATGAGTGCGGCCTCAGGCGAAAGGTCGACCTAGGCTCAAGAAAAGCCTTTTGATTGGGTTCTGACTCTCAATCTGCGCTACGGAAAGCGGCTTCGGCCCCATCGGACCAGGCGCAACCTCTGGGCCTGGCTTGGGGCGGCCACAACGGCGCTAGCCAGCCTGGCGACCTACCCGCTTGTCCAGACCGCTCTTCGCCCCAGCAACGGCGTCAGTGTCGATCGCATCGATAGCAGCAGCCATTCAGACCCAACCAAATTCAGCGCAGAAGAGCTGAAGGAGTTGCAGCGCCGCTTTGGCGTGCATGGACCCCAACCTCGGCTCGCGCGTCTATTCACCCAAGGGGTGGACCAGTTCACCCCCCTTCGGGACCACACGGTGAATCGGTTGCAATCGCTTCAGCCGGTGATCCAACAGCAAAGCCGCCGCACGGGCCTGAACCCGATGCTGTTGGCCGCGATTTTGTTTGACGAGATGCAGCACGCCAAGCCCGGTGAGGATCACCCCTTGGCAGCCCATTCCGGGCTATTCAGCACCCATGGCCCAGCCCAGCTGGGCCTCAGTGAGATGGAGAAACAGGGATTGCTTAGCCCCGATGCCAGTCCCGAGGAGATTCAAGCCGCCCGCAATCAACTGCTCGACCCGGAGCGCAACGTCGAACTTCTGGCGGGGAAAATGATGCGTCTGCTGAAGCTCCTCGACCGGCAGGCCAGTGAGACCAGCAACGTCAGTCGCTCCCACCGTCATGCCAAGACTGTGGCAACCCTCGCCTATCTCCACAACGGCAGACTCGACTACCCAGCCAGGATCCTGCGCTACATGCAGGACCCCGAACTGCACGGCTTGGTCTATGGGCGCCAGCGGCAACCCCTGTCACCGCTGATCTGAAGGGTCTTCAGCAGAGCACCCCAAGGGCCGCCAATCGCTGCTGCAGCGCCTCCCAGTTGAAGCTCCTGGGATCAGCACGCGCTGCACCAAGATCCACATGGCGGTGGGTCGTAATCCGCTCCTTCGGGATCTTGTAGCGGTTCATCCAATCCGCAAGGACGACGGCCATGGCGTCGTACTGGGCGGAGCTGTAGCCACTGTGGGTTTCCGCATCGTTCTCACCATCCAGCGGTGTCTCGAGGCTGAGGTGCAGAGCGAAATTGTTGATAGAGCCAGGAAGCTCTGGATTCAACACCGCCCATTCGCCATCGAAAGCGGAGTAACCCGCTCCATAGGCACGAAATCGGGGGTGTAGGGCTTCAACCGACTCTCCGTTTTCACCGATCAGCAGGTGGTAGCTGACCTGGTCCTCATCCCTTGGGTTGTGCTTGATGAAGGTGTTCAGCGCCGATTGCAGCCCGAAGACCGTCTCATGCAGAACAACAAGCGATGGGGTCGTCTGCAACGGATTTCCAAACGCGTCATAGGGCACGCGCTGGTCGTAGTTGGAGGGGTCGATCTTGACCCGCTTGAGGGTGGAGGGATAGGTCTGCTGCTGCGTCTTTAACCGTGCCACCAGGGCGCGGTCATTCACGCTGCATTGGCGCTGCAGGGGGCTGGTCCATGCCGCTTGAGCGGGAGGGAGAGGAGCGGGCCGTGCATTGGCAAGGGGAGCTGGCAGCCGCGCGGGAGCCTGACTCGAACGCTGCCAGAGCGGAATGAGGCTGAGGCCAGCCAAGGCGACTAGGGCCAGCCCCAGTGCACGGCGGTGCGGAATGCGAGTCGGTTGCTCTGGAACGAGCCGGACCATGGCTAGCCCACCCGTTGTTGCAACCAGGCCTCTTGGGCTGCCTGCTGGGCGGTTGTGGGGTTGGCTACAGGCTCGAGTTTGTAGCGCTTGGGCTGCGGAGCATCACTGCAGAGTTGAAGCTCCCGCAGGCTGGAACGACGGGCCATGAGCAGCGGCTGAGCCACGCCAGCACGCAGATGCGTTGGAACGTCGTCGGGCTTGGCCAGCCGCTGGCCGGCCAAGCCGATCAGTTCATCGCCCACCATCAGCCCAGCCCGCTCAGCCGGGCTATGGCGCAAAACGCGCTGAACAACCAGCCGGCCGTCCTTCAGACCCGTGGTCATTCCCGTCCAAGGATCGCTGGACATCTCCGGCTCCAGAGCCAGGCCTACATCCAACAGGTAGCCAGAACAATCAGGATCGTCGACGTCCGTCAACCATTGCTCTAGACGCCCAGCCAAACCGGTGACTTGACCTTCAAAGGCCTCCAGCAGATCGGACTCCCCATAGCCGCGACCATGGCGACCGTGGCTTCTCCAAAGCTGCTGAACAACGGCGGAGAGTGAGCTCTGATGACGCCGGAGCTCAAGATCCAAACAGAGGGCGACGACCGCCCCCTTGAGGTAATAGCTGACTTGGCTACTGGCGGAGTAGGCATCGGCCTTGTAGAGCTTGACCCAAGCCTCCTCACTGCTCTCTCTGAGGGTCTGGACCTGACGCCCAGGCGTGAGCAGGTAACGGCTGAGGTCCTCCCCAAGATCACTGAAGTAGTCCTGCGGCGTACTCAAGCCAGCGGTCAGCGGCAGCAGCTGATCGAAGTAGCTGGTGACCCCTTCTGCAAACCAGAGCGTCGGGATCACACTGGCGCGGTTGTAGTCCACCGGCCGAAGTTCCCTTGGGGTCAGACGCCGGACGTTCCACTGGTGGAAATACTCGTGGGCAACGAGCTGCAGAAACTTGCGGTATCCGCTGCTGGTCTCGAGGTTGCGGCGCCCATAGACAAGGACCGTGCTGTCGTCGTGCTCCAGGCCCCCATACCCCTCATCCAAGAGGTGCAGCACAAAGAGGTAGTCCGAACTGGCAGGTCTTGGTTCGCCCATCAGACGGCAACAGGCCAAACAGACCTGCTTCACGTCCTCGAAGAACGTCGGATAACGATCGGCGAACCACACCGCGCAGGCGGGATCTGAAAACCAGGTCACCCAGCGATGGGGAACACCCAGGACCTCGAACGGATGCGACTGGTGTGGACCTGCCTCGATGGGGCTGTCGATCAGCTGATCAAACGTTGTCGCGAGCCAAGATCCCGTGGCATCCGTGGGCAGGGGAACAAAGGCATTCCAGCCATTGGGCACCACGCAGGTCAGGCGGTGGGGACTCCAGCGCTGACCCGCAACCTCGAGAACCACCGCCGCTAAGGCGAAAAAGCCGTGGTCCTGATCCAGATGACAGGTGCGAACCGTCAGCTCCGTGGCCATGACGCCATAAGTCAGCACCAGCGGTCCCGCGGCTGGATTGCAATCGATCTGCCAGGTACTCGGATCGGTGCGGCGCACGGACCGCCCAAGACCCTGCTGAACAGCCTTGAAGCCCTCCAGCTGCTTGACGTAGTCGCGGATCAGGTAGGACCCGGGTGTCCAGCCGGGTAGTGAGACCTGTTGCTGCGCTTGTGGAGAGGAAATCTCAAGCCGCACATGCACCAGGTGGCTCTGAGGGTTGCTCAGATCAAGCTGGACCTGAACCAATCCCGTCATCGTTCAACCGTCAGCTGATCAATTCAACTGAAGCGTTCGACAGCTCCGCGGCAGCGGTCTGAAGGGCCTGGAGAGCGGCGTAGCTGCGGGTGATCTGTCCGACGAGCTGCTGAACGGAGTGGGATCGTCCGAGCCGCTGCAGATCGCCCACCAAAGCCAAACGTCCATTGGACTGACGGCACCAACCCAATTGCTGCTCGGGGTTCACCTGCACCCAGAGGGTGACCGCCTCCTGCTGGTCGGCAAAACCCTGGAGCCGGCCGCCCCAGTGGACCGCGTAGCCGAGCTCCTGGAGAGCCTGGGCCAGAAGGCGCTCATCCGTAAGGACCGTTGGCAGGATGGAGAGATGGGACATGGCCAGGACTCCACTTTTCCAGACCCTAGCGGGAGTGGATTGGCCGTCCAGTGGCCTTTGCCACCGGAGCATCCGATCGTCACCAAACCGCCCCTGCGCTTGGGGGTCATGGCCTCCGGCTCGGGCAGCAACTTCGAGGCCCTGGTCCAGGCCTGCCGCTCCGGGCAACTCTCTGCCGAGGTCAGCCTGCTGATCGTGAACAAGCCTGAGGCGGGCGCCTTGAGGCGGGCCGAGGTCCTGGATGTCCCCGCACAGGTATTGGACCACCGGAACTACCCATCGCGGGAGGCGCTCGACCGCGCGCTCGTCACCTCCTTTCGTGCCGCGCAGGTGGACCTGGTGGTGATGGCCGGTTGGATGCGAATCGTGACGCAGGAACTGATCGAGGCCTACCCAGAACGGCTGATCAATATCCATCCGTCGCTGTTGCCGAGTTTCCGGGGGGCGAAAGCGATCCGACAGGCCCTCGAGGCCGGCGTCACCCTGACGGGCTGCACGGCCCATCTCGTCGAATTAGAGGTGGACACAGGGCCGATTTTGGTGCAAGCCGCCCTTCCTGTTTTGGAAGGAGACTGTGAGGCAAGCCTTTCCGAGCGAATCCATCAGCAGGAACATCGGATCCTGCCCCTGGCCGTCAGCCTGGCTGCCCAGCGCCTTGGGCTTTGCGCTCAGGGATAGAAGGGCAGCAGCGGGAGTCCCGTTTCAGCGGGCAGGCCCGCCATCAGGTTCAGGCACTGGACCCCTTGACCGGCTTGGCCTTTGACCATGTTGTCGATGGCGCTCATCACGATCAGCTGACCGGTGCGCTGGTCCACTTGAACCGACAGCAGCGCCCTGTTGGTCTGGCGCACCCATTTGGTCGAGGGATAGGTGCCGACCGGTAGAACCTGTACGCAGGGGGCGTGGCGATAGGCCGCCTCGAGCAGCGTTGTGCAGTCCTCCGCGGTCAGTCCTGGATCGCGCAGTCGGCCATAGACCGTGGCGAGTAGACCGCGCACCATCGGCGTGAGGTGTGGAGTGAACTGCAACTGAATGCTCGTACCCGCGGCCCGGCTGCAGAGCTGCTCGATCTCACTGGTGTGGCGGTGCCCCACGACGCCGTAGGGGGAGATGCCTTCCGAAGCCTCCGCCAGGAGGAGATGCTCCTTCGCGGCCCGGCCGCCGCCACTGGTGCCGGTCTTGGCGTCGATGACGATGCCGCTGGTCTCAATCAGGCCCTGCTTCAAGAACGGGGTCAAGGCCAAGAGGCTGGCGGTGGGGAAACACCCAGGAGCCGCCACCAGGCGAGCCGCAGCAATGCGCTGCTGATCCCACTCCACCAGGCCGTAGACGGCTTCCTGGCAAAGGTCCGCGTCAGTTCTGGGGAAGCTGCTGGCCTCGGAGGCATAGACCTCCTTCCACTGATCCAGGGAGCTGTAGCGATAGTCAGCGGAGAGGTCGACCACCTTGACGCCACGCTCGAGTAGCGCAGGGGCGAGGCGGGAAGCCAGGCCATTGGGAAGGCTGAGGACCGCGAAGTCAGCGGCCTCGGCAATGGCATCCACCTCCGGGTTCTGCACCACCGGATCGCCTGGCAGTGGCAAAAACGGAGTGAGCTGACTCCAACGCTTGCCGCTGCTTCGCTCGCCCCCCAGGAAGCTAACGGTCAATTCCGGATGGCCCTGGAGCAGCCGGAGGGTCTGCAAACCGCCGTAGCCCGAGGCCCCAATCACGGCGACGCGCTGACTTGCCATGGCTTGCACAGGGGAAGGCCGATCGTACCGGGCTCTATAAAAGTGTCAGTGCACCTGGCCGTCGGGCCCGCCTTCCCTGAACCAGCCCCTGACTCAGGACTCGTTTGTCTTCGATTCCATCGCCGACGGTCTGGCCGCGATCCGCAATGGCGAAATGGTCGTGGTGGTGGACGACGAAAACCGGGAGAATGAAGGGGATCTGATCTGCGCTGCCCAATTCGCTACACCGGAGCAGATCAACTTCATGGCCACCGAGGCGCGGGGCCTGATCTGTCTGGCGATGGAGGGTGAGCGTCTCGACGCGCTCGACCTGCCACTGATGGTCGATCGCAACACCGACAGCAATCAAACGGCCTTCACCGTCAGCGTGGATGCAGGCCCCGAGAACGGAGTCTCCACAGGCATCTCAGCGGAAGACCGGGCCCGCACGATCCAAGTCGCCATCCACCCGGGGACCCGTCCGAACGACCTGCGCAGGCCGGGCCACATCTTCCCCCTGCGGGCGAAGCAAGGGGGAGTGTTGAAGCGTGCCGGGCACACCGAAGCTGCCGTCGACTTGGCACGGATGTCGGGTCTCTATCCAGCAGGCGTGATCTGTGAGATCCAAAACGCCGATGGCTCCATGGCCCGGCTGCCGCAATTGGCGGAGTACGCCAAGCGCCATGGCTTGCGCTTCATCAACATTGCGGACCTGATTCGCTACCGGCTCGATACGGAGCGCTTTGTTCGGCGCCAGGCCGAAGCCATGCTCCCGAGTGCCTTCGGTCAGTTTCGGGCGATTGGCTATCGCAACGAGCTCGATGGTTCGGACCATGTGGCCATCGTTAAAGGCAACCCAGAACACTCGGCAGGTCCCGTCTTGGTTCGGGTGCACAGCGAGTGCCTCACCGGCGATGCCTTCGGCTCCCTGCGCTGTGATTGCCGCCCGCAACTGGAATCCGCCCTGCGGATCATCGAGGAGGCCGGCGAGGGCGTCGTGGTCTATCTCAGACAGGAGGGCCGGGGCATCGGCCTGATCAACAAACTCAAGGCCTATTCCCTGCAGGACGGCGGCTTGGACACCGTCGAGGCCAACGAACGACTGGGCTTTCCGGCGGACCTGCGCAACTACGGCGTCGGAGCGCAAATCCTCAGTGATCTAGGGATTCACCGTCTCAAGCTGATCACCAACAATCCGCGCAAGATTGCAGGCCTCGGTGGCTACGGCCTTGAGGTGGTGGACCGGGTGCCCCTGGTGATGGATCCCGGCCAGCACAACGTCAATTACCTGCAAACCAAACAGGCGAAATTGGGGCACTTGATGGACACCGCCGCCGTCCAAGGACCAGCGGCAGTCCTGGCCTGGAAGCCGAGTTCGGGCCAGGACGAGGCCAACAGTGCAAGCTTGTTTCAGCAGCTCTCCGACTGGGCCGAGCAGCAAGGATTGGAGTTGGAGCGGGAAGAACACTCCCGGGTGTTGGCCCTGATGGATCAGCCGGAATTGGCCGTTCTCGTGAACGGCGGAAATTCTGAAGGCCTGCGACAGATCCTGAGAACCATGGCGGACTGGCCGGAGACCCAAAGCGTGAGCCTGTTGTTGGCGCCCGATGCGCAGCGCAGCTCACATCCGAGCAACACCCTGGAAGCGCAGCGCAGACCTCTCCAGGAATTGCGCTCGGGTCAGGCGGGAGTCCCGTTTGAAAGCGGAGCCCTGCTGCGCTGGTGTTGAGGGAGTGGGGCTGCTGGGCAGCCCCGACAAGCGATCAGCCTTGGATCGTGACTTTGTTGATCCGGCTGCCGTTCTTCAGGGCCAGGACCACGTCCATGTTTCCGGTGTGACCGAAGACGGTGTGGACGCCATCGAGGTGAGGCTGGGCCTCATGGCAGATGTAGAACTGCGAACCACCGGTGTTCTTGCCGGCGTGGGCCATGGCCAGGGTGCCGGCCTGGTGCTTCTGAGCGTTGATCTCGCAGTCGATCTGATAGCCAGGACCACCGGTGCCGGCCATGCCGCGGGCACCCTCACGGCTGTTCGGGCAGCCCCCCTGGGCCATAAATCCGGGGATGACACGGTGGAAGGCCAGGCCGTCATAGAAGCCGTCCTTGGCCAGTTTCACGAAGTTGGCCACGGTGTTGGGCGCGTCGGCTTCGAACAGTTCCAGTTCGATCGTGCCGGCGTCGGTCTCCATCACGGCTTTGGTCACGGTGAGATCGTCAGCAAACCGCCTCAGTATGGGCGCTCCGGTAGAAGTGATGGGATCTGATCAGTGGTGATGTCCGTCCCCCATTCCGTCGATCTCAGCCAGGCCCGTCTTGGGGTCCTGGGCGGCAGTGGGCTCTACGCAATGGAGGGATTGGAGGATGTCCAGGAGCTCACCATCGAGACCCCCTTTGGTCCTCCCTCGGATCAACTGCGTCTGGGCCGACTGGGGGGCATGGAGGTGGTCTTCCTGGCGCGCCATGGCCGCCATCACACCTTCCTGCCGACGGAGGTTCCCTACAGGGCCAACATCTGGGCCATGCGCTCCCTTGGGGTGCGTTGGATCCTCTCCCCATCAGCGGTGGGCTCACTCCAGCAGGAGATCCCCCCGTTGGACATGGTGGTGCCCGATCAATTCATTGACCGCACTCGGGAGCGACCGAACAGCTTCTTTGGCAACGGCGCTGTGGCCCATGTGGCCCTGGCGGATCCCTTCTGCCCCAGCCTCAGCCGCCTGTTGGCGGATGTCGCCGACAGCTTGATGCCGGAGGGCAGGACCCTGCACCGCGGCGGAACCTATCTCTGCATGGAAGGTCCCGCCTTCTCCACCCGGGCCGAGTCCAACCTCTATCGAAGCTGGGGCTGTTCGGTGATCGGGATGACGAACCACACCGAGGCCAGACTCGCCCGAGAAGCAGAAATCGCCTACGCCACCCTGGCGATGGCCACGGACTACGACTGCTGGTATGCCGACCACGACAGCGTGACCGTCGAGATGGTGATCGGCAATCTCAAAGCCAATGCGGCCCTCGCCACCCAGATCGTCAGGACCACGGCGGAGCGGATCGCAGCCCTGAGGCCCGCCAGTGCGGCGCACCACGCCCTGCAGGATGCACTGATGACCCCCGCCGATCAGGTTCCTGCGACGACTCGAGTGAAGCTCAATCTCTTCACTGAGCCCTATTGGGGACCGTTCAAGGGTTAAGCCAAGAGGGCCTGGCGGAGGTTGCCGCCACTGCGCTCGAGGACCTCGGCTGCCTGCGCGGCATCCAGCGAGCGGCGTGCCATCACCAGGGCCAACTTCACCGAGCCAGCACTGGCTTCAAGCAGATCTCGTCCCTGCTCGCGGCTCACGTTGGCGAGATCCGAGAGGATGCGAAGCGCACGATCCTCGAGCTTGCTGTTGGTGACGGCGACATCGACCATCCGGTTGCCGTAGACCTTGCCCAGGCGGACCATCACGCCGGTACTGAGGATGTTCAAGGCCATCTTCGTCGCGGTCCCGGCCTTCAGACGGGTGGACCCGGTCAGGACCTCGGGGCCGGTGAGCAAGCGAATATCGATGTCACAGGACATCGGGACCTGCTCCGCAGGAACACAGGCCATGGCGATGGCCAGTGCGCCAAGGGAACGGGCATGGGCCAGCCCACCATGGACATAGGGGGTCGTGCCCCCTGCTGCAATGCCGACCAGGGCATCGCCCGAGCCAAAGCCGCGCGCTTCGAGGTCAGATCGTCCGGCGTCGAACAGGTCCTCCAGACCCTCAGAACTGCGCAAAAGGGCCGGAGCGCCACCGGCCAGAACCCCCTGCACTAACTCCGGGGCACTGCAGAAGGTGGGGGGACATTCCGCTGCATCGAGGACTCCAAGCCGGCCCGAAGTACCTGCACCGAGGTAGAAGAGGCGCCCGCCCGCCTGAAGCCGCTGCGCGATTGCATCGATCGCTTGCGCAAGGGCAGCAGCGGCGCCAGCCACAGCCTCTTGGGGCTTGCGGTCCTCAGCAACAAAGACGCCAACAAGGTCTTCAGTACTCAGCGCATCGAGTTCGCTACTGGCGGGATTGACCTGTTCAGTCAGCAGGTGCCCCCGCTGCACATCCTCAAAGGCGCCTGGGCTCACAGCAGACCCTCAAGGCGCCGGCGAAAGGCTTCTAATTCGCTGTCACCGGTACTGATCGGCTCTTCCGTCGGAGCCAAGGGAGCCTCGGCGGTTTGCGTGGTCTCCTGACCTGGCTCGGGTTGATCCCGCCAGGTTGTGGTGTCCATATTTTTCTCTGGAGGAGCAATCAGCAGGCGCTCCTCGGCGGTCTGCGGCAAGAAGCCACTCGGGACAAAGCGCGCTTCGTAGCCAGCGCTGGAGCAGAACTCCTCCATTTCGCGACGCTCGATCGCTTCAACGCTTGGGGTGGGGAAATCCTGCGCCTCCAGCAATCCGGCATAGCGCTCGGCATCGTCACGGTCCTCAAAAAGCAGAACGACGGTGGAACCATTGAGTTCCAGAGAGTGAATGCCCTCGTTCTCGCTGCCAGCGTCAAAGAGCAGAACGTGAACCGACATCCAACGCGCACGGGTCAATCACCAGTGTCTCACTGATTCACCGAGCGTTCGCGCTCACCTTCAATTTCCTCTGCGAGCTGTTGCAGCCGGCGGTACAGCGCCTCCTCCGCCTCAGTCAGCCCCTGAGGAACGACCAGGCGGATTTCAACAAGTTGGTCTCCCCGCTGCTCCATCCGCGTCAAGCCGCGGGATCGCAAACGCAGCAAACGACCACTGGAGGAGCCGGGAGGGATGCGCAGCTGCACGGGGCCGTCAAGGGTCGGGACCACAGCGGTGCAGCCCAAGGCACCCTCGGCGGGGGAGAGCTCCAATTGGTAGTGAACCCTTAGACCATCAATGCGCAGGCCCTGGTCGGTGCGCACCCGTAGCTGCAGGAAATGATCTCTGCCCCCCGGGGCGACCCCGGCGAGGCGTAGTCGCCAACCGTCCCCTGCCATTGGCGGAGTCCACACCTCGATCGCCGTTCCATCGGGAAGGTCCAGCTCCACCCGTACGCCCTCGAGGGCCTGCTCAGGGGTGAGATTCACCACCGACTCGAGCTCCTCGCTGGCCACCACCGGAGGGGGCGGCGGTGGCACGGGTGGCGTGACCTCGCCAGTGCCGTACTCCCGAAAGGGCTCCGGTTCCGGAGCGGAGAAGTCCTCATCAGCGTCCTGGTGACGTGGACGTCTGCGCTCTCGATGAAAGAGAACATCGAGATAGTCCTCGAAGTCAGGAAAGCCCGTCGCAAAGGGATCCAGTCCGGCCGAGGCGGCCGTCGCTTCGTCGAGACCGGCTTCCCACTGTTGACGCCGTTGCGGGTCACTCAAGACCGCATAGGCCTCGTTCACCGCCTTGAACTGCTCTTCGGCATGGGGATCATCCCCGTTTAAATCGGGGTGCCAGCGGCGTGCCTGTTGACGAAACGCTCGCTTGAGCGAAGAGGCGTCAGACCCTGGCTCCAGTCCCAGAACGGCCCAATGATTAATGCTGCCCGGTTCGGACATCACAGGACTCACCTCCGTCAGTCCTCAGCCCAGGGATCTCCCTCGTAGGAGCCGTGATTCGGTGTCGTCGGGGTGCTGGTGGGCCTGCGGTCAGCAAAGCGCTCCTCACGGGGCTGCTGGCGAGGCTCGTCATAGGCATCCTCGTAGGGATCAGCGGGTTGATAACGCTCCTCGAAGTAGCCATTGGACTGGTCATAACGACGGGCCGGTTGCAGCTCCCTCTCCCGGGGGCTTGGAGGCTCTTCCCAGCGCGGGCGGGGGGGATCAAACCGATCGAGGCTTGGACGATCCCAACGATCTTCCTGCCAACCGCCGCCGTAGCGGGGCTCGCTCCAGGGATCGCGGGAGCGTCCTGGGCGGTCCCAGTCATCCCAGTCGTCTTCAGCGAAGAGCTCGTCCTTGAGGGAGCCCAAGGTGTTCTTAATGCCCTGGATTGGGTTGGAGTCCTGTTTGCGTTCGCTCGCGAGTCGGCGGTTCAGTCCATAGATGGCCTCCTGAAGCTGACTCACGCTGATGTCGAGTTCGCTGAGGTCTCCATCAGCCAACATCTCCTGGACGTCGCGCATGGCGACCTCAACGGCTCGCTGCTGGCGTTCGGCGCCATAGGGACCGAGCTCGAGAGCAGCGTCTCTGAGCCTGCGCTCGGCTTGTCCCACCAAGGTCTGAGCGCGATTGCGCCGATCGATCTCGGCCCGTTTGCGGCGGTCTTCACTGGCCTTCTCCTCGGCCTCAGCAATCAGGGTTTTGATCTCGTCTTCACTGAGATTGGAGCCGCCCTGGATGCTGACGCTCTGCTGACGGCCGGTGGTCCGATCCGTCGCCGAGACCTGGAGTAATCCGTTGGCATCGATGTCGAACGAGACCTGCACTTGAGGCACGCCCCGCGGTGCTGGGGGAATCCCGGACAGCTTGAAACGACCAAGACTCTTGTTTCCATCGGCCATCTGACGCTCGCCCTGGAGCACATGGATCTCGACGGAACTTTGGTTGGCTTCCGAGGTGCTGAAGAGATCGCTCTTGCGAACAGGAATAGACGTGTTGCGCGGAATCAGCACCTTCATCACTCCACCGATGGTTTCCAAACCAAGGGAAAGGGGAGTGACGTCATTGAGCATCAGATCCCGGAGTTCGCCGGTCAGGATTCCGGCCTGTACAGCGGCACCAATCGAGACGACTTCATCGGGGTTCACCGACTGGCAGGGCTCCAGCGGTACGAGGGTTCGCACCATCTGCTGCACCATTGGCATCCGCGTTGATCCGCCAACGAGGACCACATCGTCGATGTCCTCCGCGGCAAAACCGGAATCGCGAAGCGCCCTCTGAACCGGTCGAAGCAGGCGATCCAGCAGATCGGGGCAGAGGCCCTCAAAGGTGCTGCGCTCGAGGGTGGTCTCGATATGGAGAGGGCCGTCCTGACCGGTGGCAATAAACGGAAGAGAGATCGGTGTGCTTTGAACACCACTGAGTTCGATCTTGGCCTTCTCAGCCGCCTCAGTCAGGCGCTGAAGTGCCTGGCGATCCCGGCGCAAATCGATCTCATGCTCCTTTTGGAAGGCATCGGCCAACCAATCAACAATGCGGCGATCCCAGTCGTTCCCGCCGAGTTGCGTGTCTCCACTGGTGGCCTTGACGTCAAAGACCCCCTGGGCAACACGCAGGATTGAGACGTCAAAGGTGCCACCGCCGAGATCAAAGACCAGCACGCGCTTGACGGTGCTTCGGTCAAAGCCATAGGCAAGTGCCGCTGCAGTGGGCTCATTCAGGATCCGCTCGACCGAAATGCCGGCCAAGCGCCCAGCGTCACGGGTGGCCTGGCGCTGGGCGTCATTGAAATAGGCCGGGACCGTAATCACCGCGGCCTCAACCGGTTCACCCAGATAGGTGCTGGCGTCATCCACCAACTTGCGCAGCACGCTGGCAACCAGCTCTTCAGGGGCGTACTCCCGTTCCGTGGCGGGGCAGACCACCCGGACATTGCCCTGATCGTTGGCTCGAACCGTATAGGGAACGCTCAGGCTGCCGTCATCCAGCTCATCCCACTGGCGACCAACGAAACGCTTGAGGTTGGCGAAGGTGTTTCTTGGGTTGAGAACCAGCTGACGGCGGGCCAACTGACCCACCAGCAGCTCCTGGTCCTTGCTGAAGCCCACAACAGAAGGGGTGGTACGCCCCCCCTCGGCACTGGCGATCACCTGCGGACGCCCACCTTCCAGCACCGCAACCACGGAGTTGGT
Source organism: Synechococcus sp. LTW-G (assembly GCF_054459035.1). NCBI lineage: Bacteria > Bacillati > Cyanobacteriota > Cyanophyceae > Synechococcales > Synechococcaceae > Synechococcus > Synechococcus sp. LTW-G. The sequence continues at coordinate 96,961 of NZ_JBTKYW010000001.1, read as the reverse complement.
GGTTCCCAGGTCGATTCCAACGATCCGTGCCAACTGCGTTCCTGCGCCCTGGGGCCATCCACGTTGTGCCCCAAAGCTAACGGCAGTGGGGGCTGAGGGATAGATTCCTAGGAGGTTACGAACCCCATGGCCAGGAGTCCGCGCCTTGAGCTCTTCGCCTTGCGGCGTCGGTCTGCCGCTGAGAGGGCGACCGATCGGGGATTCCAGCAACTCGCCGTTGCCCTGGCTGGGGCGGTGGGTCTGTTGGTCTTCGCGATTCTTCTGACCGTCTTCACGGGGGCCTGGGAGGCCATACAGACCTTTGGGCTCTCCTTCATCACGACCTCGGACTGGGATCCGATCAGTGAGCACTACGGCGCCTTCACCGCCATCTACGGAACGCTGGTCAGTTCAAGCGTGGCGCTGCTGATCGCCGTGCCCCTTGGTGTGGGCACTGCCATTTTTTTGACTGAAAACATCATTCCCAAGGCCATCCGCGAGGTCCTGGGGGTGATGGTCGAACTGCTGGCGGCCATTCCCTCAGTGGTCTTGGGGCTTTGGGCGATCGTCGTGATGGAGCCCTTCCTTCGCCCTTTCCTGACGGATCTGCACCGCTACCTGGGCTGGATACCGCTGTTTTCGACAGAACCCCAGGGCCCAGGCATGGCGCCAGCGTCCCTGATCTTGGTGGTGATGATCCTGCCGATCATTACGGCCATCTCCCGGGACGCCCTACGGCAGGTTCCCGATGGCCTGCGCCAGGCGGCCTATGGCATCGGTACCACCCGCTGGGGAGCAATTTTCCAGGTCATGCTGCCGGCTGCCATTTCTGGCATCACCGGAGGAGTGATGTTGGCCTTGGGGCGGGCCATGGGCGAGACCATGGCGGTCACGATGATCATCGGCAACTCCAACAACTTCAGCTTCAGCCTGCTTGCGCCAGCCAACACGATTTCTTCAATGCTGGCCAACCAATTCGGTGAGGCCGATGGCATTCAGGTGTCGGCCCTGATGTATGCGGCCCTGGTTTTGATGCTGATGACCCTGCTGGTGAACCTATTGGCCCAGCAAGTGGTGAAGCGACTGAGCCTGAAGTACTGAGCCATGACCCTTTCTCAATACGGAAGCCTTCGTTACCGCAACGGCCTGGCCCGCAATCTTTGGAATCGGATCTTCACCACGGTTGCAGCACTCTTCACCGGACTGGCGGTCCTTCCGCTCGTGCTGGTGCTGGTTTATGTGCTGCTCAAGGGCGGCTCGCTGATCAATTGGCAGCTCCTCACTGAATTGCCACCCCCTCCGGGGCTCGATGGCGGCGGCATTGGTAACGCGATCGTTGGCACCCTGTTGATTACGGCCTTGGCCAGCTTGATCGCCATTCCCGTGGGCGTTGGCGGCGGCATTTACCTGGCGGAGTATTCACGCTCTGGCGGCTTCGCCCAGTTCGTGCGTTTTGGCACGAATGTGCTTTCTGGCGTGCCGTCGATCATCTGCGGCGTCTTTATCTATGGACTCATCGTCAGCACCAGGGTCATTGCTGGCCAGAGCTACAGCGCCGTTGCGGGGGGGATGGCACTGGCTGTGCTGATGATTCCCACGGTGATCAAGACCACCGATGAAGGACTGAAGCTGGTGCCCCAGGAACTCCGCTGGGGTGCCATGGGCGTTGGGGCTTCGAAGGTCGTGACGATTACGCGGGTCACGCTTCCTGCGGCCTTCGCACCGATCGCGACGGGTGTTGTCCTGGGGATCGCCCGGGCAGCGGGCGAGACAGCACCGCTGATCTTCACAGCTCTTTTCTCACCGTTCTGGGCCGATGGGGTACTCAACCCAATCGCCTCGATGTCGGTGCTGATCTACAACTACGCGATCATGCCCTACGAGGCCCAAATCTCCTTGGCTTGGGCGGCCTCCTTCGTCTTGGTGATGATGATCCTGTTGGCCAATCTGCTGGCCCGCTGGATCGGGCGCCTCTCCAGCACCTGATCTAGGCCCTTCCCTCTGCTTTCTCAACACGTCTGAGCACCACGATCGTGATCTCCTCCCCCCCGGCCAGCCCCAACGTCAGCAGCAACGGGGTTTGCCTATCCCTGCAGGATGTCTCGATCAGCTACGGCAGCAAGGAAGCCGTTCGGGGGGTCTATATGGAGATCCCGCGCGGCCAGGTCACGGCCTTTATTGGCCCCTCCGGCTGTGGCAAGAGCACGGTGCTTCGGGCCCTTAACCGGATGAACGACTTGATCGACGGCTGTTCGATCAAGGGTCGCGTCGTCTTCGATCAACAGGACATCTATGCCCGGCACGTTGATCCGGTCGAAGTTCGCCGTCGGATTGGCATGGTCTTCCAGAAACCCAATCCGTTTCCGAAAAGCATCTACGAGAACATCGCCTTTGGTGCCCGCGTGAATGGTTACCAGGGCGATATGGACGAACTCGTAGAGCGCTCCCTGCGCAAAGCGGCTCTCTGGGATGAGACCAAGGACAAACTCAGAGAAAGTGGCTATGCCCTCTCAGGCGGCCAGCAGCAGCGCCTCTGCATCGCAAGGACCATTGCCATTGAGCCCGAGGTCATCTTGATGGATGAACCTTGCTCAGCTCTGGATCCGATCTCCACGTTGAAGATCGAAGAAATGATGCATGAGCTCAAGAAGAACTACACGATTGTGATCGTGACGCACAACATGCAGCAGGCCGTTCGCGTCAGCGATTACACCGGTTTCTTTAATGTCAGCCAGCGCAGTGACCGCGAGAGCAAGGTTGGAGCGCTCGTTGAATTTGCAGAGACGGAGCAAATCTTTAATGCTCCTAAAGAACAGGCTACCCAGGACTACGTCACCGGCCGTTTTGGCTGAGTTCGTTCAAAAATTGGCATGAAAAAGCCGCTCAGAGAGCGGCTTTCCAAACGGAGAGGGAGGGATTCGAACCCTCGATAGAGTTGCCCCTATACAGCATTTCCAGTGCTGCGCCTTCGACCACTCGGCCACCTCTCCGTGAGGGGCTTTTCGCAGCTCCATCTCTGGATCCAAAGACCACAGAAGACGTCGCGGCTGCGCGGGGGCAACGACGAGAATGTAGCAGTCACTGCTCCCCCCGTTGGATTGCTGCTCCATGCACAGTCACCCGATCACGGTTCATTGGCGCCAGGAGAACCGCACGATCCAGCTGAACGTGCCTGAAGGGGAGTACATCCTCAAAAGCTTTGAACAGCAGGGAGAACCCCTGCCCTTCAGTTGCCGCAACGGGTGCTGCACCGCCTGCGCCGTGCGGGTGCTCGAGGGCCAGATCGACCAGCGTGAAGCCCTGGGCCTCTCGAAGGAGGTCCGAAGCCGTGGCTACGGCCTCCTCTGCGTGGCCAGGGCCACGGGACCCCTGGAAGTGGAGACCCAGGATGAGGACGAGGTCTACGAACTGCAGTTCGGACGCCACTTCGGCCGCGGCAAGGTGCGGGCAGGACTGCCCCTGGATGAGGAATGACCCCAGCGATGACGACACGATTGACCGATCAAGCAGCCCAAGGGTCGGGTCTGAGTTCAGCTGAGCTGGAACGCCTGAGTGCCGTGGCCAGGCAGGCGGCTGCGGCAGGAGCAGCCGAGCTGAAGTCCCTGTTTGGACGACTGGAGCGGATCCGCGAAAAGGGCCGCGCCGGTGATCTCGTGACCGAAGCCGATGTGGCTGCCGAGCAGGCGGTGCTGAGGGTTCTTTCAGAGCAGACCCCCGACCTGGGGGTCCTGGCTGAGGAGAGCGGAAGGAAGGAAGGTAAAGACAGCGCCCTGCAGTGGTGCGTCGATCCCCTCGACGGCACCACGAACTACGCCCATGGCTATCCCTTTTTTGGCACCTCCATTGGTCTGACCTGGCGCGGCCAGCCCCTGCTGGGTGCCCTCGCGGTGCCAGCCCTCGAGCGGCTCTATTGGGCCGCTCCTGGCCTTGGCGCCTGGTGCAACGACGAGGCCATACAGGTCAGCAGCTGCAGCAGCCTTGGAGAGTCCTTGTTGGTCACGGGCTTTGCCTATGACCGCCACACCCGCTTGGACAACAACTACGCGGAATTCGCTTACTTCACCCACCGAACCCGCGGTGTCCGCCGGGGTGGTGCAGCGGCCGTTGATCTGGCGTTTGTGGCCCAGGGTCTACTGGATGGCTATTGGGAGCGCGGTCTCTCTCCATGGGACCTCGCCGCAGGCATGGCCCTGGTGGAGCAGGCCGGTGGCGTGGTCTGTGCCTACGACGGATCCCCCGCTGAATTAGCCAGTGGAAAGCTGATTGCCTGCACGCCTGAGCTGCAACAGGCCCTCGTGGATGGGCTTGCTCAATGCAAACCATTGGCGGGCAGCAGCTTTGGTGCGCCCGAGCTGGATCAGCCCACTCCATAGGATCGGGCGACTTCGACCTGGCCTTGCGATGGCACTTCAACCGGCTGCCGGAACCAGGGATCTCAATCCCCGTGAGGTGGACGGCAACCGTTGGCTGTCCGAGCAACTGGGCCAGGTCTATCGCCTCTGGGGATACGTCGAAGTCAGTCCCCCGAGCGTCGAGCGGCTGCAGACCTTGGAGGCCGGTGGTCGGATCAATGATCGGGAAGTGGTTCGTCTTGCCAGCGATGACCCCTTAGGTCTCCGTCCCGAGATGACTGCCTCGATTGCCAGGGCCGCCTGCACACGCATGGCGGAGCTCCCCAGGCCGCTGCGTCTCTGGAGTTGTGGCACCGTCTTTCGCAGCGTTCAAAGCGACACCGGCCAACAGCGCCTTGAAGAGCAACTTCAGAGCGGCGTTGAACTATTAGGCGGTCACGCCAGCGTCGCCGATGCTGAGTTGCTGCGCCTCCTGCTCGCCTGCATCGCCAAGGTCGGCATCGGGGCAGAGCATCGGCCAAAGCTGCTGCTGGGCCACCACGGTGTTCTCTCCGCCCTGCTCAATCAGGTTCCGCCGGAGCAACGCAACGCCGTCAGAAAGGCCCTGATCAGTTTTGATCCGCTCGCCCTGGCCGGCCTGCAGCTGCCAAGCGAGCAACGCCAGAGCCTTGAGCAATTGATGCGTCTACGTGGCGCTCCGGATCAGGTCCTAAGGCAGCTGGAATCGATGCTCGGCCCCTCCAGTGACCTGGAGCACCTCAGCGCCAGCCTCCAGTTGGTGGCCTCCGCTGCAACCGAGGCCCATGTTGAGCTGCAGCTCGACCCCACCTTCCAACCCCACTTCGACCTCTATGACGGTCTGGTGCTGAAGGTCGTCTGCCAGGGCGTCGATGCTCCAGTCGAGATCGCCAGTGGTGGTCGTTACGACGCCCTGGTGGAGCGCTTTGGTGGTGCGGCCTCAGGCCTCGGGTTCAGCTTCGACCTCGAGGCAATCCAGGGACTGCTTGGAACAGAGAACACTGCACCGCAGCAACGGGCCGTCACGCTGCTCAGCGTTCGAGACCTCAGTCAGCTTCCCGCGGCCTTTGCCGCCCAGGCTGAACAGCATGCCAAGGGTCAAGCCTGCATGCTCCTGGATCGCCCCTGTGGCTCAGAGGCTGAGGCACAAGCCGAAGCCGCAGCACGCGGTTGCCAAGCCGTGATCTGGATGGGCTGAGACAGCACCCCCAGCCCAACTCCTTAAGATCCAGCCCACCCCAGCAACCTGCCGATGGCTCACACGATCGTCACCGACGTCTGCGAAGGCGTGGCCGATTGCGTTGATGCCTGCCCTGTGGCCTGCATCAACCCAGGAACGGGAGCCAACGCCAAGGGAACCGAGTTCTACTGGATCGACTTCGACACCTGCATCGACTGCGGCATCTGCCTTCAGGTCTGCCCCGTTGCCGGTGCCATCGTCCCCGAGGAGAAGCCAGAGCTCCAGCGCGCCGCCTAACCCTTAGGTCAGGGCTTAAGCATTTCTTTGGTTTTTGGCCAGGTGCCGCGCTTGAGTGGATCCATCTGCGGTGGTTTTGCCGTGTCCCTTGAACCAGGCGCGCTGGTCAAATTGAGCGCGAAACCGGATTGCATCTTGCAGCTGGTCAATCTTGATGAGGTCAGCGGTTCTGCCTGGGTCAGACCCTGGCCCCTGCTTCCCAGCCATTCCGCCACCTTCACGGTCTGCCTGAGCGATCTGGATCAAGCCCAGCCGGTTGGTTAAAAGAGTGTGAGGAGATACGCCACTGCTTGAGGTTCTCCTCAAAGTGGAATTTCCTCCGGGAAGAGAAATATGAATTGGCGAATCCTGAACGAACCTCAACGACTGCAGCAAAGGATCTACCGCCTGATCGACGGGCTCTGCGAGCCGCACCGCCAACTTGACGCCCTGTACCCCAGCCTCGAGGCCGCAATCGAGGATGCCATCGGCTGGCTGCAGCAGAGCAGCATTAATCCCCTCGAGCATCCGGTAGGAGTCGAGGTCGCCACGGGCACCGGAGATTGGCGCACGCTGCGCTCCCCAGAACCGTTGCTGTGCCGCTCGGCTGTGCATCAGTAGGGGCAGCCCCAAGGCGGCGGATGAGCAGAGATCCCTACAGCGGACGCGTGAAGCCCGGGGACTACCACTGTCCCTACTGCGCCCCTCGGCCGACGCGAGCTGTCCAGGGGCCCAACGGACAGCCCCATTGCGCCTATTGCGGTGATCCTCTCCACAGGGAACCCCATGGCAGGGGTCGTCAGCTCGCTGCCGTTCTGGTGATCAGTGGCTTCCTGGCCCCTCTACTCAGCCTCCTCTGGCTGGCTCTACAACCGACGCAACCGCCCAGACGTCCTCAGCCCGCAGAACGCGTTGCCCTGATCTGGGTGGCTGAGAGCCAGGCACCGGACGCGTCGTAGCGACGGATCAAGCGCTGCATGCTGTTGGGCGTTGGCATCCAACCGGCCTCAAGCTGAAAGGCAGCGCGATGGCTGACCTGGACGGGACGCAGGTTGAAGCCGGCATCCGGGAGCAACTGCAGCTGCAGCTCCTGCTCGCCGCCAGCGGTTCCGAGGCAGGGGCCCTGCAGGACACCGCTGATCTCCTGTTCCTGGGGACCGATCTGGGTGCGGAGCGAAAACCCCTGGGCGCCCTCTTGGCTGATCTGGAAGGAGGCCTCATCAAGGCTGGGTTCTGGCCAGTCGGCACTGATGGTGGAAGCCTGACCGCTCCATTGGCCGGCCAGGCGATCGAGGCTCGCGGAGGGTTGCTCTTCTCCGTGGCCACCCGAGCGGAATTCGCGGATCAGAACCAGCTTGCTAAAGCGACCGTCATTGCCGTGCAGTTGCACCAAACGGTGGCGCCGGTCGCCATCCACAAAGCCGAACTCCCCACCAAATTCGGCACCTGGGGACACCTGCAACGTGCCCTTGCAGAACGTCCCATTCTCGAAAAACACGACCTGTTTGCCGAGGTTTCGGTAGTCCTGCGCCATCTCATGGATAGGGACACCGTCGTAACCCTCCGGGCCAAAGCGGCGCAGGCTGAAGCGCACTAAACGCTCCTCCTCTCCTTCCTCCAACCGCAAAATCGATGGGGTCGTGTCGGCGATCGATCCATCGGCGGCTAAGCCGCAAAACGTCCCTCGCCACTCGCCCAGGTTGCGTAGGAAGTTGTCCCACTGACTGGACATGAGCTCAGGCGTAACGCGAGTCGGAAGCTAGAGGCTGAGCATCGAGGTCGTGAGCAGCAGATCTAGGGGGGTCGGTTTCCTGCCCACCGCTGCCCCTTGGCGTCAGCCCCTCGCTAGGGAGATTCTGGTGATCACGTTGTGATCAGAGCCGTGGTGCTTCAGGCGGAACAGGGTCAAATCCAGATCCATACCGAGAACATCTTTCCGATCATCAAAAAGGCCGTCTACAGCGGCCACGAGGTGTTCCTGCGGGAACTGGTCAGCAATGGCGTCGATGCCATCAGCAAGCGCCGCATGGCGTCCATGGCTGGCGACTGCAGCGAGGGAGCGGAGGGGAAGATCAGCATCCGCATCGACCGCGAAGCCAAGACCCTCACCATTTCCGACAACGGCATCGGCATGACCGCCGATGAGGTCAAGCGCTACATCAACCAGGTGGCCTTCTCGAGCGCCGAGGACTTTCTCGAGAAGTACAAGCAAGAGTCCGACGCGATCATTGGCCACTTCGGACTGGGCTTCTACAGCAGCTTCATGGTCGCCAAGCAGGTGGAGCTGGTGACCCGCTCCGCCCGGGGAGAGTCCGAGGCCGTTCGCTGGAGCTGTGATGGCTCCCCGAACTTCAGCCTTGAAGCAGCCGAGCGCTCCGAGCCCGGCACGGACGTGATCCTCCATCTGATGGAGGAAGAGGAGGAATACATCGAGCCGGCTCGGATCCGGACGCTGATCACCACCTACTGCGACTTCATGCCAGTGGAGGTGCAGCTTGAAGGCGAGACCGTCAACAAACGCGAAGCCCCCTGGCGCAAGAGCCCTCGCGAGCTCAGCGATGAGGACTACATCGAGCTCTATCGCTATCTCTACCCCTTCCAGGGGGACCCCCTGCTCTGGGTGCACCTCAACACCGACTACCCCTACAACCTGCAGGGGATTCTTTATTTCCCCAAATCCACCGGCCGTGCGGACTGGGAAAAGGGCGAGATCAAGCTCTACTGCAACCAGGTCTTCGTCAGCGATTCGATCAAGGAGGTCGTCCCCCGCTACCTCCTGCCCCTGCGAGGTGTCATCGACTCACCGGACATTCCGCTGAACGTCAGCCGATCGGCTCTGCAAACCGACCGGCGGGTGCGCTCCATCGGCAACTTCGTCGCCAAGAAGGTCGGTGACCGCCTGAAGGAACTCCATCGGGACGAACCGAAGCGTTACGCCGAGATCTGGGAATCGCTGGCACCCTTCATCAAGATCGGTGCCATGGAAGACGAGAAGTTCGCCGATCAGGTGGCCGAGCTCGTTCTCTTTGGCACCACCGCCCCTGCGGCCGAGGGAGACAACGCTGATCCGATCGCAGCTGAGGGGGGTAAGGCCTTCACGACCCTGGGGGGCTACCGCTCACGCCTTGGCAGCGACAACGACAAGCGCATCCTCTATTGCACCGATGAGGCCGGTCAGGCCGGCGCCCTCGCCCTCTGGAAGAGCCAGGGAGCTGAGGTGCTGTTGGCCGACACCTTCATCGACACCCAATTCATTCCCTGGCTGGAATACCGCCATGAGGAACTGAAGTTCCAGCGGGTCGACAGCGAACTGGATGACTCGCTTCAGGAGAAGGACAACGAGATCAGCGACGCCGAGGGCAAGGACAGCTCAGAGAAGTTGAGGGACCTCTTCAAGGCAGCGCTCTCCAACGACAAGGTCACGGTCCAGGTCCAGGCCCTCAAGGGTGAGAACGCCCCTGCGGCCCTGATTCTTCTGCCTGAGCAGATGCGCCGGATGAATGACATGGGCGCCTTGATGGAGCAGCGCCTCCCCGGTCTGCCAGACCATCACGTGCTGCTGGTCAACCGCAAGCACCGTCTGGTCGAGGGATTGATCAAGCTCTCGGCCGGTTCGGTCATCACCGGAGCGGGCTCCAGTCCTAGCCAGGCTTTGGCCGACAACCTCAGCCGCCATCTCTATGAAATGGCGCGACTGGCCGTCGGCGGACTCGAGCCCAATGAACTCGCCGGGTTCCAGCAACGCAGCTGCGATCTGATGGGACAGCTGATGGAGCGCGGTGTCTAGGACGCCTGCCCTCTTGAGAGGCCCTTGGGTTTGACATCCCTTGGGCTCTAGGGGATGGTGGAGATTGCCTGTCTGGGCTGGCTAACCCTTCGCAGCCCAGGGCCGACCCTGCAAATGGCACGGCCTGATGGACAGGTGATCCCTGCCGCTTCCGCATGCCGAGCTCCTTCGTCCTCGTCTATCACCGTTCCCCTTTTGACGAGGTGATCGAAGCGGACGGAACCAGGCAGTGGCGAGACCAGAAGAGCCCCAACGGCATCATCCCAACCCTCCGCAATCTGTTCCGCTCCCATCCCTCAGGCACCTGGATTGCCTGGCGAGAGAACGAGGATCCAGGGGCCGAAGATGAAACGCTGACGATCGAGGAGCCGATTGCCATTCGGCTCAGGCGGATTCCGCTGCGTCAGGAGCAGATCGGCAGTTTTTATCACGTCACATCCAAGGAATCGATCTGGCCGATCCTGCACAGCTTTCCCAGCTTTTTTGAGGTCAATAACGCGGACTGGCAGACCTTCAGGGAGGTCAATCAACGCTTTGCGGAGGCGGCCTGCAATGAAGCGGCCCCTGGGGCTTCCATTTGGATTCACGACTACAACCTCTGGCTAGCGCCAGGGTTCATCCGGGCCCTGCGCCCCGACGTCAAGATCAGCTTTTTCCATCACACGCCCTTCCCCAGCAGTGATGTCTTCAGCATCCTGCCTTGGAGGGAGGAGATCGTCGAAAGCCTGCTCTGCTGCGACGCCGTGGGCTTCCATATCCCGCGCTATGCCGAAAATTTCGCACGGGCGGCGTCCAGCTTGCTGCCGGTCAAGAAGGGACCGAAAGCGTCGATTGCCGACCATTTCATGCCCTGCGGCAGCGCCCTGGCCCAACCCGATGCAACCCCCTGGCTGGAGCACAACGGCCACCGCGTCAAGCTCGTAGCAACACCGGTCGGCACCAGTCCGGATGTAATTCGCTCCATCCGGGATTCCAAGCCCGTTCAAGATCTGATCAAGGAGATCGAAAGCAATACCAAACGCGGCCGCACGCTGATCCTTTCCGCGAGTCGCGTCGACTACACCAAGGGCAACGAAGAGCTCCTGCGGACATTTGAACGGCTCCTGGAGCGCAACGAGGCCATCCATGGCCAAGTGGTTTTGGTCTTGGCCTGTGTGGCAGCCAACACCGGCATGAAGGTCTATGAGGACACCCAACGGGGCATTGAAGAAACGGTCGGTCGCATCAACGGTCGTTTCAGCAAGATCGATTGGGTGCCCATCCGGTTGACCACCCAACGCATTCCCTATGAGGAAATGGTGGCCTGGTTTGCCGCATCGGACATCTGCTGGATCACGCCGCTTCGTGATGGGCTGAACCTGGTGGCCAAGGAGTATGCGGCGGCACGCAAGGGCCAGGGCGGAAGCCTGGTCCTCTCTGAGTTCACCGGCGCATCGGTGGTGATGAAGGGTGCGGTGCTCACCAACCCCTACTCCCATCGGCGCATGGATGAGGCCATCGACCTGGCGCTCAGCCTCTCGGGCGAGGAGCAACGGCAGCGGATGGCGTCCATGGCCGCCTCGGTGGACCAGCTCAGCGTCGACCACTGGGCCAAGGAACAACTTGAGGCCATTCAGTAGCAGCCATGGGACGGAGAGGTTGGCTGGTGGGACTGAGCTGTCTCTTGGGCAGCCTGCTGATCAGCCTTGTGCTCTGGGCTCAACCCCGCAAAGAGCCGGTTTCGATCCTGATGCCGGCTCCCTTCGCGGATGCCACGGTTGAACTTGTCGAGGCCTTCAACCGCGAGCACCCCAACATTGACTTGACGGTGACCCGGGGACCCCTGGAAACAGAGGCCGTCTCAGACCTTGCCATCAGCAGCCTCTTGCTTGGCAACAGTCCCTACGACGTCCTCCTGATGGACGTCACCTGGACGCCGAAATACGCCAAGGCCGGCTGGCTCGAACCCCTCGATGGCTGGCTCGGAGACGATGCCCTGAGCGATCTCGCCCCAGGAGCTGAGCTTGGCAATGCCTTTGATGGCCACCTCTGGCGCTTCCCCCTGGTGGCTGACATGGGTCTGCTGTTCTGGCGCACGGACCTCATGGACGCACCTCCCAGAACACCCGCCGAGCTGGAAGCCATTAGCGCCTCACTGCAACAGCAAGGTCGGGTGCGCTGGGGCTATGTCTGGCAAGGCCGCCAATACGAGGGACTGAGCTGCACCTATCTGGAGGTTCTCCGTGGTTTTGGGGGCCGCTGGCTCCGTGACGGCTCACCTGCACTCGACAGCCCGGAGGCGATTGCAGCCAGCCAATGGCTCCGCAGCCTCGTCAATCGCGGGGTCACGCCTCCCTCGGTGGCCAACATGGCCGAACCAGAAGCACTTCAGGCTTTTGAAAGTGGGGACGCCGCCTTCATGCGCAACTGGCCCTATGCCTGGGCCGAACTGAACAAGCCGGGCTCAATGCTGGCCGGAAAGGTCGGGATCACCACCATGGTCAGCCTGCCCGGGGAACCCCACGTCGCGACCCAGGGCAGCTGGGGGCTGGCCGTGCTCTCGGGTTCGAACCACAAGCAAGCGGCCGTTGAGGCCCTGCAGTTTTTGACCAGCACAGCAGCCCAAAAAGAGCTCAACCTCAATTGGGGCTATACGCCGACGCGCCTGAGTGTCTTTGAAGACCCTGAGCTGATCAGCGCCAATCCAGTCCTGCCGGAGTTGCAAGCGGCCCTGGCTGCTGCGGTGCTCAGGCCGGTGACGCCGATCTACGCCCAGCTCAGTGACCTGCTCTACCGCGAGGTCAACACGGTGATCGCTGGGGAGATTGCTGCGGAACCAGCCATGCAGACCCTGCAGCGCAACAGCGTTCAACTGGAGCGCTCCACGGGAGGAGTGCAGTAAATGTTCCGCTCACGCCAACAGCTGTGGCTCATGCTGCCGGCCCTGGCCGCGCTAACGCTGATCTTCGTCCTGCCCATCGCTCACTACCTCTGGTTGAGCGTTCACACCCAGACGGTCTTGACCGAGTTGAAGCCCATCCCGGCAGGGGCTGCCCAATGGATTCGGCTCTGGAACGACAGTCGCTTCTGGCAGGACGCCTGGCAGACCCTTCGCTTTGCGGGGTTCTCCGTGACGACGGAAATGGTCCTGGGGCTCGCCATCGCTTTGCTCCTGAACCAGCCCTTGAGAGGCAAAAGCAGCATGCGGCTGATCAGCCTCCTCCCATGGGCTCTACCAACAACGGTCATGGCCCTGGGCTGGCGCTGGATCTTTAACGATCCCTATGGCCCGATCAACCAAGCCCTGCATTGGATCGGAGTGGCTCCCGTCGCCTTTCTGGCCAACCCCTCCATCACCTGGATGGCGACGGTCTGGGCTGACACCTGGAAGACCACTCCGTTCGTGGCGTTACTTCTATTGGCCGGTCTGCAGAACATTCCGCGTGATCTCTATGAGGCGGCGCAATTAGAGGGGGCGTCGGCCTGGCAGTCCCTCTGCCGGATCACCATTCCGCTGTTGACCCCCTATCTACTCATCGCCCTGGTCTTCCGCTTGGCCCAGGCGCTGGGGGTCTTTGATCTGGTGCAAGTCCTGACCGGTGGTGGCCCCGCAGGCAGTACGGAAAGCCTCGCCCTCTACGCCTATCTCAATGCGATGCGCTTCCTGGACTTTGGCTACAGCGCCACGGTGATGCTGGGTGCCTTTGCGGGACTGCTGGTGTTCTGCTCTGGCCTGGCGGGTCTCTGGTGGTTCACGAGCAGCCGCCTATCGATCAAGGGAGGGGAGCCCTAATGGCACGCCTGGTCCTCCTGGTCTGGAGCCTCGGGCCGATGCTCTGGCAGCTCTACACCTCCTTCAGGCCCACCGCAGCCCTAACCGGGGCTGGCGGTGGAGGCTGGACCCTCGCGCACTACCAGCAGCTCCTCAACGGAAATCCACCGTTTCTGACCTATCTGCTCAACAGCGCGATCGTCGGCTTCAGCAGCACGTTGTTGACCCTGCTCTTGGCCATCCCCTGCGCCTACGCCCTGAGCCGGATGCAGGCCCACCGGGCTCGCAATATCAGCGTCTTGGTGGCAGCTGCCGCTGCCTTCCCAGCGGTACTGCTGTTTTTAGCCCTATTGCAGGTGGCGCGCGACTTTCATCTGGCGAACAACCTTCTGGCCCTGAGCCTTCCCTATGCCGGCCTGTGTTTGCCGCTGGCCATCCTTCTGCTGCAGGCCGCTTTCCGCGATATCCCCGTGGAGTTAGAGGAGGCGGCCCTGATGGAGGGCATGAACCTTTGGCAGCGCCTGCGCTGGGTGCTTCTCCCCTTGATGGCACCGGCCATCTCCTCGGCAGCACTGCTGATCTTCATCTTCTGCTGGAACGAGTATCCGATCGCCCTGACCTGGTTGAGTCAGTCCGACCTGCTCACCCTCGCCCCAGCGATTGCGCGTATCGCCGGCTCCTCGATTTTCACCGTTCCCTATGGAGCCTTTGCCGCCGCCACCGTTCTAGGTAGCGCGCCATTGCTGCTGATCATGTTGCTGTTCCAACGGCAGATCATCAGTGGCCTCACCCAAGGGGCCATCAAGGGCTAGCCCTGACCAATCACGATCGCTTCACCGCTTGATGACTGCCTCTAGCTCTGCTCGCACAGGTCTTGTTCTCAACCAGCTCTCTCGCAGGGTGGGACAGCAGACCCTGCTGCAGAACCTCAACCTGGAGGTGGCTCCCGGGGAAATTCTGGCTCTGCTGGGGCCCAGTGGTTGCGGCAAAAGCACCACCCTGCGTTGTATCGCAGGCCTCGATCAGGTCAGCAGCGGCAGGATTGAACTGGCTGGAGAGACCATCACAGCCCTTCCACCGGCTCAGCGGAACGTGGCGATGGTGTTCCAGAGCTACGCCCTCTATCCCCACCTCAGCGTGGCCAAAAACTTGAGCCTGGGACTGGAGCTCAGGCGAGTTCCCCGTTCGGAGATCGACGGAGAGGTCCAGCGGGTCTTGGCCCTGCTCCAACTCGATGGCTGCCGGGATCGAAAGCCAGCCGAACTCTCCGGAGGACAGCGCCAGCGGGTTGCCCTCGCTCGGGCGCTCCTACGCAAGCCCGCCCTGTTTCTGCTGGACGAGCCCATGAGCAACCTCGATGCCCAGCTCAGGGAAGAGCTGCGCGGCGAACTGCGCGGGATCTTGCACAGCACTGGAGCTCCGGTGGTGTACGTCACCCATGACCAACACGAAGCGATGGGCCTGGCGGACCGCATCGCGGTTCTGAAGGCGGGGGATCTGCAGCAGGTGGGATCAGCCACAGAGCTCTACCAAGATCCAGAGAACCAATTCGTCGCCAGTTTTCTGGGGAGCCCTTCGATCAACCTCTTGCCGCTTCACCCCGGTGAACTCGTCGGTCTGCGGCCCGAGCATTTAGCGGTGGCTGAGGCCGGGGCCCCACAGGACGAACAGGAGGTCGCCGTGGAGGTGCAACGGCAGCATTTGGAGTGGCTTGGCGATCGCGTCATCAGCCACTGGAGAGTGCGGGACACCAGTGTGAAGGTGCTCTCCGATGCCCAAAGCGTCAGCGCAAAGCTGGCACAAGCCAACGATCGGCCCCTTCAGCTGCGCTGGAGGCGGGAACATGAACTCCACTTCGAGCAGGCCACTGGCCGCCGAATCCGCTGATCTGAACTAGTCCTCCCAGACCGTTTCGATCACATTCATGGCCTGCAGATAAGCAGGGATGTCATCAGCGCTGGCGGACTCATCGTCCACAAAGCTGTCGCCACCGCCCGAACGGCGAGCCAAGTCCGCGACAACGGCACTCACCACGACATCCATTGCCGCTGAGTTGTCGAGATTTTGAAGCGCCTCCGCATAGCGCCTGCTGTGGGTGGGACGCACAGACTCTTGGCAGTAGTTGCTGAGTTCACGGCTCTCGGTCATCACCGAGAAGGCCGATTGTTTGGAGTTTTGCCGGCCAAAGATGGCCATGTAGAGCAGGTTGATCAGCGAGGCGTCATGCAACGGAATGCCGTACTGGCGGACGATCTGGGGCCAGTAGCGCAGGGAGCGCAGGCCCTCGAGTCCCCCTTTGGACAACCCCGCGTCTTCGCACCAGGACTCGAATTCTTCGAGATTCGCCGGGCAGCGACCGCACTCACGCATGCGATTCGCGAGCACGGCCCCCGCCTGGAAATTGCGAGTCGGACTGCCGGCGGTGGGCAGCATCATGCTGCCGCGCACATCGGCAACCATCGCCGTCAACTGCGAGAACGTGTGATCGCGGACCTTCTCCATGTCACCATCGCGCACTAGGGCGGCCTCAATCCTCTGGACGCCATAACCCAATTCCGTCAGGGCAATCGGCTGGCGGTGGTAGAGCCGTTGTCGGTCGGTTCGCGCCATCGAGACGGTGGCCGCTTGATCGAGACACTGCTCCAGCAGCAGGGTCAAGAGGGTCGGAAGAACGCCTGGGTTGTCCCTGTGGAAGGTGTAACCAAAGCCCGCAAAAATCGAGGCCATGTTTTTTGCGGCCTTGATGTATTGCCCTTCGATGTTGTGCACCCCAGCAGATACCTGAAGGTTGGGGGAAAGGCGATCCAGTAGTCGCGCCCCCAACAGGGCCGTCAGGGCATTGGGATGGCAGAAATTTGCCGTGAAGCTATCCAGGGGATTACGCAGGGCTCCATGGCGATGAAAGCCGGTGAAGAAGGCCAAGTTGGGTGCTTTCTGGCACAGCACATAGGCCTCATTGGAGATCGGATCGTGGGTGAACGAACCGGCAAGACAGGCCAGGACAACATGCTCCCGCCCCAACTCTTCGCGCAGCCTGAGGGCCTCCTGGAGGTCCTCCTCGATGTGGTTGCTGTTGGCGCTAAGAACGACTAATTCACAGTTCTGGAGCAAATAGCCCAGGTCGTTGGGCTTCAGCTGGCCGGCCTGCCCGTGGGTGCCCATCCGCTCCATGGTGGCGCGGTGCTCCGGGTCCATCCCTGAGAGCTCCTCGCTCTTGAAGGCTCCGAGAATTTGACGGCCGGGACGCGCGGCCAGAAGCAACCGCGAGCCATCGGTTTGCATCGCGCAGTTGTAGGCCAGCGAAGCGGGATACAAGCCAACGCTGTAGAAGCCGACCTTTCCCTCCTCCAGTGCCAGCAGGCGGCGGCGGATCCGTTCAGGGTCCAGGTTGGATTCGAAAAAACCGTTCTGCAAGATCACATCGGGGCCCTTTCCCCATCCTTACGGGCCAGGGGGACCCATGGGAGGGTGGAACCCGTTCGACGAGGAACCGATGGCGCGTCTCTCCCTGATCGAACTGAAGCAGCAGATGAGCGCCGACCCGAACGTCCTGATCGTTCAGGATCTCGACGGTGTCTGTATGCCGCTGGTGCGCGATCCGTTAACCCGGGTCCTACCGGTGACGTACATCCAGGCAGTCGCCAAGCTGGGGAATCGATTTCGCGTCCTCACCAACGGCGAGCACAGCAGCACCCGCGGTGTGAATCGACTCGTTGAAAGCGCCCTAGCGCCAGGACGAGATCCGGCCGCTGAGGGTTTGTATCTCCCAGGCTTGGCGGCGGGCGGGGTGCAATCCCAAACCCGCCATGGCTTGATCAGCCATCCGGGAGTCACGCCAGCGGAACTCCAGTTTCTGAAGGCCGTCCCCACGCTGCTTAGCCAAGGGGTGGGGGAGATCATTCGCCAGATCGCTCCGGATGCTCAAGCGGAAGAACAGGAGCGTCTTGCCCAGGCCGCCGTGCTGGATAACGAACTCTCGCCAACACTGAACCTCAATGTTCTCTTTGCTGGCCTGTGCCCGGAAGTCGAAGAACAACGTCAGCTGCAACGGCTCAGCCTCGGATTGCTCCAGAACATCGAGAGGCAAGCGCAGGAGCAGGGGCTGGCCGATTCGTTTTTCGTTCACCTGGCACCAAACCTGGGCCAGCACAAGGGACAAGAACAACTGAAGTGGGCCAGCCCTGAGCACCGCGGGACCAGCGACTTCCAATTCATGCTCCGCGGCGCTGTCAAGGAGGCGGGCCTCTTGGTGCTCCTCAACCAGCACATCGAACGGAGCACGGGCAAAGCTCCCCTCGGAGCAGACTTCAACGTGCGCTCCGCCCCCAGAACAGCGGAGGGGCTGCTGGCGTTGGCAGAGGACTGCATCGACCCAGAAACCATGCCCACGTTGATCGGCATTGCCGACACGATCACGTCTGAATGGGTCGTTGAGGGCGACCAAGCCGGTTGGCGCCGTGGGGGGAGCGACCGTGGCTTTTTGACGTTGTTGCAGCAGATCGGACAGACCTTTGAAACCCCCAATCGAGTGGTCTTGATCGACAGCAGTGGAGGGGAATTGGACCGCCCCAGCCTCCAAGATCCAGAGCTCAAAGGTCTGAGTGATCCGGAGGATCCCTTGCGGCTGGATGTGCTTGTTCCGGGGGGGCCAGAGGCCTATGTGGAGTGGTTTGTTGATTTGGCAGACAACGTCTTTTAAAACGTTGGGCTGACAGCGGCAGCAGAACGGCCTATCCAAGGAGGTAGTCGCCGTTTGTTCCGATGCCAGAGGGGGCCAGCAGGACACAAACCTGGCCTCCAGCTCCGGGACAACATCCCTGGTGGGATGGAGCGGTGATCTACCAGCTGATCCCCCGTTGCTACAGCGATTCCGATGGGGATGGCATCGGTGATTTCGGGGGCCTAACCAAGCGACTGGGCTATCTGCGTTGGCTCGGGGTGGATGCGATCTGGATGACCCCGATCTATCCCTCGCCGCTCAGGGACGGTGGCTACGACATCACAGACTTCACCGACATCCACCCGGAGCTCGGGGATCTCGATGCCTTTCACCGCCTGATCGAAGCGGCCCATGCCCATGGGATCCGGGTGGTGATCGACCTGGTGTTGAACCACACCAGTCAGTTGCATCCCTGGTTTCAACGGGCCCGCTTTGCGGAGCGGGGCAGTCCAGACCGTGACTTTTATGTCTGGAGGGATGACCCGGACGGCTATAGCGATGCCCCAGTCCTCTTTCGACACTTCGAGGACTCCAATTGGTCCTGGGATCCGATAGCGCAGCAGTACTACCTGCATCGCTTTCTGCATCACCAACCTGATCTCAACTACGACAACCCAGCCGTCCAGGAGGCGGTACTCCAGGTCGTTGATTTCTGGTTGGCACGCGGCATTGATGGATTTCGCCTCGACGCCATTCCGTTTTTGTTTGAGCGCGAGGGGACCCGTTGTGAAGGACTACCGGAAACCCATGCCTTCTTGAAGACCCTGCGTCAGCGCGTCGATGCCTTTTGCGAGGCCAACCCCGGTCGAGACGTTCTGCTCCTGGCAGAAGCGATTCAGCCGGTCCAAGAAGCCATGCCCTACCTGGAGGATGGAGAGTTGCACGCGGCCTTCAACTTTGCCTTGACGGCCCATCTCTTCGCCTCGGTCGCCCATGGGGAGACCAAGGCCCTGAATCGCTTCCTTCAGGAGATCAGCAGCCTGGACTGCGGCCGCAGTTGGGCTCTACCGCTGCGAAATCACGATGAGCTCTGGCTGGGCGATGGCCACCTAGTGCCCGACGAGGTCATTCACTGGGTGCGTCATGGTCTGCCTGCTGCCCATGGCCATTGGCTGAACTGGGGAATCAATCGACGGCTGGCACCGCTCTTAAACGGAGATCCCAGACCCAACATGGCCCTTCATGCCCTGCTTTACAGCTTGCCGGGCATGCCCTGCGTCTATTACGGCGATGAACTCGGGATGGGGGATTGGCCGGGACTGAGGGACCGTGACCCCAACCGAACGCCCATGGCCTGGAGCCCGGATCGCAATGGCGGTTTTTCCAGTGCTCCCGATCCCCTGCTGGTGCTGCCGCCCATCACCGCACCTGGATACGACTACCGCGTGATCAATGTTGAAGTTCAAAAGTCTCTAAAGGGGTCGCTGTTGAACTGGCATCGGCACATGCTGGTCAGCCGAAAACTGCTGCCTGCCCTGAAGCACGGCGACTTTGAACCCCTGCCGAGCCATCACCCGAGCGTCGTCAGCTTCATTCGCCGCTGCGAAGCCATGACCGTGCTCGTTGCGGTCAATCTCAGTGGTACGGGCGCATCCACCGAAATCGATCTGAGCCGATGGGAAGGAGAGCGGATTCGGGAGCTGCTCTGGGGCTGTGAATTCCCAGAGGCCAGCTCCGAATGGTTTGTCTACCTCCAGGCCTATGGCTTTGGCTGGTGGCTGATCGGCGACATGGAACTGGCGAGCAACAGCGACTCGGCCGCTGGAGTCAGCCGCTCCGCTTCCGCCTGATCCAAAAAGCCAATGCGACTGCGCCGCTGCAGCAGATCATCTGCCGAGCGGGCCCACTCCAAGCGGATGTTGTAGCGCCACTCCGCCAGGCAAACGGGAACCACGCTGCTGAGCGGTTTCCGCTCAGACAGCTCCATGGCCTCGTTCAGGACCGCCTCTGCTCGAAGGCCATAACTGGAGATGAGGTGGTCAATTTGCCGGGCCTGGAGTTCGCCGTCCGGCAGTAGACCCTTTAAGTGCTGAGCGAGCTGGGCGAGCTCAGCGTCGGTTTGCTCGGGGGACTGAGCGGCTCCAAGCAGGGGCAGGGGCTCAGGGGCCGGGAGGGTTCGATTCAACTGTTGGGCGATGGCCTGGAGGGCATCGACCGCCAACACCCGGCAGGTGGTCCACTTGCCCCCAAGCAAGCTGATCAGCCCACAATCGAGCTGTTCGACTTCGTGCTCGCGAACCACCTTGCTGCTGCCGCGCTCAGAGTCCGGCTGAATCAGAGGGCGACCGCCGGCCCAGCGGCTGGACACCGAGAAGCTGGGTTGCCCTGGGAACCACTGGCGTAGGTGATCCAACAGGAACGCCTCCTCCGCATCGGAGACGGAGGTGGCTTCATCGACTGGACAAGGTGAATCGGTGGTCCCAACCAGTGTTCTGCCTTGGAAGGGGAGCACGAACATCACGCGGCCATCGCTGGTTTTAGGGATCAGCAGGCCGACGCCCTCTGGACACAACGGCTCGCTGAGCACAAGGTGCACCCCCCGGCTGACCAGAAGGCGTGGACTGCACTGCGGGTCGGCCAGCAGCCTCAAGCTGTCGGCCTGGATGCCTGTGGCATTGACCACACAGCGGGCTGACCAGTGCTTCAGCGCACCATCGGCCTGACGCGCTGTGACACCCGTGAGCTGGCCCTGCTCCTGCTCGAAACCAACGACCGTGCAGTCCCGCTGAACCACGGCTCCGGCCGCCTCAGCCGTGAGCAAGAGCAACAGATTCAGGCGCGCATCATCAAATTGACCATCGCTGTAGAGAACGGCTCCATGGCGCTCGGGGTCCAGGCCCGGTAGGGAGCGTTGCAGTTGCTGGCGGTTGATGCCACGACTGGGCTCGAGGCCGGCCGCTCCCGCGAGGAGGTCATACATCCCCAGCCCCATCCGGTAATAGGCCTGCTCAATGGGCCCCTGGGTCGGTAGGGCAATGCGCAGGGGTTGGGCCAAAAAAGGAGCCTGATCAATCCAGTACTGGCGCTCCGCCAGGGCCTCCCGCACCAATTTCAGTTGGGCGGCATCGAGCTGCTTGAAGGCCAGCTCCAGGTAGCGAACGCCGCCATGGAGCAACTTCGTGCTCCGGGAACTGGTGCCCTGGCCTGGATCACCCGCCTCCAGTAACGCCACTCGCAATCCGCGGCGAACGGCCTCGTAGGCCAGGGAGGCTCCACTGCTCCCCCCACCAATGATCAACAGATCAAACGGTTGCATCGCCATGCCACTCCAAACAACGTTCAACCGCCTGGTCCCAGCGGCGTAACCAGCGCTCCCGTTGCGCCTCCGTTTGCTGAGGGCTCACCTGGGTCGAGGAAGCCCTCACCGAGCTGGCAATGGCCTCGAGATCGTCGACCACTCCAACGGCCTCACCGGCCATCAGGGCCACCCCCAAGGCGGTGGACTCCAAATTGGCCGGACGCACCACCTCAACGCCGGCGCTGTCGGCCTGGGCCTGAAGCAGGACAGCGGAGGCCGCCGCCCCGCCATCAACGGCGATGGTGCGCAGGGGAGCGCCAAGGGCCTCGGCCGCACCGCGCAGCAGTCCGGTGACGGCTAAGGCAATCCCCTCGAGGGCAGCCCGGGCGATCTGCGGTGCACCGGTGTCACGGGTCATGCCGATCAACAACCCTCTGGCATTGGGGTCCCAATGGGGAGAGCCCCAGCCGGTGAAGGCCGGCACGAGCATCAGCTCGCCCGCACTGGCCACCTTGGAGGCCAACCCGTCGACCTCGGCGGACTCACGAATGATCCCGAGGCCATCGCGCAGCCACTGGATGACCGTTCCTGCATTGAACAAGCTGCCTTCAATGCAGTAGGTCGTGCTGCCGTCGGCGTTGCTCCAACCCACGGTGCTCAGCAGGCCACCAGCGGCGCGCTGAGGTTGCTGCCCGCAATTCACGACCAGAAAGGCACCGGTTCCGTAGGTGCACTTGGCCTGGCCAGGTTGCCTGCAGAACTGGCCATAGCTGGCGGCCTGTTGATCACCGAGCATCGCCGTGATCGGCACACCGGCAAAGGGAAGGCCCTCAGCGATCACCCCAAACGAGCTGCGGGTGGGTCGTAAGTCGGGCAACGCCTTCAGGCTCAGACCAACGCGTTCAACCGCCTCCGGCAGCCAACAGAGCTGCTCTAGGTCCAGCAGCAGCGTGCGACTGGCATTGCTGATGTCTGTGGCGTGCTGCGCTCCGCGGGTCAGCTGCCAGAGCAACCAGCTATCGACAGTGCCAAAACAGAGGTCATCGCCAGCCAGGGCCTGCCGGGCCTCGGGATAGGCCTGCAGCATCCAAGCGATCTTGCTGGCGCTGAAATAAGGATCCAGAACAAGTCCCGTCTGGCGCTGCCACTGATCCGCCGCCGCCTGGCGCTTCCAATCTCCGCAGATCGATGCGGTCCGACGGTCCTGCCAGACCAGGGACGGGCCGAAGGGTTCGCCGGTGCTGCGTCGCCAGAGGGTGGTGGTTTCGCGCTGATTGGTGATGCCGCAGGCCCTGACTGCTGCCCGTTGCCCTGGACTGAGGCGCTGCTCCAGTAGAGCCATCGCCTCCAGCTGGCTCTGCCAGATCGCGGAGGCGTCCTGCTCGACCCAACCATCATCCGGGTAGTGGATGGCAAGCGGCACCTGGGCCGAGGCCACCGACTCGCCGTTGGAGGACACCAGAACGGCGCGAGAACTGCTGGTGCCCTGGTCGAGAGCTAACAGATAGGACTCAGACACAGGCAAAAGGGTTTCCCCACTCTTACGGGCTTCAAGCGGATCTGTCAGGGGCTTGACGCAGCACGAGACAGTGGAAACAGCTCAAAAGTCGCGTCTGCCGATGACCTCGCTCTGGAGTACTGCGCCTGCAGTGGCGGCCCTACTCGGCGGTGGGTTGCTGTCCCTTCTGGCAGCAAGGATCTTCGGGATCTTCTTCGGTCGTCTGACACGGCGAACGCGAAGCGAAACCGATGACTTCATCGTTCAGGTCATCACGGACACGATCCCAATCCTCGGCTGGGTCATCAGCGCCAGTTGGGCCTGGTGGCTGCTGCCGACCTCTCCGGAGGCGGATCGGGTGGTCTTCACCATCTCGAAACTCATCCTGGTGGTGTTCCTGGTGCGGCTGGTCAACCGCATCAGCCTGCGGTTGCTGCAACGCTCCGCGGCCCACAGCGGAGATCCAGCGGTCGGCAACATGCTCCGCGCCCTCGCGCCGATGTTGCGAGCGTTGGTCTGGTGCGTCGGCGCTGTCCTCTATCTGCAGAACATCGGTGTCCAGATGGCTGCGATCTGGGCTCTGCTGAGCGCCGGTGGCATCGGGGCAGGCTTGGCCTTAAAGCAGCCGGTCTCTGAATTCTTCGAATACATCACCATCCTTCTTGACAAGCCCTTCCAACCCGGTCAATTCATCCAAGTCGGAGAGGTCTGGGGAACGGTGGAGAGGGTGGGGGTGCGTTCGACCCGTCTGCGCAGCATCAACGGCGAAGCGATCGTCATGAGCAACAGCGCCCTGACCAGCTCGGTGGTGGCGAACTATGGGGAGATGCAAGAGCGGCGGCTGATCTATCGGCTGGGGGTGACCTACGACACCAGCCACGCCGTACTGGAACGGATCCCTGGCCTGTTGAAAGCGATCGTGGAGCAGGGGGGCGATGCCCGCTTTGACCGGGCCCATTTCGTGGCCTTCAACAGCAGCAGCCTTGATTTTGAGTTGGTCTATTTCGTTCCTTCGAACGACTACGTCCAGGCGATGGAAGCCCAGCAACGGATCAACCTGGCGATCGTCCAACGCTTCGCCCAGGAGGGCATTGAGTTTGCCTTCCCGACGCAAACCTTGCACCTGCACAACTGCACTGAGGCCTTGGGTTCTGGGGTGTGACCCGACTTGCTATGGTGGGTGCTTGGGCAATTTGCCCGAAGTTGTGTTTTTAGAAGATCGGTCATGTCCCGGGTCTGCCAACTCACCGGCAAGCGCGCCAACAACGGCATGGCCGTCTCCCACTCGCACATCCGCACGAAGAAGCTCCAGCAGGTGAACCTGCAAGAGCGCCGTCTGTGGTGGGCTGAAGGCAACCGTTACGTGAAACTGCGGGTCTCCACCCGTGCCCTGAAGACCATTCAAAAGAAGGGCCTGGGCGCCTACGCCAAGCAGCTGGGCATCAACCTGGCCAAGATCTGAGCTTCAATCCTGGGAGTTCTCCCAGGATCAAGTTGAACCGCCGCAACCTGCTTGTTTCGTTTGGTGCTGCGGCCTTAGGCCTGCTGGGACTCCCCCGGCAGGCCTTTTCGATGGGAGGGACCCTGCCCGATCTCGATCAACCGGCCCCTGGCTTTGGGCTCTCCGGCGTGGTTCCAGGCGAGGGGGGGGCCGTCGAAGCCGTACGCAGCCTGAGCGATTTCAAAGGGAGCTGGGTGGTGCTCTACTTCTATCCCCGAGATTTCACGGAGGGGTGCACCTTGGAGGCCAAAGGCTTTCAACGGGATCTGCAGCTGTTCCATGCCCGCAATGCCGAAGTGGTCGGAATCAGCGCAGACGACACGGACTCCCACAAAGAGTTCTGCGGAAGCGAGGCGTTGACCTACCCGCTGCTCTCTGATCCCGGAGGAGAAACCAGTAAGCGCTACGGCAGCTGGATCCCGCCCTTCTCCCAACGTCACACCTTTTTGATTGACCCAGAAGGGGTTCTTAAAGAGCGCTGGTTAGGGGTACGGCCCCTAGGCCACAGCCAGGAGATCCTGAAGCGGCTGGATGAGCTACAGGCCTAAGGCTGCGCGCTGCTCCAGCAGCCTCAGGTGGGCTTGACCTGCAGGGAGGCTGTCGCAGAACAGGCAGTTGTCCTCAAATCGCACTTGATAAAGCTCGCCTTCGCTGGAGCGCAGCTGATAGATCACTCCCCCTTGGGAATCGACCAGCACAGGGACCTGGGCCATGGGTCTTCAGGAGCAACGAGCAGAGGCTGGCTCGGCGATCGAACCCTTGCCATAGGTGCATCAACTCATCATCCGTAGCGACCACTACAAGTGATGGGGGTGGCCACGAACCGGGGTGGACTTTGGTAGCGAATGGAACCTGAAGGGGTCTGACTGCTCTGCATGCTTGCCCCAATTCCACTCGAGCAATGTTTACCGAGTACAGGCCAAAGAAGGGATATGACGAATACTTCAGTGCCGCCGAAGGCCCTCGCTCCGGCCTCAAGCCCCTGGTGAACTCCCTGGGTGCACTCGGGATCGAGAAACTCAACCGCAATCACGCCGCCGCTGGAGTCCTACTGAAGCGACTCGGGGCCACCTTCAGGCTGAATGATTCGGGAGGACGCGTGGGGGAACGGATCCTTCCATTCGACCCGCTGCCACGCTTGATTCGCTCGAAGGAGTGGGAGCGTCTAGAGCGAGGACTGTCCCAGCGCCTAGAGGCGATTGATCAATTTCTGGGTGACATCTACGGCGAGCAACGCATCATCCGAGATGGGGTTATTCCGCGGGAGCACGTGGAAAGTTCCCTGGGGTGGAGGCGCGAGCTTCAAGGGTTCAAGCCCCCCTTGGGCAAATGGTGTCAAATCTCCGGGCTTGATCTGATCCGTGATGGAGAAGGAACCTGGCGCGTCCTGGAGGACAACCTGAGATGTCCTTCTGGTGTCGCCTATTTCCTGGAGAACAGGAGGGTGATGAAACGGATGTTCCCGAGCCTGTTTAGTGGCCGGGTCGTCCAGCCGATTGATCGCTACCCCTCCCAGCTGCTGCAGACCCTGAGGGAGCTGGCGCCCTGGACCGACTCCCCCCGGGTCGTCCTGCTGACCCCCGGGGTGTTCAACAGCGCCTATTTCGAGCACAGCTATCTGGCTCAACAGATGGGCATTCCCCTCGTCGAGGGCAGGGACTTGGCCTGTGAAGACGGACGGGTTTGGATGCGCACGACCCGTGGATTGGAGACCGTCGATGTGATCTACCGGCGCATTGATGATGACTTCCTCGATCCCGCCGTCTTCCGCAGCGATTCAATGCTGGGGGTCCGCGGACTGATGGAGGTCTATGCCCAGGGACGGGTGGCGATTGCCAACGCTCCTGGAACTGGAATTGCCGACGACAAGCTGATCTACGCCTATGTGCCGGAGATGGTGCGCTACTACCTCGGGGAGGAAGCCATCATCCAAAACGTCCCCACCTACCTCTGCTCTAAAGCTGAAGATCGCTCCTATGTACTAAGCCATCTACGGGAGCTGGTGGTGAAAGCCGTCTCGGAA
The DNA here is from genome assembly GCF_054459035.1 of Synechococcus sp. LTW-G. NCBI lineage: Bacteria > Bacillati > Cyanobacteriota > Cyanophyceae > Synechococcales > Synechococcaceae > Synechococcus > Synechococcus sp. LTW-G. The sequence goes on along the minus strand of NZ_JBTKYW010000001.1, from coordinate 70,638 downwards.
GCTGGAGGCTATGGGATGTTGATCGGACCCCATGCCAGTGACGAGGAGATTCAAGACTTCGCGACGAAGATCGAGGCCAATCCGCGCAACTTCATTGCCCAACCCACCCTGGAGCTCTCCACCGTCCCCTCCCTCAGTGACGGCGAGCTCTACCCCTGCCATGTGGATCTGCGGCCCTACATCCTGCGGGGCAAAACCACCTGGGTCACACCAGGCGGGTTAACCCGCGTGGCCCTCAAGCGGGGATCACTGGTGGTGAATTCCTCCCAGGGCGGCGGGTGCAAGGACACCTGGATCGTGGAGGACGCCCCATGCTGAGCCGCGTCGCGGATTCCCTCTATTGGATCAACCGCTATGTGGAGCGGGCCGAGAACATCTCCCGCTTTGTCGAGGTCAGTGCTGCCATGGCGCTGGACTGCCCCCCTGGTAGCGCAGAGCCCTGGCAACCCCTGATCGATGCCAGTGGTCATCGCTCTCTGTTTGATGCGCTCTACCCCGGTGGAGCTGAGCAGCAGGTTCTTGAATTTCTCATCCGCGCTGAGGCCAACCCCAACAGCATCGTCAACTGCATCGCGCTGGCCAGGGAAAACGCCAGGCAGATCCGGGACGTCATCACCAGTGAGATGTGGGAGCAGCTCAATGGTCTCTACTGGACCCTGGTCGAGAACGACGGGTTTTGGGAGGAGCCGACCCCAGAGCAGCTCAGGGAGATCCGGCGTGGCTGCCAATTGTTTTACGGAATTACCGATGCCACCCTCAGTCGGGATCTTTCCTGGCAGTTCAGCCGACTCGGTCGGCTGATTGAGAGGGCGGATAAGACCACTCGCATCCTTGATGTGAAGTACTTCCTTTTGCTCCCGAGCCCTGATGACGTCGGCGGGGTACTCGACGAGTTGCAGTGGATGTCTCTGCTGCGCAGTGCTGGCGCTTATCAGATGTTCAGGCAATCCAACGTTGGGGTGATTTCACCGGAAGCGGTGGCGTCCTTCCTGCTGCTCAATCCCCTCTTCCCGAGGTCGGTGCGCTACTGCCTCGAGCGGATCCATGAGACGCTTCAGGTGATCGGGCGCGATGCCGCCGCCGGGACGCCCGACGACCTCGAGTGCATGGTGGGTCTGACGCAGGCCCGCTGGAGTTTCAGCAAAATTGAAACGCTGATCGCAGGTGGCCTCCATGAGGCGATTGATGGTCTTCAGCAGGACCTCAACCAGCTGCACAATCTGATTCACGCTCGCTACTTCGTGCTTCCGGGCGGACTGAGCCCCGAAGACACAACCGTGATCCCCGTGAGCTCCACCTCCCTGTCCACCACCGCTTCCGGTCAAGACCTGGCATGCGCGCCCGCTTAATTCATCGCTTCGACTACCGCTACAGCCAGCCCGTGCTGCTGGGACCCCATCGTTTTTGCCTGCGGCCCAGGCCCCATGGGTTTCAGCGTCTAATCGATTTCAAACTGAGCATCGAGCCTGAGCCGAGCCAGCTCTATGAGCTGATGGCAGCAGGTGGCGACACCATCACCCGGGCACGGTTTCTCCAGGAAACCGATTGTTTTCAAGTGGTGGCCACGAGCGAGGTTGAGACGTTCACACCACCCCTGATCGAAGCCTGCCTGGACGAAACGATGTTGAACCTGCCGCTCGCCATCGGCAGGCTGAACCCCGATCTCATGAGCAACCTCCAAGGTTGGTTGCCCAACGGGCAACATGATGCCGCCGCTGTCGATCTGGCCCAAGAAGCCCTCACAGGCAGTGATGGCAGCTGCCTGAGCTTTTTGCAGCAGCTGATCGAGATCATTCAGGACCGCGTCAAATACACCGAGCGCCATCAAGGCCCCGCTTGGCCTGCGGGCCGGACACTGAAGGAGCGGATCGGCTCCTGCCGTGATCTCGCCATGCTGATGATCGAGTGCTGCCGCAGCGTTGGACTTCCAGCCCGGTTTGTCAGTGGCTATCACCTTGTGGAGCCCAAACCTGAGCGCTACGACCTGCACGCCTGGACCGAGGTCTACCTCCAGGGAGCAGGCTGGCGAGGGTTCGATGCCAGTGGCAAGGGGGCGGTGGATGATCGCTACATCCCCGTGGTGACCTCTTCGAAATCAGATCTCACGGCGGCGGTCAGCGGCACGTTTTCAGGGCCGACGGGGGTTCAAAGCACGCTGAATTGGGAGATCCAGGCCGAAATCCTCTGCTCGGCCCAGTCCCGTTGAACGCCTACCAGCTGACGCCATGCAACTTGGGCAACGGCGCTGAGCGAAAGGTGGTCGCAAACAGACGAGGAATGAGTCGACTGTTGTAGACGCGAAACTCGCGGGCAACGCTGGCACCCGGATCACGGATTGCCTGATTCAGTACGACCGATCCCTCCTCATCCGAGATCGAACGGTGGAAGGTTCCGGGCGGAATCCGGAGAATGTCACCACCGGTTTCAAGACGAACAATGTGATACGGATAATTCCAGCCGAAGTTCACCAAGTAGAACAGGCGACCCCCGGTCAGAGCGAGCAGATTGTCCTCTTGATGGGGGTGGAGATAGAACTGCCAGGCGCCCGTGTTGGGCTCATCCGGTGGACTAACGGCCGGTCCGCTATGGATGACCAGATCCCGCGCGTTGGAGTTGTCGACGGTGATATTGAAGAAACGAACCGCAGGGGTATCGCGGAACTTCTCGTAGGGGATCAGCTCAAACATCTGAGCTTGGGTCGCTGTTCCTGACGACATGCTGCGTCCGTGGGATAGCCCAATGAACCGCACTCCCTGGTCTCCAGGGCGTGTACAGCACTACGCAATTCAGGATTAGCGCCTAAGCGTCAGCCCTCGAGCTGGCGCCCACGCCAGGTCCAACCACGTCCGGTGGTCGTCTTCCAAATACTGGCGGGCACGATGGCCGCAATCAGCAACGCCCCAAGCCAACTCAACCACCAGAATTTGATCGGTGTGCCAAAGCGCCAGGCACTCCACAGACGGATCGCCAAGACCAGGGCGATGGAGCAGCCCACAGCCCAAATCGCCATTTGCTCAATCGGACCGCCAAGCCATCCCTGCAGCAACAGAGCAACGGCGCTGAACCAGGGAGCGGCAAACAGCAGCAACACCACAGCGACACTGCCAACGGCTTTGAACCAGTTGCGATCAACCCCCAGAAACCAGTTTTTGGTCCAGCCTTCCCACAGCGCTGCCAAGGAGCGATACATCTGCAGGTCGACAAGATCAACGCCAAGCAGATAGCGCAGACTCAGGCCGGCCTGCTTGACCGCTCGGGCCAGGGCCAGATCTTCGACCACCTCAGCGGCAACAGCGCGATGGCCTCCAATCGCCCGATAGCTGGAATGGCGAAAGAGCATGAAGGGACCAGCCGCAAACGCCGTTGGATCGTTGGGGTCGTTGCTGCGCCGAATCGGAAAACCCAAGCCCAACAGGGTGGCCACAATCGGCTGCACCAACCATTCCGCAAGACAACTGCACTGCAGCCGGGGAGCCAGGGTGAACAGATCGCTGCTTTGACTGCAGGCCTCTTGAAGGGCAGCCTCAATCACCCCGGGCTGCAGGCGCACATCGGCATCGAGAAACAGCAACCATTGCCGCGATGCCGTCCCATCGGGCCAGGGCAACTCCGAACCGATGGTTGCTGGCCAATTCTTGCCGGACCAGCGTTCACCACTCGGTCGCGCTCCGGCCTGCACAATCCGCCAGTGGAGATCAGAACGGCTGCAGCTCGTGCGGCACAGCTCAGCTAAGGCCTGGGTGTCATCGCTTGAGGCGTCATCAATCACGACGAGTTCGATCGGCCAGTCAGGCGGGCAGGCCGCAACGATCGCCCCAAGGCATCCCTCGATGTTGTCGTGCTCGTTGTAGGCGGGCACGAGAATCCGCAGCCACCCGCAGTCTTCGGGGCACTGCTGCGAATCCGTCTTGTTCAGCCTTGGGGCACGGCCCAGTTGCAGCTCCAAAGCCAGCAGGAGTACAAGCAAGCAGAGACAGCTCGTAGCCGCCAGATCCAGGATCAGCGACATAGGGCGGCACGCAGGATGCGTCGATGCAGCTCCACCGTCGAGCGGATCGATGCAATCACCCTGCTCGCCGGAGGACAATCCAAGCTGCTGCGCCAGAGCGTCAAGCACTCCTCAGCAGTCCGGCCGCGCTGGCGCAAGTCCAAGGCCTCAGACTGGAGTTGATCAGCGCAGGCCTGGACCTTGGGGTCGTAACTCAGGGCGCTGACCGGAGCCCCGGAGAGGGCCGCCAGAATCAAGGCATGCAGGCGCATCGCCAGAACCAGACCAGAGGAGCGAAACACGGCCATCGCCTCCCTGGGATGGCTCGCGCTGAGTTGGCGACTGCGCGTCGATAAGCTCTCGGGCATCAACCCCTCCCGGCGGAATTGCTCCAACAGATCAGCGTCCTGGTTGCGATGGAAAGGAAGCCACAACACCTCGCGGTCTGCCTCTGTGGATAACTGGTCCAGGGCCTGGAGATAAGGACTCCAATCACTGCCCTGGAGCAAGGGCGTTGGCCGCCAGCAGACCACGATTGGTCCACCACGGCCGAGCCACTGCTGCTGCGGCAACATCCAAACCGCATCCGCAGCGTGCTCGCCGTCGCACCCCAGACGGCGAGCCAAGGTCGCCGATTCAGGATCACGCCAACTCACGGCAGTCGTCATCTGGAGCAGCAGACGCACCAGGGCCCGCGTTCGCTTGCGTTGAAGTGGACCGAGTCCCTGGGCCCAGAGCACAACCGCCTTGCCCTGGAATCGGGCGGCGGTCATCAAGCTGGCGTAGTAGATCAGGCTTTTAAAACTGGTGCTGTCCTGCAGCAGGCTTCCGCCGCCCAAGACCAGGGCATCGCAGGCTCTCAAACAGGAAAGAACGGCCTTGAGGTCACGGCGCTGCACCGTCTCGACGCCGTGCAACTGCCGCACCTGGTCCTGGTCAAACGCGGTGACGACAGGCGTCCAAGCTTCAGGCAGCTCCCCAAGGACAGCCTGCAACAAGGCGTCATCGCCAAGGTTGTGTTCGCCGTAGTAGCCGCAGAGCAGAACGGACTGAGGCACACCACTGCATAGCGCGATCACCAGCTTCGCATCGGCTGAAGGACTAGGCGGCTGCGATCAGGCGCTGCCTCAGCAGCGGTAATTCTTGGTCAATCCGTTCACGGGCGTGATCCAGGGAGGTGCAGGTCCCGAGGGACAGACCGCTTCGGTGCTGAATCGCGTAGCAACGGGTGTGATCGGCTTGATCCATCAGAGCAATCCGGCAGCCCCGATGGAACCAGGCTGGTGACGGCTGCGACTCCACCTTCAAGCACCGCTTGTCTAAGCCAATAGAACGTTTCCGCGGGTAGGGATCAAGCGATCCCCTGGAAGAAAGTTCAAAGATTGGGCAGGAGTGCCGCGAGTTTGGTGCGGAAGTCACCCTTGGGCATCCCGCCTTTGAGTTCACCGTGGATCATGAACTCACCGTCGGGGTCTTCCACCACGAGGTAGGTCGGCCAGCCCATTCCTTCCTTGTTGGGATACTGCGCAAGCAGGACCTTTCTATATCTGCGATAGGTCTCGGTGTCCTGCAACATCACGCTGACAAAGCTGCACCCCAGTTCTTCAGCAACCTTGCCGTCGTAGTGGCTCATCCGATGGCAGGTGCCGCAATCCTCGGAACTGAACTTGAGGACTGTGGTTGCCATGGCGAGGACTGCAGTGCCGGCAACTTAATGGCACTGATCGAGGCTGATGTCGCCGAGGAAACAAAGATCGAGAAGACGTTGCAGTGCAGCCGCCCGCGACGGAAGACCCCACTGTTCCTTCAGGGCATCCAAGCGAGCCAGGTGAACTCGGCGAAGATCGCAGCTGACCTTGATCCGCTCATCACCCAGAAAAGGAAGGCTTTGCATCTCCCAGGCCTATCGCTGTCGCAACGATGCCCGCGATCAAGGCGATGTCAACGAACGGCGGGGATGGTCAGGTAGGCCGGAGCAAAGCTGCAGGCCAAGGCGAGTTGCCGCAGCGGTAGGCCAAAGACCGTGCTGACGAAATCGATGGCAACGCGCGAGAGCAACGGAACACCGCTTGTGCCGCAATTGTAAAGAGACGTGAAGCAGCCCTCAGCTTGCAGGGTGTCAGGTCAGCAATCGGCCGGGGCCCCTTCAGCGATCGAGCTTGTCAGCCAGCGCCCTGGCCTCTTGGGCAAGTTGACGCTTCAGCAGCACGCGATCAGTCACGTCCCGCTGGACCGAGACCCAGTGGGTGTACCAGCCCGAGGAATCGGCCAGGGGCGCCACCTTGAGCTCAATCCAACAGGTGGATTGATCGCGGCGGTAGTTGATGACCTCCATGGACGCTGGCTTCCACTGATCCATCGCCGAGCGCAGGGCAGAGGTGCTCTCCTTCGAAGTCTCTGGACCCTGAAAGAGCCTCGGACTCCTGCCGAGCACCTCGTGAAGCGCGTACCCGGTCTGATCCAGTAGTGACTGGTTGGCGTAAACGATGACAGGACCCGGGGCGTCCAAGGGTTCAGCCAAGGTCACCAAGACGGCATCTTGCGCCGTGTCCAGGACCCCCTCGAGCAAACGGCGGTAGGCGTCTTCGTTGGTTTCCTCGGGGGCCGCATCGAGGCGTTGCGCCCGGCGCCTGAGGATGCCAACGCCAAAGCCAGAGTCACAGGCAAACAGACGGAGGCGGGTGGCCAGCTCAACCCCCGTTGGATGGGGCAGAGGCAGCACATGGTCCCGCGGCCCCTCAGCTAAACGCCGGTGTTCCTGGACGATGAGATCAGACAACTGCGGCCAGCACTCGCCAATCGCGCGGCCGCACCACTCCTGGGAGTGGTGGCCCAAGCGCTGTTGAGCCGTGCGGTCGACGTGGGAAACCAGGCCATTGGCCCCGCAGAGCACCAAGCCATCTCCGGGCTCCAGCAGGAAAAAAGGCTGCATGGGCCTGACCCTAAAGAGCCGGCCCGTACCGATGCTGGAAGCAGTACCTGATGTTCATGAGCGCGACCCCCTATTTCGAGGCCATCTCCGTTGAGGCCTGGCTTGGTGCCAGGCGAGTGTTCAACGATCTGACCCTGAGCTTGCAACCAGGGGAACCCACGGTGCTTCTGGGACCCAATGGTGCGGGCAAAAGCGCCTTGATCAAGTTGATCAATCGTCAGCTCTACCCCGTGGTGAAGGCGGGCTCTGAGCTGAAGCTGTTTGGCAGCAGCACCGTCAACCTCTGGGATCTGAGGCAACGCATCGGCCTGGTCTCCAGTGACCTGCAGAGCGGCTACATCCCAACGGTGCCAGCGGAAGAGGTTGTTCTCTCCGGCCTCTTTGGCTCAGTCGGGCTAGGCCGTCCCCAACGCCCAACACAGCAGCAACGGGCAGAAGCGCTGAACCAGCTCGAGCAGCTTGGACTAGCGGACTTGCGTGGTCAGCCCTTCGGTCATTGCTCGGATGGGCAGCGACGGCGCTTGCTACTCGCCCGGGCATTGATTCATCAACCCGAGGTGCTGGTCCTCGATGAACCGATCAATGGCCTGGACTTCAAGGCCAAACATCAACTCCTGAACAGCCTGCGGGAACTCAGCAGGACAGGAACCACGTTGCTACTGGTGACGCATCAACTGGAGGCAGTGATCCCTGAGGTCCAACGCGCTGTCCTAATCAAACGCGGGCAAATCGTGGCCGATGGTCCTGCCCCGGAACTGCTGACGAGCGCAAGCCTCAGTGACTGCTTTGACACCCCGATCACTGTTTTGGAGGAAGGGGGTTGGCGCCAAGCCGTGCCGCGAGACAGCGAGGCATAAAAAACAGCCCATGCAGGGCTGTGTGAGGAGGCTTCAGCGCCATCGAAGCGAAGTCAGTGGCGACGGGCGATGGGTAGATCGACTCAGCTGTTCGATTGGATCGCGGTCGAGACGTCCTTGAGGGGAATCAAAGGATGGCCCCAAGGGCCTGTGCCAAGCAGTGGCGGCGCACCGGCTGACGGGGAGAGCGCGGGGCCCGCTTGATAGGCCGCCTCAACCCAGGCCAGCAGCAGCGGACCCAGCACCCCTCCATTGGCCTGCTGACCGGGGCGCAGATTGAAATGATCGCCCCCTTTCGCCAAAACCAATTGGTGCCCGAAGGGCACGGCCTGGCGCATCGGTGTGATTGCCTCGGGGTCAGGTGGCACAACCCAGTCATGGGTGCCACTCACGACCAGAAGACGTGCACTGGCGTTGCGCAGTTGCGGAACCGAAAACAGCAGTGACATGGGCGGCGAGACGGCCACGGCTGCAACGACCCGCGGATCGCGAAGGGCGGCCTGATCCACGCCATCGAGCCAGCTGCACTGCAGGGTCCAGCTCAGATTGCGCTGTGGATCACTGGTTTGCGGGCATCGCTTCTTGAGCGTTGTCGCCTGGGGCACCAGACCCGCCTGCTGCAACGCCGTCGTCGCCCCCCAGGAGTGACCAATGACAACCACAGCGTTGGCGTTGACCCCAGTCATACCGCTGAGTTGACCAGCAGCCACCGCATCTGTCACCGCGCTGAGATCGCGAAAGCGCAGGGCCAGCTCAATGGGCTTCGGGGGAGGAACCGCTCCCTTCAGCATCAGGGCCTGCTCCTTGTTATCACTGCCGGGGTGGCGGGGCAGGGCCACGGTGTAGCCCCTGGAGGCCAGCACAGCCCCCCAGGACGCGAAGTTCTTGGGACTATCCCAGAGCCCATGGGAGATCAACACCAATCGCCCATTGCCCCCTTGCGAGGGTTCAACGAGCACCACCTCCAAGGGCTGTGTGCGATGGGGCACCGCAAGACGCACCTGCCGTTGTCGTACTGCTGGAGATGACGACAGTGCAGGAGCCGTTGGCAGCAGGTCAGGTGGGGTCTGGGCGAAGAAGCTGTTGGCCTGGACGCGTTGGGCCAACATGCGCCCCAGGATTGCTTTGACCTGGCCGAGGTTGAAGCGCACCCGCTGGCCAGGAAGGGCCTGGATTAATTCGACCAGGGTGGGCTCACCACCAGTGGCGTTCGCCCTTGCCCGATCCAACGCCTGACGAAAGGTTTGCCCCGTCAGATCGGGATCTCGCCCCTCGATTGTGCCGAGGGATGAGACCACCAAAAATGCTTGCTCGAGCAGAGGTGAGCCGACGGACCCATCGGCTAAACGAATCATCGAGATCGGAATCGGTCGCTGGAGGACCTGCATCAGCAGCTGACTCACCGCTCCGTCCGAGGCCCGATCCAATTCCGCCAGGTCGCTCCGGCCCGCCATGAGGGCACTGGGACTTTTCAGTTCGCTGACCTTGACGCTGAGGCTGGAGCGCAACAGGGGAAGCTCAATCAGAACCTCCTCAATGGCGCGGGCCGGCGCTGTCCAGAGGGGGACAGCGGCGGCGGCAAGAAGCGCAAGGCTGAGCCGCTGCAACCAGTGGAAACTCGACACAGGCATGGCCCCGTTGCTCCGACCATCATCCGCGCATGACCCAAGTGCAGGTGGCTCTGGCCGTTCTCGAGCACAACGGCAGCTGGTTACTGCAGCTGCGGGATGACCTTGCAGGCATCGTCGCTCCCGGCTGCTGGGGTCTCTTTGGTGGGCACCTTGAGCCCGGAGAAGGCCCCGAGGAAGCGCTGCGCCGGGAACTCTGGGAGGAAATTCGACTGGAGATCGGCACGCCGGATCTTTGGTATGTCTCAAGCCAACCGGGAAAGATCAGACATGTCTTTCGTGCCCGCCTCGAGACGCCACTCCCGGCCCTGGAGCTGATGGAGGGTCAGGATCTCGCTCTCTTCTGCCCTAACGCCTTGCTATCCGGCGGGGCCTTCAGCCCAAAATTGAAGCAAACGCGGCCCCTCGCTGAGTCGACCCGCGAAGCACTGAGCCGCTATCAAACCGAGGAGTGCTCTTCGATGCGGTAGTAGCTGCGCTCATCGGAACAACAGACGTCGGCGTAGTAACGCTCAAGGACGTCGTAGGCCGCGTCATAGCTCTCGAATTCCTGACCAGCGAGCGGATCGCTGGTCGATCGATTGGCGGACTCCTCATCCAGAACGATGCGGAACACGGCCCGGCTCGGTTTCAGCTGCTCGAGCAATGCGCCGTAGGTCAGTCCCTCGCCAAAGGCGCGCATCAAAGGATTGAGACCCATCGTTTGGCGCTCGGGATGCAACTTGCTGACGGGTACCAACCAGAAGGACCACTCGGCCGGATCCAGCGGAGTGATTTGCCCTGAGAACAGGGCAAAGACCAAGGTGTTCGCCGCCGTGAGGGGGATGCGGAACTGGATGGGACTGGGCTCGTGTTGCTCGGGCGCGCTGTAAAAAGCCGCCGTGGTGATCGACAGCTGCCATTCCTCCATCGGCAGGACCAAGGATTGGAGATCGGCGCTGGGCCGCCCTGGTCCCTGGTCGAGCCCCAGCCCCTTCAGCAGCAACCAATGGCAGCCGGCCTCGCGGATCTCATCGGCCAGAAGGTTGGGGGTATTCCACTGCAAAAAGGCAGCCAGTTCAGACATCAAACGAACGCCTCCACTCCAGCTCCTGCTGACCGGATTCAAGCTCGCCTTCCTGGGGAAACCCAGCCAAAAAGTCTTTGTCGGCCAGCGGTTGATAGGGACCTTGCTTCAGTTCAAAAATCACCGAATCGGGGGCGAGGGCCACGAGCGAGTGAAAGAGGCCCTCGTCCAGCTGAAGGCCGCGAACGGGACCTGCTGCATCGAGTCGCTCCTGACGCAGGCATGTTCCGTTGGCATCGAACAACAGCACCCCGATCGAGCCCTGAAGCACCACAAAACACTCAAACCCCTCCCCCGTGCCTGGGCGGCAATGGCGATGGGGCCGGACGTAGGTACCGGGCTGCATGACATTCAAGAAGCGCTGCACCAGATCACATTCCTGATGCAGGTTGAAGTTCATCCGCAGGCGCTCACTGGCTCGCGCCCGTAGAGCCACCGCATCAAAAAGGTCTTGATCAATGAGTTGGAGCCCAGGGGAGGTCATCGACGAAGCAAAGCGCAGGGCAGCAGGTAGCGAGTCACACCGACAGGCCAGTGGATCTCAGCGACTGTTGTGGGAGATGAGATGCGGCCATGCCCGATTGGACTCGACCACTGATCGCCGTCAGTCTGACCAGCTTCAGCGTCGGCCTGTTCACCGCCCTCGGCGGCTGAGCTGAGTTCAGCTCAGTGCCTTCAGCAGCAGCGAGCACCCCATCACCAGGCAGAGCAGTTCAAAGGCACGCTTCACCAGCGCTGCCCCCTGACGAAGGGCGACATGGGCCCCCAAATAGCCACCAGCCAGTGAGCCGATCAGCAGCATCGGCAACCAACTCCAAGCAATCTGCCCTTGGACACCGAGGGTCAGGGCCCCCGCCCCATTCCAAAACAGGCCGACCAAGATCAGCGTATGGGCGACGGCCTTGCCGTAGTCCAGTCCGAACCAGCGCACCAGCCAGAGGGTGACGAACAGGCCCGTCCCCGAGGTCAAGGAGCCATTCAGGAAGCCAATGGCGAAGAGCACCAATGCCCCTAGGGCTAATCGCTCTGTTGTCCAGCTCTGGCCGCCAGAGGAAGCACCGAGCTGAGGGCGACAGGCTGAATACACCCCTAGGGCGATGGTCAGAAGACCCAAGAGAAGGGTGGAGAGTTGGGGCGGTAGCGCCAGAACCGTGCGGGCCCCGAGCCAGACCCCTGGGAGTCCACTGAGCAGGATCAACGCCGAGAGCCGTGCATTCAGGCTGCTCTCTTGCGCATGGCGCAAACTGGCGCCAACCCCCAGGGAGACGCTGGCGACCTTATGGGTCGCCAAGGCCACTGGGAAGGGAAGGCCCATCAGGATCAAGGCGGGCAGCTGAACCAGTCCAGCCCCGCCTCCAGCCAACGCCGAGAGGGCATTGGAGAGCAGGGCCACTGCCAGCAGCCCCAGTTGCATCCCAATCTCCGTGATGCTCAAGGCCTGCTCCGAAATCGGCGCGAGAAGGCCGCGCTGAGGGTGTTAGCCCAGGGCAGCGGCAGGTAGTGGGCCAAGGCCGCGATCAGACGATTCAAGCGTCCGGGGACCACAACGACCTGGCGGCCCTGGAGGGCGCGCTCGGTCCAGCGCACCAGCTGATCAACGGACATCCAGAACACCCCCGGCAGACGCTGCATGCGTTGCTCGACCCCCAGGACGGCGTGGAATTCGGTGTGGACGTAGCCCGGACAGAGGGCCATGACCCGAATCCCAGAGCCACTGTTCTCAGCCGCGAGGGACTGGGACAAGCGGATCAGGTAGGCCTTCACGGCGCTGTAGAGCGTGCTGCCGGGCAGTCCCGGAATCAGGCCCGCCAGAGAGGCGATGTTCAGGATCGTTCCCTGCTGACGCCGCTGCATCTCTGGCAATACCAGCCGCGTGAGCTCCGTCGGGACCTCCACCATCAACCGCAGCATCGACTCCAGCTGCATCCAAGAGGACGCCTCGAAGCTTCCCCGCAGCCCAAAGCCCGCGTTATTGACCAGCGTCTCGACCCAGAGTCCATTCGCCGCCAGTCGCCCCAACAACTGATCGACGGCCTGCGGTTGATTGAGATCCAACGCCACCGCTACAACCCTCGCAGCGGCGGATTGCGCCAGCTTGGCAGCCAGCTCGTCCAGACGGTCCTGGCGACGCGCCACCAGCACCAACACCTCTGAGTGCTGCGCGAAGGATCGAGCCAACGCGGCACCAATGCCACTGGAGGCGCCAGTGATCACGGTGCAGGGGCGGAACGTGGAATCAGACAGCGGAGCGACAGCCGCTCCGGAGTCAACGGTGACGGAGAGCCGCTCAGCGAGTTGCAAGCAGGCATCCATCTCCTGCCAAAGAAGTTCGCGCCGATCGGACGAGACCGAGAACGAACGGTGATGGAGATCCCTGCCGACGTAGCGGAGGGCATCAACCACCCTGCGGCGATCCCCTGGGGTGAGCGCATCAAGCGACCAAGACGCATCCCTCGCTGTTGTCACGCCCATTGAGCAGGAGGACCTACTCGTACATCCAATCGAAGGACTCAGGGTTCGAGGCAGACCAGGACTCCACCTGGGTGGAAGCGGGCTTGAACAGGAGGCGCACAAGGAGGCTGAGCTCCAGCCCCAAGGCCAAGCTCAGCGCCAGAAGGCCACCAGCTGCCACGAGCGCCTGGGGGTGCGCCACCACGGAAAAGGCTTGCTCCATCACCAATGACCTCGATCAATCGCCACTCCATCCCTAGCCACGGCTGTCTCAAGGGGGACTAGCGCAGCGCCAAAAAGGGACTTAAGATTAGCTTTAGGTTTGAGTTCAGGGAGTGAACGAGAACAATCCCGTCCTGCAGTCCATGCGTCAGGAACTGCACGAGCTCAAGCTCCGTTACGGCAACTCACCCACGGATTTCAACCGCTACCAGCTGGTGCGCCACGAACAGCGCCTAGCCCAGTGGGTCCCGAATGAAAAAATCGGCGCCTGACGACAGGCATGGAGCCTCAAGCGATTCACCTCGGCCCTGGCGCCGACCTTCGCAAAAGCCTTGAAGAGCTAGCCAAGCAGCAGCAGGCAGAAGGATTTGTACTGAGCATTGTCGGCAACCTCAGCAGGGTCGCTTTTGCTTGCCCCGGCAGTGACCAACCCACTGTGCTGACGGGAGAGCTCGAAATCATCAGCCTGCAGGGGACGATCTCCCCTCAGGGTGTGCACCTGCACCTGAGCTTCTCCGATGGCGAGTGCCAGGTTTGGGGCGGACATCTCGAGCATGGCAGTGAAGTGCTCAAAGGTGCCGATTTATTGGTGGGTCTGCTGAAGCAAGCCGCCCCCACGCGCGCTCCTTCCTCCACTGCTCAACCGCGAATCCGGCTTGCTGTTGCCGAGGGATGCCCCTGGTCGAACCGCGCGATGCGCATGCTGCGCAGCCTGGGAATTCCGTTCGAGCTGGCCCCACCGGAGGCGGGCTCACTGCCCCAAATCTGGATTGAGGGGGCGATGATCGGCGGGTACGAGGACCTGGCCGATTGGCACGGCCAAGGAAAACTTGATCGCTTCCGCACGGGCTTCTGAGACCAATTCCTGGCAGCTCCGAACGGGGGCCCAGTGTCAATTGGTCATCGGACGCTTCCCCCCGTTTTCGTACAACGCTTCGAGTGGTGGGGGCCCCGTCCTCCAATCCCCTGCCGATCAACAGGGGCGCCTCGCACTGAAGGTGCCCATGGCAGGGCTGACCATCCCCCCTTTGGACTGCCAAACAGCCCGGCTCTTGGGCCTTCCGCTGCCCCCAGGGATCAGCGTTCAGATCCAGCCAGAACAGCTCGAGGGCGAGCTGGACCCGAGCAGCGGCGCCCTGAGCCTGCGCTTCCGATCTCGCTTTCGCTTCACCCTGGGACCTGCCCGTCAACCCGTCTACCAAGCCTCAGATCTCGTCGTGGACACCGCACTGACCAGCGGGTCCATCGAGGGGCTGCGGCACCGCCGTCAAGGGCGACCCCTCGACCAGGACGGCAGGGGGCAACTGGTGGGGGTCGCCAGCATCGCCCCCTGCCAGGACGCATGGCTCAATGCCTTTCTTGGCCTGCCTGATGAAGCGCTGGCCGTCATGGAGATCCAGCTCCTGAGGGCATGACGCGGGATCTCAAGGCGGCGCTGCTGATCCCGCTGGCTCTGCTGGCATTGGCTTGGCTGCAGGAGGGAATCGATCAACTGCTCTTTCGCGGGCAGTGGAACTTGCCGATGCTTCCCGGTGGTCCGGCCTTGGGGATCCTGACCGCCCCCTTCAGCCACGGCGGTTGGGGACATCTCCTCGCCAATAGCGGCTTGTTTCTTCCCCTCTCCTGGCTGGTCTGCTTCAAGAGCAAGTGGGACTATTTGGCCGTCTGGGCCGCTGTGTTGTTCACGGCCATTCCGATCTGGCTGTGGTGGCCCAATGGCGCCCACGGCCTCTCGGGTGTGGTCTATGGATTACTGGGTTACCTGTTGTTGATTGGCTGGCTGGAGCGCAGACCATTGACCATGCTTCTGTCGCTGGCGGTCCTGCTGATCTATGGCGGAATTCTCCCCAGTCTTTTGCCGTTCTTCACCCCAGCTGGGGTGAGCTGGATCGGCCACGCCAGCGGCTTCGCAGGGGGGCTGCTCGCCGCGGCGGTGGTCTCGCGATCAAGACCATGACTCATCTCATCCCTCGAGCAGGCTTTGGCAAACCGCTGGGTGCGCTCCTCATCAGCCTCGCCATGGCCCTTGGCGCTTCGGCCCAGCCCTGGGCACCCGGCATGGAACCCCCACCGGTTCTGGAAGCCGCATCCGCCAAAGATGCCCTGAAGCTCGAGGCGTCCCGGCAAGCCAGCCAACGCCAGGCCTATCTCCGGGAGGCCCATGAGCTGCTTCACCGCCATTGGGGCACCAAGGTCAAGCCACAACTGCTCTTCGCGGGCGATCGCGCCGATGGTTGCGGGGTGAAGGAGGTGCGCCACCCCATGGCCTTCTATTGCCCCCCCAGCAAACAAATCGCCATGGCCCTGGAACTGCGCAAGAGCGTCAGAGCAGCCAAGGGCCAGAGCGATGCTGCCCTGCTCTTGCTGGATCTGGCCGTCTTGGCCCATGAGTGGGGCCATCACGTCAACCGAGAAAAGGGGCTCGGCCCCTTCAGTGGCGGCATGGGGCTCACCGTCAAACAGGAGGAACTCGCTGCCGACTGGCGAACCGGTGTCTTTCTCGGCTGGCTGATGAACGTCGGCGCACTCCAGGTGGACGACTTCTCCAATACGGCGAATCTGCTCTTTGAGATGGGCGACTACGAGCGCATCTCAAGGCAGCACCATGGCTATCCCAAGGATCGCTTTCAGGCCCTGACCCGGGGGTTGAGCAGCCAGCTCCAACCGGGGCAATCGGTGGGGAACTGGACCGTTGACACCAACGAAACCTTCAGCCGGCCACTCCCCGGGGAGCCAGGGGATTCCCTGCTGGGGGCACGGCGCTATGAGGTGCGGCGTTTCGAAATTGAGCGGGGCCAGCAGATCGCGACGAATCTGATCGGGGGGCTTCTCGGTGCGGCCAGCTGCGTCTGGGGCAGTCAGGATCAGTGCCTTGGGATGGCGATGCAACAGGGCAAAGGGAGAGCCCTGGGCAGCTACACCAAGCGCGAACTCACCCTCTGGTGCAACAGCGGCAGTTTTGATGTCAGTGCTGATGACTTCGACCCCCAACCCATCGGACGGGACGGCAAGGGGCAGGCCCAGGTGCTGGCGGCGAGGGACTGCTGAGCGTCAGCTGAACTCAAAGAGCAACTCCAGAGTCAGCTTCTCCGCCAAGGCTGAGTCGATCGCGCGCAGATGACCGATGGCCGTCGGTCGATCGGAGCTGGGCAGCGCCCTGAGGTCCGCGACCGCGAGTTCCAAACAACGTCGATCGAGCTCGAGATTCACGCAGGGAATGCAGCGAACGGATCGAACCGTGGGCTCTCACTGGCATCCAGCGCTGGGGGCCAGATCCCGAGCTATCCCCCTCAGCCTTGCAAGGACTTGAGCTCTTCGTCCTGGCGGTGCTGTAGCCAGGCCTGCTGCAGATCGACGCGGGTAATGCGATAGCCCAGGAGACGAGCCTGCAGCAAGAGACCGTTGTCATCGCGGCAGCGCCGCAGCAGGTGACGCAAGTGCGGACGGGTCTCCGCATCGACGACCAAGCGCTCAAGTTCTTGCCAGCTCATGAGGCTTGAGTGGGTTCCAAACCATCGCAAAGCCAAAGCCCAGAAGCCAGGCATCGGCAGCGAGTCTCGCGAGCCTCCTGAGGCTCAACTGCAGCGGCTCTGTCGCCAGAACCCCTTTGAGGCTGCCGTGCTTCAAGCCCCAGCCCCGACCTTGATGGGCACATGAGACTGCTCCGTTTTGCAACGAGCTGTGTCATGCCCTTTCCCAGGGCGCCAGGGATCCCTTAACAACGACTCAAGCCGCCAGCGGGCGATGGGCTTCTTCGTTCAACTCACTGAAGCCATCGCAGAGCGTCAGTCCCTGCTGATGACGGGACTCGACCCGAACCCCGAGATGCTGCAGAGCTGGGCTCTGCGCCGGGGGATGGGCAACCGTTCCTTCCTGAGTCAGGCCAGGCACTGGATTAAGGCGGTGGTGGAGGAAACCAGTCCCCACGTCTGTGCGATCAAGGCCAGCCTCGGCTTCTACCAAGCCCTGGGCCCACTCGGACTGGAGTTGCTGCTGGAGGTGCGCGATCTGGTGCCGCGCGATCTCCCCCTGATCATCGACGCCAAACACGGCGATCTGAATTCTTCAACGGCCCTCGCCCACTACCTGTTCAAAGACCTGGGCGTCGATGCGGTCACCCTCTCTCCCCTGGCGGGTCAGGACATCGCCGCTCCGTTTTTGCTGTATCGGGACAAGGCAGTCGTCATCACCTGCCGCAGCTCCAACCCGGCTGCCAAACGAATCCAGTACCACCCCAACGACAGCGATCCCCTATTCCTGCAGATCGTGCGGGAGAGCCAACTTTGGGGCACCCCTGACCAGGTCCTATTGGAGGTGGGAACCAGTGACCCCAAGGTCCTCTCTCGGGTCAGACAGGCCGCACCCGAGCGCGTGCTGATGCTGCGTTCGATCTGGAGCGAAGAAGAACGGGTCGATGGACTGCTGGAGGCCGGCCTGAGCAACTCAGCGGATGGCCTACTGATTCCCATGCCCCAAAACCTGCTGGTTGAAGACGACTTAGCGGAGCAGGCCGAAGCACTCAAAGGTCGCATCAACCGCAGGCGAACCAGCTGGATGGAGCAGCACCGCTCCGAACAAGCCGAGACCTGCGAGCTCTGGCTGGCCAATCAAGCGTCCGAGCAAACCAGCTCGGATCCCATGGCGGTGCTCATCGTTGAGCTCTTTGACATCGGCTGCCTGTTGTTTGGGGAATACGTCCAGGCCTCAGGAGCCGTCTTCAACTACTACATCGACCTGCGGCAGATCATCTCCGATCCGAACCTGTTCCATCGCGTCCTCCATGGCTACGCGCAACTGATGGAGGGCCTGGAGTTCGATCGCATCGCGGGCATTCCCTATGGAGCCTTACCCACGGCAACCGGGCTGGCTTTGCAGTTGCACAAGCCCCTGATCTACCCAAGAAAGGAAGTCAAGGCCCATGGGGCCAGGCGCCTGATCGAAGGGGATTTCCAGGAGGGAGACCGCGTGATCGTGATCGATGACATCTTGATCAGTGGCGGCAGTGTGCTCGAGGGCATTGCCAAGCTGGAGCGCTCCGGTTTGCAGGTCAACGACGTCGTGGTCTTTATCGATCACGGCGGTCAGCGCGATCAAAGTGCCCGCGAGCGACTGAAGGCCAAGGGCTATGACTTCCATGCTGTGCTGGACATCCAGCGCATCACCAAGGCCCTGCTGGATGCTGGTCGTCTCACGGCCGAGCAAGCCAAGGTGCTGGGATAGGGGGAGATGCGATGAGGCGGGTGACCAGGCTCCTGAGGACAACGGCCGGTCTGATCGCCCTGGGAGCTCTGTTGGTGAGTTGTGGCCCCGCAGCCCGTCAATCGCCACCAAAGAACCAACCTCAACCAGCGGCTTCGGACGAACAGCAGCGTCAACGCCAGGAGCAAGAGCTGCAGCTGCAGACGCTCACGGATGAGGCAGAGGATCTGTTCAACCGCGGCGAAAACGATCTGGCCTGTGAACGGGTGCGCCAGGCCCAGGAGCTCCAGTCGACGCTCGATGTCGAATTCATTGACCCCCTGGGGGAGCAGGCCAAGGCCTGCATCGAGCTCTGACGTTGCGCAGCTCCACCAACGCCATGGTCCTGGCGCGGGGCCTCAGCAAGACCTACCGGATTGCCGAGAAACAACCGGGACTGCAGGGCACCATTCGTCACCTGCTGCGACGCCGCTACCGGGACCTTGATGCCGTTAAGGCCATCAGCTTTGGGATCCAGGAAGGAGAGATGGTGGGGTTCCTTGGTCCGAATGGGGCGGGGAAAACAACGACCTTAAAAATGCTCAGCGGGCTGATTCACCCCAGTGCTGGTGAGCTGCGGGTCGCCGGAGCCATCCCGCAACGGCGGCAGCCTGGCTTCCTGCAGGACATCACCCTGGTGATGGGGAACAAGCAACAGCTGATCTGGGACCTGCCTCCTTGGGATTCGATCCGGGTCAATGCTGCGGTCTATGGCATCCCCGAACGGGAGATGAAGCGCCGGGTCAGTGAACTGGCGGATCTCTTGGAGTTGGGGGAGGAACTGCATCGCCCCGTGCGAAAGCTGTCGCTCGGTCAGCGCATGAAAGCCGAACTGCTGACGTCATTGCTGCACGAGCCCCGGGTGCTGTTTTTGGATGAACCCACCTTGGGTTTGGATGTCACGGCCCAGGGGAGGGTTCGCGACTTCCTCGCCACCTACAACCAGCGCACTGGGGCAACCATCCTGCTGACGAGCCATTACATGGGGGACATCACGGCCCTCTGCGAGCGAGTCCTGCTGATCCATGAGGGGGCGTTGTTCCATGACGGCCCCTTGGATGCCCTGACCAGCAAACTCAGCCCCCATCGCCAGGTCCGACTGGAGCTGCATCAGCCCCAGCCGCGCGAGGCCTTTGAAGCGTTCGGAACCGTCGAGTCCCATCAGGACCATCAGGTTCAACTGCTGGTGCCACGGGATCAGCTGACGGATTGCGTAGCCGCGCTTCTGAGTCGCTTTGAGGTCCTGGACCTTGAAGTGAATGATCCGCCGATCGAGGAGCTGATGCGCAGCCTCTTCCAACAGGCAGGACGGAACTAAGCGTGCGCTCGCCCCGTGCGTCACTACGGATCGCCCGGACGCTGCTGAGCACCCAATACGCCTACATGCTGGAGTACCGCGCCGAGATCGCTCTCTGGGCCCTCTCCGGTGTTCTGCCACTGATCATGCTTGGGGTCTGGCAAAACAGCGGTGCGGCCAGTCAGGCGGGCTGGAGTCCCGCACAACTGCGGCATTACTTCGTGGCGGCGTTCATCGTCCGCCAGTTCAGCGTGGTCTGGCTGATCCATGTCTTTGAAGAGGACGTGGTCAGCGGCAAGTTGTCGCCATTTCTGCTGCAACCGCTCCAACCCCTGTGGCGTTACTTCGCGGCACACCTTGCGGAACAGGCCACACGCATCCCCTTTGTGGCCCTCATGCTCCTGGCGTTGAGTGCGGTCGATCCAGGGTTGCTCTGGAGGCCGAGTCTTCAGGAACTGCTACTTGGCCTCATGGCCCTGTGGGGCGCGTTCGTCCTGCGGTTTTTGCTGCAAACCCTCAGCAGCATGCTCTGTTTTTGGAGTGAGCGCGCTGCGGCTTTGGATCGCCTCCTGGTGATTCCCTATCTCTTCCTCTCGGGACTGGTGGCACCACTCGACACCTTTCCGCCTGCCGTGCAGCGCTTCGCCCTCGCAACACCCTTTCCAGCGATGGTCGACTTCCCGGCACGGCTGCTTTCAGGGCTACCGGTGGACCTGGGCGCTGGGTACTTGAGCCTGCTGATCTGGTGTCTGATCCTCAGCCCCCTCTGTTACTGGGGCTGGCAGAGGGGGCTGAGGCGCTACGGAGCCATGGGCGCATGAGACGCTCCAAAACCCTGGCGATGCTGCTGCAGTTCTGGCGCAGCTCATTGGAGTCCGAGAGCGAGTACCAGCTCAACCTTGTTCTGGAGTGCCTCTCTGTTTTCGGAAATCTGGCCGGAAGCCTCTTTGTGCTGTCACTGCTGTTTTCTGGGCAGTCCACCCTTGGGGGCTGGACCTGGAATGAAGCGCTCATCGTCCTTGGGCTTTACACGCTGCTCGATGGCTTCACGAGCTGCCTGCTCCAGCCGAACCTCAGCAAGATCGTGAACCACGTTCAGCAGGGCACCCTGGATTTCGTGCTGCTGAAACCAGTGGACTCGCAGCTCTGGCTGTCCCTGCGCTGCTTCTCCCCCTGGGGCGCTCCAGGTTTGCTGGCTGGTTGCGTCCTGGTGGTCCTGGGCTTACCAGAAATCCACCCTCAGTCCTTGCTCCTGGGTGGACTCTTGCTGGCCAGTGGTGCTGCGATTCTCTACAGCCTCTGGTTCTCACTCGCAGCCCTCTCGATTTGGTTCGTGAAGGTCTGGAATGCCACTGAAGTTCTCCGCTACACGCTCGTGGCGGGGCGCTATCCGGTGAGTGCCTACCCACCGGCTCTGCGGCTGGTGTTTGTTTTTGTGTTGCCGGTGGCCTTCATGACCACCGTTCCCTCCCAGGCCCTTTTGGGTCAGGGGTCCTGGCACTGGGCCCTGGGATCAGTGCTGATGGCCGCGGGGAGCCTGATCGCCAGTCGCCGCTTCTGGCAATTCGCGCTGCGTCACTACACGTCAGCCAGCAGCTGAGTCCAGACCCAGCCTTGCGCTGGATACACAGTCTGTGTAGGATTGCCGGGAGGTCCAGGTCAGAGATTGGCCAGCGAACGCCACCAAGTCATCCTGAGCGAGGCCGCGGCGCACTGGGTTCGCGACTTCTCAAAGGAGCAGCGCCACTCGATCTCAAAGGCCATCGCCATCCTTGTCGATGAGGCGATCGAGCGTCGTGCAGGCCCCGGCCTCGATGAGACCCCAGACACGGACTTCCGCCAGTTCCTTCGCGAAAAGTTCTCGATGGACTTCGAGATTTGGTCCCATTCCAAGCGCGGGTAGGACGTACACAGATGCCCCCATCCATAACTCCCTTCTTCCAGTCTGGAATCAGCCTTGAAACCTCAATCCAGCTCAGCACCTGGCTGGATGCTCGCTTTGGGGCGACGACGGATGAGCAGACGGCGAGCGATCGCCTGGGACGACAGGCCGGGTTGCTTGTCGCCCATGACCTGGTCACGGCTCAATACGCAACCAATGGGATGGCCGATGTCTTTGCGGCGATGCATAGCTGTATCGACGACTGGCTGGAGACGTCTCCCGTTCCGCCAGGGGAACGCCGGCCGATCAAGCGCCGTGCGGTTCGCGCAGGGGTGATCCAGTGCTGGACATCACTGGCCGAGATGCGGCCGGATGAGCCCTGCTACCAGGAGCTGATGGAACAAACCTGTGCAGCGGTCATGGTGGCTGAATTGGCGGAGGATCAACCGAGCGCCTGAGACTTAGTCCACGAAGCGTTTGTAGAGCCAGCGCACAAAACCACCGATCAAGGGGACAGGGGCAAACGTTGGGCCGACAAAGTCGAAATAGTCGCGGTGATCAACGATCAGACCATGGTCATTGAGCCGCAGTCGCGTCGCGCCCGGATACACGAACTCAATGCCCTTGATCTTCAGCCCCATCGTCCATTCGACAAAAGCGGTTTGGCCGCTCAGGGCGACGGCGTGCGGAGCCAGGTAGACATCATCGCAACGGTTCACCAGGCCATCCTGGGCATCGAGGTAGGCCTGAAGTCCGTCGCGGGACTGGGTGGGATCCTCAAAATGCACATCCGGTGCATACACCGCTTTCCATTGCCCATGGCTGGGGGCCGGTGCGCCATAGGGCTTGGTGAACAGCTGACGCAGGGACTGCTCCGTCAGTGGGAGCTGGAATCCGGAGGAAGAAGCAGTCACAGCTCAAGGAGCGGGTGCGCTCATCCTGGCTTCCTGGGAGGAGCGCTGCGGGGATGCAACTGCAGGTAGCGATCAACAGGCAGGGGCTGGAGTTGTTCGTAGCCAACCGGAAGCCAAAGATCCCCCTGCTGGGCGTTGTAGTGAATCTCCCAGTGATACAGGCCCACCAATGCCTGGGGGTCCTCCTTAATCAAGGAGACATAGAGGAGAACAGCCTCGCCGTAGAGATCGCTGTTGTTGTAGCCCCAGAGACCACGGCGAATGTTCTTGAGACCGCCGCGGCGCACGAGATAACGGGCCGCTGCCTGAATCGCATCATGGGGATTACGAATGTCCCCTCGGCCGATGCCTGGCTCCGCCCAGGTGGTTGGCAAGAACTGCATCGGTCCCTGGGCATTGGCAATGGAGACGCCGTCAATGCGTCCCATCCCGGTCTCCACCAAGTTGACCGCCGCGAGCACCTCCCACTCGATCCCTGTCGCGGCTTCGGCCTTGCGGTAGTGGGCGAGCAACTGGGGCAAGGGTTCGGGGGGAATAATCCGCCAGGCCGGCACCTGGGTAGGGCGGCGTTTGCTCATCGCCAGAAACGCACGTCTCGCCGCCAGGTGCCGTTCGGCCACGGAACGCCAACGGGTTGGGAGTTGATCCAGGACCGCCTGACTGCGCTGTCGATCAAGCGAGAGAACCCGATAGATCACCTGCTGTTGATGGGCCAAATCCGGGAGTTGGTCCGCTGGCGTCTGCGGATCGCGCAACTGGCTCTCAAGCGCAGCCAGTCGACGCGCGGTCTCGCTTGCAGCACGCGGAACCGTTGGGTAACTGCGGGGTTGCCGCCGCGACGCGGCGGCGGGAGCAGCATTGCTTTGGGCCTCGTTGGGGGAGGCACAGGCCACCAGTCCTGCCAGGGCTGCAGCAAGAACCAAGCCAACGGATCGGGTCATGGATTCAGGGCCGCTGCGCCCATGCCTACAGCAGACTGCAGCGACCGATCAATCAGCCATGACCGTTCTGGTGCTGGAGGAGTCCCAGAGGCGCAAGTGGGACGGATCCGATGACGTCCTGTTTTATGCCGAGCCGCGGCTGGTGCATCACCTGGACCAGGCCTTCCGCACACGGCTCACCGCGCTCTACACAGAGCGGATTCCAAAGAACGCCGTAGTGCTGGATTTGATGTCCAGCTGGGTCTCACACCTTCCTGAGGACAAGCCCCTCGAGCGGGTGATCGGGCACGGCTTAAACGAGAAAGAACTCGCGGCCAACCCCCGCCTGGATAGCTACTGGCTGCAAAACCTCAACCAAAACCAGGAACTACCACTACCCAGCAGCAGCGTGGACGCCACCTTGATCGTCGCCGGCTGGCAGTACCTCCAATATCCCGAGGCCATCGCCAGTGAACTGCTGCGGGTGACGCGGCCTGGCGGTCAGGTGATCGTTGCCTTCTCCAACCGGATGTTCTTCACCAAAGCACCCCTGATCTGGACCGATAGCAGCGATCAGGACCATCTCGATTACGTCGCAGAGGTCCTGGAGGCCCAAGGCTGGCAGTCAACCGAGCGAATCGCAGAAACCACAAAGGCCGCTGGCGTGATGGGGCTGCTCGGTCAGCCGGGTGACCCGTTCCTTGCCGTGATCAGCCACAAACCAAACCAGCTGCCTTAAGCGGCCCAATCGCGGTCGCGCCCCAAGGGAGCTGGAGCGTTCGTTGGTTCGTCCGCGGAGTAGGCCAACTCGAGGATCAAGCGCTTGGCCTTCTGGCGCAGACGGCGCCGATGGCTCAGAAAGGCCCGCACCAGTTGAAGACCCACCACTCCGTAGAGCAGCAAGAGCGCGGCGTTGGCAACGGCAGCAAGCATGCGGCAGCCCCAAAGGTGGGTCCATGAGAGCCGCTTCATGGAGCGCGGGCAATCAATCGAGAGAAAGTTTTTTGATTTGGCTCTGCAACGCTGTCGCCCAGGGCACCCGGTCACTCGCGTAGGTTGAAGGCTGGTACAGGGCCTTCAGATGACAGCGAGTTCAGAAGGTCTAACGATTGGTGAGCTGGAGTCCAAATACTTCCTCTACCGCAAGGCCCTGAAACAGCTGCTGCTCGAAGGACGTTCGACCGCCGGCATCGAAAAAACCCTGGTCTGGAGCAGGCTCGAGACCCTGCACAACTGCCTTCCCCGTCAGTACAAGGCACCGGACCAGATCCGCTACCAGCTCCAGAGGGAGATTCAACGGGAGACCACGGCCAGCTAGGCCTGTCCTCTCGAACAGCTGACCCCGAGTCCTCAGGACAAGGCTGTTTCCGTGACAGCGTCATCCAATGGACGCCGCTCTCCTGGAGGCCGCTGAGGTCTTTCATCCCCCAGGGACCGTGTTGCAGGTCAGCCCCCTGGGCAGCGGCAATGTCAACGACACTTATCTCGTCGAGACCGCTCGCGGAGCGTATGTCTTGCAGCGGATCAACACCGCTGTTTTTGGCTCACCGGAGCAGGTGATGCGCAACCTGCTCACTCTGCAGGCGCACATCGCAGGGAAGGAGCAGCCACCGCAAAGCTCCCGCTGGGAGCACCCGCAGTTGCTGGCGCCAAGGGGCTCAGCCGATCCCTGGCATCGCTGCCAAGAGGGCAAGGTCTGGCGCTGCATGAGCTTCATCGGCCAGGCCCGCAGCGTTGATGCGATTGAGGATGAGCGGCAGGCCTACGAACTGGGCCGGGGGCTCGGTCGCTTTCATCAACTGATCCACGACCTCCCCACCGAGACTCTCCACGACACCCTCGAGGGGTTCCACATCACCCCTCGCTACCTCGATCAGTACCGGCAGGCGCTGGTGCGCACACAAGCCGAGCCCTGCGAGGACACCGACTTCTGCATTGCCTTTATTCGCGAGCGCGAAGGCTTCTGCTCCGTCCTCGAGCAGGCCAAGGAGCGCGGCGAACTGCAGGAGCGGCCGATTCACGGTGATCCCAAGATCAACAACGTGATGCTGGACACAGAGACGGGCGAGGCCGTCGCCCTGATCGATCTCGACACGGTGAAACCAGGACTGGTGCAGTACGACATCGGAGATTGCCTGCGCTCCTGCTGCAACCGGGCTGGCGAGGAGGCCAGCAGCCCCGATCAAGTCAGTTTTGATCTTGGATTAGCCGAAGCCATCCTGCGGGGCTACCTCGAGGCGGCCGGTTCGATGCTGACGGCATCGGATCGTCGCTTCATCCCCGAAGCCGCTCGACTGATCAGCTTCGAACTAGGTCTTCGCTTCTTCACGGATCACCTCAATGGCGATGCCTATTTCAAGGTGAAGACGCCCGGACAAAACCTCAAACGCGCCCGCGTGCAATTTGCACTGACCCAGAGCATCGAAGAGCAGTGGGAGTTGCTGCAAACGCTGCTGGTGGGCCTGAGCAACCAGGCCCCTGCTGCCCTGTAACCGTGCTTCGCCTGCAGCCCTTTCAACACGAAGCGTTCCTCCAGGACTGCAGTGTTGAAGCGAATCTCGTTCTGTGCGATTCCGAGCTGCAACTGCAGTTCAGGTTGCAGGGCCCAAGCGATCAACTGGTTTGCCCGGAAGCAACAGCCGAGCCCAAGCGTGTAGACGGTCTTTGGCAGAGCACCTGCCTCGAAGCTTTTTTTGGCGTTCCGGGCCAGCATCCCTACTGGGAGTTCAACCTCAGTCCCAGTGGTGATTGGAACCTCTACAGGCTGGAGGACTACAGGCAGGGGTTGGCCATCGAAACGGGAATCCAGGTCAAAGGAATCAACAGCCGCCGGCAGGAACTGGATTCGGCCTTGATCCTGGAGTCCGAGGTTTGCCTGGATTTGAAAAAACCCTTTGAGCAACTGGAATGCTCTCTGACGGCCGTTGTCGCGTTACACCAGCAGGGATGCAGCTTTTGGGCGTTGAAGCACTGCGCCAGTGAAGCCGATTTTCACCGGCGCGAAAGCTTCAGCATCACGGCAAAACAATCCGCTCAAGACTGATTACAAAACCGAAGAAATTCACACGCTTTGAAAGCGAAACGTTCTTTTCAGTAGCGTGCGCTACATCAACGCCTGTCCGGTTTGAATGTCACCCACTGCGGAGAAGAGCACCTGGTCAGCATGACCACGGCTGAAGCCTCCCAGCTGGTCGATGCCTGCGCCTTGCTTCTTCTGGCATCGAAAACGACCCCGGATTGCCAACTCAAGCCCGAGATGGCTGCGGTGTTGCAGACCGTCTTCGAGCACCTCAGCACCCACGTCGTCTAAGCGGCCGCTAGAAACGGCCCATGCACGCACTTTCCCTACCCACCTGGTGGATCCATGTGGCCTCAGTGTTGGAGTGGGGACTGGCCATGCTGGCCATTCAACGGTGGGGCCAACGGCGCGGAGAGCCGGAGTGGAACTGGCTAGCGCTGGCCATGGTTCCAGCGTTGATCAGTGCCATGGCCGCCTGCACCTGGCACCTCTTCGATAACGCCCAGGAGCTCTACGGACTGGTCGTCCTGCAGGCCGGCTGCACCGTCCTTGGCAACGCTGCCATGGCTCTGGCGGCCTGGAATCTCCAGCGCAAGCGGGCAACCCTGGGATGAACGGGCTGATCCAAGCTCTCAGCGCTGGTCTGAGCCAACTCGGGAGTGTTGATCCCTCGCCCCTGTTCGCGGCCTCACTGTTCCCTTACCTGGCCTTTCTCTGGTGGGCCTGGAAGTCCAAACGCGTTCCACCCCTGGCCCTCTGGGGCTTTGGCTTCACCTTGATCTTTGTCTTGATCACGATTGCAGCGGCCCTGCTGGCCGAAGGGCTCTACGGCCGTCAGTTGGCCGATGTGGATCCACTGCATGGGGGCGCAGAGCTGTTCTTGACCGTCAGCAACGTGATGATCCTGCTGGGATTCATGCCCAAGGGGGTGAACAAGTCTTAAGCGAAGGGGGCCATTGGCCTGCGCCGCTCGGAAGATGAGGTGTCACCCAAAGATTTCGATGCTCGCTCCTCTGCTGGCTATCGCCCCCGCCTCCGTGGCCTGGTCTCCCAAGGTGGGCCTGGTGATGATCATCGCCAACGTGATCGCCATCGGCATCGGCAAGGCCACCATCAAGTACCCCAACGAGGGTGCACAGCTTCCCAACGCAGCCATGTTTGGCGGCATGAGCCACGCCGCTCTGCTGGCCACGACCTCCTTCGGTCACATCCTCGGCATGGGCGCGATCCTCGGCCTGGCCGCCCGCGGCGTGGTCTGATCCACGCTCCTTCGTTCAGTCGTCTGAAGCCCCCCTCCTGCAGGGGGGCTTTTTTGTGGCCATGGATGCCCAGCCCAGCAGGTACGGCAGGGCCCGCACTCCATAGCGCTCGAAGCGGTAATCAAACAACAACCGCGAGAGTGCCTCGGCACTGGCCGTTGTCTGCAACCCCTCGAGTAGACGCTCCAAACGACGATCGGCCGGTTCACCGGAGAGGCCGAGCCAGGTGCGTTGGGCCAGACGGCCGCTCAGGGACCAGCGCCACCCCAGCTTTTGGCGCAAACGGTTGGGATAGCTCGCAAGGGGCCGGCCTCGCCCAGCCAGAGCCCCCAGCAGGAGGGGTGCAAGAACATCGGCACTGGTGAGGGCATGGCGAATGCCTTCGCCACCGAGCAGGTTTCCGGTGCTGACCGCGTCGCCCAATCCCACCAGAGCACCACGTTGATGCGCTTCACGGCGACGAATCGTGCTGCGGATGAGCCCCCCATGGCGATCCACCACGGTGTCGCCAGTCAGCCCCAGGCGATCGAGCAGCTGCAGCTGCAATTGATGGAGCGGCGGTTGCGAGCGCCCGCTGTCGTGCAGGCGGCAGACGCCCACCTTTAAGCGCCCGGGCTCCATGGGAAAGACCCAGCCATAGCCCTGGGGAACCCAACGACTGCCGAGCATGAAACTCAGGCGCCCGGCCCAGTCCTGCCAGCGCTCGACGGGAACCTGGAGCACCCACTCCACCCCTGAGCCACTGACCAGGGGGTGGTGGCGTGGTTCACCCATGAGCACACGTTTTTCTCCGGTGGCATCGACCACGAAACGGCTGGTGATCACTGCTTCACGGCCCCCCGGGCCCCGCAGCTGCGTCTGGGCGAGACCGGAGCTCAGGGTCTCGGTGGCGCAGACCCTCCAACCCAGCTGGAGTTGCGTACCGCTAGCCAGGGCCTGATCTGCCAACCAGCGCCGCAGGGCCGCAAAGTCCAAAACAACGCCGAGTGGTGCATCGGCCGCCCAGCAACGGCGACTCTCCCCCGGCCCAAAGAGCTGCCACTGGTCCCAGCGAGAGGCGATCACCGACTCGGACAGCTGCCAACGCTCGACGGCGCTGAGCGGCAGGGCGGCACTGCTGAAGGCGTTCTTCGAGAAGTCCTCCAGGGCCTCCACCAGCAGCACCGTGGCGCCAGCTGCACTCAACTGCTGTGCCAAGCGAGAGCCGGAAGGACCGGCGCCCGCAATCAGCACATCCCAGGTTCTCTGATCGCGAGGCGCTTCAGACACCCACAGCCTGGCGCTTCAAGGTGCCGAAGCGATCCAGGATGGACTCGGTCATCTGGACCGGGGTCAGGCCCAGGGCTTCCTTGCTTTGGGCCGGTGTGGCGTGGTCCACCAGCACATCCGGGATACCAATCCGGTGCACCGGCACCAGCACGTCCTTGTCGTTGAGGATCTCGACCACAGCGGCGCCGAAGCCACCGGCGAGGCAGCCCTCTTCCATGGTCACCACCTTGCCGATCCGGCGAGCCATCGGCAGGATCAACGCCTCATCCAGCGGGCGTAGGAAGCGGGCGTTGATCACCGCCGCGCGGACGCCCTGTTCCTGCAGCAGACCAGCTGTGGCCATGGCCGGAGCCACCATCGAGCCATAGGCCAGGATCAGCAGATCATCGCCATCGGTGAGCAGTTCACCGCGTCCGATCTCCAGGGGCTCCCATCCCTCTTCCATCAAGGGGGCTCCTTCCCCTTCACCCCGCGGAATGCGGAGGGCGGTCGGACCGCTGTGGTTCAAGCAGGTCACCATCATCCGTTGCAGCTCGGCCTCGTCCTTCGGCGCCATGACCGTGAAATTCGGAACACAGCGCAGGTAGCTGATGTCGTACTGGCCTTGGTGCGTGGGGCCATCGGCACCGACGATGCCGGCGCGATCCAAAACAAAAGTGACCGGCAGGTTCTGGATGCCGACGTCATGGATGAGTTGGTCGTAGGCGCGCTGCAGGAAGGTGCTGTAGATCGCACAAACGGGGCGCAGTCCTTCACAGGCCATGCCAGCCGCCATGGTCACGGCATGCTGCTCAGCGATGCCGACATCGAAATACTGCTGGGGGCGCGCCTTCTCAAGGAGATCCAGACCCGTGCCCGTGGCCATGGCGGCCGTGATGCCCACCACCCTGGGATCCTGCTCACAGAGTTTGACCAGGGTCTGGCCGAAGACCTTGCTGTAGCTAGGGGGCTTGGGCTTGCTGGAGGGGTAGGCCTTGCCGGTCGCCAGATCGAATGCACTCTGGGCGTGGTAGCCCACCTGATCCGCCTCAGCGAAGGCGTAGCCCTTGCCTTTGGTGGTGGCCACATGCACCAGCACCGGACCCTCATGGGCGTGGGCCTGCTCGAAGACGTCGATCAGACCTGCGATGTCATGGCCGTCGACCGGGCCCATATAGGTGAAGCCCAGTTCCTCAAAGACCGCGCCCAGCTTGGGGACGGCGAGCCGCTTCATGCTCTCTTTGAGGTTCTTGAGCTCCGGCGGCAGCTCACCGTGCATGAACGGCAAGTGCTTGATCGCCTCTTCCGCATTGTCCTGAAGGAACTGCAGCGGACGGCTATGCCGCATCCGGTTCAGGTGGGTCGAGAGCGCCCCGACGGGGGGGCTAATCGACATGTCGTTGTCGTTGAGGACAACCAAAAGGCGGGTCTTGGGGAGGTGGCCTGCGTGGTTGATGGCCTCCAGGGCCATGCCCCCGGTTAGAGAGCCGTCACCAATGACGGCAACACTCTTGAAATCCTCACCGCGTTGATCCCGGGCCAGGGCCATGCCCAGGGCGGCAGAAATCGAAGTGCTGGCGTGGCCTGCACCGAAATGGTCAAAGGAGCTTTCGCAGCGCTTGAGGTAGCCCGCAACCCCGTCTTTTTGACGCAGGGTGTGGAAATCCTTGTAGCGACCAGTGATCAGCTTGTGGGGATAGGCCTGGTGGCCCACATCCCAGACCACGCGGTCCTTGTCGAGGTCGAGGGTCTGATAGAGGGCGAGGGTCAGTTCCACAACGCCCAGCCCAGGACCGAGGTGTCCGCCGCTGGTGCTCACCACCTCCAGGTGGCGTTCTCGGATCTGACGGGCAATGCCCTCTAACTCAGTGACGCTCAGGCCATGCAGCTGATTCGGATGCGTCAGCTCGCTGAGATGCATGCCTGCGGCCAAGATTGGGGTTCAGCCTACGCGGAGCCGGACGTCCTCTGGGGTTGATTTGGCTACCCCTAGACCGATCCCAGGAGCTTGCGAGACTGGTGTGATCGTCCAGTCGCAATGACAGCCACCGGCCCCAACCAGAACTCCGGCTCCGGCATGGAGATGCTGCAACGAATCCTGCGGGCCAGGGTCTACGACGTGGCCATCGAGTCGCCCCTCGATGCAGCGCCGAACCTCTCCAGGCGGCTGAAGAACACCGTTCTGCTGAAGCGGGAAGACCTGCAGCCGGTCTTCAGTTTCAAGTTGCGCGGCGCCTACAACAAGATGGCGAGCCTCAGCCCATCGGAGCTGGAGCGGGGCGTGATCGCTGCGAGCGCCGGAAACCATGCCCAGGGCGTGGCCCTGGGCGCCCAGCGCTTGGGCTGTCGAGCGGTGATCGTCATGCCCGTGACTACCCCAGAGATGAAGGTCAGGGCCGTGGCGGCCCGGGGAGCTGAGGTGGTGCTGGAGGGCGACACCTATGACGCCGCCTGCGCGGAGGCCTACCGACTGGCCGATGAGCGAGGGCTGACCTTTATTCATCCCTTTGATGACCCTGAGGTGATCGCAGGCCAGGGGACCATTGGGCTGGAGATCCTCAGACAGTGCTCTGAGCCCCCCGATGCGATCTACATCGCCGTCGGCGGAGGTGGCCTGATCGCTGGCATTGGCGCCTACGTCAAAAGCCTCTGGCCCAGCGTTGAGGTCATCGGGGTGGAACCGGTTGATGCCGATGCCATGACCCGCTCCCTGGCCCTGGGGGAGAGGGTGAAGCTCGAGCAGGTCGGACTGTTCGCCGATGGTGTCGCCGTACGAGAGGTCGGTGTTCAGACCTTTGAGCTGGCAAAAACTGTCGTCGACGCCATGGTCACGGTCGACAACGACGCCATCTGCGCCGCCATCAAGGACGTCTTTGAAGACACCCGCTCGATTCTTGAGCCGGCCGGTGCCCTTGCGGTGGCGGGAATGAAGGCTGACATCAGCCGCCGTCAGCGCGAGGGACAGACCCTGGTGGCCGTGGCCTGCGGGGCCAACATGAACTTCGATCGCCTTCGCTTTGTGGCGGAGCGCACCGAGATCACCGAAGACCGCGAAGCGATGTTGGCGGTCGAGATCCCGGAGCAGGCCGGGAGCCTGCGACAGTTCTGCACCCTGCTGGGGCAGCGCAGCCTGACCGAATTCAGCTATCGACTGGCCGACCCCAGTCGCGCCCACATCTTTGTTGGGGTGCAAACCAGCGGCAGCTCCGATGAACAGGCCTTGATCCACAGCCTGAGGGAAGCCGGCTTCCCCTGCCTGGATCTCTCCAACGACGAGCTCTCCAAGCTGCATCTACGGCACATGGTCGGCGGTCGGCTACCGGCCAGCACGGGTGAGGCCGCAGGCCATGGTCGGGAACTGCTCTACCGCTTCGAATTCCCGGAGCGACCGGGCGCACTGATGCGCTTCCTCACCAGCCTGCATCCCAACTGGAACATCAGCATTTTTCACTACCGGAACCACGGGGCAGACGTCGGCCGCATCGTCGTCGGGGTCCAGGTGCCCGAGGCGGAGATGAACGAATGGCAGAGCTTCCTCGATGGACTGGGCTATCAGTACGCCGATGAGACCAGCAATCCGGCGTATCGCCTCTTCCTGGGTGAGCTGGCCGGCAGCTTGAGCGTGGGATAACTTTCGAGCAACGCACTGTTCAGCCGGGGGATATGGCAGGCGACACCCAAGAGCCCATCCCCGCTGAAGGCGACACGATTGCCCTGCAACGGGCCGGCAGCAATCTCTCGCTACCCGCACGCCTAGAGGCCATCCTTTATCTCAAGGGCAGGGCTCTGACCCAGGGCGAGCTAGCCGAGATCGCAGGCGCCAGTCGTGATGAGGTCGAGATGGGCCTGATCACCCTGATGGCCGACTACGCCCACAGGGACACCGCTCTCGAGATTCGCCAGGAGGGCAAGCGCTACAGCCTGCAACTGCGGGATGGCCTCGGGGATCTAGTGCAGAACCTGCTGCCGGTGGACCTCTCCACAGCGGCCCTGCGCACCTTGGCCACGATTGCCATCAAAAAGCGAATCCTGCAGTCCGATCTGGTGGACCTGCGGGGATCAGGGGCCTACGACCACATCAAGGAGCTGCTGGCCCAGAACTTCATCGAGCGCAAACGCCAAAGCGAGGGACGGTCCTTCTGGTTGAGCCTCAGTGAGAAGTTCCATCGAACCTTCTCGGTCAAGACCGATGAGCTGGTGGCCCAGCGCAAGGCGGTCAAGCCAGCTCCCGCCAGTCCCGCAGTCGAGGTCAGCGATGAAGAGTGGGAGCAGGCCGCCTAGGGCAATCCCAGCCTCCACACACACTCAATAGAGTGAATCCAACGCAGCTGCAGCCATGTCCATCCTCGGCGATCTGATCGGCGTCCTGATCCAAACGCTCTCGATCTACACGCTCGTGCTGTTCGTTCGGGTGCTGCTGAGCTGGTTCCCCAATCTCGACTGGAGCAATCCAGTGCTGTCCACCGTGAGTGCGATCACCGACCCCTACCTCGGGGTGTTTCGCGGTTTGATTCCCCCCCTGGGCGGCCTGGACCTCTCAGCAATCGTGGCTTTCCTGGCCCTGCAGTTACTCCAAAGCTTGCTGGAGCAGAGCCGGGGTTACTTCTATCCAGCCTTCTTCTAAGCCGGATCCACGTCGGCGACGGCCTGCTCCAACGGCAGCAGGTCATCAAACTCACCCGCACGGGTCCGAACAGGAGCGCTGAAGCCGCGCGCTTTCACGTTGGAGAAGCTGAACGGTCCTGGGGTGCCCGCTGGGACAGCCAGACGCAGGGCAAAGCTTGAGGTGCCCTGCTCGACATCGCCGATGGAACCGACTCGGGAACGGTTCTGAAGCACTGGTTCGCCGCTGGCGTCCAGGATTTGGGCAAAGACATCGGTGTCAAATACCGTCTTGCGACCAGGGTTATCGACACTGCCCCGCAGCACAAAACAACTGGCGCCACTGGGCCGCTTGAGCTGCGGTTGAGCTCCGATATCTTCAGCAGGACAGGGGTCCAAGCTCACGTCGTGAACGCTCAGACCAGCGGCCAAGGCGCCAGGGGCGGCGCCGAAGACTGTGCAGGCCACCACGAGCACGGCGCTGAGCGCTCGAGCGAGGGCCCGTGAGAGCGATCGGTGCATCTGCATCCAGCCTGACTCCAGCTGCTTAGCGGTGGTCGCCGCTTCCAGCGATCACGTTACGGGCGGCGCGACTGGCCAATTTGTCGAGGTTGGCCTGGGCGATCTCATCGAGACTGAAGCCCAACTCACTGGCGAGCTGAGCGACGTACCAAAGGACATCACCGAGCTCGAGCTTCAAGGACTCCCGGACCTCCGCGGAAAACTCGCCACCGCTATCGCGCAGCACTTTTTTGACCTTGTCCGCGACCTCTCCGGATTCGCCGCAGAGGCCCAGGGTTGGGTAGATGGGGTTGGAGCCCACATCGGGATAGCGGGCCGTTTGCCTCGCACCCTGCTGATAAGCATTCAGATCCATTGGTACGACAGCGCTGGAGGGCCTCGATGATAGTGTCGCTTCTCCCTTTGGCGCCCCCGAATGGCCCTGCCCGATCTCACGCGTCGCACCAAGATCGTGGCAACCATCGGTCCCGCCACCGAATCGCCTGAGCAGCTCAGGCGCCTCATTGAGGCCGGTGCCTCCACCTTTCGCCTGAATTTCTCCCACGGCGACCACAGCGAGCACGCAGCGCGGATCAGCACCATCCGCAAGGTTGCCGCGGAGATGGGTGTTCACATCGGGATCCTCCAGGACCTCCAGGGCCCCAAGATTCGCCTGGGCCGTTTCAAGGACGGTCCGATCACCGTTGCCCAAGGCGATCCCTTCACCCTGACGTCCAGGGACGTCGAGTGCTGCCAAACCATCGCAACCGTCACCTACGACAAGTTGGCGGATGAAGTGGTCCCCGGGAGCCGCATCCTGCTGGATGACGGCCGCGTCGAGATGGTCGTGGACCAAGTGGAGCAGTCCAGCCAGACCCTCCACTGCACCGTCACGGTTGGTGGCGTCCTCTCCAACAACAAGGGCGTCAACTTCCCGGACGTGCAGCTTTCCGTCCGTGCCCTGACCGACAAGGACCGGGAAGACCTCGAATTTGGTCTGAGCCAAGGCGTCGATTGGGTGGCCCTGAGCTTCGTGCGCAATCCCTCCGACATGGAGGAGATCAAGGCCCTGATTCGTTCCCACGGCCACAACACACCCGTGGTCGCGAAGATCGAAAAATTTGAAGCCATCGACCAGATGGATGCGCTGCTGCCGATGTGCGACGGCGTCATGGTGGCCCGCGGCGACCTCGGTGTGGAGATGCCCGCCGAGGAAGTTCCCCTGCTGCAGAAGGAACTGATCCGCAAGTGCAACACCCTGGGGATTCCGGTCATCACCGCCACCCAGATGCTCGACTCGATGGTGAGCTGCCCCAGGCCCACCCGCGCAGAAGTCAGCGACGTCGCCAACGCCATCCTCGATGGCACCGATGCGGTGATGCTCTCCAACGAAAGCGCCGTGGGTGATTACCCCGTCGAGGCCGTGGCCACCATGAGCCAAATCGCCCGGCGCATCGAGCGGGACTACCCCAGCCGCAGCAGCGATGGGCAGCTGGCCTCAACCGTTCCGAACGCCATCTCCCATGCCGTCAGC
The DNA here is from genome assembly GCF_054459035.1 of Synechococcus sp. LTW-G. Classification (NCBI taxonomy): domain Bacteria; kingdom Bacillati; phylum Cyanobacteriota; class Cyanophyceae; order Synechococcales; family Synechococcaceae; genus Synechococcus; species Synechococcus sp. LTW-G. The sequence goes on along the minus strand of NZ_JBTKYW010000001.1, from coordinate 35,080 downwards.
TCGATTGCGAGCCAGCTGGAGGCTGCGGCCATCCTTCCGCTGACCAAGAGTGGATCCACGGCGCGGAACGTCAGCAAATTCCGCCCAAGCACACCGATCCTGGCCATCACCAGCGACAGCAAGGTGGCCTCACAGCTTCAACTGGTCTGGGGCGTGACTCCTTTGTTGGTCTCGGACATGGACAACGCTGCGGCAACCTTTAACCGGGCCATGGAAGTGGCAGCGGAGGCAAACCTGCTTAAGGAAGGGGATCTGGTCATTCAGACCGCCGGAACCTTCGCTGATGTCAGCGGTTCGACCGACCTGGTCAAGGTCAGCGTCGTGGGCAAGGGCACCGTTCTCAACCCGAGCATCGTTTAAAACGGGGCTCTGCTGGCCATCCCGGCAATGCCCGCCAAGCTCCCTATGCGCGAGACCGTCGGGATGGCCCTGGCCACCCTGAGGGCCAATCGTCTTCGCTCTCTGCTCACGATGCTGGGCATCGTGATCGGAAATGCCTCAGTCATCACCCTGGTGGGTGTCGGCCGTGGTGCCCAGAACCTCGCCGAGGGTCAGCTCAACACGCTGGGGGCCAACGTCCTCTTTGTTGTCCCGGGCAACAACGACAGCCGTCGCCGCGGAATTGATTTTCCCAAGACCTTGGTTTTGGAAGATGCCGAAGCCATCGCCGAGCAGGTCCCGAGTGTTCGCAGGGTGGTGCCGCAGATCACCCTCAGCGCCGTACTGCAGGCGGGCGCGAAAAGTGCCAGCGCCACCGTTTCAGGCATCAGCCCAGAGTTTTTAACGGTGCGCCGATTTGAAGTGGCCCGGGGCCGCTTCATCGACCAGAGGGACATGGAAGGGGCTCGCAATGTCGTGGTCATTGGACCTGACCTCAAGCAAAAACTCTTGCCCTCTGGTTCCGCGATCGGACAGCGCATCCGCATTCGCAATCAGGGCTTTGAAGTGATTGGGGTGATGGCGCCGAAAGGTGCTGTCTTTGGCCAAAACCAAGACGAGGCCGCCTACATCCCCCTGACGACGATGGTCAGCAAGCTCTCAGGCCGGGATCCCACCTACGGGGTGAGCCTTAACTTCATCAGCGTGGAGGCCGTGGATGAGGCCAGCACCGGTGCGGCGAAATTCCAGATCACCAATCTGCTGCGCCAGCGGCACAACATCCTGCGGGAGGACGACTTCGCTGTCCGCTCGCAAAAAGATGCCCTCTCGATTGTGGGCACCATCACCGGCGGACTCACCTTGATGCTCGCCGCCATCGGTGCGATCTCGCTGTTGGTGGGCGGCATCGGGATCATGAACATCATGTTGGTCTCGGTCAGTGAGCGGACCTCAGAAATCGGACTGCGCAAGGCCATCGGTGCGCGCAGCAGTGATGTCCTGAGTCAATTCCTCGTTGAGGCCTTAGTGCTCTCCACCTTGGGTGGATTGATTGGAAGCAGCCTGGGCCTCTCCGCCATTGCAATCGTGGCGGCCGTCACACCCCTTCCCGCTGCCATTGGCAGCAGCAGTGTGTTGGTGACGATGGGACTCTCCGGCAGCATTGGGTTGGTCTTTGGCGTGCTGCCGGCCAGGCGTGCGGCTCGACTGGATCCAATCACCGCCCTACGCAGTCTCTAGGGATAAACCTGAAGGAAATCGAAAGAAGCCTGCGACCTTGAGGGCCGGTCTCATCGACGACAAATCAGGCCGATGAAACAGGCGTCAATGATAGTTCTGATTCCATTTGGTCTTGAACCAGCTCCAGTGTGGGTACCAAAACCGCAGCGATCGGATGGTGATCCTGCGCTGCATTGGACCCGATCAATTCTTCCTGGAGCGGGTGGTCTTCCCCGTTGAGATCCTGGGGTTTGAGGCACCACCGGCCTCTGAAGTCGAGATTTGGAGCCATTCCTTAGGGGGACCAGAACTGCTGGAACGGTTCCTGGCGGAGGAGCTCACCAGCGTGTCTGAGCTTGATTTGCCGCAATCGGCCTAATGATCAGCCTCGAATGAGAGGGAAAAAGCGCTGCCGCGCCTGAGATCTGCCCAGAACAGGCCGCGCTCGCTTTACACTTGTTAAACATTCAGATCTGCACCTCAGGCGGCCATGAATCAACGCTGGCGCACGATTGCTCTTTGGGTTCTGCCCATCAGCGTCGCTGTCTTCCTCGGCTGGCAAGTCCTGGGCGGCGGCTTCGGTGGAGTCAGCCGGTCCTCGGGAACAACCGTGGCACCGCGGAATGCCGCTGTCGCTCGGATGAGCTACGGCCGCTTCATCGATTACGTCGATGCCGGACGCGTCACCGCGGTTGACATCTTTGACGGTGGCCGCACCGCCGTTGTTGAAGCCGTTGACCCCGACCTGGACAACCGCGTGCAGCGCCTGCGCGTTGACCTCCCTGGTCTTGCCCCTGAGTTGGTCAACAACCTCAAAGAGCAGGGCATCAGCTTTGACATCCATCCCCCCCGCACCGCGCCTCCAGCGCTCGGCCTGCTGGGCAACCTGCTCTTCCCTCTGCTGCTGATCGGTGGCCTGGTGCTGCTCTCTCGCCGTGGCGGTGGCGGCATGCCCGGTGGCCCTGGTCAGGCCATGCAGTTCGGCAAGACCAAGGCCCGGTTCGCCATGGAGGCTCAAACCGGTGTGATGTTTGACGACGTCGCCGGCGTTGAAGAAGCCAAGCAGGACCTGCAGGAGGTCGTCACCTTCCTGAAGACTCCAGAGCGCTTCACCTCTGTCGGCGCAAAGATCCCCAAGGGTGTCCTCCTGGTGGGCCCTCCTGGTACGGGTAAAACCCTGCTTGCCAAGGCCATCGCTGGTGAGGCCGGCGTGCCCTTCTTCTCCCTCTCCGGCTCGGAATTTGTGGAGATGTTCGTCGGCGTTGGCGCCAGCCGCGTGCGCGACCTGTTCAAGCGGGCCAAGGAAAACAGCCCCTGTCTGATCTTCATCGACGAGATCGATGCCGTCGGCCGTCAGCGGGGCGCCGGTGTTGGCGGCGGCAATGACGAACGGGAGCAGACCCTCAACCAGCTGCTCACTGAGATGGACGGCTTCGAGGGCAATAGCGGCATCATCATCATTGCGGCCACCAACCGCGCTGACGTTCTCGACTCCGCCCTGCTGCGTCCGGGCCGTTTCGACCGCCAGGTTCAAGTCGACGTTCCCGACATCAAGGGTCGTCTGGCGGTGCTGAACGTGCACTGCCGTGACAAGAAGCTGGCCGATGACGTCAGCCTCGAGGCCATTGCTCGCCGGACTCCCGGTTTCTCTGGCGCTGACCTCGCCAACCTTCTCAACGAGGCCGCCATCCTCACGGCCCGTCGCCGCAAGGAAGCCACTGGCCTGGCCGAGATCGATGACGCGGTGGACCGCATCATCGCCGGCATGGAGGGCAAGCCCCTCACCGATGGCCGCAGCAAGCGACTGATCGCCTACCACGAAGTGGGCCATGCCCTGGTGGGCACCCTGGTCAAGGCCCATGACCCGGTCCAGAAGGTCACCTTGATCCCCCGCGGACAGGCCCAGGGCCTGACCTGGTTCTCCCCCGATGAAGAGCAGATGCTCGTGAGCCGTGCTCAGCTTCGGGCGCGAATCATGGGTGCCCTCGGCGGCCGGGCTGCAGAGGATGTGGTCTTTGGCTATGCCGAAGTCACCACCGGTGCCGGCGGCGACATTCAGCAGGTCGCCTCCATCGCCCGCCAGATGGTGACCCGTTTCGGCATGAGTGACCTGGGTCAGTGCTCGCTCGAGGCCGGCAACCAGGAGGTTTTCCTGGGCCGCGATCTGATGACCCGCAGCGATGGCTCCGACGCCACCGCAGCTCGCGTCGATGCATCCGTGCGCAAGATCGTTCAGAGCTGCTACGAGGAAACGGTCAGGCTCGTGTCCGAACACCGGGCTTGCATGGACCGTGTTGTGGAGCTCCTGATTGAGAAGGAGAGCCTCGATGGCGATGAGTTCCGCGCCATCGTCAGCGAATTCACCACCGTCCCCGAGAAGGAGCGCTTCTCTCCTCTGCTGAGCAGCACAGAAGCTGCCTCGGCCTGAAGCTGAAGGACAACAAAGCCCGCGGTCAACCCGCGGGCTTTTTGCTGTCTAGACGGCAGCGGTCGGAGCAATAAATCACCTGCTCCCAAACCGAAGCCCATTTCTTGCGCCATTGGAAAGGGCGCTGGCAGACAGGGCAGATTTTGCTGGGACGTTCACTCGGCGGGCGACCCCTGCCGCCCACCGCTCCGCTGCGTTGACCGCGCCCGCGGGCCATGGAGCCTTCGCTCGATCAGACAGGACGCACGGGGCGCTTGTCGATCACCTTGTCGATCAGGCCGTACTCGACTGCTTCGGCGGGGGACATGAAAAAGTCGCGATCGGTGTCGTCCTCGATGCGGTTCAGGGGCTGACCGGTGCGATCGGAGAGCTCCTGGTTGAGCTTCTTCTTGAGATAGAGGATTTCGTCGGCCTGAATGCGAATGTCGCTGGCCTGCCCCTGGGCCCCGCCAAGGGGCTGGTGGATCATGATCCGGGAGTGGGTCAGGCTGCTGCGCTTGCCCTTGGCACCGGCGCAGAGCAGGAAGGCGCCCATCGAGGCAGCCAGACCAACGCAGACGGTCTGCACATCAGGCTTGATGTGCTGCATCGTGTCGAAGATGCCAAGGCCGTCGTAGACGGAGCCGCCCGGGGAATTGATGTAGAGGAAGATGTCCTTCTCGGGATCCTCGGCTTCCAAGAAGAGCAGTTGGGCAACGATCCGATTGGCGGACTCTGAGGTCACCGGTTCGCCCAGGAAGACGATGCGCTCCCGCAACAGACGGGAGTAGATATCGAAAGCGCGCTCACCACGGCCCGACTCTTCGATCACGATCGGGATCATGGTCACGGGCGGCCTCTGCAGATGGGCGGATCCTACTGAGGTTCAGCCCTGTTCAGCGTTCTCAGCGAGCTAGGGTCGCCTGAACTTGATGGATGTTTGAGCGTGGGTGCGAGCCTGACCGTTGCCGATAGCAAGCGGGCCTTTCACCAGGCGTTCCCCTACGTCATCGCGCCGCTCTATCGCCGCCTGGTGGACGAACTCCTGGTGGAACTACACCTGCTGAGCCATCAGAAGGGGTTCCAAGCCGATGGCCTCTTTGCCGTTGGTCTGACCCAAGTGTTTGACAGCTTCTCCAACGGTTACAAGCCCGAGGCGCAGCGGGAGCCCCTGTTCCAGGCCCTCTGCAGCGCCAACGGCTTCGATGGGGCGGCCTTCCGTCAAATGGCATCCGACGCCGCTACCCAGGTGGGCCGCCACAGCCTCGATGAGGTCAAGGGCTGGTTGAGCAACCGCGGCGAAGGCGCACCTTCTCCAATCGCCGGATTGCTGCACGGCGTGCAGCGCGAAGACTTCCACTACTCCCGGCTGGTCGCCGTCGGACTCCTGAGCCTGCTGCAACGGGCCCAGGGCGCCGAAGCGATGGATCCTGAGGCCCTACGCAGCGCTGCCCACGAGATCGGTGAGGCCATGGGCCTGATCAAAGCCCGCGTCGACAAGGACCTCAGCCTCTATGCCGGGAACATCGAGAAGATGACCCAAGCGGTGGAACTGATGGAAGAGACCGTGGCCGCCGAGCGCCGTCGCCGCGAGCGTGCCGCATCCGAGCACGAGGCCAATCACTAAAGCTTGAGTTCGCCGCTCAGGGCCGTTTGCCCGTCAACGCCTCTGGGGTGTTCACCCGTGATCTCCAGCTGACCGGCGCGCCGGACCACCAGAGGCAGCAGTGAGGGAAGCAGCCCCTTGGCCTGCAACTGGCGAGGCCTGAGTTGCAAGGACCAGCTTGCGGGTCGTTCAGCGACCTCAGCCGCAACGGCAGCAGGCGGTGGGCCAAGGAAAAGCAGCAGCTGCTGCTTCGAAAGCCAGCGCCAGCCACCTTGGGCCACGCCATCGCGACTCCAGAGCCGTTGATCAGCGTCACCAGGGCTCAGAGCCAGACCTTGATCCTTTAGGGCTTGCTCCACGGCCGCCAGCCGCGCCGTCCAGAAGGAACGACCGTCCCGCAACCGCAGCTGAAGCTGAAGGCCCGCCAGAAACGGTCCCCGTTCAACGGCCGAGAGGCGCAGGGCAAAGGGGCTTTGTGACAAGCGCTTGAGGGCATCGTCCTTGAGGCCGTAGCGCTCGGCGAGCGCCTGCTTCAAGGCGCCACTACTCAACAGCCCGCGCAGCAGGAGCTCCAGCTTCGGGCCCTGAAGAGCCAGCAGCGTGGGAGGCGCCAGCGCACGCGTCTGAGCTCTGGGAACCGGGCGGGGGCCCGCCGCCAGGCTGCCGCGGGCGGCATCGGCCTCACCGCTCCAGAGCAGCCTGTTGCCCTCACTGCTGAGGGCCAAGCAACCCTGCTGCAGGCTGCTGGCCAGGGGTGCCAAGGGACCCAGGAGCGATGAGAGGCCAGCAGCACTCCAATAGACCGCATCACCCCGTTGTAGCTGCTGACCGCAACGCCGCTCGAGGCCGCGCAGGGACGGTCGATCGAGGCGCAATTGCGCCTGAAGTTCGTTTCGCACCAGGGGGTTAGGGGCCACCAGGGTCAGCTGCTCAAAGCGGAGCGCGTTCTCAGGCAGGGGCGTCTTGGGGGGGACCTCAAGCACCAGGACCGCACCGGCTGAGCTGTGGGTTCCCCAGAATTGCCACCAGAGCTGAGGTCGAGCCGACCAAAGCGGGGCCGCCTGGGGACCAAGGCGCTGGGTCCACAGGGCCGGTGGCGGGTCGGCTGGACGGGAACGGTGGGTCTGAAACAGCGAGGCCTCCAGAAGGAGCCGATTGAGACCGCGGGCTGAGCCGCGCGGAAAGAGCCATAGAGCAAGGGCTGGTAGCAGCACCAGCAAGGCCGTCACTGCCAAGCTGTTGCGCAGGCCCTTCATCAGCTGACCGCTCCATAGAGAGTCGTGCGCTCCCGCACGGGCCGGCCCAATGTCAGCGCCGCCGAGCGAAGAGCCTGAACCGATTGGCAGGTACCCCCCTGGGCGCCCGCCATGCTTGTGATGCTCTCCTCCATCAGCGTGCCACCGAGGTCATTGCAGCCCCAGCGCAGGGCCTCCGTGGCACCAGCGAGGGTGAGCTTCACCCAGCTGGGCTGATGGTTTCGGAACCATGGCCCGAGCAGCAGGCGCGCCTGGGCGGTGAGGCGCAACATCTCCAGGCGATCGGGTTGATCTCGTCCCACGCGATGACGCAAGGCTGCCGGAGCTTGAGCTCCAATGAACGGAAGCAGAACGAACTCCGAAAAGCCAGCCTGTCCGGCCCGAAGCGCCTCCTGCTGCAGGGCCACCAGGGTCAAGAGATGAAGGGCACGATCGCGGGCACTTTCAATGTGACCGGCCATCAGCGTGGCCGTGCTGGCGAGGCCCAGGTGATGGCACTGAAGGATCACCGCGCACCACTGCCGAGCGCTGATCTTCTCTGGACAAAGCTGGGCGCGAACCCCATCGCTCAAGACCTCAGCAGCGGTACCGGGGATCGAAGCCAGGCCGGCTGATCGCAGTTGCTCGAGCACAGCCTGCAAAGCGATCCCGTCCTGCTCAGCAATGAACAGCAGCTCCTGGGGGGAGAAGGCATGCAGGTGCAGTCCAGGGGCCGCATCCCGCAGAGCCTCCAGTAAATCGACGTAGTAGCGGAGTGCCGAACCGTTGGTACGGGCCGATGGATTCAATCCCCCCTGGATGCAGAGTTCTGTCGCTCCAAGGGCTGCGGCCTCAGCGGCCTTGCTGCGAAGCAGGTCCAGGTCATGCCAATAGGCGCCTGGAGCGCCGGCATCACGGCGAAAGGCGCAAAAGCTGCAGTGTTGAACGCAGTGGTTGGTGAAGTTGAGATTCCGGTTCACCACGTAGGTGACCGTCTCTCCAACCAGCTCTTGCCGCAGGGCATCGGCCTGCTGCTGAAGGCTGACGGAGTCGCCACAGCTCAGTAATGCCTCGGCCGCAGCAATCGAAGCAGGGCTGGCAGGGTGATCTGCGAGTGCGTCCTGGAGCAGCTGCTGCGACTGCAGGGTCCAAGGTTCTGGCGGCAGAGAAGCGGAGCGATCTGGAGCTGTCACCAACAGCTCGACGGAACGGTCCCAGGCCCAAGGTTCAAAAACCCCCGGCTCGAGCGTCACTTGCGGGCGCGAACTGAGGGCTGAACCGGTTGCTGGCGGCGACGCCTGTCGCGCCACTCAATGGTGGAGAGATAGAGAACTCCACCGCTGACAAACACCAACAGTGCCGCGGTGGTCACCGCAAGAAGACTGTTGATGTTGAGCGACTCAATCACGGATGAGTAACCCGGCGCTCAGGCTTCAGAAATTCAGGGTGCCGTCGCCGTTGCGACCCCAGACGACCATGGCGATCGAGAAGGTGAAGACGGCGGCAAGAGCAGCCCAACCCACAGTGATCAGCATGGTGCGCAGAAAGCGTTTGAACGAGTGTAACCAGGGCTGTGACCCAAACTGAGATCAGATCTGCTGGCTGTATCGAGATGCAACCCATCCGCTCCATCAGCTCCTCCCCAGGCGGGCAGGCCGTCATGGAGCGGCAGCGGGTCAGAGCGCCGTACCCCACGGGTAGGGTGATCGTTCTCGACGATGACCACAACACGTTCCAACACGTGGTTGAGGTGCTGGTGAAACACATCCCAGCCATGGTCAGCGATCGCGCCTGGGAGCTGGCCCATCAGATCGACTCGCAGGGCTCAGCGGTGGTTTGGAGCGGTCCGCTCGAGCAGGCTGAGCTCTACCACCAACTCTTGGCCGGAGAGGGCCTGACCATGGCCCCCGTGGAGCGGGGCTAAGGATCTCGGCTAAGCGAAGCGCCGTTGCAGCAGCTCAAACATCGGCAGGGTGCGCAGACGCTCCTGTTCGGCATCCAGAACGAAGCTGAGGATGCGACCTGAGCAGACCGCCACACCCTTGACGCTCTGGTCACCACTGCGCTCAAGGCTGACCAACTGGGCGGCACCACCGAGCTCGTCACTGAGCCGTTGCCTCAGCTGCTCGCGCAGCTCTTGAGCGTGCTGGCCTGCCATCCGGCAAAAGAGAGGACAGCATCTCTAGCAGGGGTCAGGCAATCCCGCCACCAGGGCGCTGGTTTCTAGGGTGCGCAGCATGGGACGGCTGGTCATCACCCACAGCACTTACCTCGAGGGCCTGATTCCCTGCCTGAAACGGCTGGTCCGCGAGCCCGAGATCGACACGATCACCCCGGCGGTCATCTCAAGGGTCAAGGGCCGGGCACCAGAACTGCGCCTGAAGGTCTCCATTCCCATTCGCGGTGGCTGGAAGCTGGTCGCACGGCGCGGAAGCAGCGCCCAGGAAGTGTTTGTGGTGACGGGGCTGAGCGCCATGGAACTGGAGCAGCGAATCCAGGGCGCGCTGGCGCGCTGATCTAGACCTCGACGTCCTGACCCCACTGGGGCGCCACCGGGGTCCAGCCACGGCTCAGAAGAGCCCGCCAAAGCTCAACTGCCTGGTCTCGATGGAGGTGGTCACGGGACTGGAGCAGAGGAGGTTGTGCTGGAAGAGGTCGCCCTGAATCGACGAAGACCATCGGGTCTTGCTCCCAACTTTTTTCGTCGCGATGGAAGCGCTTGGTCGCGAGCGTGGCGGGATCCTGGAGCCAACCGTGTCCTGACATGGGGGCGAGGCGGCAGAAGCAGCGGACGCAGCGGGCCAGACCCAATCCGAGGCGCGAAAGGTGGCGTACGGGGAAGCAACAGGAGCCATCAGCCCGATGCAAGTACACCTGTACTAGCCGGCTTCAATTGTGCTGTCAACAGGCCCTAGTCGGAATGCTCAGCAAGAGCCTTCATGACCTGCCGGCGCACGCGCTGCATCTGGGTGCGTTGGATTTCGTAGCGGGTCGAGCGGGTGAATCCGTAGAAGAGAACAACCCAGGTCGCGCTCAGCCCGAGGGCAATCAGGGCGACGGAAAGAGCATTGATCTCGCCCACACCGCACGCTTCGAGGTGGTCTTAACGGTACGAGCGGCTGCAGAGGCCCAATCGCCAATCGCTGATGCAGCGCCTGGCCTGCTCACGTTTGCGTTGCTGGCGGGCCAGCTCACGGCGCTGCCAATCACTGAGCTGCTCTTGGCCCCCTGCGGACGGCGTGGAACTGCTTTGCGCGAACGCTGGGGCCAGAAACAAGCCAAGACTGAAGCCAACAGCAACCAGCAACCGGGACATCACGTGGTCACGCCAACATCGGATGCACTCAAGTCTGGAAACTGCAAACGCCGGCGTCAGTGAGCAGAAACGCTGCTCTTGTCGAATCGGAAAGAGCTGGCAGGCTTTGGCTGTCGCTGGGAGGCATCAATGGCCCCAGATCAACACAACGACAACAACAAATCGACTGATCAAGCTGCGATCAGCGAATTGAAGAAACCGACCAACCGCAAGCGAAGTGCCAAGGGTGCCCGCTGCACGCATGCTCCGGGCTGGTGCAGAACAACTCACCCACTCGCCAGCTAGCGGTAGAGCGTTAAAAACCAATGAGCCGGTAGCCCAGCTCCGAGTGAATCACCTGCGGTGACCATCCATGCAGGATCAAATGCTGACTAAAGCGACGGGCTTCAAGCAGGCTCTGGAGTTCCCGTTGTTCCACCACGCGCATGGGCTCACCGTGAGCCAGCAGTTCGTGGCAGGCGGAATAGGCACCGAGGTGATTCGCGTCATAAAAAACCCAGATGCCGCGGTAATCCGCCTTGGGATCAGAAAAGCGAAGCAAGCATGGATTACTAAATGAGGTGGGCACGATGGTCTCTGTTCAACCCAGTTTTGAAACTGCAGGTGCGAGGCGACCTCAATCAGTGACCAATCGCACAAAGACACCGTTCTTATTGATAACGGCGTAGCGATCGACACACCAGTTCGGGCTATCCCGCGGGACAACACAACGAGAGCATCAGTCCTGCGTGAAGCCCCTGGGTTTGCTGGCGATGATCAGCCTGCGAGTGGCGATGAATGACGGTGTCTTCATCGAACAAAGACGAATGCCCACCAGGCAACCCTCCAAGGAACTACGAGCAGCGATTGTTCGGCCCTGGAAGCGCGGGAGCAGACCTGATCCGCAGATCCGTGCGACGCCTCAGGCCACCTCCTGGGAGCGAATTTGAGCGATGAGCTTTGGACCGATCCCACGAATCGACTGCAGCTCGGCGTCTTCAGCCGCCTGAACCATGGCCGGAGTCCTCAGGCCGGCATTCCAGAGCAGTTGTGCCTTTTGAAGGCCGATACCGCGCAGTGTGGTCAGTTCAGCAATGAAGACTTCATCGGGAAAGCTCTCACCCTTGAGGCTGGTGGCCACCGATCGAAATGTCTCCTGATCGACCAGGGCATAGATCTGCATCAACTTCTGATCGACATGGAGCACCTTGCTCTCAAAAATCTCGCGAAACCGAATGAGCAGCCTGAGCTTCTGCTCACGCTCAACGCCAGAGTCCGCCATCCATGAGTCGATCTGAACTTGACTGAGTTCAGCCAAGGCCACAAAACCATCAGGGCGATAAGGAATCCATTCGCCACATCCTTTTCCAGTGCGCTGAATCGGCTGAAGATCAGGAGGATTTTGCGTACGCTGCTGGCCATCCCGCTTCAGATAAGCCAGCGGGGTGTGAAAGCTCAGCCTGGCGTGATAGCGCCAGAAGGCGATGGTTTGAAGTTCAGAAGCTGCGCTGACCTCAGCCGGCGTCGGCTGGGCAGCAGGCTCCGCAACGGTGGCCACTGAGGCCCCAGAGGAGGAGAAAAGGGATCGAAGCCGCTGCCAGATCATCCGCGGAAGCTAGAGACACTTCCCCCTTCCGGCTGTATCGACGTGAGCAACTGAAGAAAAAGCCAGAGCTGGCGGAAGCCCCGCTGAAGCCTTGAGGGACTGGTCCTGTCTATTGTTTGTGGGTGAGGGGGAGACCCTGTCTTGCGTGGTTGCTTGATGGGGTGGGTGGGGTCACGCTCACTGCCTCTCTCACACCTCATTTGAGCGCAAGGGCATCAGCCGCCATCGACCTGGCAACCCACCAAGGCGCCTGCTGCTGCACCCACCGGAACACCGATCCAGCGTCCGTTGCCGCGGGAGAGAGCAGCTCCAGCACCCGCGCCGATAAGACCACCGATGACGGAGCCTTCGATGCAGCTGTTGTCGTCGACCTTCTCTGAGGCCGTCGGCTTTGGAGGCGTCGTGCAGGGGATCTCGACCTTTTCGCTCCACTTCTTGACGTAGCCCGGTTTCTCTTTCGTTCCGGGGACGTACTCCTCTCGGTATTCGTCTTTAAAGCAGGTGCTGGTCTTGGAGTAACCAGGCTGGGAGTCCTGCTGAGCCCAGGCGGAGCTCGCCTGGACCGTGCTGAACGCAAGCGTGAGCCCGGCCAGAACAGACAGGGACTTCATTCGGTTCCAAGAAAGCAGGAAGCCCATGATCACGCGCGATCTGGATCTGACCAGAGGAAACGTCAACTGCGCTGCAAAGGGGGTGAACGCACAGGTTCAGGAGGTTCAGTATCAATTGGATAAGGCCAGGGAGAACCTGAACAGGATCCGGAAACCGCGGGAACATGTTGGGGCATTAGTTTATGGAGAAAAACACTCCATATCGAGGCCAGATATTTCGGCGATGCTACTTTCGATAGAGAATGGTTTAGTCAATGCTGAAGAAGTCAACTCTGCTAGCTATTGCAATTGGCTCAACGGCACTTTTTACCCCTTGGGTCAAGGCTGAACTCAGCCAAGACATTGTCGACGGATGCGTGAAAGCCTCTAACTTCGAAGACTGCATCAGAGTCTCCAAAGGCAAGAAGCCCGAAGACAAAAAGATGACTATTGATATCGAGAAGGCACAAACTAGTGGCAACGCTTGTCCCAGTGGCTTCGCATACCTTGGCGCTGGGAAGTGTCAACAATGGACATGCCTAACTGGCCGACCTAATGACCCTCGCCTGGCCGGTAAAGGATGGTGGTGCCAGAAGAATATCTTCGGCGGTCGTGGCGGCCTGGCATTCAGCGGAAAAATAGTTGATGCCATAACTGCTGAATTCCTTCCACTGGAAGAGCCACAAGTTGGCGTCAACCATTCCGGCTGGAACGGCATGACTGAGGATGAACTCAAGAATGGGATCATCAGAATGCGCCGACCACCCCATACACAGATCAATGACGGGACATTAGCAAAGTGCATCAGTGGAACAACAGAAGCGCTAGTTACTGACGTTATCCCTAATTCTCCTGGCGACAAAGCCGGAATCAAGAGAGGTGATCTCATCTTAAGCATAGATGGAGTAGGTTGCCCTGATCAGTTTCAACTCACCCATAAACTCGGTCAGACCAGAAAACTGATAGTTAAGAAAACCAATGGAGCAGAGGAGACCGTAATCATTACTTACGGAGAGGTCACTTATCCAGAGGCAATAGCAAAGTTCAATCTAAAGACAAACAAGCCAGTAGAGGACTAAGGACTTCAAAAAAGCTCCTCACATCAAAGTTGCACCGGGAGTCAACCTCACTATTGGGCTAGAACTTTCCCAGGCTCTAGCTGAACCTGTCAGAAGTTTTTTTTTCGTGCTGGGAAACGAGAGTGTCGGAAGATCCCGCCACAAGCTTCCGCCACCTCTTCAGGTGACAACCAGGACTCCAGAGAGCTATCGACAAGTGAAAGGATGCATCAATCGCACTCACGAGTCGGCATAAGTAGCGAGAGATAAAAACAAGCTCATACGCTTAAACGCAGACACCAAAGGTGAATCACACAGGCTCATCCAGATATTGAGCAGGGTTTCTGTCGGAGAGCTTGCTGAATCAGCGAAGGTCAGCAATCCGCCAGGGGTTTGTCGTCGCCTTACCGGATGCACACGTGGCAAGACGGTTCTGGTTTCTTCAAAGACCCTTTCTTGATGACCGCGACCGCTGCCCAAAGGAACAGCGCCATGAGGATGCCGTCAGTGAGTGGTTCCATCAACCTCTCCTTGCCTACATCTGGTCTAGCCCTGGCTGCTTCCTTGTGAAAGGGGCGGCCGAGCGTGGGGATTGGGAGGGCACGTGGGTGTCCAACCCCTATGGGCTTGTAATCCCATCACAAATTTCGGAAGCTCCCTCTTGATCTCACAAGGACTCCGGCAGCGTTCATGCTCCCTTCAGTGCTGAGATCTATGGGGAACACTGAAGGGGCTAATCGAAGCCTCGCCAGAAGCTCGGGACAACGCTCAGCTGTCAGTCAATGTGGCAGACAGCTCCTCAGTCAATCGGGTTGAGCAAAACCCGAGATTGACTGCGCTGCAATGGGGTGAACCGCTGTGCCGTTCTGCCCCAGATTCCGACCTGGATAAACCAGAAGGGGAGTCAAAGCGCAGATTCGTTTCCGGCTACGAGGCCGGTCTACGGCACTGTCGCGACAGACGCCCCAAGTCGAAAAGGGAGTCAGATCAGAAAACTGTAAAAGGCAGTGACCAACACAGCAGTCCTCTGAAATCCTAGGCCCATCAAGCGGCGCCTGGATCGCCGGGCAGTGGCCAAATCTCACGGACCTGCTGCAGGCGTTGCATCGCTTCCTCGCGGCGCTGCTCCGGTTCGCTGGTGCGCAGCAAGACCGTCAGATGTCCCAACTTCCGGCCAAGGGAGGAGCCCCGTTTGCCGTACCAATGGAGATGGGCCTCCGGAAGGGCGCTTAGGGCCTGACGCTGCTCGCTGTAGTCCGCAGCTGGATCCTCAGCGGAGCGCTGCTCAAACCCCAGCAGATTCACCATCAAGGCGCCTGGCACCAGAAGCGACGGTTCCTCAAGACGCTCGCCGCTGACACTCAGCAGTTGCAGATCGAACTGACTGGAACTGCTGGCCTCGATCGAGTAATGACCGGAGTTATGGGTGCGGGGAGCCAACTCGTTGATCAGTAAGCCGCTGCGCCCATAGAAAAACTCCAGCGACAACACCCCTACGTAGTCCAGGGACGTGAGCAGCGATGCGGCGATGTTGCGGGCGGCCTGCTGCAGGGCATGGCTGGCTTCCACCGGGGCCAGGACCCAATCACAGACCTGCTGATGCTGGTGGGTCTGCACCAACGGCAGACAGACCACCTCACCAAAGCGATCGCGGGCTGCAACCAGGGCCAATTCCTGCTCAAACGCGACGAACTCCTCGACGATCCAATTGGCCGGATCAACGCGAGCGATCAAGGCCGCCAGGTCATCAAGACCCTGAAGAACCGCCGTGCCTTTGCCGTCGTAGCCACCTGTGGCGGCCTTGGCCATCAGCGGAAAGCTGAAACCCTCCGGACAAACCGCCGCAGGAGCGGGACGCCCTGCTGAGGCTGCATTCGCCTTCGGCGGGATGGCCGCCGTCAGGGGGAACCAGCGCGGGGACGGGAGGTTTAAACGCTGCAGCAGCTCCCGCTGGTTGCGCTTGCAGACCAGGGGCTGGAGCGCCTGCAGGCTTGGAACGAACTGGACCCCTTGGGCCGCCAAGGGCGCCAGACCCTCCAGATCAATCCACTCGTTCTCAAAGCTGATGGCGGAGCAACGGGTCGCCAGCTCCGCCGTAGCCGCGACATCGCGCACGGGAGCCTGGACCACCCCTGCAGCCAGCGAGACCGCAGGGTCCTCACTTGAAGGGGTTTGGACCTGCAGAGCGATTTGCCGGCGTTGGGCAGCCTCGGCGAGCATCCAGGCCAACTGGCCGCCGCCGACGATGCCAATCGCAGGGCCCATGCGCTTTGAGCTCCAATCGTTCAATTTCGCATGCAAGGCCTAACTCGGTCGAGGCTCCAGATAGGGCGGTTTGCGAGACCACGCCCACCACGCCAGCACGGCCAGCAGCACCAGATACAGCAGCGGACCCGAACTCCAGTGCGCCGCATTGACCATCCAGCCCACGACGAGAGGAGCGGATCCGCCAAAGAGGGCTACCGACAGGCTGTAGGAGAACGAGAAGGCACCGCAACGGGCTCCCCCGGGGAAGAACGAGGCGTGCAGGTAAGGGGTAATGCCGGAATAGAAGAAGGTCGGCAAGAGCAACAGCGCCTGGCCCCAAACAAACCCAGCGATGGAGCCAGAGGCGAGCAAGAGAAAACCGGGCACCAGCGCCAGCATCAGCACGGCCAGGGAACGGCGCAGGAGTGGCAAAGGCGCCCAGCGATCGGCCAGGTAGCCCCCCAACAGCGCGAGCAGCAGGCTGAACACCTGAACGAGAGAGGTGAAGCCGTTTAAGAGAGCCGCCTGCTCGGGATGGGCCGCCACCATCACATCGACGTAATAGACCGCCGCCAGATAGAAAATCGCGGTCACCAGAGCGACGCTGCCCACCAGGCGAACCATGGCTGGCCACTGCTGAAACAGCAGTTGGAACTGAGCACGCCATCCGCTCGCCGCATCGCCAGGCCGGCTGTCCTCCAGGCTCCGGCGCAGCAGAAGGACAACGAACGACAGCAGAGCCCCAAAGGCAAAGGGCCAGCGCCAGGCTCCAGCCTCAATCGCCTCCGCTGAGAAAGCCAGGCTGACCAGAGCCGCGGCTGCGGAACCAGCAATGAAGCCAACCGTGGCGCCGCTGGCGGTGATGCTGGAGAAGAAGGCCCGCCGGTGACCGGGCGCCGTTTCAACGCTCCAGGAAATCGCTCCGGAGTATTCCGCCCCAACCGAGAGGCCCTGAAGCATCCGTAACAGCACCAACAGCAGAGCAGCACTGGGTCCGATCTGGGCCGTGGTGGGCAACAGGGCGATGGCCAAGCTGCAGCAGCCCATCACAAACACGCTGATCAACAACAGGACGCGGCGTCCCCATTGATCGCCAATGGGCCCGAGGAGTAGGCCACCGACCGGGCGCATCAAGTAGCCGACTGCAAACACCCCGAAGGCGCTCACCATTTGCAACGAGGGCCGATCAGAAGGGAAGAACGCCGCGCCAATGGCATGGGCGAAGTAGCCATACACAGCAAAGTCAAACCACTCGACCGTGTTCCCGAGCGCCGCAGCGATCGGGAGAGCTGGGCGTTGCATCAGGCCAAGCCTCCGACCAACGGCCACCAACAACAGCTGCTGATCTGCTCCTCCACAGGGAGCTGCTGCACCCTCTGAATTTCAGCGGCCAGGCTGTCCAACAGGGATCCATGCAGCAATGGGCCCATGGCGGCCTCCAGCACCTGATCAGCCGCCAAGGCGTCACGGGCCTCGAGCAGGCTCGACGGCAAACGTCGAGCCGAGAATCCCGGGGCAGCCGCCGGGTCACCGATCTGCGCTGGCGGCAGAACTCGCGGACGCGCAAGCGCCTCCTTCACTTGGGCTTGCAAAGCCCCTAGCAGGAGATAGGGATTCGTCGTTGGATCGACCGCCTTGATCTCGAGATGCGCGGCAGAACCATCGGCAGCACTCGGGACAAGACGGAGGGCAGCTTCTCGATTTTCCACACCCCAGACCTGAAAGGGAGCCGACCAACTGCTCGGGACCAAGCGCAGATAGGACACAGGGGAAGGACTGGCCAGGGCCATCAGAGAGGGCAACTGCTCAAGCAAGCCCGCGATTAACGCTTCCCCCTCCGGTTTCAGGCCATGGGAGCCCTCTCCCCCTTGAAGGATGGGGCCCTGGTCATGGAGAACGCTGAGGTGCAGATGACCGCCATTACCCACCCAATCCAGGCGGGGTTTGGCACTGAAACTGCTGTACCAACCAAATCGCCTGGTCACCCGTTGGATCACCAAGCGAGCGCGAATCAGATGGTCGGCAATGGTCAGGGATCGATCAGGCGCAAACGACAACTCGAATTGGGACGGTCCGTATTCGGGATGGAACTGCAGCCAAGGAACCTCGGCGTCATCCAGGGCCTTGAGCAGGGCCGAGGCGTAATCCAAGCCCTCGATCAACCGATCCGCGCCATAGGGCCCACCAGGAAGAACGGACTGCGGCGTTCCATCTGCCCCAGGAACAACGACGACCCACTCCAGTTCAAAGCCGGCGCGAAGCCGCCAGCCGGAGTCCTCGAGCTCCGATTCCATCCGTCGGCAGAAGTGACGTTGATCCGCGGCATAGGGGCCGGTCTGGCGATCCCAGCGCTCTCCCGCGGCCCAAGCCCAGCCGAGCTGTGGTTCCAGCATCGCCATGGACTCTAGATCAGCCCGAAGCCTGAGATCGCCATCGGGGCGTGCCAGGCGATGCGCCCCATCAATCACGCCATCGGAGCGAAAGGCATCCGACACCGGTGAGAAGCCGACACCCTTAGCGATGGCATCGGGCAGGTGGCGCAAGGGCACCACTTTCACCAGGGTCTCCCCGGCATGGTTGTCCCAGGTCACGGCGACCTGCCGCACACCTGCCGCGCTCAGACGTTCCAGAACCGAGTCGATCGCAGCAACCATGACCCATTTCGAACGCTCTCCAAGGATGCGTGCGATTGCTGCATTCGTCTGCGCCGCTACTAGGTCAAGCCGCCGTCGCCGGCGAAGGCAAAGCGAACAAGCGAGAGCAACAGGACAATGACGAACAGGGCCAGGCCGACCGTGCAGGCATAGCTGATCTCGAGCTCCGCAAAAGCCTGGTCGTAGACGTAATAGACCAGGGTCTTGGTGCTGTTGGCGGGTCCCCCCTGGGTCATCAAATAGACCTCCTCAAAGACCTTGGTGGCCGCAATCGCTGAGATCACCGCCACCAAGGTGACGTAGGGACGCAGCAGGGGCAGGGTGATGTCGAGGTGCTTGCGCCAACCCTCACTGCCGTCGAGCTCCGCCGCTTCGTAGAGGTCAGCAGGGATCCCCTGGAGACCGGCCAGAAAAATCACCATGTAGTAGCCCAGGCCCTTCCAGAGGGTCACGAGCATCACCGCCGGAAGCGCCAGGAGTGGATTGGTCAGGAAACCAATCGGCTCAAAGCCAGGACCCAGGAGGCTGCCGAGCCAGCCATTGATCAGACCGTTCTCGGCGTAGAGCCAGCGGAAAGCGATGGCCGCCACCACGATCGAGACCAGAACCGGGGTGTAGAAGGCCGCGCGAAACCAATGGATGCCTGGGAGCTGACGGTTCACCAGCACCGCCAGGGCCAGGGCACCGAGCACCACCGGCGGGACCACACCAAACAGGTAGGCCAGGGTTGTCCCAAGGACCTTGAAGAACATCGGGTCCGCCAGCAGGCGGCGCACGTTGGCCAGCCCGACAAAACGCAGCGGTTCACTGACATCGAGACCGGTCTGGGTGAAGCTCATCACCAGGGCCATCACCGCTGGGATGAGTACCGACAGGGAGATCAGCAGCAACGCCGGCGCCAGGAAAGCCCAGGCGGTTGAGGAGGAGGCACCGGTGCGGAGGGAACGCTCAGCCATATCGCGCCATTGTGGTGGATCTTTTCCGATCAGCCAGGCGCCCCATGCCCAGTCCAAGCAGCCGCGATCCGCTGGAGGTGCTGCAACGGGTGTTTGGCTACGCCAGCTTCCGCGGCCCACAGGAAGCCATCGTGCGCCACGTGATCGGCGGCGGATCGGGTCTGGTGCTGATGCCCACCGGCGGTGGCAAATCTCTCTGTTATCAGGTCCCCGCGCTCTGCAGCCCTGGGCTGGCGGTGGTGATTTCGCCACTGATCGCCCTGATGCAGGACCAGGTGGAGGCGCTGCAGCAGCTCGGGATTGCAGCCGCCGCCCTGCACTCCGGCCTCGAGGCCGGCGAGAGCCAACGGGTCTGGCGTCAGCTCAGCGAGGGCCAACTGGATCTGCTGTATGTCTCACCGGAGCGGCTGGTCAGCGGTGATCTGCTGGAGCGACTGGGGTCCATGCCGCTGGCCCTCTTTGCCATCGATGAGGCCCATTGCGTCTCGCAGTGGGGGCATGACTTCCGGCCCGAGTACCGCCAACTCGATCAGCTCGCGCAGCGCTTTCCCCAGGTGCCGCGGCTGGCCCTGACCGCGACCGCCGACCCGCGCACCCAGCTCGACATCCGCGAGCGCCTGCAGCTGCAGGAGGGCGAGGTGTTTCTGGCCAGCTTCGATCGCCCCAACATTCGCTACCTCCTGCGCCACAAACAGAGCGGTAACGCGCAGTTGCTGCAGTTCCTGGCGGAGCACCGCGGCGAATCGGGGATTGTCTACGCCCGCTCCCGCAGCCGGGTGGACCGCATCGCCGCAGAACTCAAGGCCGCTGGATTTGATGCCATCGGCTACCACGCCGGCATGGATGCCGAGGCACGGCGCAAGGCCTTGCAGCGTTTCCGTCTGGGGAGTGGTGTGGTCGTCGTGGCCACGATCGCCTTCGGGATGGGAATCGATAAACCCGACGTGCGCTTTGTGGCCCACGTGGACCTGCCCAAAAGTCTCGAGGCCTATTACCAAGAAACCGGCCGGGCTGGTCGCGATGGCCTAGCGGCGGTGGCCTGGATGGCCCACGGCGGAGGCGACATCCCGCAGCTGCGCCGCTTCATCGACGACTCCGGCGCCAGTGAGGAGCAGAAACGCATCGAGCGCGGCAAGCTCGATGCCCTGATCGCCTACAGCGAAGCCAGCGGCTGCCGGCGTCAGGTGCTGCTGCGCCATTTCGGTGAAGAGCTTCTCGAGCCCTGCAACAACTGTGATGGCTGCCTGGAGCCCCAGCAGCGCAGCGACTGCCGCGTCGTGGCGCAGAAGGCGCTCTCAGCGGTCTATCGGACAGGGCAGCGCTTTGGCGCGGGCCATGTCGTGGACGTGTTGCTTGGCGGTAACACCGAGCGCATCCGCTCGCTCGGGCACGACCAGTTGAGCGTGTACGGGATCGGCAAGGAGCTGGACCGGGGCCAGTGGCAGGCCCTGCTGCGGCAGCTGGTGAGTCTTGGGGCCCTGCATTCCCCGGAGGACGCCAAGGGGGGGCTGTGTTTTGGTCCGCCCGAGCTGGTGCAGCCACTGCTCAGAGGCGAGCAGGAGCTGGAGCTGGTCCTGCCGCCGCCAGCGAAGGAGCAACGGCGCCGCAGCATCCCGAGCGATGCGGCCGTGGCAGCGGATGACCCGCTGCTGGCGGCCCTGAAGAGCTGGCGACGCGAGCAGGCGCGTGAGCAAGGCGTACCGCCCTATTTGGTGTTCCACGACCGCACCCTGGTGGAGCTGGCGGCGCAGCGGCCCGCCTCCCTCAGCGAACTCGCCGGCGTCAGCGGCATTGGCAACGCCAAGCGTGAGCGCTATGGCACGGCCCTGCTGGAGGTGCTCACGGCAGCAGGCGACCGATAGCCTCAAGCGACAGCAGCGTTGTTCCATGAGCGCCACGGCCGCCGCGATCCGCACCATCGAGGTGGCGCTGAGCGCCAATCCCTATCCCGTGGTCATCGGCCGGGGAGCGCTCTCGGCCCTCGGTGAACAGATCCTGGGCCAAGGCATCAAGGCGGGCACCAAGGTGCTGATCGTGACCAACCCCGTGGTCCATCAGCACTACGGGGCGCAAGCCCTGGCCAGCCTGGAGGCCGCAGGGTTTAACGCCAGCCAGCTGGTGATCGAAGCCGGGGAAGACCAAAAAACGCCAGCCACCGTGGGGCTGATCCACGACGCCGCCTTTGCCCGCAAGCTCGAGCGCGGCTCACTGATCGTGGCCCTTGGCGGTGGTGTGGTGGGGGACATGGCCGGCTTTGCGGCGGCCAGTTGGCTGCGGGGAATCGCGGTCGTGCAGGTGCCCACCACCCTGCTCGCCATGGTGGATGCCTCCATCGGCGGAAAAACCGGGGTCAACCATCCCGGCGGTAAGAACCTGATCGGCGCCTTCCACCAACCGCGCTTGGTGCTGATCGATCCCGAGACCCTGGCCACCCTGCCGGAGCGTGAGTTCCGCGCCGGCATGGCAGAAGTGATCAAGTACGGCGTCATCGGCGACCCCGACCTGTTCAACGAACTGGAGGCAGCCGGGGACCGCCTGGCCTCGATGGACACCCTTCCAAGCGCGTTGCTCCAGAGCGTGCTCGAGCGCTCCGCTGCCGCCAAGGCCAAGGTGGTGGCCGCCGATGAGCGCGAAGGCGGACTGCGGGCGATCCTCAACTACGGCCACACCCTTGGCCATGTGGTCGAGGCCCTCTGCGGCTATGGCACCTATCTCCATGGCGAGGCCGTCGGGATCGGGATGGTCGCCGCCGGGGAACTCAGCCTGGAATTGGGGCTCTGGAGCGAGGAGGATCAGCGCCGTCAGCGAGCCGTGATCAAAGCGGCGGGTCTGCCCATGGTCTGGCCCGAGCTTGATGCCGAGGCGGTCCTGCAGTGCCTCCAAGGGGACAAAAAAGTGCGCGAGGGCCGCGTGCGCTTTGTCCTGCCGACGGGCCTAGGCCACGTGGAGATTCGTGATGACGTGAGCCCCGAGCAGGTGCTCGCGGCCCTGAAGCGCTGCCGCTAACTCAAGGGCGGGTCCTGCAGAAAGTACGGCTGCTGGCTTGAGCCTGGCGAACGCGCAAAGGCCATCCAGCGGAAGTCGCCCAAGGCCGCAGGATCCACGAAACGCAGCAGTGCTTCACGCCGACTGAGCAGTTCAGCCAACTCCGATGGTGCGCCCTGCTGCAGCGCATGCAGGCGCTGGGCCAAGCCCAACGCCAACAGGGCTTCGCCCTGACGGCGTTGACCGAGGGGGGTCCAACCGGCCGCCAACGCTGAGCGCTCCAAGGTCTCTAAGCAAAGGTGGGCCGTGAGGTCCCACTGGCCCGGCTCCAGCAGCGGGTCATCACTGGCCCGCTGGTTGCGGTAGGCCATCAATGTGCCCCGGCTGCGCTGCGCTGCGTAATAACGCCAGGCCTCATGGGCGTAGTCGATCACGAGCAACTGACCGCTGCTGAGGGACTGGGCGGCCTGCTCAAGCCAGGGGCGCAAACCGACATGCAACTCCGTGCACCAACCGTCCGGACGCTGGGGCCCAGGGGTCAGGGCCTCCAGCTCCTGACGCAGTGGGTCCTCGAGTGCTGGACCAGCCGCAAGCCGCAGGACAGCAGCGCCATCGGCGCCGGTCTCCAGCGATACCCCCTGCAGGCACCAGCGCTCGTTGTGCCAGATGACCCGCTCCACCGCCAGGGCATCCAGCACCTCATGGGCAAGCATCACGCCAGAGCGGGGGCTGGCTTGGAGCTCGTCAAAGGATTGCCAGCGGCATCGCAGCGGTGCATCGGCCAACAAGCCCCGTTGACGCTCTGCCATCCCAGGGTTCGGCTCCACCAGGACCAACTCCATTCGGACCACCAGCTCCGGCGCCTCCCGGGCAATCCCCTGCGCGAGCTGAAGGGCCAAGTGGCCTTCCCCAGGCCCGGTCTCGATCAGGGCTAAGGGGGCTTCGGCCGGCTGCTGCTGGAACCACTGCAACAGCTGCGGCAAGAGCAGCTCTGCAAAATCAGGACCAAGGGACGGGGAGGTGGCGAAATCCCCTGCTGGGCCAACGCGCAGCCGCCCAGCCCCATAGGCGCCATGGACGGGGTCATGGAGAGCCCAGTCCATGTAGGTCCTGAACGGAACCCAGCCCCCGGCTGCCGCCAGTCGCTCTGCCAGCCAGACCGGAGCTGAATGCAGAGAGGAAGGTGCAGAACTCACGGCGCTGAGGAGGACTCAGGGAGAATGCTCGCCACTGAAGCAGGTGCCATGTTCGAGCCGCGTGCAGCCCAAGCCCTTCGCGGTTGGCTGGTGGGCCTGGCCCTCGGCCTGGTGCTGCTGCTGGGCTGGGGGGCCGCTCCAGCCTGGGCCTACGACAATCCGGACCTGCTGCCCGATCACCCCACACCGGTGATCGACCTGGCCAAGATCCTCACCGACAACCAGCGGGCGGCACTCGAAGCCGAAATCGACGATTTCGAAGCCGTCAGCGGCTGGAAGCTGCGGGTCCTGACGCAATACGACCGCACCCCAGGCCTGGCGGTCAAGGATTTCTGGGGCCTCGATGAGCGCTCCCTGCTGCTGATTGCTGATGAGCGCGGCGGCAACCTGCTCAACTTCAACGTGGGTGATGCGCTGTTTGCCCTGATGCCCCGCACCTACTGGGTGGAGCTGCAAACCCGCTTTGGCAACCAGTACTACGTCCGCGACCACGGCCAGGATGCGGCGATCCTCGATTCACTCCACACGGTGAAGGGCTGCCTTGAAATTGGCGGCTGCCAGGTGGTGCCCGGCCTGCCGCAGGAGCAATGGCTGCTGACGCTGGCCACCTCGATCCTTGGGGGCTTGATCGTTGGTTTTGCGGCCTACCCCCGCAAACCTGAGCACAGCGTGGAATGGGCCTGGGTGCTGCTGCTCTCCCCCCTCTGGGTGATCCTGTTCGGGGTGTTCGGCGTCGCACCGATCATCACCCGCACCTCTGATCTGCTTCCACTGGTGCGCAACGCCCTGGGCTTTGTCGGGGCGATTGCGGTGGCTTACCTGATCGCCCAAAACACGATCGGTAAAACCCGCCTGAAGGAAGGCGACCAGGGCTGAGGAGCCCTGGCTTAGATCCCCAGGCTCTTGGGCTTGGGACCGATGCGATCGAGGGCCTGAAGACGGCAGCGCAGGGACTGCACAGGCTCACAGGTGGGGAGCTCAACCACAGGCTCCTGAGCAGGTTCTGCCAGGGTTTTCAGCTGGGCGAGGCTCTGCTCGTAAAAGGCCTTAAGGGCGGTGTAGCGCTTCACCGGTTGGCCGTAATAGCTGTATCCGGCCAGGGTCGGAAACGAGGCCCATTCCGGCGCCAACTTCGCCGCCAACTGGGGGGTGAACTCGCCACGATCGGCTAAGGCCAGGGCCCCGCGGCGCTGGATCAAAAACAGGGCCGCCTGATCCTGCACGTGGGGACCAAAGCCGGCAAGACGAAGCTTCTGACTGGCCATCGTCCAGGTGAAGGGCATGAACTGGTAGGCACCCGCAGCGGCGCTGGCGTAGCGACCGGAATAGATCACGCGGTTGGGATGGCGCTCCAGTCCGCCCATCAGACCGCCACCAAACATCACGCGGTAACCGAGATCTTCACCACGGGCCCAGGTGCCCTCGGCGAAACGGATCGTGTTCAGCAGGGCACGGCGCTCGGGCGTGATGACGTAACGGAAGGGACCGCCAGGGCTGATCATGCCGTCATTGCCATCCAGCATGGCCAGCCTTGAGCGGGGCATGGCAGGAGCCCGAGGCACCGGAGGGAGGGCCGGCAACAGGCTGACGTCGCTGGTCTCGCTGACCTGGGGCTTGAGCTTGCCGGCATCGGCAAGGGCAGGCAGCGGAGCCAGAGCCAGGGCAACGCCGGCCAGGGAAAAGAGAGGAAGGGCGAGGGTTGAGCAGACAGAGCTCGAAGGAGCAATCGACTTCGAGGGGATCTGAGTGGTCAAACCAACAAAGGCAAAGAGCAGCGCACGGAAAAGGGACACCCGGGAGGGTGCACGACCTGCGCACCGAACCAACAAGCTGTCTACGTGGGGCGGGAAAGCTATTTCCTGCCGAGGTATGGCAACTAATTAATTGGATGCGTAGAGTTTGCCTATCAAACCGTCAAACAGGCAAGTCATCCATACCAGTGCAATAACCGTCCACCAGCATCAAGAACTGCGCGACCGTGTTCGCATCACTCTCAATCACAGTTTGTGGTGACAAAAAGAACAAAAGGCTGAGAGTTTCAGCAGATCAGCACCTCAAGTCCGAAGCCAAGGCGATCAGGATCCGAGCCGCCTGATCGGCCCCATCGGGAGGCAAGCCGGATCCGCTGGCCGGGATCAACGGCTGATCGAGCTGCCACTCCCCTTTCTCCAACTGCGCCCGGCTCAACAGGCGATGGGGAGCATGCCGTTGCAGGGCCTCTTCCAGGACCTGGGCCTCCGCAAAGCCCTCGCGATGGACCAGGTGAATGCCAAGCCCCAGGGCCATTGCCTCACAAAAAGTGCTGTAGCCGGGCTTCGTGATCACGCGCGAGCAGAGGGGCATCACCTCCAGGGGGCGGAGATCCTGCGGGAGAACGCTGACGTTCTTGGCCTCGCAGTGCAGCCCGGGATCACTCACTAGAAAGTGGTGGTCTGGCCAACGGGCAAACAGCCCAGGGTTGAGCTGGAGGCCCAATCCACCGAATCCCATCAGCACGGTCCGATCTGGGGCTGCGCGCAGATTCAGTCGATCGCGCACCGCTGCTGAATCCAGGCGCGGACGACCGGCGGTGAGACCGACGTCATGGGAGGGGAGCCCCCAGTCCATCTCCATGGCCAGGGGGCAGCGAATCAAAGCCGTTCCCTGGCGGTAGAGCCCCAGGGCCCGCTCTGCCAGGGCCGTAAAGGAACCACCCATGGGCCTGTAGATGGCATCCCAGCCGAAATTGCCCATCCAGATCAACGGGGCGGCGAGGGCCCTCGCCAAACGGGCCGCATCGGGGGGGACATCCGCGAGCAACACAACCGGTTCAGCCTGCTCTCTTAGCCAGGCCAGCTCCTGCTGAATCTGTTGGGGCAAGCGCTCGTCCAGGGCCTCCAGCGCCGCCAGGGTCGCGTCTGGATCAGCCCCGAGGGCATCGGCCTGGATCACTCCGACATCCCAGCGCAAGGGGCGGTGTTCAAAGGGAATCTCCTCGAAGGCCAGGTTGAGGAAACGAGCCGGCAGGGGCGTCGAGAGCACGATCCGCCAGGACGGCTGCAACCGGTGCAGGGCGCTCAAGACAGAGGCGACGCGGGAGCCATGGCCAAAGCCATGGCCGCTGATACAGACGTAAATCAGCACCGTCTAAACGTCCTCCGCGCGATAGAGCGTCTGGCGGTAAAGCAGGGCGCCGGCATGGCTGAACCAGCGATGGGAGACCTCCTGCAGCACGCCGCCCTGGAACTCCACCCAACTGAAATGCCGCAGGGCACGACCCTGGGCGTCCTCGCTGTGGCGGGGGACAAACGCGGTATTGAGATAGGCCGTCCCGGATCGATCCCGGCAGAAGCTCTGACGCTCCCCCTGACCGCGTTTCAGCCGGTGATGCATGTGGCCAAACACCACCAACGGCAGAGGACGACTGCGGCGAATGCGATCGATCGCCAGGGCTAAATCCTGATCGCCCCAATCACAGGCCGGGGCCTTCCAATCGCGGCCGCAGGGATCGGAGGCCTCGCTACCCAGACCCGTCGGACCGGAATGGGCCAAAACCACCAGAGGGATCGAGGGATCAGCCCGCAATGCCGCTGCAGTGATGCGCTCGGCAGACTCCTCGACGCCCACCGGACCAAAGACCGCCTCGGCGGCGCGGTTGAGGTAATGCCCCCCTCCGGCACTGGCCGGACGGGCTCCCACGACAGCCAGCCCCGGGGGCTGCAACTCCCGCAGGCCCCAGCCGCAGTGCAGATCCCCCAGAAGCGTCAACTGCGCCTGAAGGGTGCGGCCACTGGCATCGCGGCCGGTGTCGTGGTTGCCCAGGATGCAGGCCAAGGGCAAGGCCAGGCGCGAGAGACGCTTGGGGATGGCCTGCTGGCCGTCGCTGAGGTCGCCCACGACCAGTAGGGCGTCCGGTTTGACCTGGGACAGAACCTCCTCATCCAGGCCGTCCCATTGGCCATGCAAATCTCCGGCGATGGCAATGCGGAGGGGGGCCAAGCGGTGCCTAGGCTTCCGCCATCCTGCACCACTTAGGGCCAGATCCTTGGTTTTCGCGGCAGCCCAGAACACCGCCTCCGGTTGCCCTGCTCACCGGGATCTACCGGAGGCCATTGCCGCATTGAAACGGCAACGCAATGCCGTAATCCTGGCCCACTACTACCAAGAGCCAGAGATTCAGGACATCGCCGACTTCATTGGCGATTCGCTTGAGCTCTCCCGCAAGGCAGCGGCCACCGACGCCGAGGTGATCGTCTTCTGCGGGGTGCACTTCATGGCCGAAGTCGCCAAGATCCTCAGCCCCCAGAAGACCGTGCTGCTGCCGGATCTGGAGGCGGGCTGCACCCTGGCGGATGCCTGCCCAGCCGATGGCTTCGCCCAGTTTCGGGCCGAGCATCCCGACCACCTGGTGGTCAGCTACATCAACTGTTCGGCTGCAGTCAAAGCCCAGAGCGACCTGATCTGCACCAGCAGCAATGCCGTCGATCTGGTGAATCAGCTCCCCACTGATCGACCGATCCTGTTTGCGCCGGACCAAAACCTGGGGCGCTGGGTCCAGAGCCAGAGCGGCCGGGAACTCACCCTCTGGCCGGGTAGCTGCATCGTTCACGAAACCTTCAGCGAGCAGGGCCTGCTGCAACTGAAACTGGATCACCCCAAGGCAGAGGTGCTGGCCCATCCGGAGTGCCAGCAGCACCTCCTGGACCACGCCGACTTCATCGGCTCCACCAGCGCCCTGCTGCGGCGTTCCGAAGCCAGTGCAGCCCAGGAGTTCATTGTTCTGACGGAACCAGGAATCCTGCACCAAATGCGCAAGGCCGTTCCAGGCAAGGCGTTCTTTGAGGTGCCCGGCGCCGATGGCTGCAGCTGCAACGCCTGCCCCTACATGCGTCTGAACACGCTTGAGAAGCTCTGGCAATGCCTGGAGTCGATGGAGCCGCGCATCGAGATGGATGAAGCGATGCGCCTGCGGGCCCTCGCACCGATTCAAAAAATGCTCGAGATGAGCCGCTAATAGCTGTAGTTCGCCACAAAGAGGCTGCTGTCATCCGAGGGTTCGGATCCAGCGACATAACTGCCCAGGCTGGCGGCGCCGTTGGCACGGGCCCTGGCCATCAGGGCTGCTTGCCCCGCCTTGAGATCCGATCCTGCCCAGTGCTTGATGCAGGAATGCTGGAGAGCCCGGCCATAGGAGAAGCCCAGGTGCCAAGGGGCTCCAGAGGCCGCCTGGTTCACGGCGTTGAGACAGAGGCTCGCGTCCTCTTCGCTGAGGCCCCCGCTGAGGAACAGGATCGCGGGTACGGCCGAGGGAACCGTGCGCATCAAGGTGCGGGCCGTGAATTCACCCACCTCTTCGGCCGTGGGTTGCTGGGGGCAGGACGCCCCTGCGCAGGTCATCGACGGCTTCAGCAAGCTGCCCTCAAGAAAGACCCCATTGACCGCCAGGGCTTCGTAGGTGGTGCGCAACACCCATTCCTGGACCGCGGCGGTCGTGGTGATGTCGTGCTCACCGTCCATCAGGATCTCCGGCTCCACGATCGGCACCAGGCCCTGCTCCTGAACGGTGCGGGCATAGCGGGCCAATCCCCAGGCGTTCTCCTTAACGGAGAGCTCCGATGGTGAGCCATGGGAGCTGATCTGCAGCACCGCCCGCCACTTCGCAAAGCGCGCACCGCGTTCGTAGTAGCGCGCTGCCCGCTCCGCCAAGCCCTTCAGGCCGGTGCACCAGGATTCGCCCTCTAAGCCGCCGGCCAAGGGCTCCACCCCCTGATCGACCTTGATCCCGGGAACGATGCCCTGGGCCTTGAACAACTCGACAATCGGTCCCCCACCGGCCTCAGTCGTGCTGTCTTGAAAGAGGGTTTCTTCGAACAGAATCACGCCAGAGATGTGCTCGCTGAGGCCCTCGGTGGTGGCCAGAAGACTGCGGTAGGCGCGCCGGTTCTCCTCGCTGTTCTCCAGGCCAATCGAATCAAAACGCTTGCCGATGGTTCCGGTGGATTCATCCGCCGCCAAGAGTCCTGTTCCCGGGGCTGCCAGGGCAACAGCAGTGCTGGCCAGCTCATCACGAAACGCTTGCAGGGCCATGCCAGGGCAGCAGGGGGACCCCCTAGCTAGCGAGAAAACGCGGTGCTGGGAGCTGGGTGGTCATGATTCAGGCCGATGACGCCCGCCAGCGCCCATGCCCCTCGCCCCAGGCGGCCTGCTGCAGCTCACCCGAGAAGGGCTGTACTGCGCGGCAGCTGGTGCCTGGATTGATCCCTGGCGGCCAGTCCCCAGGGCCCTGATCACCCATGCCCATGCCGACCACGCCCGGCCGGGATGTGGGGAGTACTGGGCCGTGGCCTCCAGTGAGGGGATCCTGCGGGAGCGGCTGGGGGCCGAGATCAATCTGTTGCCGGTGGGCTACGGGGACCTGAACCGCATTGGCGACGCCCGGGTCTCCTTTCACTCGGCAGGACACGTGCTCGGCAGCGCCCAGATCCGACTGGAGGCCGGCGGAGAGAGCTGGCTGGTCAGCGGCGACTACAAGCGCTGCGCTGACCCCAGCTGCGAACCCTTTGAGCCCGTTCAGGCCGACGTCTTCATCAGCGAAGCCACCTTTGGCCTTCCCATCTACCGCTGGCAAAGCGGGGCGGAAGTGGCCCGTGAAATCGTCAACTGGTGGCGCGGCGCGCCGGACAGGCCTTCGGTGCTCTTTTGCTACGCCTTTGGGAAGGCACAGCGAGTGCTCGCCGAGCTGCAGCGACTCGGCATCGAGGAGACAGTGCTGCTCCATGGCGCCGTCGATCGACTGATGGCGCCCTACCGCGAGGCGGGGGTTGCCATGCCACCGACGATGGCTCTCTCCCAGTTGCCCAAGGATGAATCCCTCGCGGGACGCCTGGTGATTGCGCCGCCGGCGGCCCACCGCAGCCGGGGGCTCAGTCGCTTGGTGAAGGCCCAGAACGGCTTTGTGAGCGGCTGGATGGCCGTACGGGGAGCACGGCGCCGGCGGGGCTATGGCCGCGGTTTCGTGATGAGCGATCACGCTGACTGGTCCGGACTGGTGCGAACCATTCAGGACAGCCAAGCCCAGCAGGTTTATGTGACCCATGGCCAGAGCGCCGTGCTCTCGCGCTACCTCAAGGAGGTGGAGGGCATCAGCGCTGAACCCCTCGAGGGGGCCTTTGAAGCCGAACGCTTCGATGAGGAGGAGACGCCATGAAGGCCTTCTCCGCACTCTTCGCTGAACTCGATGGCACCAGCAGCACCACAGCCAAGCTGGAGGCCCTGGAGACCTATTTCCGCTCGGCTCCTCCGGCTGATGGTGCCTGGGCCCTGGCCCTGCTCTTGGGCAAGCGCCGCAAGCGCTTGATCGCCGGCCGGCGCCTGCGCGAAATCTGCGTGAAGGCCCTGGCGCTGCCGGATTGGCTGTTCGAAGCCTGCAGCAACCAGGTGGGGGATTCGGCCGAAACGGTCTCCCTGCTGTGGGGCCAACACCAAACGGATCCACCAAGGCAGGGCCCAGAGAGAAGCCTGGGGGACTGGATGGAGCAGGTCCTCCCGAAACTGGCTGCAGCGGAGGGGGAGGAGCAGGAGGCCGCGGTGATTCGCTGCTGGCAAACCCTGCCCAACAGCGAGCTCCTGTTGATCAACAAGTTGCTCAGTGGTGGTTTCCGCGTCGGGGTATCGACCGGGCTGGTGACCCGCGGCGTCGCCCGCAGCGCCGATCTCGATGAAGCCCTCATCGCCCATCGCCTAATGGGCGGGTTCACACCCTCGGCTGAGAGCTTCACCGCGCTGACCGCAGCCGCGAGTGATGGCGATGCCCTGGCGGCGAGGCCCTATCCGTTTTTCCTCGCCAGCCCAATCGAACTCGAGCAGATCCAGCAGACCCCTGCGGACCAGTGGCAACTGGAGTGGAAGTGGGACGGCATCCGCGGTCAGCTGATCCACCGCAGTGGCGGTTGCAGTCTCTGGAGCCGCGGCGAGGACCTGATCAATGAGGCCTTTCCGGAGCTCATCAGCCTCGCTGAGACCTTGCCGCAGGGAACGGTGCTCGATGGGGAGGTCTTGATCTGGCAGGCCGAGGCCCCAGCCCCAGAACCCTTTGCCACCCTGCAGCGGCGCCTCGGACGCAAGGCCCCGAGCCGGACCCTACAAAAGCAGTGCCCAGCGGCCTTCATGGCCTACGACCTGCTGGAGCTGGAGGGATGTGATCTACGGCAAGCGCCGCTGCAGGAGCGCCGTGAGCAGTTGGAAACGCTGGTTCAACGCTGGAGCGACGCCCGAGCGCACGGCGAGGAGCGATCACGCTTACGCCTCTCCGAGACCCCTGCCCTCAAGGGCTGGAGCGAGCTCGAGCCCCTGCGGGAGCAAGCGCGGGAGAAAGGGGCCGAAGGGCTGATGCTCAAGGCGAAACCCTCCCCCTACCTCGTGGGTCGCAAGCGCGGGCACTGGTGGAAACACAAGCTCGAACCCTTCCACCTCGATGCCGTCCTGCTCTACGCCCAATCCGGGAGTGGTCGGCGAGCGAACCTCTACACCGATTACAGCTTTGGGCTGTGGAATGACGAGGGCGAGTTGGTGACTTTCGCCAAGGCCTACTCGGGCCTCGACGATGGCGAGATTCGGCAAGTGGATCGCTGGATCCGGGCCCACACCACCGAGCGCTTTGGTCCGGTTCGAGCGGTCGAACCGACCCTGGTCTTTGAGCTGGCCTTCGAAGGTCTGCAACCCTCCAAACGTCACAAGTGCGGCCTGGCGGTCCGCTTCCCGCGCATCAGTCGCTGGCGCCAAGACAAACCCGCCTCTGAGGCCGACAGCGTCGCCACTGCCCTGGCCTTGATGGAGGGGCGATGACCAGCGCGCTTCAGCCGATCGAAGCCTGGTTCCAGCAGCAAGGCTGGTCACCCATGGCCTTTCAACAGGAGGTCTGGAAGGCCTACCTCCAGGGCCAGAGCGGACTGCTGCAGGTTCCGACCGGCTCAGGCAAGACCTACGCCGCCGTGATGGGGCCCATCGCCGAGATGCTCCAGGAGCCAGGCCAAGGCAAGGGCCTGCGCCTGCTGGTGATCACGCCCCTGCGGGCCCTCTCGCGGGATCTGGCGCTAGCGATTGAGCAACCGATTGAGGCCATGGGCTGGCCGATTCGTGTCGGAATCCGCAATGGCGACACGGCGACCTATGAGCGCAGCAAACAGCTGCGCACCCCACCGCAAATCCTGATCACCACGCCGGAATCGCTGAGTGTGCTGTTGGCCAACCCCAAGGCACCGGCATTATTCGAGGGGCTTCAGGCCGTCGTCATTGACGAGTGGCATGAGCTGATGGGCAGTAAACGGGGCAGCCAGTGTGAGCTCTGCCTGAGTTGGCTGCGGCAGCAACGGCCCAAACTGCGCACCTGGGCGATCAGCGCGACGATCGGCAACCTGGAGGAGGCAGCTCAGGCAGCCCTTGGGGCAACAGGCAGCAAGCCCCTGATCGTCTCGGCGCAACTGCAGCGGGAGACCGCCATCCGCAGCCTCTTGCCCGAGCAGATCGACGGATTCCCCTGGGGGGGCCACCTCGGACTGCGGATGTACGAGGAGTTAATAGCTGGACTGGATCCCGCCATCAGCACGCTGCTCTTCACCAACACCCGCAACCAGGCCGAGCGCTGGCACCAGTGCCTGCGCTTCGCCTGCCCGGAGATGGAGGACGCCCTGGCCCTGCACCACAGCGCGATTGATCGCACGGAACGGGAAGCCATCGAAGCGGCCGTCAAGGCGGGGGATCTGCGCTGGGTGGTCTGCACCAGCTCCCTTGACCTGGGGGTGGACTTCCAGCCGGTGGAGCGGGTGGTGCAGATCGGCAGTGCCAAAAATCTGGCGCGGCTGCTGCAGCGGGCCGGGCGCAGCGCCCACTGCCCCGGTGGGACGTCGCAGGTGCTGTTCATGCCCACCAACGCCTTGGAGCTGCTGGAGGTCAGTGCCATGCGCAGGGGCCTGGCCAGTGGCTTGGTGGAACACCGCAAACCACCGGAACTCCCCCTCGATGTCCTGCTTCAGCATCTGGTCAGCCGGGCCTGCGGCCCGGGGTTTGAGCCCGAGCAAGAACTCGCGACCGTTCGCAGCAGCTGGAGTTTCCGCAACCTCAGTGACGCTCAGTGGCAGTGGTGCCTGGACTTTCTCGAGCACGGGGGCCAATGCCTTGGGGCCTACCCCCGCTACCGCAAGTTGGTGCGCTGCAGGCCAGACAGCGATGAGCCGGCAGAAGCGGGCCAGCCCTATCGCTACCGGGTGCTCGACAAGACCATCGCCCGCCATCACCGCTTCAACATCGGCACGATCACCGCGGATCGCTCCGTCACAGTGCGGTTTGTACGGGGCGCTGTCATCGGCCATGTGGAAGAGGCCTTCATAGGACGGCTGAAACCGGGCGATGTCTTCTTCTTTGCCGGGCGGCAACTCGAGTTCGTGCGCCTGCGGGAGATGACTGCTCAGGTCAAGGCCACCAGCCGCAAGAGCTCCACGGTTCCAGCCTGGGCCGGAGGACAGATGGCCCTCTCTGATCTGCTGAGCGAACACCTGCGGGAGGAGGTCGATCGTTGTGCCCAGGGCCTGAGCGATGAAGTGGAGCTCGACACACCGGAATTACGGGCGCTTGAACCACTGCTGCGGCGCCAGGCTGATCTGTCACGGATCCCCAGGCGGGAGCAGATCCTGCTGGAGGTGTGCTCGAGCCGTGAGGGCAGCCATCTCTTCGTCTTCCCCTTCGAAGGGCGCTTTGTCCATGAAGGCATTGGTTTTCTCTGGGCCTGGCGTCTGGCCCGTTATCGCCCCAGCACGGTCACGGTCTCGATCAACGACTACGGCTTTGAGCTACTGGCCCCCAAGCGCTACCCCTTTGACGAGCTGATTGAGCTCCATGGCGATGAGCTGCTCGACGTCGCCAACCTGGACGCCGACCTGGAGCAGGCCCTGAACTTCTCAGAGCTCTGCCGCCGCCGCTTTCGCTCCATTGCCCAGGTCAGCGGCCTGGTCACCCAGGCCATGCCCGGACAGAACAAAACAGGAGGACAACTGCAGATCAGTGCCGCCCTGCTCTTTGACGTCTTTCAAAAACACGAGCCGGATCACCTGCTGCTGGAGCAGGCCCGCCGTGAGGTGCTGGAGGAGCAACTCGAGACGCAACGCTTGCGCGCGGCACTGGAGCGAATGGCCTCCAGTGAATGGCTGATGGAGCGCACCCAACGCCCGGGGCCACTGGCCTTTCCCCTCCTGGTCGAGCGCCTGAATAATCGACTCAGCAACGAGTCCGTGCTGGATCGGGTTCAGCGCTTGATCGCAGAGGCCACCAAAGCGGAGCGCTGAGATATCCGATGCACGACCATCGAAGACTCCATCAATTCAGGAGTGTTATCCACGAGTAATTGATTCAATGCAATCAGCAGACAAGAAAAAAGCTCGCAAGCTCGGGCAATCAACCAGCGCCATCAGCAAGGGAAACAAGTAATTGAGACGCCCCAAAGGGCGTCCATGGAGGAAAACGGAAGAAACCAACGGCACAGCAACCCTTGCATATGTATCCGCGAATACAGATCCTCGGACGGGTTCATACCCGTCCCCTTGTGTGAGGACCAATGAAACTGTTCCAGAAGCTTCTTCTGGCGCCTGCAGCTCTGGGCCTTCTGGCTCCCGTTGCTGC